>JAJRVQ010000081.1 GCA_024277255.1 Acidobacteriota bacterium | reverse complement strand
GCTTCCGCGAAAGCGCCTTCGTCTACGACCCGGCAACTGGCAACTTGACCCAGCGCACCGAAACCGGCAAAGAGGCGACCCGCCCCGGCGGCACCTTCAGCCTGATCACCCTGTTCCCCGGCTACACGACTTCCGGTCAGCTGCTCACCCTCGATCCTCCCGGATTCGGCCAGTCCGACTCCACCAACTTCACCTACGATCCGGCGCGCGGCGACCTGTTCGCCGCCACTCGCACCGACCCGTTGATCGGTGCCACCACCTTCGCCCACGACCCGTTCAACCGGCGCACGGGCGTGACCGAGGTCAACGGTGTGCTGACCGAAACGCGCTACGACCCGCTGGACCGAGTGACAGACACCATCCAACGCGGCACCGCCGGAGCACAGCCGGGTGATCCGATCGTGGCCGGGGACTTGGTGACCCAGCAGCTCTACACACCGCTGGGCGATCTCTTCCGCACCATCCTGCCGCGCGGCAACGTGATCGAGTACGGCTATGACTCGGCGGGCCGCCTGACCTCCATCGAGCGCAAGGCGGACGCCGCCACCCCGGGCGAGCGCACCGTTTACCAGCTAGACGGCGCCGGTAACCGCACCCGCGAAGAGCTGCAACGGTGGGACGGCGCGGCCTACGTCATCGAGAGCTTCACCGACTACGACTACGCCACCCGCTGCTATCTCGATCGCATCCGGCACGCCGACGGCACGGCGACCGAGTACGCCTACGATTGCGACGGCAACCTGGAGAAGGTGTGGGACGCCAACCACCCGAGTGCCGGCCAGGCGGCTCCACCAACCACCACCTACCTCTATGACGAGCTGGATCGGCTGACCCGCGTCACCCAGCCCTGGGCCGGCGCCGGCGGCGGCACCGCCTTCACCCAGTACGGCTACGACGTGCAAGACCACTTGACGGCCGTGACCGACGCCGAGGGCAACCTCACCAGCTACACCTACAGCGACCGCGACCTCTTGACCGAGGAAGTCTCCGTCGTCTCCGGCACTACCAGCCACGGTTACAACGACCACGGCGAACTGGAGCAGAGCACCGACGCGCGCGGCGTGGTGAGCACAAGAATCATCGACGAGCTGGACCGAGTGACCCAATTGCTCTACACCCCCTTCAGCCTCAACGTCGCCTACAGCTACGACACCGCCCCGGCCTCTTGCGCGGTAGGGGAGGACTTCGCCGCCGGCCGGCTGGGCTCGATGACCCGCAAAGGCGAGACCCTCGACTACTGTTACGACCGCTTCGGCCGCGTGACCCGCGACGGTGCCCTGACCTACAGCTACGACGCCAACGGCAATCGGGAGACGATCGGGTATCCTTCTGCCATGACAGCTTCCGGTGTGACGGCACGCTACAGCTACGATTTCGCCGACCGCCAGCAAACCCTGACGGCCGAGCGGGCGGGCTTGCTCGATCAGCCGCTGGTGACGGCGGCCAGCTACGCGCCTTCCGGGCCGCTGAAGTCGCTCGCCCTGGGCAACGGCCTGGTCGAGACCCGCGCCCACACCGCGCGCTACTTCCCCGACCGCATCACCGCTACCGGCGCCGCGACCTTGCTCGACTGGGACTACACCACCGACGCGGTGGGCAACCCCACCCTGATCGACGACTTGCTCGACGCCGATCCTACCCGCGATCGGGTCTACGGCTACCAGGACTTCCACTACTTCCTGACCCAAGGCGACGGCCCATGGGGCCAGCTCAGCTGGAGCTACGACAAGATCGGCAACCGGTTGAGCAAAACCCGCGACACAGTACAAGATAGCTACACCTACCAGCCCGGCACCTCGGGCAACACGCCGATCCTCAGCCAAGTGCAACTCGGCGCCGGCGGCACCCGCACCTACACCTACGGACTTGCCGGCCACCTGGAAGAGATCGACGCCGCCGGCAACGTGATCGCCTTCACCCACGACGACGCCGGCCGCCTGGCCAGGATCGCCCGCCCGGCGGGCAGTGTCGAAGCCAACCAGCTCTACGACGGTCGCGGCTTCCTGATCTCCGCCACCGAAAAGCCCTTCGATCAACTCTTCATCAACGGCTTCGAAGAAGGCGATGCCGGCTGCTGGGACGTAGTCGTCGGCGGCGACCCCGGAGTGGCCACCTGCCTGACCGGCCCCACCGTGACCGCCACCTACAGCAGCGAGGGGCTCCTCCACGCCATCGAGCCCCGGTCCAGCCTCGTCACTCCTTCGATCGCCAAGACCCTCTTCTACTTCGCCGGCCGCCCCGTCGCCACCCGTTCACTACCCAGCGGTGGCACCGAAAGCTGGCTCTACCTCACCACCGATCACCTCGGCACCCCCATCCTCGCCACCGACGAAACCGGACTCCAACTGTGGCAAGGCGGCTTCGAACCCTTCGGCCAAGACTACGCGGGAGCCCAAACAGTCCTGCGCTTCCCAGGGCAGTGGGCGGATGAGGCCTGGGCGGATGCGAGTTTGGGGGCCGAGGGGTATTACAACGTGCACCGCTGGTATGAAGTGGGGACGGGGAGGTACAACAGGAAGGACCCGATCAATCTCGGTGTGCTGGAGAGTGCGGGCCGACCGGGGGAGGCGCCGATCAATGCCGTGGACGCCTATTACCTAGCGATGCTGCGGACGGGCAACCCGAGGCATGAGCAGCCATACCTCTATGGCGCTCAGAATCCCGTCCTCTATCTCGATCCTCTTGGACTGTTTGGTGCGGGCGCACTGGCGACGGCTGGCGGTGCATGTGTGGCCGTTGACGGCCCACTGCCTATTGGCGACATTATAGGTGTTCCTATTCTGATTGTCGCTGGAGCCTGGGCAGCTACCGAGATCATCACCGACTGGTGGGACAACGCAGACGAGTGCGACGATTGCAGGCCAGAGCCACCTGATCCCTGCGCCATCGCTCTTGGTCAGTGTCTAGAGAACCCCTGGCAGCCCGAGTGGAACAAGCCGACCTTCGGCCCCAGGAAGGAATGCGGCGCCTGCTATCGTGAGTGCAAGAACAACGGGGGCGTCTGGCCCTACTACAAGTGCCCAGCATGAGTCAGCCGCAGAGTTCCGAAGAGAAGTGGCGAGAGTGGATCGAGGTCCAGAAGCGTGCCGTCAGGGCGATGGTACAGCCGGACCTCGGGGCGGCCATCGATGAGGTCGATGAGTACCTTCGCCGGGAACCCGAGGGGGACCTCCGCGGCGAGGCCCTCGGTTTTCGGGCGTCGCTACGCGAGGACAACGGCGATCTTGAGGAGGCCAGGCAAGATTTGCTCGCCGCACTCTCGTTGAGGCCGCCCGCGAGCTACCAGCGGTACACGCTGGAGCTGGCCCTGGGCAACGTTGCGGAGAAGCTCGGCGAGTGCGAGGAAGCAGCTTCCTGCTACTCCCAAGCTTTGGAAACGGTGGCGAACGACCCGACGACTTCAGGCGGCTCGGCACTTCTGCGGCTGTTGCAACTGCGGGGGGAACACGGTCTGAAGCCGGACGAACGAGTGCTAGCCGGCCATGTTGCCCAGCAATCCTGGCAACTCCTGCACCTTGAAGGTGAGGTCGATTTGGAGGACCTAACTCGAACGGCTGAACTTCTGGTGAAGGCGCAAGGCCGATCGCTGCCTACTGCCGGCGGGTAGCGGCCCAACTAGGAGCCGGCCCGACTAGGAGCCATGCACGCAGAAAAGCCCTTTGGTGTCAGCGAGATAGCTGTTCTCGATCCCTTGTGGGCGTTCTTGCCTCTCTAGCGCGCAGCCGTGCGCGCTTCGCTGAGGTCCAACGTTCTCTGGACCATGTTCTTGAGGATCATGGCGTCGAGAAGTCGTATGACGGCTTCTTGATCGGCGGCCTTGAGTTCTTTGAGGGCTCGGAAACGGTCGAGCAAGCGGGTGCTATGCAGGGGTATGGCCTCGGAGCGATCGCCGGTCGAGAGGGAATCGACGGCTTCGCCTCCGCCGACCGGCCCCGGTTTGGCATGTCTGCCCTCTCCCGCCCCAGAGCCCCCCGCGAGAGGCTGCGCCCCTCGCTGCACCGCCCACCCATGGACGCGCAGCTTGGCTCGGCGGCTGCGCCGCCAGCGCCAAACTGCGCCGGTGTAGCACGGCGATCACCCTCGCTCAGAACCCGCCAGGTGTAGACTCCCAAAGTCATTCGAGCGGCAGCTAAAGGAAAAGGACGCATCCTGGAACTCGCAAGGAGCGCCGAAGCGTTACAATTCGTAGGGAGAAAGATTATGCCTGCCACCGCCAAACGAGAAGCCCAGCGGGTCCTCGACAACCTGCCCGAAGACGCCACACTCGAGCAGATTCAGTACCACCTCTGCGTACTGCAGAAGATTGAAGAGGGCCAGCGGGCGATCGACGAAGGTCGCGTCATCCCTCACGAGGACGTCGTCCGGCGGATGGCAAAATGGCTCGGAGATTGATCTGGACCGAGCCCGCCTGGCTCGATCTCGAACAATCCGCCGACTACATCGCCAGGGACTCGCCGTCCTACGCCGAATCCTTCGTCCAGCGGATTCGCTCGGCCGCTGAATCCCTCCGAAACCTCCCGCGCCTTGGGCGGGTCGTCCCCGAACTCGGTGACGAGATCACTCGCGAGCTTTTGGTCGACAACTACCGCCTCATCTACGAGATCCGCGCCGATACCCTCTATATCCTCCGCTTTGTCCACGGCGCCCGCGACCTCGCTGCCCTCTGGGACCGCGACCAGCACCGCTGAGGCGCGGCCTCTCAGCCTTCCAGCCGGCCTCGACCAACGCTGGCCAGGTGTAGACTCCCAAAGTCATGCGAGCGGCAGCTAAAGGAAAAACGCGCACCCCTGAGCCCACGCTCGACCACCGAGGCGCACTCGGGCGCCGACGCCCGGGGGCCCGAAAACTCGCGTCAGGGGATATCCACTTTCCCCCCACCTCGCATCGGGGGGTCAAGCGCCGTAAGTCCAAGAAGGCACGATGGATGCGGCGCGAAGTACGACAGAGTCGCGTCGGATCACTGTTTCACCGCTGGTATGAAGCGGGGACCGGGAGGTATGGCAGGGCGGATCCGGTCGGCCGCCTGGGCGAACCCCATCCGTACGCCTATGCACGGTCCAACCCGGCGATCTTCGCGGACTTCTTGGGCCAGAAGTCTCGGACCTGCTGCACTCCGATTCAACAAACCATTGGCCTCAGTACTTTCAAGCACTGCTTCATCCAAACCGAGGACGACCAAGGCAGTACGACGACTCGTAGCCTCCACGGCATGGGCACTCCCCGGCGGAGTTGGGGCGGGCCGATCGGTTGCACATTCGAGAATGACTTCTTTGATCGCGACGCTCCAGACAACCCGGGCTTCAACTGCGGCGAATGGAAGGAGGACTGCGGTACGGATGATTGTGTTCGGAATCAAGCCGCACAGTATCCAAGGTCATCCCGCTACAGGTTGCGAGGTCCGAACAGCAGTACCTTCGCCGGGACTATTACGCGAGCCTGCGGCCTCGATCCACCATCAGTGGTCGGAGTGCGCACCCCAGGTTGGAATAGGCCGACGCCGCCAGGCCTGTTCCTGCCATCACTGGGAGGCGGGCTCTATCCTCTACCTTGCCCGCTGCAGCGGTAGACGGGCGACTGGCGATGAGACGGACAGCTTCCGTAGCTCTGTTCTTCTTGGTTTCTTCTGGCTGTGCATCCACTACGATGTGGCCACAGACCGAGGAATTTCTTAGCCAACTCCACTGCGGAATGACCAAGGAGCAAGTCGCCAAGGTTGTCGATGAGTTTCGTGGTTTGAAGCTCAGTGACTCAGGCCGCGGAACACCTTGGGACAAGGTAGCGCAGAAACGAGGCACATCGATCGCTCTCGATTTTGACGAGTCAGGTCTTCGTCAGGCCGAAGTGATTTGGTCCGACGGAATCCTCTCAGCGGATGCTCTGCCGATTCACAGCTTCTGTGCCGATGTCGAATAAACGCCGTCTCTTCGCGTTGCTGGCGATCCCAACCGAAGATGCCTCACCCTTTTCGGGGAGGGTCCATGGCCGACCAAGTGGTGATCGTGTAGTAGGACCGGCCTCATGGCGAAGGGCCAAACCATGCCAGCACGACAGCGAGAAGCAGTAGCACGAAGTATGGGATGAAGCTTAGAGCTTGGAAGGAAGCCTTGAACACCTCCTTCAGGACAAATAGCGGTTTGAGCGCAGGTAGCAGACTCTCGGTGATTCTAGGCCCGTCATACGGGTGATCAGATCTCAGCAGTTCTTCAATGTGCTGCATCCTCTTGATAGCCAGCCCCGCTACGACTCTCTGGCTTTGATCGATGATCCAGAAGCACGCAATGAGCGATGCCGAAATCGCAAGATATACAACTCCCCCGAACTCTATCTTCCCCGAGAGGTATCCAACAGTCAGTCCAGTAATCAGCGCGAGAAGCCAGCCTCGGATCTTGAAGGAAAAACCGACCCATTGGTTGACTATCGATTGCAGGAGTTCCAACTCCTTTTCAGCGTTCATGCCTTGATCACTTTCGACATGTTAGATGCGGAGTCTGGCTGCGGTCAAGCGTCGCAAATGCCGCGAAGAGCTGGCCAACTTCTTGCTGGTCCGAACCCATGACCCGAGCTGCTGACCAGGTGCCAGACTCACACCCTCAATCCGGCGGCTGAGGGCTGAGCCGCAATCGAGCCCCGGCTGTCAGTTGACCGGAATCGCAGGCGGAACTCTCCGCCATCGCCGGAGCCATGCCGGGAGTCGGTGCCGGGCCCAGGATGCAGGCGGTGAACTCACCGGGGGCAAGACCGGGGATTCGGTACCACCCGAGTTGACCATCCACCTCCTGCGAGCTGTTGAAACCGGTCAAGTTGGTGTGGACCTCCAACCCTCCCCGGAAAAGGACCAGCCGCAGGTCACGACTCATCAGCGAGTCCTCATCACCCGGACGCACGATTTCGACGATCCCGGCCTCCTCCTCCACTCGCAAGTGTAGCGGCTCCTCGCCGAGCGTGACCCGCACCGGCCGGTAGCCGTAGCCCGGGGCGGCGACGTGGGCCACGGCGCGCACCACGTTGGTCGGCATGGTGACGGAAAAACCGCCGTCCGCGCCGGTGGTGGCCTCCCCTCCTCCTAACTGAGCGCCTGCCCCGACCAGTCGAACTCGCGCAGCACCGACCGGCCCCCGCCTTCCGGTCACCGTGCCGGTGATCCGCTTCTGCTTCCGGCAGCGCAACTCGATCGGACCCACTTCCTCTCCTTCGGCGAGGGTGACGAGCACCTTGCCCGTTTGACAGCCGGAGCGACTCTCACCAGCCAGGGCGGTCTTGCCCTCGGCCAGCCCACGAAACTCGAAGCGGCCGGAGGAATCGGTGGTCGCCCGCTGGATCGTGGAGTGGCTTCGCCCCAGCGCGTTCACCGAGCCCCGGACAAGCGGAGCGCCATCGAAATCGACGACGCGACCAAAGAGGCGGGTATCGGGCAACCTCAGCACAAGGCGCGCCGCCCCCTTGCTGGGCTTGTCGACCTGCGTAGCCAGCCAAGTCTCCAGCTTCGGTTTCTCCGCCGTCACCTGAAGCCGCCAGAAGCCCTCTTGCGGCAGGATGCCAGAGAAACGCCCCTCCTCGTCGCTCTCCAAGCGAGCGCGCAGAGAGCCGGATCGACCGCCGAACCAGAGCGTCGCCGCCAGGGGTTCTTCCCCCAGGTGAATCTGCCCCTCGATCTGAATCCGCGGAATCTCGATGCGCCGGCTCATCGATGTCTCCAGCGACCAATGGCTCGTGCCGGTGGTGAAGGCCCGGTTCCCCTCGCTATCCTCAACCTGGACCCTGATCTCTCCGGGGCTGAGATCGGTCACCACCAGCTGGCCTTGGCGATCGGCGGGACCGGCATGGGCGAGGCCCATCCGACCTCCGTTGGCGGCCTTGCTCGCTGAAGTGTGGATGGTGACCTTCCAAGGTTGTTGGTTGGGATCGAGGGCGGGATCGATCTGCAAGCGCAGCGTCAAGGGGGCAGTCAGCACCAGCGGCTGCTCCAGAAATGTCTCCTCCTTCGGGCTCACCCGGATGAGATCCACCGTCGCCGCCGCATATCCCGGTTGCACCACACTCAGTGCATAGGTACCGGGAGCGACAGCGGTGAATTGAAGGAAGCCGTCGCCGCCGACTTTCGTCTCGGAGACGGTCGCGGTGAGTTTGAGAGCTTCGCCCAAGTCGGACCGGCAATCGGCCGCCGGAGTGAGACGAGCTACGCAACTTTCAGGATCGATCTTGCCACCCTCCACCGCCACCCAACCGGCGATCGAGGCACCTCGTTCGAGTTGGATGGCAGGCGCGGTACGTTGCGCCAAGGGCGCCACCTCGACACCCCAGAGATACTGCGGCACAAACCCCTCGGCGCTGATCGCCAAATCCAACTTGCCCGCCGGCAGCGAACAGCTCCAGCTACCCTTCCATCGTCCCTCACGGAGGATCGAACAGGGCACAACGCCGGCCGGCATCGGCGGCCGGCCGACCACCTTCGGCGCCGACACCGTGGTCACCAGCAGACGTTCCGGCAAAGAGCCCTTCTTCTCCGCCAAATCCACCGTACCGCGCAAGGTACCCAACGGCCAGAGGTCGAGCACCACCACCGCCGGCTGCGACGAGGGCGCAGCAGCGGCCACACTCAGGGGCAAGCGGCGTACCCAATAGCCCGGCAACTCAGCGGAGAGCTGCCAGCGGCTACCGCTGGGCAGCGTCAGAGTGACCGGCTTGTTGCCGCTCACCGTAACCCGCTGGACCGCCAGCTCCTCAGTGTCGGGAGTGGCGAGCAAAGTCCAGCCTTCCGGCAACTGCGCCGGGGTGGCCAAGCGGAACCGAATCTCGATACGACTTTGTAGCTTGGATCCGCCTACCGCGTTGAGCGAATGGCCGAACAGGAGGAGCAGAGCGGCCGTCAAGAGGAGTCTCGATCGCCACCTAACCCCGCCGGCGGCCAAACCCGCATACAGCGCCAAGAGCATCAACGTGAGCCGCCTACTAGGCGGGTGGTGCCGAGCTGAAGCAACTGAAGCACTGCACCGGACAGAAGAAGTTGGTGGCACACGGATTGGGGCTACCGCCACCCGTACCGTGCTCTTCATCGACGACCGCTGCTTGACCGGTGGGTTCTTGCCCGCCTAGCCCGAGGTGGTCACCGCGCTCATCGCCTGGCGCAACACCTTGCTGGTGAGCTTCTCCTCTTCGGCGGCGCGGGCGACGGTGCGTAGGGCGATCAGTGCCTGGCCGTCGAGGCCGGCGGCGGCGAGGGTGCCGAAGGCTTGGCGGGCGATGGCGCGGGCCTCCTCCCACCGGCAGGCGTCGGCGTGAGCCAGGGCCAGTTCAAGGTGGGCCAGAGCGGCAGCGCCCAGCGCGCCGATTTCGAGGAGTTTGTCGCGCGCCACGTCGAGCCCGGCGACCCCCTCCTGCCAGTCGCCGAGAGCTAGCTGGGCGCGGGCCTCGATCCACTCGCCGCGCACCCGCATCCCTTCATCGCTCGGCGCGCTGCAACACTCTTGCACCATGCGGGCATCGCCCAGCGCCCGCCGCAGGTCGCCAAGGTCGAGGCGCGCCTGGGCGATGAGCAACATCGCCGACTGCGACACCCGCAGTTCGCGGGCCGGGTCGACCTCGCCGATACAGTCGAACGCGATGTTGAGCGCCTGCACCGGCCGGCCGGCGCGCAGCTGCACCTGGCCGATCGCGACCTGAACCCAATGGACGAGTTCCTCCTCGCCCAGCCGTTCGTAGACCTCCAGGCAATGGAGGAAGAGGAAGAGGGCCTCATCCAGCTGGCCCCTGTCAGCCATGAGTACCGCCGACATAGACTCGATCTTGGTCTGGATCAGCGGATCGCCGGAGCCCCGGTGGGCCACCACCGTCGCCTCTTTGAAGTAGCGGGCCGCCTGCTTGGTGTCACCGGTGATGCGGTGGGCATTGCCCAGGGTGGAGAGGCAATCGGCCAGCACGTCCAACTCGATCGCCCCGCCGACCGCGCCAAAGACCCCCGGCCTTTCGCAGGCCGGCCGCGCGGCGTAGACCGCCAGCTGGGCCAGGTGGAGGGCCAGGGGCGGATCACCGAAGCGGTGTTC
>JAJRVQ010000080.1 GCA_024277255.1 Acidobacteriota bacterium | reverse complement strand
GCCCACGGCGAGGGCGAGGAACTGATCCCAGCGGCTCAAAGAGCGCAGCTTCCTGCCTTGATGGTGCCGCTGGGCGGCAGCGCGGAATTCATGTCTTGGCAGAACTTTGAGGATCTGGGAGAAAACGGAAGAATAGTGAGCCAAGGTCTGGTTTCCTCTTTGTTGTCAGTGGTTTGGCTTGTACCTCCATTGTAACAAAGGACTAGGAAATCAGACCTTTTTTGGTCGAGTTAGTGGGACAGCAGTGAGTCTTGGCAAGGTAACGATCGAAACAGCCGCCGGGGAGGAAATGCTCGACTTTGTCGCCATGGCACCTGTGGGTCCAGGGTACTTCCACACCTTGCGTCAGCCTATCCTGGCTGGCCGTGAGTTCACCCCTGAAGACTTGGAAACGGAGGCACCGGTGTTGATCTTGGGGGAATCGATGGCCTCCCGATTTTGGGGCAAACCTAGTGCTGCGGTTGGCCAAGGAATTAGATTCGAGCAAGAATCGAGGGAGGTCATCGGCGTTGTGGCGGAAGTCCAAGTCCCCAGTTTTCTTCAACCGATAGGAGGGCTGCTGACTTACTGGCCTATGGAGCAAGGCGGTGGTTCGGCAACACTACTCGTGCGCCTACGGCGTGGCGCAGAAATGTCCCTACAGACCTCTGTACAGAGCCTCGATCCCGATGTCGTGGTTAGACCTGGGACCATGCGAAGAGTCTTTGAGGAGGCCCTTTCGAGTGTTCAGTTCCTCGCAACTTTGTTTTCCCTGGTCACGCTTCTAGCGCTGGTACTGGCGCTCGGAGGCGTCTACGGGGCGTTGAATCATTTCGCTCTCCAGCAACAACGCCAAGTGGCACTTCGGATTGCCATCGGCGCGACGAGGGGAGAAGTGCAGCGGTGGCTTCTCTGGCGTGGGATGTGGAAAGCTGTGGTCGGAGTGACTATCGGTCTTTTCCTTTCTTATCCGTTTGGTCGTCTGCTGGAAAGTCAGCTCTTTGGTCTGGAAGCTAGCAGCATGGGAGTCCGGGTTGTGGCAGCAGCATTGCTGCTCGGAGCTGCTGCGATCGCCAGCTGGCTTCCGGCCTTTCGAGCCAGCAACACGGAACCCAAGCATCTCCTAAACTCGCTTTAGCCAAGAGAGGCGCGTAGACTGGCGCACGATTCCTGTCATTTCGTGGCGGTGGCAGATCGTGCAGCTCGGTCACCTCAGCCAGGTTAAGGTATCGCATCAGCTGAGGCGTCGATAGAGCTCCCGGTTCTTCGCGAGCACATGTCTCGCGGCAGAGTCGAACTCGCTGACCTCGCGGTTGAGTAGGTCCAACACGGCGGCCGTGGCCAGCTCTTCCGGCTCTACTCTCATCCGCTGAGCCTCTCCGCGCAGCTTCTTGGCTTGAGGCTCCGGGAGTTCGATGGCAATTCTCATCGTCGACACCTCCAGCCAAACTCTACCAGTTGGATGACGGCAAGCACGGAACAGCTCGGGCACGATACCCATCCTTACAGCCGCAAGATCGGGCGAAGCCCGAGCGAGGCGTCCAACACCTCAAGGTGTGGAGGTTCTAGCGAAACGACCTAAGCCAGCGGGCAGGAGGCTACGCTGGGCACGGATCGGCTCTCTTCGCAAAGCGGAGGTGAATGTCTGAACCCGAAGGGTGAGTTGCGCCGGAGCGCGAAGAGAGCCGACACGCAGGGCAACCATCCTGCCCACGCTGGCGCCCGGGAGCGCCGCGGGAACCTCCATGCCGCCCCTCTACAGAAACGACCTCAACAACGCCAGATCCTCCCGATACCCCTCGTTGTCGTCACCCGTCGGCGTCTCCAGAATCATCGGCACGCTGGCGAGCCGCGGCTCGTTGACCAAGCTGGCGAAGGCGCCGGCGCCGATTTCGCCATTGCCGAGGTTCTCGTGGCGGTCTTTTCGTGCAGCGAAGGGCTGTTTCGAGTCGTTGAGGTGGAAGCAGACCAACGACTCCAGGCCCACGGCTTCGTCGAACCGTTCAAGGGTCTCGCCGACGCCGGAGGGTTGGTGGAGGGGATAGCCGGCGGCAAAAGCGTGACAGGTGTCTAGACAAACACCCAGTGAGGCTCGGCAATCGGTTTGTTGGAGGATGGCCGCCAGTTGCTCGAAGCGGTAGCCAAGCACGGTACCTTGGCCGGCTGTGTTTTCGAGCAAGACCTTGGGCGAGCCCTCGTCGCGTGGCCCCAGGACGGCGTCGAGGGAGCGAGCGATGCGCTCGATTCCCACCTCTTCGCCCTTTCCCAGGTGGGCGCCCGGATGCAGAACCAGGCCGTCGAGACCCAAGGCTGCGCAGCGGTCGAGTTCGTCGCTCAGCGCTCGCCGGGATTTGGCCAGCTTCTCCGCGTCGGTCGCCGCCAGGTTGATCAGGTAGGAGGCATGGGCGACGACAAAGGCAATCGGGCTGGAAGAGCGGGCCTCGCGGAAGGCCGCGACTTGCTCGTCGGCGAGCGGCTTGGCCTGCCAGCTTCGCTGGCTCTTGACGAAGATCTGGATCGCCGTGCAGCCCAACTCCTCGCCACGAGGAAGGGCCTTCTCCAGCCCTCCGGCCACCGACACGTGCGCCCCGAGAGGCGGTCCCTTGTTCGCGGATCGAGTCATCACCGGCGCATCATAGCTCGATGGTTCCACGGCGCCAGCAACGCGACCCGGACGAATTCCACCGCGGGCTGCTAGACTGCCCTGCGTGCGACGAAAGCTGCTGAAAATCCTGGTTTTTTGTGGCTATGGCGGCCTCTTGTTCCTCATTCTGGGGCTGACTTCGTATCTTGCTTTCAGCCTCTTCGTGCGCTCGGGAGTGACCCGGGCACCGGATCTGGCGGGTCTGTCCCGCGAAGAGGCCGTCGACACGCTCAAGGGCCAAGGTTTGGGCTGGAGCTTCGACCAGGAAGGCCGCTATTCCGAAGAGATTCCCGCTGGCCACGTCGTACAGCAGCGACCGACTTCGGGCACGCTGGTCAAGCGTGGCAGCTCGGTGCTGGCCGTTCTCTCCCGCGGCCCACAGCAACTTCAGGTTCCGGACCTTCGCGGCCACGCTCTGCCCTCAGCGCAGGTCGCGCTGGCCGCCGCTGGACTCAGCCTTGGACGGATCTTGAGGGTGCGCAGTGACCACGCCGAACCGGGCGCGGTGATCGAACAACGGCCGGCAGCAGAGACGACGGTTTCACCGGTGGAGAAGATCGACCTGCTGGTCGCCCTGGCGACGACCGCCGACACCTATCTGATGCCCGACCTGATCTACCGCGATTATGAGAAAGTACGCCGTTATTTCGAGAGCCGGGGATTTCGCATCGGTAGCGTGCGTTTCGAGCCCTATGCGGAGATTCCCGAAGGCGTGATCTTGCGCCAGTTTCCCTTGCCCGGTCATCCTGTCAGCCAACGCGACGCACTCTCGTTAGTGGTCGCCGCACCAGCCGGAGGCTGAATCATGCGCTTTGCCCCGTCGATCCTCGCCGCCGACTTGGCGGACTTGGCCAGTGCCTTGCAAGTCTGTGAGCGCGCAGAAGCGGAATTCATCCATTTTGACGTCATGGATGGCCACTTCGTGCCCAACCTCACCTTCGGAGCCCCGGTGGCGCGAGCCCTGGCTCGACGCACCCACATACCGCTAGACGTTCATTTGATGGTATCCAACCCGCGCCCCATGCTCGACGACTACCTTGCTGCCGGCTGCGCCCGCATCGCGGTGCACTGGGAGGCCACCGTACATCTCGATGGACTGCTCACCCAGATCCGCAACGGCGACGCCCGAGCGGGGGTGGCGATCAACCCGGCCACCCCGGTCGAATCGCTCGTCGATGTGCTTCCCGTGGTCGACTTCGTCGTCTTGATGTCGGTCAATCCGGGTTTCGGCGGCCAACCGTTCATCGAGCGCTCCGTCGCCAAGGTGGCCCGGTTGCGGCAGATGATCGATCGCGCCGGCCACGAAGTTGAGATCGAAGTCGATGGTGGCGTCGACACCCCCAATATCGGTGCGCTGTCGCGCGCCGGAGCTGAGACGTTTGTCGTCGGCTCCGCCTTTTTCGGCAGCTCTGACCCTGTGACCAAGGCCGCCGACCTGAGACGCGCGGTCGCGGAGGCATCATGAAACTCCACTCCAACCGGCGAATCCTCCTCGCTCCATCTCGGACCTGGCTCTCGCTGCTCTCCCTGCTGCTGATTGCGGCGGCCTGTAGCGGCCGAGTCCGCGAGGATCCGATCCTGCAACTTTCTGCTGCCGAGGCTCTCGCTCGCGGGAAGGAGCTGGTGGCGCAAGAGAAGTATCTGCGCGCGCGCCCCTATTTGACCCACGCCTTCGAGGTCGAACCCAACACGGTGACCGGTCGCGAAGGGCTGCTGCTGGCGGCCGACACCTTCTTCCTCGAAGGCAACCGCGCCGCCTACATTCAGGCCGAAGCGAAGTTCCGCGACTTCCTCAATCGATTCCCCACCAGCGATCGCGCCGCCTACGCCCATTTCCAGCGTGCCAACAGCCTCGCCCGGCAGATGGAGAAGCCGGATCGCGACCAAAAGACCACCCGCAAGGCCTTGGAGAGCTACCAAGAACTGATGCGCCTCTACCCGACCAGCGAGTATGCGGCACAAGCGCGTGAGCAGATCAACGTGGTACGCGCCAACTTGGCCGAACACGAGTACATCGTTGCCCACTTCTACTACCGCTTCAGATTGCCCAAAGCTGCGGCGGGACGACTCGAAAAGCTGCTGGAGGACTTTCCGGAATATACGGAGAAAGACAAGGTGCTTTTCGAACTCGGCAAGTCCTACGCGACAATGAGGCAGGCCGACAAGGCGACGACTGCCTTCGATCGTCTCAAGCTGCAATTCCCGGATAGCCCACTGATCGAAGAGATCCCAACGCTACCGCCACCGTCCAGCGAGGCCAAGCCTGCACCGGCTGAGAGCCCAGCCACCGCAGCCGCCGCAACCGGCGGAGGAGGGAGACGATGAAGCGGCCAGCGATCATCGCTTTGGCGCTGGCATCGCTGGTGCTGGCAACCTCGATGGGCGGCTGTGCGAGCGGTCGCACCATGTTCCGCTCTAACAACAAATCCAGCGAGGAGCTACAACGGCTCAAGAGCCGGATCGTCGACCTCCAGCGCCAAGTGCGGGTCAACGAGGTAGAGCTGGCCCGTCTGCGCGAGCGAATGCGCCTGCTCGAAGCAGGTGGCATCACTTCGAGAACGGGGCGAACCGAGGAACCCATCGGCTCCGCTTCGCGCTCGACGCCATCAGAAGCTGGCCGCGAGCCGATTGCCCCCCCCGCTTATGTGCCGCCGGAGCCAGCGCTCAGCGAGCCGGCACCGATCGACGGTGCATCGGCTCGGACCGTCACCATCGAGCAGAGCGACCTCGAGCTACCACCCAGCGCGGCCCAACAAGGCCACGGCTCGACACCACCTTCCTCAACGGCCGGCGAACCGGTAGCCGAGGCGACGCCGGTCGAGCCGCTTTCAGCCCAAGGTCAAGCGTTGTACGACCGGGGCTACGCGCAGTACAACGAAGGCCAGTACGTGGACGCCGAGGCCACTTTTCAACAATTCCTGCAGGCCTATCCCAATACCCAGCTTTCCGACAACGCTCAGTATTGGATTGGTGAAGCGCGGTTGGCCCGTGGCGACAACCGCGGCGCCCTGGCGGCTTTCTTCGAGACCGTCGAGAAGTTTCCCCAAGGCAACAAGGTCCCCGACGCACTGCTCAAGGCCGCGCGATGCCTGCAAGCCAGCGGCGACCGCGGGGGCTCCCGGATGACCTACGACGAACTCATCCGTCGTTTTCCGGATACCGCGGCGGCAGCCGTCGCCGAAGAAGAGCGGCTGGCGTTACCCTAGACTTCCTGGTGACCCTTCAAGTAAGACTTGAAGGGCTGCGCCCTAAATCTTGACAACTGGGGCTGAACCGGATACCTTGGGAAATAGAGACTTCACTATAGAATCGCTCGAATCTCGGCTGGTCCTTGTTCTGCCTCAGGAGATGATATCGATGGTCCAACGGACGCTCTTCATCACCCTAGTCTTGTTGCTGCTCGCCAGCAGCGCCTTTGCCCACCAACCACCGCGCACCTTGCACCAAGTCGATGGTCGCTGGACCGCCTGGGATCCGCCTACCTACACCCAAGATTCGGCTGTAAAAATCTACACCATCGCACCCGGTGACACCCTCTGGGATCTGGCGCAGCAATTCCACGGCGACCCCTACCTTTGGCCACAACTGTGGGAAAACAATCGCTACATCCTCGATGCCCACTGGATCTACCCCGGCGACCCGCTGGTCATCGGTGTCGAGGTCGAGTCTGTCGACAACCTTGCCGCTCTGGGATTGGACAACGATTCCGCGGGTGTGGAAGATACGGCCGAGGAGCCCGATGACGGAATTCTCGGGCCGGACGACGGGCTGGACGGCCCGGTGCCGCTAGGCACGCAGACCGACATCTACTGCAGTGGCTTCATCGGTGCGGTAGGTGAGAGTTTCCCACTCTCGATCATCGGCTCCGAGTACGAGAACTTGACCCCTCGCCTCGATGGTCGCCAGACGTTCCTGCAGGGCAGCTACGGAGCCACCGATACGATCAAGTACGGAATGGCCACCGGCGACATCGTCTATCTGGACGGCGGCCGTGCCGCAGGATTGGAGATCGGTTCGCTGTTCACCATCGTCGAGCCGGGCCGCCGAGTCAAACACCCGGTGACCAGAGAGATCTTTGGACAACTGTACGAGTATCTGGGCCGCGTGCGCGTGCTTTCAGTGCAGGAAGAGACCGCTATCGCCGAGATCGTCCACAGCTGCGACCCGGTGATCGTCGGTGCCATGTTGATGCCGTTCGAGCCCGAGCCGGTACCCTTGGCGCGTATGGGCCAGATGCGCCCGATCAACTACCCAACGGCGCCCGAGAACCTCGAAGGGGCACCCGTCGTCTTGATGTCGCACGACGACATCGTCTCGCTGGGCCAGGACCACGTGGTGTTTATCGACCGCGGCGCCGAGCAGGAAGTCAGTCCCGGAGACATCTTCACCATCTATCGGCGCAACCGTAAGCCCGGCCTGCCGCCGGTGGTCATCGGCGAACTGGGGATCCTCTCCGTCCACGAAAACTCGTCGGTGGCGAGGATCATCACCTCACGCCATACCGTGTACGTCGGCGACGTTCTCGAGCTCAAGTAGACGGCGGCCGATCTCGGCTCACCCGACCGATTCGGATCTCACCAAGCGCCCGCAAGCGGGCGCTTTTTTGGTTGTGCTTGTCGCGTCGTCCCTCGAAGGGACCAGTTGCCGGATGTGATAACCTGCACTCATTTCCTATCGTGGACCGCGGTCCTAGAAGCGTCGAGAGAATCGCTAATGGCGGAAGACAAACTGAGCAGGCGGTTGGCGAAGATCGTCAAAGTCCTGGTGGAAAAGGGCCTCCTGCTCGAACAAGCTCGTCGCGAGTTCGAGAAGCAATTCATCCTCGAAGCGCTGCGCAGCCACGACGGTAACCTAGGACAATCAGCCAAGGCGCTGGGGATCCACCGCAACACTCTGCGCAACAAGATCTCCACCCTGGGAATCGAAATGGACAGCGTGCGCGACGCCGGCAACCGGCAGCCGTTGCGTAGATCTAGCCGTTAACAGAAGCGATCCTCAAATCGTTCAAGCCAGAGGACGGTCCTCCAGCGGCTGAGCCCTTCGATGGCGAGGTCCGGACCTCCGTATCGCCTGTTTGCTGAAGCGAATTTCTGCGCGGAATCGCAGAGGAATGCGCTGTTTTGTGGCTACTGGCACAGAACTCGCACTCAAATACCGCAGCCACGGGGTCTGTCGGGATGAAACCTGATAGGCGCCGTTTTTTGTAGTCGCCGGGCGCGCCTCTTTGCCACTACCCACGCCGAAATGGCCCGGTCCCCTTGCAGAGACACTGCAAAACCAGGAGTTATAGCGACATGAACATAAAAACTAGGCGAAGCCTTTGGGGCGGTCTTGTTGCGACATTTTGCCTCGTTTTCACACTGGTCAGCTCACCCTCGGACCCGGCCACACCGAAAACCCCGACCGAGCTGCTGGATCCGGAAGAGGTCTTGCTCCTCGGAGAACTGGTGGAGTGGATCACCGGAACCCCGGCTGAAGGCGGTCGCTTCCACGCTTTCGATGCCGACGATCTATCGACAGCGATCCGCTCCAAGTCACAGAGTTTCGAACTCTTCCGCCATTACAACGGCAAGGAAGCCAGTCGAAAACTACTCCGCCAAGTCCCTTACGGCGACGCGATCTACCGAACCGCGGTACGGCACCAGATCGACAGCCTGCTGCTGGCCGCCGTGGTGGAGGTCGAGTCGGGCTTCCAGCCCACCGTGGTCTCCGCGGCAGGAGCTGTGGGGTTGACTCAATTGATGCCGGAGACGGCGCACTGGCTGGGCTCCGACGATCTGATCAACCCCGAAGCCAACCTCGATGGTGGCGCCCGTTACCTGCACTGGTTGCTCGAAGAATACGATGGCGACCTGGAGCTGGCTTTGGCCGGCTACAACGCGGGACCGGGCAACGTAGAGCGCTTCGGCGGCGTGCCGCCGTTTGATGAGACTCGCACCTATGTCGACCGGGTGCTCGGCGTCTATCTCGATCACCACCAAGAAGTGTGGCGCAAGTCCGGACCCAGCGAGCTGCGGATTCTCGCCGGCGTCGTCTAACCGCTTCTTCTCCGGTAGCGGCTAGTTGTCTTCGGACTTCTCGGAGTTCTCGGGCAGCTTGTCGCGGTCGGTGTCGTCTCGAATGCCGGACTTGAAGTTGCGGATCCCTTCGCCCAGCCCCCTGCCCAGCATAGGAAGCTTGGAAGCGCCGAAGATGAGGACCACGATCGCCAAGATGACCATCAACTCCGCCATACCCAAGCCAGCAATCGCAATGATGAATGGGATTTCCATGACCTAGTCTCCCGGGTGGCAGGGCTACCTGCATCGCGCAGGGCGCTCGACACCGCTTTGGTTGGCCTCAGTCTACCCCACTCTTCAAGCCGCCGCCGCTGCCCACCGGCGGGAGACGAGGGAAAACAAGCGCTCCTGCTCGGGTAGCTGCCGCAGGTGCAAGAGGGCTCTTGCCAGCGTCGGCGCGATCAACGGGATGTGACGATTGAAGCCGCGACGGGCAAACGCGGCGTAGCTACCCACCGCCTTGAGCGTGCGCTGCACCGCTGCGCGGTGGTAGTCGAGGTAGGGAGGCTCCTTGCCGAAGGCCAGCTTCAACAACCGGCTCTCCGTTTCCTGCGGCGGAAACAGGCTGTCGTTCAACAGGGAAGCCAGGTCGTAGCCGGGAGGACCCAGTCGAAGATCCTGGTGATCGAGAACCGCCAAAGAAGTGAGACCATCGCGTGGAGAGGCGACCGGGACCAGATTGCGCACCATCAAGTCACGGTGGCAGGGGATCGGCGTGGCCTCGCCCAGACGGATGCACAGCTCGCCGAGCGCCCGTTCGATGAAAGAACGCTCATCACCCTCGCCCAACAGACCTTCCGGGCGCAGAAAGACTTCATAGGTCTGGTGCAACTCCTTGGTCAGCAGCGCGCTGTCCAGCGGTGGGCTCAACGCGGCCACCTGATCCACCGGCAGAGTCGCAATGCGTTGCGAGGCCTCGATGGCGAACTCGAAGTAGGCGGCGAGCTGGCCCCAATCGGCAGTGGGTTGATCGTAGAGCGTCTCGGGACCCAAGTCTTCGAGCAGCATCCAGCCTTGGTCACAGCGCGGCGCCACGATGCGCGGCACGCGTATTCCCAAGCCTGCAAGCAGGCGGCTGGTCGCCTCGAACCGTCTGCAAACCGCTCGTTGGGAAGGCGGATAGCTGGCGAGAACCAGAGTGCCTCCCGCCGCGGTTTCGAAGCGCGCATAGGTGCGCCGCGAGATATCCCCGGTCAGTGCAGTCCGTGTCTGGGTCAGAACTCCTTGATCGCTCAACCAGCGCTCAAGCGTGAGTTCCTCCGGTGCCGAGTCCTCCCGCCGCGACATGGTGCCGAGGCTAGCACGGGTCCGCCATGGAACGGATGCTGGCAGGCCCATTTTGCCGAAACTGAGTGCAATTCTTGCCTGACTCGGCGCTGTTTGACACCCCTTGGGGGCCGGGGCATAATCGATTTTGCCTCGCCTCAAGAAGACAGCGTAAAGACACCGCATGGCGAATCAAGACCAAACTCTCCGCCACATGCTTCGTGACCTGGGGCGTGCCTTGTCGGAGGCCATTTCGGACTCTTCCGAGGTCAACGAAACGCTGCGCAAGATTCGCCGCGAGGGCTATTCACTACACCTCTTGCTCGACTGCAAGCGGGAGAATCAACAACGCGATGCTCTACCACTCGAAGAACCCGCCGTGGACCTGGTCGATCCGCGGTTTCAGATCAACGCCGTAGATCTCTCTTTTTTGCGCTCGATCGGAATCGATCCCACCCGCCGAATGCGCACTCCGCGATTTCGCCGCGGTAGTGGCTGAAACCGCGGCAGGGTAAGAAACCGACCGTCTCTCGCGCCGCCGGTTTGGCGAGACCGATGCTCACCACAACCCCCTGTAGCGCTCCATGAGTGGCCCTCTCTCCGCTGCCGATACTCGGCGCAATCTCGTGGCCTTGTCCAGGGCCGATTTCGACCGCGAGCTGGCTCCGTTCATAGACCGTCCCTACCGCCTGAACCAGATCTACCTGGCACTCCACCGGCGCGGCGTCGAAAGCATCGACGAGATCACCGAGTTGAGCTTGCGGCTGCGCGGTGAACTCGCGCAATGCTTCTTCATCGCTGCACCGCGCATCGCCGAGCGCCGACTCAGCGCTGACGGTACCTGCAAGTACCTGCTGCGGCTGCACGACTCGGCGACCATCGAAGCGGTCGACATTCCCAGTGAAGAACGGCGCACCCTGTGTATCTCCAGTCAAGCCGGCTGCGCGCTGGCCTGTACTTTCTGTGTGACCGGCTACTGGGGAGCCGGCCGCGATCTGAGTGCCGGCGAGATTGTGGCCCAGGTTCGCCTGATCAACCGGGAGTCCAGAAGCAGAGAACCCGGGAGTTCGCAGGCGAGGACAACGAGACCCTTCGACGACCCCTCGGCAGCACCCAATATCGTCTTCATGGGGATGGGGGAGCCACTGCTCAACCTCGAGGCGGTTCGAGAGTCCTTGGACTTGCTCACCCAGTCGACCTCCTGGAAGCGGGTCACGGTGTCCACGGTCGGCATCATTCCGGCACTCGAGGAGATGGCCTCCTGGCGGCGGAGGCCGAATTTGGCGATCTCCCTGCATGCGCCCGACGATGATCGGCGCAACGAGATCATGCCGATCAACCAGACCTACCCGCTGGCCGATCTACTCGCCTGCCTGCGGCGCTACCCGCTCGAACGCGGCCGCAAGATCACCATCGAGTATCTGTTGATCCGTCACTTCAACGACCGGCTGAAAGACGCCGATCAAATCGCACGCCTGCTGCGCGGCCTGCGCGCCAAGGTCAACCTGATCCCGATCAATCCCGACCCCGTCCTCGGCGAGCAGATGGTTGCGCCGGACGAGGCGACAGTCGAGCGGTTCAAGAACCGGCTGAGACAACGCGGCCTGTTCACCACCGTGCGCCAGCGCAGAGGTGATGAAGTGCAGGGCGCCTGCGGCCAACTGCGCGCCAGCGGAACGAAGGCCCACGGCGTGCGGGCACGGCTGAGGCAAGGCGGCGACAACGGTTGAGGGTCGACCCGCTACCGATCTCAGCGCGCCCAGATGAGAGCCACATTGCGCCCCCCGGATAGTCCTTGGCGGCGAAAGCTGTGGAGAAGATCCGGATTGCAGCGGGTACACACCTCGATGCGACGAATCTGTTCGACACCTGCCGCCCGTAACTGCAAGGCGGCGGCGCGCGGCAAATCGAGGTGCGCTCTGCCGCCCGCGCCCCGGTGGACCAGGCTGCCGTCACCGCCGGTCGCCGCCACGACGGCCTCCGCCACCTCTTCACCGACCTCATAGCAGCAGACGCCAATCGCCGGACCGATCCATGCCATCATATCCACGGGAGTTGTCTGCGCGCCGTCCGAGGTCGGGATCGAGGTCGAGGTCGAGGTCGAGGCGATCGCCGTTTGTAGCCGCGCCACCGCCCGTGCCACAACGCCGGCCACCAACCCCCGCCAGCCGGCGTGCACCGCCGCCCAGCCCCTACCCTGCCTGCGCTCCGCCACCAACACCGGCACACAGTCCGCGGTCACCACCGTCAGGGCCAGGCCTCGCTGGGTGGTGACCAACGCGTCCGCCTCACCGCATCGGCCGGCTACGGCGGACAGCACTCTTGCGGAGTGGATTTGTCGCGCCCACGCGAGATCGAGATCCGCTTCGCCCAGCGCCGAAAGAACCTCTCCTGGCGTCGTTCTCGCCGCCTCCCGCGGTCCACTGCCGACGAATCGCACCTCGATGCCGCCGGCTGCATCGGACCACACTCGGTATCCACCCTGTTTGTTCGCACCCTTCATCTCACCGCCATTATTCCTTGTGACTACCTTCATCCGTTACAGTCCACCTGTCTTTCCCCATTCGAGACGGCAACCGGTCGCGAGCGCGACATGATGACCAGCACCGAGACAAGTACCGACATGATCCGCTTCTACAACGTGACCAAGCGCTACCCCGGCGGCCAGACGGCTCTCGATGACGTCAGCTTCCACGTCGAGCGCGGTGAGTTCGTCTTCCTGACCGGATCCAGCGGTGCCGGCAAGACGACGCTACTCAAGGTGATCTTTCGCCAGGAGTCACCTAGTCAGGGTCAGATTTTGGTCAACGGTCGCAACGTCTCTTCGATCCCGCGCAAGAAGGTGCCCTTCCTTCGCCGGTCCATCGGGGTGGTTTTCCAGGATTTCCGCCTGATCCACCGCAAGACGGTTTTCGAGAATGTGACCTTCGTACCCAAAGTGCTGGGTGTCCATCTCAAGGACCGCCGCCGGATCGCCTATGCGGCGCTACGCCGTGTCGGCCTGGCTCACCGCATCAACGCCTTTCCTCCGGAGTTGTCCGGGGGCGAGCAGCAGCGGGTCGCCATCGCGCGAGCGGTGATCAACCGGCCGGAGTTGCTGATCGCCGACGAGCCTACCGGTAACCTCGACCCCGAGCTGTCTCGCGAAATCTTGCGCCTTTTCCTCGACATCAACCGGCAAGGCACCACGATTCTCCTGGCCACCCACGACAAAGACATCATTCAGCGTCTCGGAGGCCGCCTACTGACCCTCGACAGCGGAAGGCTGGCCTCCGATCAGACCCTTCCACCTGGTGAGTTGGCTCGCCACGAAACCCCCGCGTCTCCCTCCTTCGTCACCGAAGACGGCAACGAATATGAGGACGAAAACTCTCCTGACGGCGAGGCATACTCATTCGAATGACCCTTTCGCGCGCTCTCGTCTACTTCGTCACTGAGGCCTGCCTCAACCTCTTGCGTAGCTGGAAGGTCAGCCTGCTCGCGGTGCTCACCATCGGCGTCTCGCTGTTTGTGGGAGGTCTCTTCCAGCTGGCCAGCGGCAACCTGGCCGCCCAACTGGAGCAGTGGCGCAACGAAACGAAGGTGATCATTTATCTGCAACCGGGCACCGAACCGGCGCTAGTCGAAGCGCTGGCGAGGCAGATTCGAGCAACACCACACACTTGGGTCACCTCCCTGGAAACGATCGACCCGACGACCGCGCAGGAGCGGTTCCGCGAGTTGTTCCCCAGCCTCTCCTCCCTGGTGGAGGGCTGGGACGAAGAGCCTCTTCCAGCATCCATAGAGATTGGCCTCGACGCTCGCCAACTCGACACTCGGCTCTTCGAGAGTTGGCTCGCCGAAACGCGGCAGCGACCTGAAGTCTCGATGGTCGACGACGATCGAGATTGGATCAGCCAACTCGAGACCGCTGTGCTGATCGTACGAGGAGTGGGCCTGGCGCTAGCCCTGGTGTTGCTAGCCGCCGCGATCTTCACCATCGCCAGCGTCGTGCGCCTCACCGCCTACCTCTACCAGGATGAGATCAACATCATGCGCCTGGTTGGATCGACCGAATTCTTCATTCGCGGTCCCTTCTACGCCGAGGGGCTGCTGCAAGGGCTGCTGGGAGCGCTTTCGGCGGCGGCCGGCCTCTTCGCCGTCCACCGCCTGCTGGTCGCCAGGTTCGCCGAGACGTCGACCTGGGCCAACCTGCTGACCCGGCGGTTTCTCTCCCCGAGCCAGCTCTTCGTCCTGATCTCCATCGGAGCTGCGGCCGGCTTCTTCGGTGCCATCGTCTCCCTGAGGCGAGAGAAGCTGGGCGCCACCGAACCGTAGGCCACGGCGCGAGGAGTGCGGGGTAAGGCTTCGCGAGGCCGTTCGGCCTCGCGAAGCGCCCACCCACTGGATCGCTACTGGACGCGAAGAATGATCCGCGCCCGCCGGTTCTCAGAACGACCACCGCGGGTCGAGTTGTCGCCCACGGCTTCGCTCTCGCCACGACCTTCGGTGGTAATCCGTGACGGATCGATGGCGTGACGGGTCACCAGGTAGCTCTTGACCGCTTCGGCCCGGCGCTCACTGGTGCGCTGGTTGGATCGGTCAGAACCGGTGCTGTCGGTATAACCGATGACCAAGGCAGCCCTCGCCGCATCTTCCTTCATGCGTAGAGCAACCTCGTCGAGAGTCGCCTTGCAGCGGTTGTCGACGCGAGTGCTATTGGATGCGAAGAGGCAGACCTCTTCGATCACCGGTGGTGGTGGTGGCGGTGGCGGAACGGCTTCGGCGGCTTCTCGCCGGCGGCGCTCCTCTTCCTCTCGGCGCAGGCGCTCTTCCTCCTCCTTCCGGCGACGCTCTTCGTCCTCGCGACGCTGGCGCTCCTCTTCGGCTTGGCGGGCCGCCTCGGCCGCGAGACGTTCCTCCTCGGCCTTGGCAGCGGCCAGAGCCTTCTCGCGAGCCAAACGCGGGAAGAATGAGAGACCGACGAGACCGCCGATGGGGCAGAACTCATCCGTGTCGCTCAGATGCTGCAAATTGGTACGCAGTGCAAAGTCGAAGGCCCAATCCTGGCTCTCACCGAACCACAGCCGGCCGCCGGAGGTCAGATCGTACGCATCATCTTGGCGCACATCGCTATCGAGGTAGACGGTCGCCGCCAGTTCGGTGATCCAGTCGAAATTCTCGTGGATCGAAGCGGCATAGCCAACACCGACCAACAGTTCCTCGGAAACCGCCAAGCCGTTGTCGGGAGTCCCCGGATCACGATAGCCGAGGTTGAGTGCCCAATTCGAAATCTCGTAGGCGAGGCCGGCACCAAATGCAGTGTCACCGGTCGCCAGAGCCGCATCATCATCGCCACCCGCCTCTACGAAGGCGTTGACAGCGAAGCGCTTAGCCCCTTCCTCCCAGAGGCGCCACTTGGCGCCGAGGCGGAGGTTGCCGAGACCATCGGTATCGATCTTGTTGACGAAGTTGCGGCCGTTGATGCGCCCGAAACGGTTGTTGTCCGTGCCGTCCAGGGACTCGAACGGCACCAGCAGGCTGATCTCGAACTTGTCGGTGAGGCCGTAGCCTACGCTGGCGCTCAGACGGTGAATGTCGTAGTCCCAGTTGCTGCTGAACTGAGAGCCCAAGCCCGCTCCACCATCGCGAATCACCGTTCGATCCCAGTTGTTGTACTGCAGAGCGAAGGACCAGTCACCTTGCGGCAGCGTCTGGCCGGTGAAGAGAGTGAAGAGACCCGTTTCGCCAGTTGAGGTCGGAGCGTGCACTCCGTCTCCAGCTAGAACCACACCCGGTACGAGAACCAGGATCAAAGCAACACAAATCAGAGCCGATCTCATGGGTTTCCTCCCGACACGGTCGATGGTTGGTCTGTTTAACCGCGTCGCTTGTCTAGTCATTGACGGCAAAATTCTAGCACACCGCTAACATGCGCAAGTAGGGTACCTGATCGAGGAAAAGCCGGAGAGAAACGGGCCTCGACTCAGTGGAACGACTTGACCGAAACGCGAAACTCATAATCGGCCTCGCTAGCGAGTTCGCGTGCCAGAAGTGCCGAGAGAAAGAGCTTGTAGCCTCGTACCGTGAACGAAGACTGGAAGCCGAAGCCCGCGTCAGCGACGTAGCTGTCAAGGTCTGAATAGACGCCGCGATCGAAGCCGGCGGTTCCGTAGCCAGCGTAGACGACCCAGTACCAAGTCTGCCACCGGGCGCGGAGTCGCTGTCGCTCCTCGTCGACGAACCAGGGAAGAAGCAACTCCCAGGAAGTGTGAAGTTCCTCGGTACCACGAACTTTGCGCTTGAGACCTTTCAGATTCTGCCGCCCGTCGAGGCGGAAAAACTCCCGCCGCGGCACCAAGTAGGCGTCACGGGGATCTTCGCTCTGCGGGCTCGGGTTGACCGCCTTGCGGAGAAATGTACCGGTATGCAACCGACCGAAGAGAAAGCTCGAGTGGGGCAGCTCAAAGCGCTTCAGCGTCTCAGCTTCGAGGCGTAGGTAGTCGAACTCACCGCCAAGAAAGTCGAAGCCCCAGGTCACCGCCACCGTACTTCCCCAGTCCCCGGGGCCGATGTGCCGGTAGGGGGTGAAGAGTCGGCGAACTTCACCTCGATCTTCGCCGACAATCGCATTCGAGCGATCGTCATCGGGCGTGCCCAACTGAAACCCCGCGCGCACGAAGGTGTTGACGTTGCTGACCCGGCCATTGGTCTGCGAGGATTCACGATTGGTGGTGATGTTGTCCAGCTCGGTGAGAAGGAAGCTACGGTGGTGGTAGCTGTGGGGCCACTGAATCAGGAATAGGGTGCCGCGCACACGCTCGAACTCGTCGGAATTCTGAAAATCGCGGAACTCCAAGGTATCGAAAACGGCGAACCGGTAGGTTCGCTGGTAGGCGTAGTACCGGTAGCGCAGGAAGGCACGGACATCGCCATCGACGAAGTTGTAGTTCACCTGCCCTTCGAAGGAGACCCGGTCGATCAACTTGTGGAGGCGAAGCTCGAACTCCCCTTCCGGTATGAAGAGGTCGAGATCCGGCACGATGAGACCCAGCTCCCCCGCCGGATCATCGTGCACAACAGTAGCGGTGGTCTTGGCCTCTTCGGACTCGCCCACTGCAGCAGGCGTTGCCGGCTCCTCTCGCGGCGACTCGGATCTCTCCGTGGCAACCTCTTCGGCGGCTTGCTCGGCGACATTCTGTTCGCCGGGTGAGACTTGAGCTTCTGCTGGCTTCGATGACGCGCCAGAGCAGACCACCCCGGCCCAGAGAAGGAGCCGAAGACAAACGCTGAAAAAGGATCGGGAACTCATCAAGAGCCCCCGATGTTATCGCTCATTGTGCGATCCTGCCCAGCCGTCTCTCAACGAGATCTCAACGGGGCGGACGCCCACCGGGCAATTCCTGCAGTTCTTTCTCGAGCTTCCTACGCTCGTCCTCCATCTGCTGGATCTCGCGGTTTTCCGCCTCGATCTGCTTATTCTCCGAGGCGATGCGCTGGTTTTCCTCGACCCGGGCAATCGCGGTGCTGTCCCCCGCCTTGCGGTAGGCCTCGATCGAAGCCGAGTAGTTCTTCAGCTTCTCGTTGGCAAAGCCGAGCTGACGCCAGATCTTGCTCTGATCTCCGGTGGAGCTAGCCAGCTTCATGGCCTGGTTGAGGGCGATGACCGCTTCCGTGTACTTCTTTTGCGAAGTCAACGCCTGGCCGAGATAGTACTGACCCAGCCAGTCGCTGCTGTCTTTCGACACTGCCTGGCGGAAACTCTTCTCCGCACCCGCGTAGTCCTGCGCGCCTAGCTGCACTTCGCCGAGGGTCAGCGCATTCTCGTAGGTCGGCGATGCCGAGGCCAGCTGCTTCGCCACGCCGACCGCCTTCTGATAGCGGCTGCGCTTCTGTGCCCCTTGCGACTCGCGAGCACTTCGAATCAACACCTTGACCAAGGTCTCCTTCTTGCCCGTGTCGTTGGGGGCCAGCTGAACGGCCTTGTCGAGTGCCGCCACCGCGGTCGACGTCTGGTTGGCATTGTAGGCAGCAAGACCATACCGGTACTGAGCGTCGGCATTGTTCGGCTGAGCCGATGCCAGCTTCTTCAAGGCGACGAGAGCTTGGCCACTTTGGCCGCTCTTGTCGTAGGCCGCTGCCAACATCTGGTGATAGCCGGTGCGCTGCGACGACGGTAGCTTGCCGGGATCGATCTTGCTCAACATGTTGGCGGACTCGGAATAGCGGTTGTTGTCCAGGTAGGATTTACCGAGTGCCATCTGGTACGCGACTTTATTCGGGTTGAGGTCGTAGGCCTTGCGCAAGTGGGCCAGCGCTTCGTCGTTGCGCTTCAGCTTGGCCAATGCCCGACCCAGCATGTAGTGGCCACCGTCCCACTCGGGACGCTCTTGGACCACTGCCTGGAATTCCTTCGCCGCCTGTGTGTAGTTCTTACTCTTGAAGGCTGCTACACCTTCATCCCAGCCAGCGTAGGCCGGCGAAACCGCGACAACCACGAGAGCTAGGACTATCGTGGTGATGGTTCGCTTGTTCATGATGAGGTCTCCTTTTTGGGCTCGGGAGGCCACGAGGGTCGACGACGAGGTCAACGGCACCTGTGACTCACTTCAAAAACCATAGTTAATTCAGTAGACAGCAATTTCCATGCCGCGGCTCAGCAGTCGCAGTTCAAAGGTTGACCAGTTCGCCAACCTGTTGAAGAAAGATCTTGGACTGGTTCGGGCCCAAGGCTGCTGAGATGATCTTCTCGTCCGCTCTCACCAGGTCGATGATCGCGTCGGCGCGGCGGCCTGCCTCAAGTTCAACGCGGGAGAGTTGCAGTGGTGCCTGCAACTCTTGGGCTCGGTCCGTGGCGCTCAGCTGAAGTTGCGCTTGCTGATGGATCTTCTCTACTAGTTGACCGAGCCGCTCAACTGTCATCTTCTGAAGGCGTTCGTGCGGCAGGCTAATCAAGTTCTCTTTGAGCGACAGTAGGCCCGAGGTGATCAGCCCGTACAGATTCTTGCAGCCTTCAAAGGGACTCAAACCCAAGGCGAGGGAGATTTCTTCGATCGAGCGACGCTCATCGACCTTGCTGATCAACCTCCACTCGGCGGGGGTGAGCGACACGGACGTCTTGGCCGCCCGTTCGGTGAACACCGGAACCAGCCGCGTGGACCCGATCCGTTTGGCTAGCACCTGCCACTCGTCGATCCGCCGCGCCGCCTCCATCAAGAGGTTGGTGTTGGAACGCTTGATGGTTACGCTAGCCGGCGCCTCTCCCGGTTTGAAGACGAAATCCCCTTGCGGCCAGATCGCCAACTCGTAGACCGCCTCCTCTCCCGCGAGTGCACCGGTTCGAGCATGGATGATCTGACCATCTCTCAGGTAGATCTCTCCACTGGAAACTCCGTCTTTGAGGGTAAAGACGCCGGTCTTACCCGAGACGGATACCAGTTGAATGATGTCCGGCAGTGGTAGCTCTTTGAGCGACCCCTGAAACGCCATAGACCTCGCTACACCCTTACTGAAGCTGGAAGTTTACGGTCAGGTTGTAGTAAACCGTCACCGGCTTGCCGTTGAGGGTCGCCGGCTTGAACTTCCACCTCTTGATCGCGTCAACGGTGGCTTGATCCAGCCCCATCGGGAGGCCTTTCAAGACCTTGACGTTGGTGACGTTGCCTTGCTTGTCGATGATCGCCTGCACGATCACCACGCCTTGGATACGAGCCCGTCGCGCCAACTCCGTGTAGTTTGGCTGGGGATCATGGATCTTGATCGGCTTCTTGACATCGCCACCGACCATGATCGGCCCCTCGGGCTCAGCCGCCGGGGGCGGACCCTCGGGGATCTCGAAGTCGAAGTCGGAGTCCGGAATGTCGAGATCCGGCTCGATCTCGTCCGGCGTGCGGATCGGCTCCGGCTCGTCGGGTGTCGGATCGGGAATCGGCACCTTCTTCGCCTTCGGCTTGGGGATCTCCCGCTGCTGCTTGGGTGGCGGCGGTTTGAAGCGGACCTGCTGCACGACGTAGACCTTCTGCTGCTTCTCCTCCGCCTGAATGTTTTCGCGCCATTCAGGGAACTTGATGAAGAAGAGGATCACGTGCAAGACGAGAGCGACCACGACGGCCGTCCACAAATTGCGGCTATCCTGTGAATCTTCCGCCCCGTACGGCATGTAGATATCGCCGGGGGTCACGGTTTTCACGGCTGGTGTGTTGTTCGCCATAGACCTAATACCAGAAGAGTTCGATCTCCCGCTGCGTAGGCAGGGAGATATTGATCTTGAGGCCGAGTTTCTCATCGCCCTGGCGCAGCTCGTCCAAGACTTCAACCATGTAGCCGTAAGGCGATGCCGGATCGGGCTTGATGATGACTGGCTTCTTCGGGTTATTCACCAACTTCGGCTCGAGATAGGCGACGATCTCCGTCGCCTTCATCGGTTTCTGATCGACCAGCAGGTCACCGCCGGGTTGGATCTCGATCAGTACCGCATCTTCCGGTTCAATGAGGTCCGATTGCGAATCGTCTTCCGGCGGGAAGGCAAAGTCGAGGCCTCGTGTCGCCGCGAAGGTCGAGGTCACCATGAAGTAGACGATCAGCAGGAAGGCAATATCCGCCATCGAAGCTGTCGGGATCTCATCGCTGACCCGGCGCTTTTCGATTTTCATCGTTGGCTTCCTCCTCTATCCACCGGCACCGTCTACTGTCTTGGCTCTGGACAGCAGAAAGATGTTCTTCACTCTGGCTTGTTTCAGAGCGTCGATCACCCTGTCGACGGTGCGATACGGTACGTTGTTGTCCGCCTTGATCACGAAGTCCCGGCTGGGGTCGACCGCCACCACTTGCGCGGCGAAGGACAGAACATCCTCGACTCCGGGGACCGAAACGCTCATTTCTTCACCGTTGCTGACCCGGATCAGACCAGCTTCGGTCACCGAAATGAAGGCCGACTGCGCTGGAATCTCGTAGCGCAGCTCAGTATTCGGCAGGGTGACCTGAGTGCGATCCACCTCGGAGGTAAAGGTCACCATGAAGAAGACGATGAGCAGGAAGGCGATATCCGCCATCGAAGCGGTCGGGATGACCGCCTCCGTGTTGTGCTCTGCTCGTAATTTCACGGTGTCGCCCTAGGCTTTCTTGGGTTGTTGCGGAGCAGCCGCGGGGCGCTCCGCCTGGATGCCCTTGCGCTCCATGTCGGTGAAGGTCTCCAGCAGCATGTTCGCTGCGGTCTCGATCTCGCGCACGAACTTGTTGATCCGGCTCATGAAGAAGTTGTAGACCACCTGCACCGGAACGGCGACGATGAGGCCGCCGGCCGTGGTGTAGAGGGCCTCTTTGATACCGGTCGCCACCAGGCCGGGGTTGGACAGGCCGGCCGCAGCCAAGGCATCAAACGACTTGATCATGCCGAGCACGGTACCGAGGAAACCGATCAACGGCGCTACGTTGGCGATGGTCGCCAGAATCACCAGTCCACGCTCCAGCCGTCCCATTTCATAGAGAGCGGCATTCTCGATGGTCTTCTCGACATCCTCGCGCGGCTGCCCGTACTTCAACAAACCCGACTTCATGATGGAGGCGACCGGTCCACGGTACTGCTCACAGACCTTGATCGCATCGCGAGTCGAGCCGTTCACCATGAGCGCCTTGCGGATCTTGGCAAGAAACTCGTTGACGTTGATCCGGGCCCGGAAGAGTGCCCAGGCACGCTCCAACATCACGACAAGGGCGAGGAACGAGCACGCCAAGAGAAAGTACATCGCGAATCCGCCGATCCGAATCCATTCCGAAAAATTGCCCACGCTACTCCTCCTCGTACCTGGTAGGACCCGCTGTCGGTGGATCCCGTTCCCAATTCATTGATTTCGCTCCGCTTTTCTTGCGGCGCGCGGTTTCAAATATGCAACGGCTAAACCGGGAGCCCAAGGGCTCACCGCCATTTTTCCTGCCTCATCGAGGTCGAGACTTCGAGGATGTTAGCACAGGGTAGTCGTCTCGGGTCAGGATGACTGACATACCCTGTAAGCAGTTTATTGCCAGTGATTTAGAGCTTCTCGGTGGCGGGTTCAGGTGCCCGCGGCCGGCTCTGCGAGACGGTCCATGCGCAATCGCCGAGAGCAACAGATGGCCGCGGCGAGGGCGTCGGTGGCGTCGCTAGCCAGATCGTCAACTTCCAGCTTGAGGAGGAGCTGGACCATTCTCGCCACTTGTTCTTTGTCGGCACGACCATTGCCGGTAACGGCCGATTTTACCTCCGCGGGTGAAAATTCGCGCACTTCGCCGACCTGGCTGGCCACTTTCGCCAGTAAGGCGCCTCTCGCTTGGGCGAGCACGATCATGGATCGTGGGTTCACTCCGTGGAAGAGAGCTTCCAGCACCACGATGTCCGGCTGCCAGCGGTCGACGATCTGCCCCACTTCCGAACTCAGGTAAACCAACCGTTGCGCCAGAGGCTGTTTTCGCCGGCAGGAGATGCGACCGACAGCGCAGGCGACGATTCGGTTGCCGGCGGCGTCGATCACCCCGTACCCGGTGTGCATGCTGCCGGGATCGAGACCCAGAATGCGAACCGACTTGGCGCCACCGGCCGAGCGACGCCGGCCGTTCGCCGGCATCACTCCGCGGCCATCATGCTCTCGGTGACCTCGAAGTTCGCCCAAACATCCTGGACGTCGTCTTGGTCTTCGAGAGCCTCGACCAGTCGTATCAAGCGCGGCGCCTGCTCTTCGTCCACCTCGACTGTGGTTTGCGGCACCATGGCCAGCGTCTTGACGGCCAAGGGAATCTCCCGTCGCTCGAGTTCCTCTTTGACCGCCGCGAAATCCTCGACCGAGGTGATGATCTCGTAGAGCTGATCGTCGGTGGCGATGTCGTCGACTTCGAGTTCGAGCGCCAACTCCATGAAGCTCTCCTCGCTCATTTCACTCGCCTCGATGGCGAAGGTTCCGCGACGATCGAACATCCACCCCACGCACCCGTTCTCACCCAGGTTGCCGCCGTACTTGCTGAACAGGTGGCGAACCTCGGACACCGTTCTGTTCTTGTTGTCGGTGATGGTCTCGATCATGATCGCCACGCCACCGGGGCCATACCCTTCGTAGGTCAGCTCCTCCAGTGCACCGCCCTCCAGGTCGCCGGTCCCTTTCTTGATCGCCCGTGCGATGTTGTCGTTCGGCACATTGTTGGAGCGAGCCTCGGTCATCGCGCTACGCAGGCGCGGATTGGCGCTGGGATCTCCGCCGCCGAGTCGCGCGGCGACGGTTACCTCGCGTAGGATCTTGGTCCAAAGCTTGCCGCGCTTGGCGTCCAAGGCTCCCTTCTTGCGCTTGATGGTGCTCCATTTGCTGTGGCCCGACATGGTCTCGCTCCCGGGGAATTTTCGTCAATGATGGAGAAGGGACCCTCCCCTTGTCCCCCGATTCTAACCGCTTCGCTCAACAAGTGGTGCCGCCGCGCTAAATCACAGTAGAATCAATACCTTCAAGAATGCGCAGGGTTTGACTCTCCTGCCGGAGGGTGCTACAAAGTCCAGTCTGAAATGGAGCGAGAACCATGTCGCTGATCCTGGTGGTAGAGCCTGAGAACCGCCATGCAGAGCCGCTGATCCGCGCGCTGACGACCGACGGCTATAACGTCAAGGTGGTCAGTAGCCGCGATGAAGCATTGCGCGCCGCGGCCTACGAAGCACCGTCGCTGGTCTTGGTTAGCAGTGACCTACCCGGTGCTGCCGAGATGATGGATGCCTTCGCCGGCAAGCGCGGAGGACCCGGGGTTCTGGCTCTGGTCGGCGGTTCCGAACAGGTAGCGGCCTACGAACCACACGCCGACCAGCTCCTCGTCGAGCCGATTTCCGACACCGACTACCGCGATGCAGTGAGAGTCGGACTAGCGCAGGCCCGGGGTGGCGCACCCGCCGCGCGGGCCGTCGAGGAAAGCAAGAAACTCAGCTCAGCCGACATCTTCGGCGACGTGCTGGCGGAAGTCGAGCAGACTACGCTGAGCCCGACTCCGAAGGTCTCGTCCGCCGACATCTTCGGTGACATGCTGGCCGAACTCGGCGAACAACCACCGGCCGCTGTGCACCCCGCCACCACCCAGCCCACACCAGCCCACACCAGCCCAACCCGGCCGGCAAGCGAACCGGTCCAGGACTCCGCCGCGGTTGCGCGACCACCCGAAGTTGAGGCCGCACCGAGGGTGGCGGCCGCTGCCCCAACCCAGACCGCCGAGCCTTCGGGTTTCGAGGCTGGTGCCAACGCCGCGGCGGCGAGGCCACCGAGCCGGCGACCGCCGCCTCTGATGGACGATGAGATCCAACGCAAGTTGGAGTTGACGCTGTCGGGAGTTCTCGGCACGGGAAAAGAGACGGGCACGAAAACAAGGCGCGGGAGCCGCGCCGGCACCACGAGCAGCAGCGATGTCGACGCCATGCTCTCGCGCACGTTGTCCAGCCTCGATCTCGATTCCAGGAGCACCAAGAAGCGCCCGAGCGCACCGGCCAAGAAAAAGAGAACGGCGACCGACTTGGCGGCCGAGATCGACAAGCTGCGCCACACACCTGCCGCGGAAACGGCCTGGCCCGAGGTCGAGCGCAGAAAAGCCGCACCGGCCGCTCCTGCATTCAGGCCGGTTTCCGCCGGCCAGGAGTTTGGCCAGTACACGTTGCTCGAGAAGATCGCCATCGGCGGCATGGCCGAAGTGTGGAAGGCGCGGATGAAGGGGGTCGAAGGATTCCAGAAGACCGTGGCGATCAAGAAGATCTTGCATCACCTCACGGACAACGAGTCCTTCGTCAACATGTTCATCGACGAAGCAAAGTTGGCGGCACAGCTGAGCCACCCCAACATCACCCACATCTACGACCTCGGCAAACTCGACGAGGACTACTACATCGCTATGGAGTTCGTCGAAGGGCGCAACTTGCGAGCGATTCTCGACGCGGCACAGCGCTCCGGCATCCGCATACCCGTCGGAGTCACACTGCTGATCGCAGCTCGCCTGGCCAGCGCCCTCGACTACGCCCATCGCAAGCGCGGCTTCGACGACCGGCAGCTCGGGTTGGTCCATCGTGATGTCTCACCGCAAAATGTCCTGCTCTCCTACGAGGGCGACATCAAACTCTGTGATTTCGGCATCGTCAAAGCGGTGTCTCGAGCCCAACATACGCAGATGGGTGCCCTCAAGGGCAAACTCCAATACATGTCGCCGGAGCAGGCCAGAGGACAGAGTGTCGATGCACGGTCAGATCTCTTCTCTCTCGGCTCACTGATCTTCGAAATGCTCCTCGGGCGCCGGCTCTTCCCTGGCGACAATGAACTCTCCGTACTGGAAGCGGTTCGCGAGTGCAATCTACCAGCCCCGGTGGACATCGATCCGTCGATTCCCGCCGCGGTTGACGAACTGGTCCGGCGAGCTCTCAGCAAGGATCCTGACGGCCGTTTCCAGACTGCCGGCGAGATGCAGCAGCGAATCGAGTCGATCCTCCACAGCCTCGACCCGACCCCCGGCCAGGCCGACCTCGCTGCCCTGATGCACAGAGTTCTCACCCACGACCGTCAGGCGCCGGCCAAGCGCATGGGCACAGCGACACCGCGGCCGGAGAGGCCGCCCACGGCGACTCCCGCCACCACGGTAGAACCCACTGCCAAACCAACTGCTGAGCCGGTCGTCAAACCCACCGTCGAACCACCGGCCCTTGGCCCGGACAGCTCGCGCTGTGCGTTGGACGCCGCGCAAACCGCGGCGAAGGTGAGCGAGGTCGCCGGCAGCAAGTCGGCTGAGCCGGTTAAAAAGGATCTCTCAGCACCTGCGAGTGCCGGCCAAGCCGGCGATGCCCGGGCCGCGGTCAGAGCGGATGGTGCCGGCGAACCACAGAGTGACGCTGGCGAGCGGACGGAGGCTGGCGAAGTGGTCGAACTCATTGCGCCGACCGGTGGCGTCGATCCGCAGTTGGTCAAAGGAGAGTCGCGCGGACGCTGGTGGATCCTCTTACTCTTGCTGGCGCTGGCCGCAGCCGCCGTTCTGGCCTGGACCATGATACGGGGGCGCTCCCAGCCGGCAGAACCCACCCCTGCCACCCTCACTCAACCCGTGGAGACCCAACCTGCGGACCCCGGAAACTCCTCCTCGGCCGAGCCAGAGGGCACCGCTGATCCAGCCCAAGAAGGACCAGCCTCCTCCTCGCCAAGCGACGGCGAGACGGAAAATGGCGAGGGGGCGAGCGGGGCGAGCTCTACAGCCGTCAACGCCGCACCGGCTGCGCCACAAGCGGATCCTCGTGAGGTCGAGAGGCTGGTGGATGAGGAGTTGGCAAGGCGCGAGGCACTGTTGCGAGCCGAGTTTGAAAAGAAGCAGCAGCAGCTCGAAGCACAGCTGTCCGCGGTCCAAGCGGCACAGCAAGAGGCAGCTGCCTCCGACACCTCTAGCGAGGAGCCGGCGGTGAGCGACAGCGATCCACCCTTGCTACGACCCAACTCCAGATCACTGGCTTGGCTTGTGCCCTCAGTCGAAGGCGAGTATTGTGCCCTGGTTACAGAGGGGTGCTGGCCGAGGATTCGTGCCCGCCGAGTTTTCACACAAAATTTGAACTCTGGGCTAGCAAAGGCCCATCAATGCTGAGCGCCAGCCGCGCAAACGGGCGGATAGGGGTGCATCTTGGAGGTGGCTATGAGCCTTAGCGATCGACAGAGGAAATTCTACGAAAACACCCTGGATGTCACCAGGCAGGAAATCGAAGAGCTCGATCGCGAGATCGAGGAAGAGCTATCCAAGGTCAAGGACCGGCTGGCGGAGCTGCAAAACGCCAAGAAGGCTTCGCGGCAGATGTACGATGCCGCCTGCCTACGGCTTGGCATCACCAATGATCTCTCCGCCGCCGAGGACGAAGACGCTGCCGAAAGCTAATCGCCCTCAGCGCTGGACACTCGAATCCGCGGTGGGGTGAACCATGGCTTGGTTCAAGAAGAAAAAGAAGCCGCTACCCGCGGCGGCCGAAGATCGGCCTCGTAGCACCGTTCCCGAAGGCCTTTGGGTCAAGTGCGACGGTTGCCGGGAGGTGATCTACTCGAAGGAGTTGAAGCTCAACTTCCGGATCTGTCCGAAGTGTAGTCACCACTTTCGGATCGATGCCGAAGAGCGCATCCGACTCCTCCTGGACACCCCCCCGGAAGCGGACTCCGAGGCCGTGGATGACGAGAGCCCGGCGACGGCGCAGAACCAACAGCCGCCGATTCCCCGGGATCTCTTCTCCCAGATTCAATCCACCGACCCTCTCTCGTTCACCGACTCGAAAAAGTATCGGGACCGGTTGAAGAGCTATACCGACAAGGTTGGTGACAACGACGCGGTGATCGTCGTCGACGGGGCTGTCGAAGGGATACCGGTGGTCTTGGCGGTGATGCAGTACCGCTTCATGGGTGGCTCGATGGGCTCGGTGGTCGGTGAGAAGGTGACGCGGGCGGCGGAACGTGCGCTGGCAGCAGGAAAGCCTCTGATCGTGGTCAGCGCTTCGGGCGGAGCACGGATGCAGGAGGGCGTACTCTCATTGCTCCAGATGGCCAAGATCTCCTCGGCGTTGGCACGCCTGCGCCAAGCCAACCTCCCCTATCTCTCGATCTTGACCGACCCGACGACCGGCGGAGTCACCGCATCGTTCGCCATGTTGGGCGATCTCAATATCGCGGAACCCGGCGCGTTGATCGGTTTTGCCGGCCCACGGGTTATCGAACAGACCATTCGGCAGAGTCTGCCGGACGGCTTTCAACGCAGCGAGTTTCTCGTCGAACACGGTTTCCTCGACCTGGTGGTGGCCCGTCCGCAACTCAAGACGACCGTCGCCCGCTGCCTGCGCCACTTCCTCTAAGTCGACCTCATGAATCGCGCGCAGTCGATCCTCGAGCGCCTCGAGCTGTTCGGTGTGCGGCTCGGCCTCGACACCACACGGCCGCTACTGGCGACTCTGGGCAATCCACAGTCGCACGTGCCCACGGTGTTGGTGGCGGGGACCAACGGCAAGGGTTCCACCGCAACGCTGCTCGCCGCCATGGCCTGCGCCGCCGGTTACCGCACCGGTCTCTACACCTCACCCCACCTGGAAGCGGTCGAAGAGAGGTTGCGCATCGATGGCCGGGCGGTGGATGGAGAGCAGCTCGGCAGGCTCCTGACCTCGGTGATCGAAGCCGGAGAAGAGGCGCTGGCGGCTCCGCCGACCTATTTCGAGGCGCTCACCGCCGCCGCTTGGGTCTGGTTCGCCGAATCGCGAGTCGATCTGGCGGTGATGGAGGTCGGCATGGGAGGCCGGCTGGATGCCACCAATGCCGGCAACCCCATACTCTCGGTGATTACACCGATCGGCCTCGATCACACCAAGCACCTCGGGGAGTCGCTGCCGGCGATCGCCCGGGAGAAGGCCGGGATTCTCCGCGCCGCAGTGCCGGCGGTGAGTTGGCCGGGCTCAGCGCTGGTCGAGGAGACTTTGATCGATGCGGCGAATCAGGCCGGCGCCGTGCTCCTGCTGGCGCCAAGGGAGGTGCGCGACCTCCTCAGCCAACCACGGGAACTGGCCGGCCAACACGTTGAACTGTGCACGCCGGCGGACCACTACCAGATCGACCTACCGCTGCCGGGTCACCACCAGGCGGAGAACCTCGCCCTGGCGGTGCTGGCGGCCGAGACGTTGGCGGCGCAAGGGTTCGATCGCCTGGACGGCGCTGCGATCCGCGCCGGAGCCGAAGGATGCCGCTGGCCGGGCCGGCTGGAGCATGTCGTCTGCCCTCCCCCACACGCCGGGCGTGATCTGCTGCTGGATGCGGCACACAACCCACTCGGAATCGATGCCTTGATGCGATTCCTTGCGCACCGGCCACAGATCGACCCGTGCGGTGACGATCGGGGTTTCGATCTTCTGTTCGGAGCTTTCGCCAACAAGAACGCCGAGGGCATGCTCGCCGCTTTGGCGGGGCGAGCCCGCCGGGTGATCCTCACCTCACCGCAAGGACGCAGAGCCTATTCTCCCCGGGAACTCGCTCGCTGGGTACCGGATCGAACGGCCATCTTGGAGGCTCAGCCTTCACGAGCCCTCAGCATCGCATTGGCTGGGGAGGGCCTCCTGGTGGTCACCGGCTCGCTGTACCTGGTGGGCGAAGTTCGTGGATTACTACGCCAACAGCTAGGGGTTCCACCGTCGCCGGTTGAGTCCATCTTCTCGCCCCAAGTTGCCACCGCACCCGCCTGACCATGGCCCTGGTGACCCAGACACCGGCCCGTCGAGGGAGATTCCTGGTGACCGCCTTGCTCCTCGGCCTGGTGCCGGTACTCAGCTGCGCCGGTCGCCGGGTGCCCATCCAGCCCGCCGAGACGACGGGCCAGCGCACCGGCGCGCATGTCGAGGCACAACGGCGTCAGCTCTTCATCGCGGTCAACGTGGTTCGGCGCATCCATGGCAAGCAGCCTCTGGTCTCCTACCCGGCACTCGATCTGGCGGCGCAACGCTATGCCGAACTCATGCTGCGCCAAGACTTCTTCGCCCACAGACACCGCGGCGAGGGTCCTGTCGAGCGGGCGCGAGCCGCCGGCTATCGATGCTCTTTCGTCGGCGAGAACTTGGCCCGCAACCCGATGACGGCCCAGCGAGTCGTCGAACTGTGGCGCCAGAGCCGTGGCCACCGCCGCAACCTGTTCAACCCCACTTTCTCGCAAACCGGCATCGGCTACGCCTCCGACAACGACCCGGACGACCCTCGCATCTACTGGGTGCAGCTCTATGGAAAGTAGGAGACGTTAGTGAAACGGAACGAAAAAGCAGCGCGGATCCAGAAGATCCTCGACGAACTCCACCCCACCGTCCCGATTCCACTCGACCACGTCGATCCGTTCACCTTTCTTCTCGCCATCCTGCTTTCGGCACAGACCACCGACAAGAAGGTCAACGAAGTCACCCCCGCCCTCTTCGCCGCCGCACCGACCCCCGCGGCGATGGCGAACCTCTCCGTCGAGGAGATCCGTGGCTACATTCGCCAAATCGGCCTGGCCAACACCAAGGCGAAAAACATCCGCCGCCTCTCGGAGATGTTGGTCGAGCGCGGCGGCGAAGTGCCACGCACTTTCGAAGGGCTCGAAGCATTGCCCGGGGTCGGTCACAAGACCGCCTCGGTGCTGATGGCGCAGGCCTTCGGCGTCCCGGCCTTTCCGGTGGACACCCACATTCACCGCCTCGCCGAGCGCTGGGGACTCTCCGACGGCAGCAACGTGGTCAACACCGAGCGCGACCTCAAACGCATCTTCCCCGAAGAGAGCTGGAATCGTCTGCACTTGCAGATCATCTACTTCGGTCGCCAGTACTGCCCTGCTCTCTACCACGACCTCGACGGCTGCCCGATCTGCTCCTGGGCGGCGACGAAGAAGCGCAAGGCCGAAGAGAAGCGTGCCGACCGCGAGCGGCGGCGACGGAGACGAAAGTAGGAAGCTCGGCTTCATCGGCGGGACGAACTCGGCACACCCGGCCAAACGGCCGTGAAGGTCAATCCAGCTCTGGGGCGGCGGCCAAGTGAGCGAAAAAGGTCTGGGGATCGATGTTCGTGCCACAGACGATCAGCCCGACCCGCTGGCCGCGCAGTTGCGACGCCAGCGGACCGACCAGCGCCGCGAGGGCGGCGGCGGCGGCGGGCTCCACCGCCAGCTTGGCATCGGCGAAGAGAAGGGCCATGGCGCCGCGCAGTTGGTCGTCGCTGACCTTGACCAGCCGGTCGACGAATTGCCGGCAGAGCCCGAAGGTATAGGGCGCGGCATGCGGTGCCCCCAAACTGTCGGCGATGGTGTGCACCGATTCGATCGCCTGGGGCTCACCGGCGGCGAAGCTACGATGCATGGTGTCGGCACCCTCCGGCTCGACGCCGAAGACCCGGCAGTCCGGGTCGATCCTCTTGATCGCGCTGGCCACGCCGGCGCAAAGACCGCCACCGCCGATCGGCACGATGACCGCATCGAGACCGGGAGCCTGGCGCATCAGCTCCAACCCCACGCCGGCGGTGCCCAGCGCCGTGCGGCGACCCTCGAATGGATGGATGAAGGCGCGGCCTTCCTCGCGCTCGATGCGATGCATCTCGTCGAAGGCTCGATGGACATCGTCCACCAGCACAACCTCGGCGCCGTACGTGCGGCTACCAGCTACGCGGGCCGGGTTGGCGCTCTTCGGCATTACCACCTTGGCCGTGGTCCCCAAAGTCCGCGCCGCGAAGGCAACCGCCATCGCATGGTTGCCGGCGCTGACCGTGGTCACCCCACGCTGCATTTCCTCCGCTGACAGCGCCAGCATGTTGAGCAGCGCCCCGCGGGCCTTGAAGGTCCCCGTGCGTTGAAACAACTCGAGTTTGAGGTCGACCTTGGTCTTTGCTCCCAAGAGCCGTTCCACACCAAACCCCGAGAGGCGCGACACCGGCGTGGTGAAGACCAACTCTCCGAGTTCCTCTCGGGCCGCTTCGATCTGCGCCAGGGTGAGTGCCTCGACTGCACTCATCGTCGCACGCTCTGCGCCCAGCGCTCGCTTTCAGTCATAGAGCGGAAACTCCGCGCACAAATCCTCCACCCACCGCCGGACCGCCTGGTGAGTCGTCGCCGACGCCGGCTCTTTCAACACTTCGAAGATCATTTCGCCGATCTGGTCCATCTGCTCCTCACCCATGTCGCGAGTGGTCAACGCCGCGGTACCGATGCGCACACCGGATGCGACCATCGGCGGGTTCTCATCGTAGGGAATGGTGTTCTTGTTGGCGGTGATCCCAGCCGCCTCCAGCGCCTCTTCGGCGACCTTGCCGGTCAGACCGATCGAAGCGACATCGACCAAGAAGAGGTGGTTGTCGGTACCGCCGGAGACGATACGTAGACCATAGCCCGCAAGAACCTCCGCCAAGCGCTGCGAGTTGGCGACGATGCGCCGTTGATAGTCGGCGAATTGGGGCGAAAGAGCCTCCTTGAAGGCCACCGCCTTGGCGGCGACGACGTGCATCAAGGGACCCCCTTGCAAGCCCGGAAAGACCGCGCGGTTGATGGCGGCGCGATAGACCTTGCGGCACAGGATCAACCCGGAACGCGGGCCACGCAGAGTCTTGTGGGTGGTGGAGGTGACGAAGTCCGCATGCGGCACCGGCGAGGGGTGAACCTTCGCCGCCACCAGGCCGGCGATGTGAGCCATGTCGACCATCAACAAAGCGCCAACCTCGTCGGCGATCGAACGGAATCGTTCAAAGTCGATGACTCGGCTATAGGCGCTGGCTCCGGCCACGATCAGTTTCGGTCGCTCGCGGCGCGCCAGCTCGGCCACCGCTGCGTAGTCGATCCTCTCGCTCTCGCGGTCGACGCCGTACGCCACCACCTTGAAGTCTCGGCCCGAATAGGAGAGTGGGTGACCATGGGTGAGGTGGCCACCGCTGTTGAGTTCCATCCCCATCAGCTTGTCGCCCGGCTGGAGTACGGCAAAATAGACCGCCATGTTGGCACTGGTGCCGCTATGGGGCTGCACGTTGGCGTGTTCGGCGCCGAACAGTTTGCGGGCGCGCGAGCGCGCCAGCCGCTCGATGGCATCGACATTTTCACAGCCGCCGTAGTAGCGCCGGCCGGGATAGCCTTCGGCGTACTTGTTGGTCAACACCGAGCCGGTGGCTTCGAGCACGGCGCGGCTGACGAAGTTCTCGGAAGCGATCAATTCGAGACCTTGATTCTGCCGCTGGCGCTCCGCGGCGATCGCCTGGTGGATTTCCGGATCTACGTCGGCAAGAGGTCGATCATGGGGCATGAGCAAGGCTCCTAAATCTAAGGGCGAGGTCGTCGAGACGAGATGGTGCGAGCGCCGGCCCTTACTCGAGTGCGTGAATCTTGGCGACTCTTCGACTGTGCCGGCCACCCTCGAAAGGAGTGGTGAGAAACGCCTCGACGATCTCCATCGCCTCATCGGCAGCCAATCGGCGCGAGCCGAGAGCCAGCACGTTGGCGTCGTTGTGCTGGCGCGCCAAGCGAGCTTCCTCGACATCATGAATGTTGGCCGCCCGGACGCCGTCGATCTTGTTGGCGGAAATCTCCATTCCAACGCCGCTGCCGCAGACCAGCAACCCGCGCTCGGCCTGCCCGGCGGCGACTCGCCGGGCCACCTGGGCCGCGTACTCGGGGTAGTCGGTACTTTCGGTAGAGTGCGTACCGAGATCTTCGACTTCGTGGCCTAGCTCTTCGAGCCGTTGACGCAACAGCTCCTTGAGGTCGAATCCCGCGTGGTCGGCACCGACTGCAATTTTCATCGCTCAACCTTTCGGCGGCCTCTTGGCGGCAATATGCCGGTCAATGGCCGCCGATTGCTCACCCCTCGTCCGCGCCTTCCTCGGACTTCGCGGCTGGTTCTTCAGCCGCCTCAGTGTTTACCGCCGCAGCATCGGCGGATTCCTCGACCGCCTCCGGGGCCGCCGCTTCCGCCGCTGCAGCCTCCGCCTTGGCCGCCGCCTTCTTGGCCGGCGCTTTCTTGGCCGTCGCCTTCTTTGCCGTGGTCTTCTTGGCCGTCGCCTTTTTGGCCGCGGTCTTTTTCGTGCTCGCCGCCGAAGACTTCTTCTTGGCGGCCTTCTTACCTGCGGTGATCGCCTCCTGGCGTTGCTGCTTGAGGCGCTCAGCGCGGCGCTTGCGCCGGCGCCGTAGCTGACGATCCTTCTCTCTCATGGTTGCTCCTTCAAGAGGACCGCCTAGAGCGGCCCTGGCGAATCGTAGATCTTGCGAAGAGTTGGAGCTTGCCGCACAGGCGGCTGAGTGTCAAGGAAGGGTCTATCGCGGCTGCGAACGGCTCAACCGTCAGCGATTCGTCGCTGCAGAGCTTGATCGGCGCGGCTGCCCTTTTCGGCCATCGCCGCCTTCTCTTCATGCAGCTTCGCCGCGACACTGTCGTCGCCGCGAGCCAGGATCTGTAGCGCCAGCAGTGCCGCGTTCTCAGCCCGTCCCACCCCGACGGTGGCGACCGGCACGCCCGGCGGCATCTGGACGATCGACAGCAGTGCATCCAGCCCTTCGAGCTTGGCGGCGATCGGCACCCCGATCACCGGCAGGATGGTTTTGGCGGCGATGACTCCCGGCAAATGAGCCGCCAGCCCCGCTCCCGCGATCAGGACTTCGATCCCCCGCCCTGCCGCGGTCGCGGCATAGTCCGCCGTTTCCACTGGCTGGCGGTGGGCGGACAACACTCGCACCTCGGCCGCCACGTCGAATCGCCGTAGCGTCTCCAGCGCCTTCTCCATCACCGGCCAGTCGGAATCGCTTCCCATCAAAATGCCGACCCGGGGCGCGTCACGACTCATCAGCTCTCTCCTCGCAGCACAGGACTTGGAAAACTAGCGTAGCCACTCTAGCCGGTGCGGCTCTACAACGGCAGGTTACCGTGGCGCTTGGGCGGCAGACTCTCGCGCTTACTGGAGAGCTGGCGCAGAGAGCGGACAATGTGCGCCCGCGTCTGGCGCGGCTGGATGATGGCATCGATAAAGCCATGTTCGGCGGCCACAAAGGGGTTGGAGAATTTGGCGCGGTACTCGGCCACCTTTTCCGCCTTGACCTCGGCGGCCCGATCTGCCGCCTTCTCGAGCTCTCGGCGATAGAGGATATTGACCGCGCCGTCCGGTCCCATCACTGCGATCTCAGCCTTCGGGTAGGCAAAATTGACATCGGTACGCAGGTGCTTACTGGCCATCACGCAGTAGGCACCGCCGTACGCTTTGCGGGTGATGACGGTGATCTTGGGTACCGTCGCCTCGGCAAAAGCGTACAGGAGCTTGGCACCGTGCTTGATGATGCCGCCGAACTCCTGTTGGGTGCCCGGCAAGAAGCCGGGAACGTCCTCGAAGGTGATCAGAGGAATGTTGAAGGCATCGCAGAAGCGGACGAAGCGAGCGCCCTTGAGTGAGGCGTCGATGTCGAGCACTCCGGCAAGATAGGCCGGCTGGTTGGCAACGATGCCCACACTCTGGTTGGCGAAACGGGCGAAGCCGACGACCAGGTTGCGCGCGTACTCGGCGTGCACTTCCAGAAAAGTGCCATCGTCCACCACGGCGTAGATCAGCTTCTTGATGTCGTAGGGCTTGTTGGGGTCGGCGGGCACCAGCTCATCCAGCGCCGGCTCTTCGCGGCCGGGATCGTCGTCGCTCTTTCCCGGCGGCGGGCTGTCCAGATTATTGCTCGGCAGGTAGCTGAGCAGCTCCCGGATGCGCTGCAAACAGGCGGCATCATTGGCGGTGGTGAAATGCGAAACGCCGCTCTTGGCGCTGTGCGTCGCGGCACCGCCCAGCTCCTCCTTGGTGACCTCTTCGTGGGTCACCGTTTTGATGACGTCGGGACCGGTGACGAACATGTAGCTCGTCCCTTCGACCATCATGATGAAATCGGTGATGGCGGGCGAGTAGACGGCACCGCCGGCACAGGGACCCATGATGGCGGAGATCTGCGGCACCACGCCGGAAGCGAGTGTGTTGCGCAAGAAGATGTCGGCATAGCCGCCGAGCGAGACGACCCCTTCCTGGATGCGCGCACCCCCGGAATCGTTGAGCCCGATGATCGGCGCACCGTTGTTCATCGCCAGATCCATCACCTTGCAGATCTTGGCGGCGTTGGTCTCCGACAATGAGCCGCCAAAAACGGTGAAATCCTGGGCAAAGAGGTAGACCAACCGGCCCTCGATCGTGCCGTAGCCACAGACCACGCCGTCGCCGGGAATCCGCTGGGACTCCATACCGAAGTCCTGGCAGCGGTGGGTGACCAGGGCATTGATCTCGACGAACGAACCTTGATCGAGCAACAACTCGACGCGCTCGTGCGCCGTCAGCTTTCCCGCCGCGTGCTGGCGCTCGATGCGCGCCTCGCCACCGCCGAGGCGGGCGGCTTCGAGCCGCCGCTCCAACTCGGACGAGGCCGACTTCGCCACCTCGGGTCTTGGTTCTTCTTGGCTCATGGTGATCGCCTGCTTAACTATCACATCGGCCTTGTCCGCGAAACCGGAGCCACCCCGTTCTCAGCCAGTTCTCAGCCAAAGACCACTAAGCGAAGTTGGCTTTGCTTAGTGTGCAGGCTAGCCTCCTAGAGAAAGAAGACTTTGCTTAGCGCCCTTGGCCGCGCACTAAGGAAGTTGACTTTGCTTAGCGCGCAGGCTAGCCTCCTAGAGAAAGAAGACTTTGCTTAGCGCCCTTGGCCGCGCACTAAGGAAGTTGACTTTGCTTAATGCGCCTCTTCTCCGGGCGCTCAAGGAGTCCGTCCAATGCGCGATATTCCGCTCGAGCAGATCCAGCACCGTCTTCGCATCGAGAATCCCTGGTGGGTACCTCCACACCAAATACCGGATCTCTTCAGCCGGCATCGAGCTCGTCCATACCTGCAAATCCTCTATCCGCTGATCGTCCAAACCGAGGTGCGCAGGGCTGTCATCTTGATGGGGCCTCGACGGGTAGGTAAGACCTTCTTGCTCCACCACGCCATTCAGCGGCTGCTCGACGAGAAGCAATGCGCTCCCCATCGGATCTGCTACGTCTCCGTAGACCACCCGCTCTACGTCGGCTGCTCGCTCGAACGGTTGCTGGAGATCTTCGCCTCCGCCAGCAAGATCGACCTCGAGACGGAAGAGTGTTTCGTCTTCTTTGACGAGATCCAGTACCTCAAGCGCTGGGAAGTACACCTCAAGACGCTGGTGGATCGCTATCCGAACCTCAAGGTGATCGCATCCGGATCCGCCGCCGCCGCGCTACGCCTCAAGAGCGACGAGTCAGGGGCGGGACGTTTCACCGACTTTCACTTGCCGCCGCTCACCTTCCACGAGTACCTGACGCTGCGCGGCGATGAGGATCTCGTCGACTTGCAGAAAGAATTCGGTGAATGGCGCGTTCTTCCCGAAGAACTCACCCTCCTCAATGAGCGCTTCATTCACTACCTTAATTTTGGCGGCTACCCCGAGGTCGTTCTATCCGAGGAAATCCAGGCCAATCCTGGGCGGTTCATCCGCAGCGACATCATCGACAAGGTCCTCCTGCGAGACTTACCCTCACTGTATGGAATCACCGACATCCAGGAGCTGAACTCCCTGTTCACCACCCTCGCATACAACACCGCGCAAGAGGTTTCGCTGGAGCAACTGTCGCAGAGATCCACCGTCAGCAAGCCAACCATCAAGAAGTACATCGAGTATCTCCAGGCCGCATTCTTGATCCGCACGGTCCATCGGGTAGACCGAACGGGGCGACATTTCAAGCGAGCCAACTTCTTCAAGGTCTACCTGACCAACCCCTCTTTGCGAGCCGCTCTGTTTTCTCCCGTCGAGGCGGACGATCAAGCGACGGGAGCGCTCGTAGAAACCGCAGTCTTCGCACAATGGTTTCAACAAGACCAAGATTCTCACTACGCGCGCTGGGACAAAGGCGAAATCGACCTCGTCCATCTTGCGCTACCCCACAGAGATGGCTGGGCCGTGGAGGTCAAATGGTCGGATCGGTTCTTCCAACGCCCGGAGCTCCTTAGAGAAGCCATCGGATTCTGTGTCCAAAACGAGATCGCCTCCCTGGTCGTGACGACGCGCACACAGAATCAGCGAACGATGCGCCAGGGTATCGAGCTCGAATTCGTTCCCGCCTCCCTCTACTGCCTGTTGGTGGGTTACAACATCATCGCGGGAAAGTCCTTCAGGGGCAAACCGCCCGGACACTGAACCGACCCAACCGAAGCGCCGACCACCTTCCCTGTGCGACAATCGCGCGATGTCTCTCGCCGGCCTCAATACCGCCGCCGTCGCGCGGGCACTGGCGCAGATCGCCGATCGGCCGGACGATCACGCCGACGCTTTTTTCGAGCGTAGAGAGAGGCTCGAACTGGCCCCGGAGGGAGAAGCCTACGGCGCGCGCCTGCGGCGCGAAGAGGGGCTGGCGGTGCGCCTGGTCCGCGAGCGCCGCACCTGGCTGGCCAGCCGGGACGAGATTTCCGCCAGCGCCTTGGGCGAGGCGCTTCGCCAGACGGCCCGTGTCCTACCGGTCGCACCCTATCCGCTACCGGCGCTCAGCGCCGGAGCTTGGAGCGAGCAAGAATCGAGCGCGCCCCTCTTCGACTTCACTCCCGCCCTGCACCGCGCGGTGCGCCGGCGACACGTCGCCTTTCCATTGCGCGTCACCGTGCGCCGCCATCGGCGTTGGGTGCAGGTCGTCGGCCCGCGCCTGGTGCCCGAGTCGGAACGAGAGTCGTACTTCAGCATCGTGGCGACGATGGCCAGCGGGCGCTACGGTGCGCTCTTCGCCAACCTCGACGCCGCGGCGGTCGAAACGGTGGCCGGCTGCCTCGTCTCTCGGTTTCGCGCCCGGCAGGCGCCCAAACCGCCGGGCGGGCGACGATCGGTGGTCCTGGCGCCGGCGGCGGCCGCCGTCTTGCTGCACGAAGCGGTGGCGCACGCGCTGGAGGCCGACGTCCTGGCGCTGGGCGGCGGCCGGCCGGAATCGGCGGTCGGCCTGCGCCTGGGCAGTGCCGGGCTTCATGTTCTGGACGACCCCGGGGCCGCTCCCGCCTGCGTGGCACGCCGAACCGATGACGAAGGCAATCAAGTCTGCCGCCGCTGGTTGCTGCGCGACGGCGTGGTCGAGCAGCCCCTTTCCGACGCTCGCTGGGCCAACTTGTGCACCGCCTTGGTGCCGGGTGCCGGCCGCCGGGGTAGCCGCCACGAGCCGCCGGGGCCTCGCTCCTCTCACCTCGAAATGCTGCCTGGGGAATCAACCCTGGATGAGCTGCTCGCCGAGGCCGAAAACGGGCTATTCATCGATGAGGTCTCCAGGGGTCACCTCGACCCACTGGACGGCAGCTTCGTTCTCCATGCTCCCTATGCACGACGCATCCGCAGCGGCGCCATCGCCGACCCGGTCGGCCGATTTAGCCTGCGAGGAACGGTCGCCGAGTTGCTGGCCTCGGTCGATGGAATTGGCCGCGAGGTCGAGGTTGCGGGCGCAGGGTGGTGCGCCAAGGGCGGAACCCTCCTGCCCGTCTGGGCCTCGGCCCCCGCTCTGCGGCTGGCTGGCGCGAAGGTACACGGATGAGCCGCGCACCGGCAATCCTCGACGAGCTGCTCGACGAACTCGCCCGCCAGAAGTTCGAGCAAGCGGAGATCTACACCAAATCCGGTCGCTCGCGCCGCATCGAGATTCGTCAAGACGGCGAGGAGGTCAGCTTCCACGAAGAGGTGGGCTGGGCGGTGCGTGCCGGTGGAGAGCGCGCCTCCTTCTTCGCCGCCGCCAGCGGCAAGCCGCGCCTCGATTTTCCCTTTCCCGAGCCGGACGGGCGTGGTTTGCACCTACCCAAACCGGTCGCCGACAACAGCGGCTGGCTGGAGCCCTCAGATTTCGCCGCGCCGCTGCTCGGCGAGCGCGAAGGGCTGGAGCTGTTGCGCTCGATCCGCCGCGATCTCGAAAGCGAGCTGGCCGGCGCCCGCCTGACCCACGCACGGCTGGAGGACGGCGCCAGCGAGAGTCACCTGGCCAGCAGCCTCGGCGTGCGGGCCGCCTGGCGCTCGCGGGTGGCGGCGCTGCGCCTCGAAGCCATCTGGCATGGACCGGCGGGGGCGGGCAAGCCGGGCAGCGCGACCGCGACTTTCTTCGGTGCCGAACGCGAGGCACGATCGCTCAACCCCCGCGCTCTGGCTCGGCGGCTGGCGGCACGGCTCACCGTCGCCGCGACCGGCACGCCGCCACAGCGGGAAGAGGGCCAGGTGCTCCTCGCTCCGGAAGTGGCCACCCGAGTCGTGGCCGGCTTGTGACCCTTGCTCTGCGGCGCCGGGGCGGCTGAACGGGCCGGAACTCTGACCGGCAAGCACGCTCAACTGGCGTCGTCCGCCCTGAGTGTGATCGACGACGGACGGCTGGCCGGCGGCACCTTCGAAGCGCCGGTCGATGGCGAGGGAATGCCAACGGGGCGGGTGATCCTGGTGGAGCACGGACGGTTTGTGCAGCCTCTAGTCAGCCATACTGAATCCAGCCACACTGAATCCAGCCACAGAGGATCTAGCCTCGCCTCGCCGGCGGCGGTGGGCTGTGCTCGCCGCGCCAGCTGGCGCGATCTGCCGCTCGGTGGACCGACCCACCTCTACGTCGAGCCACGCCGCGACCTCGCCGTCGCCGAGATGGTCGGCGGGATCGAGCGCGGTTACTACCTGATCGATGTCGGCGACCCGGGCCGCTTCGACCTCGCGGAGGATCGTTTCGCGCTCTCGGTTCGGGGCTTCCGCGTCGAACGCGGGCGGGCCACCCGGCCGATCGCCGGGGCATGGCTCCACGGCTCGATCAGCGACTTGCTGCACGGCATTCAGGCAGTGGGTCGCGACCTGACCTTCCTGCCGCTGGACGGCATGATCGGCAGCCCCACTTTACTCATCGACGGACTGACCCTCAGCGCCGCAGAGTAGCCTCCGGCGAAGCCCCTTCCGTATTCTGCCGCTGCTTGCCCACGACTCGCGGAAAAGCTACTCTGACGCCGCTGACCCGTGCCACCATCGCCTGGCGGCCTTTCCTCAACGGAGTACCTTCGCAATGCAACTCGGAATCCTCGGTCTGCCCAAGGTCGGCAAAACGACACTGTTCAACACCCTTACCGCATCGCACCAGGAAACCGGCAAGTTCGCCGCCTCGCGCGGTACCAATATCGGTGTGGCCAGCGTACCGGATCCCCGGCTCGAGCAGTTGCGCGACCTGTTCGACCCAAAGCGGTACGTGCCGGCAACGGTGCAGTACCTGGACATCCCAGGAATCCGCAAAGGGGAAGGGCGCGAGAGTCTCGACCTCGCGGAACTCAAGAACGTCGATGCCCTGGTGCACGTCGTTCGCGCCTTCGACGATCCCGAGATCCTCCATTCGGAAGGCTCCGTCGATCCGGCGCGCGATGTCGAAACGGTCGATCTCGAACTGATCCTCGCCGACTATGACCTCGTCGAGCGGCGGCTGGAGCGACTCGAGTCGTCCAAGAAGCGAGGCCTCGAAGAGGAAGAGAAGCGCGAGATGGCGCTGCTCGCCGAGCGCATCCTCCCCGCGCTCGAAGCCGAGACGCCGCTGCGCGAAGTCGAGCTGGCCGACGACGAAGCCCGCCGCCTACGCGGCTTCCAACTGCTGTCGGCCAAGCCGCTATTGGTGATCATCAACGTCGATGAGGATCGGCTGACCGACGAGACGGCCACGGCAGCCATCGAGACCGCCCGCGGCGTCGAAGTGCTGGTGGTCAGCGCCCCGATCGAGGAAGAGATCTCGCGTCTCGCCAGCGAAGAGCAGCGCGAGTTCCTCGCCGATCTCGGCCTCGAACAGCCGAGTCTCGATCGCGTGCTGCAGGCCAGCTACTCCCTGCTTGGCCTGATCTCCTTCTTCACCGTCGGCGAGGATGAAGTGCGCGCCTGGACCATCCGCCGCGGCACCATTGCCCGCAAGGCGGCCGGCACCATCCACTCCGATCTCGAGCGCGGATTCATCCGCGCCGAAGTGGTCGGCTGGAAAGAACTCCTCGAACACAAGACCATGGCCGCCTGCCGCGACAAGGGTCTACTAAGGCTGGAAGGCAAGGAATACACCGTGCACGACGGCGAAGTGATGCACATCCGTTTCAACGTCTAGCTGATTCAACGTCTAGCCGAACGCCGGCTTGGTGGGTCTCTCGGGTAGTAACTCGGTGTCCAGGCTGCCCGTACTGCGCAAGCCGGGGCGGAAGCGGGAACGAATCGACGTTCCGCGACCCTGCCGGTCGGCCGAACTGCCTCGGGGCTGCGGACTCGCCTGCGGAACGCCTCCCGCCGGCGGACGCGCTGGCGGCCGTACCGAGTTGCGCGACCGGCTCCAGGTGCGCAGACGGGCTGCTTCCAGATCGCTGGCCGTCTGCCGGTTGCCTCCGACTTGGCCACGTCGTGGTGAACGGCCCGGGGCTGACGCCTGGTTGACCCGCCCTGGCTCCAAATCTTGCTCGGTGAGAACACGAACCTGGCGCGCCCCCTCCGGCTCCTCTTCGATCATCTCTTCTCCCGCCCCATCTCCCGACCCGTCAAACTGTGCCGAGGCGCCAACTTCACCGGACTCCGCATCGGCCTGCTTCTCGGTCACTGCGACATCGCCGGCCTCCTCGGCCGGTGGCTGCCACGAGCGGCTGAAGGTGGGTACCGGCGCCAGCAGCGAGGCGATGCGCTGCGCATCGTCGTAGCTGTTGGGAGCGCCGGGATCATCCTGTTCTCGATAGGCTTCGAGGAGAGCCGGCACCACGAGCTTGTTCTCGATGATGTGCGGGTTGATCTCCGGAAACGACAGGTTGGGGTCGATGGCAAAGGCCCGTGCGTAGGAGCGTACGGCCTGCTTCTCCATCCCCCGCGCCTCTTGGATGGCTCCCAGCTGATAGTGCGCCCAAGCATGCTCGGGATCGAGGTCGACCACGCGGCGCAACTGCTCCACCGCGGCGTCGATGTTCTTGCGTTGCTGCAGCAACAACGCCAAGTTGAACCGCGGAGTCACTCCCTCTGGAGCCAGCTCCACCGCCCGACGATAGACCTCCTCCGCTCGCTCGAGGTCACCGGCCAAGGTCAGCAAGTTTCCCAGGTCATTGAGCACCGAAGCGTCGTCCGGCTGCTTCTCGGCCAACTCGATCTGCGCCAGTAGCGCCTCTTTCAGATTGGACGACGTTGCGGCGCCCACCGCCGCGGAAACGGCGGCGACGGTCAACGCGATCGCCAAGCAGATCAGAACGGTTGATTTCTGCACGGGTTTCTCCCTAGTGTTTCTAGAACTGTCAACCGGGCGGTTCTGTCTGCTCTTCCCGGATCGGTTTTGCTTTCAGTTTGGCTTGTCCGCCTACTTCGACGACGCGGAATCGCACTGCGTCGCAGCCGGTCTTGCGGCGAATCTGACCGGCCTGATGGCTCAGGTAGGAGCGGAAACTCTCTAGATCGAATCGTGGCTTCTGCGCGCTGTTCGTAAGCTCGGTGTAGAGAGCCTCGACCACCGACGCGGACAGCCGGTCGCGGACGACGACTCCTTTTCGCATGTCGAGAGGCGGCGAAGATCCAACGGTGGATGCGCTGCTATGGCCCACCTCTTCCCACTTGCGCAGCCGGCGATTGAATAGCTCGCTGTAGCTGTTGTAGCGGGCCTCTAGCTGGATGAAACGGAACCGCTCGACGGATGTCATTCGCCGGCTGGTGCGCAGCTGCCGGATTTCCTTGGCGAGCTTGGAATGCTCTTGCGCGGGAGGGATCTCCAGCGCACCGTTGAAGAACTTCTCATACTCGACCCGAAGTAGTCGTAGACTCTTGTCGAGACGGTCGATCTCATCGACTTGGGTGAGTTGAATCATCTGGAGAACTCTGCTTCGCCTCCGTGGACTGGAGCGATGAACTGCGTCAGCCCCCTGGTCACCTCGCGCAAATCGAAGCAGACTAGAATCAGAGCTGTCGTCAGGAGCTGTTTCCTTCCGGCTGTTACCTTGGATCTCGCCGGCCCGACTTGCCACCGAGTCGCCGACTCTACAGAGGATTATACGAGTCATCGACACGGACCATCCAATCCCCGCCGTCGTTGGCCGGAGTTCGCCACCGTGAACCAGCCGGCGCGAATCTTAATCGTCGAAGATCGGGCCTCTCTACGCAAGATGCTGGAGAGAGCGCTATCCAGCGAAGGTTTTGCCGTCGAGAGTTGCGGTGACGGTCTCTCCGCCATCGGAAAGGTGGAATCTCGACCCTTTGACCTGGTCCTCACCGACCTCAAGTTGCCCGAGGTCTCCGGCCTCGAAGTCGTCTCCGCATGCCGGCGTCGCCGCCCCCCCCTCCCGGTCGTGGTGATGACCGCCTACGGCACCGTCGAAGTGGCTGTTGAAGCGATGAAGCGAGGGGCTTTGGACTTCCTCGAAAAGCCTGTGGAGATCGACCAACTCTACGAGCTGGTTCACTCCGTTCTCCAGCCGGAGGCGAAGAAGGGCAGCCTCTTCGAAGTGCCCGGGGCACCACCCATCGTCGGCTCGCACCCGCGATTGCGCGCCGCGCTTCATCTGCTCTCGCGAGTGGCACCGATGCAGAGCACCGTGCTGTTGACCGGTGAGAGTGGCACCGGCAAGGAACTCTTCGCCCGTGCCCTGCATGCTCTTTCGCCACGCCGCGAGGGGCCTTTCGTGGCACTCAACTGTGCGGCGATCCCCGAAGCGCTGGTCGAGAACGAGCTTTTCGGTCATGTCAAAGGTGCCTTTACCGGTGCCGACCGGCGACAGGCTGGCCGCTTCGAAGTCGCTGACCACGGCACTCTCTTCTTGGACGAGATCGGCGAACTGAGCCTCGCGGTACAGGCCAAGGTATTGCGCGTCATCGAGGAGCGGGCTTTCGAACGGGTCGGCGGCGGCTCTACGCTCAACGTCGATGTGCGGTTGGTCGCGGCCTCGAACCGCGATCTTGCGGCCGAGGTCGAAGCGGGCACCTTCCGCCGCGACCTGTTCTATCGCCTCGACGTCTTTCCGATCGAGCTGCCGCCGTTGCGCGAACGCAGCGAGGATCTCCCTGATCTTTGCCACCATCTCCTGGCGCGGCTGGTCAAGCAGCATCACTTGGAGAAGAAAGGGAGACCGGCTCCCCGGCTGGACCCCTCGGCCCTCTCACTCCTGGCCGAGCAAAGCTGGCCGGGCAACGTACGGCAGCTGGCCAATGTCTTGGAGCGAGCGGTAATCCTCACCGACCGCCCCCTAATCACCCAAGAGGATCTGCGACAGCTGATCCGCCCGCTGAGCGACGGCGCGACCGAACCCTCGCCCCAAGGCGACGATCGCGAACTCCTTCGCCGAACCCTGATCGACTGCGACGGCGACAAACGCCGAACCGCCGAGCGGCTCGGCTGGAGCTACCGCACCCTCCAGCGCCGGATCAAACAACACGACCTGGAAGGTGTTCCCAAGTACCGCTCGGGACACTAGCTAGAAGAATCGACTTCCGGCTCCGCGGCGCGGAAACGAGCGCTGCGGGTCTCGAATTTCACCGAACCCACTCGCAGCACATCGGGAAAGCTCACCGAGAAACTCGTCTCTTTGCCCGGTGGCAAGGCGGTTCGGTCAAGTTCGGCATAGCGCTGCCCAACCTGTTGGCCATCCTCGTCGTAGACCCGCACGATCAACCGGATCGAAGCCGCCGCATCCGGAGTCTGGTTCACCAGCGAGCCGCTCAAAGTCGTGCCGCTGGCTGACGAGGTGTCGCCGGAAATCTCCCATCTCGCCACCCGAAGGTCTGTCGCCGGCGCCGCGCTGACCGGCTGATCGGCCTCCGCTCCGGCAGTCGGTTCTTTGTTGGTCGCCCGGTAGCGGGGAATGTCCTTGTCGGTCAGCACCAAGACCGGCGGTTTCTTGACCGCCGGCTCGGCCTTCTCCTCCTTGGGCGCCTTGGCGGCCTCGGTCAACCGCTGGCTCAGCTCCAAGTCAACCTGGGACAACGGCAGGGCGGAGTAAGTGCCGTTTCTTGCCGTGAAGACGACCTGCCGCCCCTTGACCTTCCAGTCGCCTCGGGTGGCGATTCGCGAACCGTCGACGGTGACCAGCCAATCCGCCTGTAGCGGAGCCGTGGAGGAAGCCAGCCAAGTCGCCACGAAGATCATCGTCGCCAAACTGAGCCGACACCGGCTTGTCGAGAACGCTTTCATGCTCAGCCTTCCTAGAACTCCCGCCAGTTCTTCTCAACCAAACAGATCGGAATGGGCGCGATGAACTCGACCCCCGTATCGGAGCGCGAGATCTTCACATCCATAGTGTAGCTCGCGAAGCGACAGTAGGGCGGCATGAACTCCTTGAGTTGGCGCAGAATTTCTGCTTGCGCCGCCGTCAAGACGGTGGGCTCGGGAGTGCCGGTGCCATCGTCGGTCGGGTTCTTGGTTTGCCCCGGTTCGGTGAATGGTGCGGTGACGAAATCATCGATCTGTTTGAATCGGTCGGGAGTCGGATCGTTGGCCGAGGAGGCCAGGAGACCGTTGCCGTTGAGCAAGAAGACGCCGTAGATGCGGCTCGATCCTTCCCGTCGACAGAGGCCGCCGACGGTGGTCACCGACTGGGCGGCAGGGGTGTAGGTGTTGAACACCAGCACGCCGGCGACGATGAAGGGGACACTGGTCAGCCGCTCGTTGGGCTCCAGATCCATATACCAACCACCGCCACCGTTGGCCAGCAAGTTGGGGGTGGAGGTGGCGCCGGAAGAGGGTGTGATCCGAATCAGATCGTTCTGGTCGAGCACCGGATCGGAAGCCTCCGTGTCGTCGATGAAGACGAAGAGTCTTCCGCGCTGCGGCCCACCCTCGCTCGGTTTGAATTCGCTCCACAGCTCATCGCGATATCCGGTTCCGAAGACGACCGCAAAGCTGTTGAACTCCGGAACGAAAGCGATCTCGGGACGCAGGAAGACGGCTCGACCGCGCACCAAGGTTCCGCCATTGGACTGGACGTTGGTCTCGTTGGCATCAAAGACGACCCGCGGCAGCCAGAAGGCCGGGTCGACCCGTCGCACGTCCCGTGGCTGTCCTGTGATGTCGTCGACCTGCAAGTCGACCAAGGCTGGCCAGTCACCGGAAAAATCGCGCTCCAGGTCGATGCGATAGAGGAAACCTCGCGTCGTTCCCGCATAGATCCGGTCCAGGTAGCCATCGCCGTTGACGTCGAGGGTGGCGAGTTGTCCGGGAACCGAGCCCAAGACGGATCGCTTGTAGAGGGTCTCTCCGGTCTCGATATCGACCATGTAGATCCAGTTGCCACGCCGGTGCTGTTGGCCGGGATCATAGCCGCCACCGAAGATCGCCACGTAGCGATCTTCGACCGTGTTGTTGGGATCATCCGGGTCACAATTGCTACCCGGCGCAGCGCAGATCGCAATGCGACCGATCACCGGATCCGACCACGTCTCGCCTAGGTCCGGATAGGCTTCAATCAGGTTGCCGGCGAGATCGAACTCGCTCTTACCGACAACCTCTTCCGAGCGGCCGTTGACCGTGATGAAAGTGGTCGCCTGCGGCTCCTCGTCGAGGCTAACACCGCTGAATTGGTCGTTCCTGAACTTGTCTTCGAATTCCCACAGGACGGACGGATAGGCCGTTTCGCCACAGTTACTGGGCTGGCCGAGACCGTTGTCGTTACCCCAGCAGCGCGGCAAGCGATCCGCCCGCGGCTGCGGTACCCACAGCGGTAAACCCTCCGCGTCGGTGGTCTTTTGTACCGGATCCGGGGCGGTGACGTCCAAGGCGTAGTAGCCCGAGCCGCCGCGACGCAGACCGGCGACACCGACCGTTCGCCATTCGCGATCAACTTCGTTCGGAGTACCGAAGTGGGCAGGGTCGATGAACACATCGTCCACGATAAAGCTACCGTCGACGGTGAAGTCGTGCTCGTTGGACACCGCCGACTCTCGGATCTTCGGCAGGACGGATCGCGGAACAAAGCCAAAGAGTTCTTTGCCGGTTCCATCATCGAACTCGCCCGTCGCTTCATCGTAGAGCCCGGCATCGAAGCCATGGAGGATTCCCTCGTTGGTGCCAAGGAAGAGGACCTTGCGACGGTTCTCCTGCTTGAGAGTAAAGCAACGGTACCCCGGATTGAGCGGTTCACCATTCGCATCGTCATCGCAGGCCTGGCCATTGTCCATCAGGTTGAGGGTGAAGTAGAGGGTGTTCGGAGGAGTTCCAATCAACACCGGATCGGAGTGGAAAACGTCACCGACGACATAGGAGACCAAGCCGAGATCCGGGTTGTTGTACTCCTTCAACGAGAACAACTGATCGATCGCCGCGTTGGCCTCCAGCTCCGCCGCCGCTTCGCTCGGCGTATTGCCCGGTGCGAAGGCGATCTCCATGCCGTTCCAAAGATCATAGCGGGTAAGAAGCGCTGACGTCGGGCTGGTCGACTCCAAGAGGCGGCGGACCCGCGGAGACTCGGTGGTCTGCGGGAAGAGTGAGTAGTAGACCCGCCGCTGGTTGACCGATCCACCGAGTTTGTCCCCGCTGGGCACCTGAGTATCCGCCACCACCTGGCCGGCATCCCAGAGAAAGTTGGGGTCCGATGTGTCGGGTTTGCCATCCGCCAGCAACGGCAAGGGTTTCAGGAAGGCATTGATATGACCATCCCAGACAGACTCGTCGGGCACCGGGACGAAGTTGGAAAGGTATATCTTGTCCGACACGGTGGCCTGGACTGACGGCACCGCCGCCGTGGCGAAGGCACGGGTTTTGCCGGTCACGTCACGGACAACATTCTTGATCACATTGATCAGTTCTTCCTGATCGCTGGCGAAGAACGGCTTCTGGCAGACACCGTTGCCGTTGAGCAGGCTAGCGCCGGTATTGTCATCCAGACATTTACCTTCCGGGTCGCTGCCGGCCACATCGTCCACCAGGTACTTGGGCATGCACAGCAACGAGTTGCCGGCGCCGCCGGCAAGGCCGAAACCGATCACGTACGTTTGGACTATCGGATCGTCAGGATCATTCCCATACAAGTCCTGGGTCGCTTTGCAGGGATTTCCTCCGCAAGTCTCGTCACCGTCGGTGATAACCAACAGATAGACGTCCTTGCAACCGAACGTAGCGTCGCCGGTCGTTGGGTTCTGCGCCTTGTTTTTCCAGCTATTGAACCAGCTGCGGAAGTTGTTGACCGAGAAGGCCAACGGAGTCGCACCGAAGGAGGTGATCGGACGCTCGTCGGTAGCGACGAGGTCCAGGTTCGCTCCCGCTGCGGAGGCCTCATTTTCAAAATAGGTGGCGACGCGGAAATCCGGTGGTGCATCCGGTGCGCCTCCCGGAGAACGGTTTGGCGCCAGCCGCCGCAACACCTCTTCTTTGTGATCGAAACGCCAATCGAAAGGAATGACATCCCCGACCGTCAGCTCGCTGCCGAGCGGATCGGTGGGCTCGGTGGGAAAGCGAATGTTCAGCCCGCCGGTCGTATCCACACCGGTGTCTGTGTTTGGATCCCAACCGGCACAGGTGTTGTTTGCCGGCCCGTCGCCAGCAGCCCACTGAGGAAAGAAGCCGAGACGCGGCGTCAGCAAATTGTTGGTGTTCAAGGCGCGGATATCCCACGAGGTGAATTCGCTGATCAGGCTGTAGTGGAAGGTTCTATCCGCGATGTGGTCCCTGCTGGAGCAACTTTTGTTCTCACACCGATCAACGTGTATATGTGCATGGACGACGGGTTCTCCCAGAACCTCTCCGGTCACGTTTTGAAACTGGACACGGTATTTCTGTGAGTCCTCCGGATCGATGAAATACAACATATTGAAATTGTTGCCCGAGTCTTCGTTGCCATCTTGGCCGAGTTGCGGACAACGATAGAGGCGCGCCTCTTGCCAGGCTTGGCCCAGAGTCGCGGGATCCCCGCTTTCGAACCCGATATTGGGGCCGGCCCGGCAGCTCCAGGTCCGGCCGAAGACCTGGGGAATCAGTTCATTGGGAAACTTGCGTCCACTATCCAGTGAGATCAGCGGCTGCCCGGGCTCCAAGCTGTAGAGCCAATGCGACCCTTGCATGCGCAGGCGGTCCTGGTTGAAGGTGCCGAATCCCAGGTGGAGGGGAATCTTCTCGTCGAGCGTTTCTTGAATCACCTGATAGATCGCACTCTTCGCCTGGAAGAACTTCGAGCCGGGATCGTCTCCATTGAGCGGCGCAAAGCAGTCTCCGTTCGGGCAACTGCCGGTCTCGCAAAGCCAGCCCTCGGTCTCACCGACGTTGCACACCGGTTTTTCGGTCACGATGCCGGTCGCCGGATCGGTGCAGGTGTGCCGCGGGCAGATTCGGGAGCAAAGATCGTCGCTCAGCGGGCACTCGTAGGAGCAACCGTCCGCGTCGGTGCACGGCGGCTTCCAGTGCATCGAACCCGAGGTGTCGAAGAGTACGAAGAGGTAGGGCGTCTCACTTCCAGCGCTGAACAGGTCGCGGTCGTCCACCGCCGAGGCGGGAGTAACGATGGTCAGACCCAGGGCCAGTGCTGCCAGCAAGCCGGCGAGCGCTGTTGTGCGGGTGAGATTCAAGGTGGATTTCAAAAGAGGGAAACGCATGCTGATCTCCTTGCGAGTTCGACGCTGGTACTTCATCGAATGACACAGGTCATGGGATTGTTGCAATCGAACTCTGCCGTACCTTCTCGGCTGGCGTATACGCATCGGTGGTCACCACCTGGGGCGTGACTTCGAGCATGACTTCAATGTTCTTGCGAGCGATGATCGTCTCGCTGACGCCGACGACTCTGCGACCTTGAACGCGGATCGCATTGCTCGCCTTGCTCATCAACTGGTCGTTGTAACCGGTTCCGTTGGCGGTGGCACAGAGGTCACAGCGTAGATCGTAGAGCGGTACCACGGGCTGTAGCTCGACCTCGTTGCGGATTTGCGCCGAGGCGATCCCGCCATCCCCGGGTAGCTCAACGATCGTGGCTCGCGAGTCGTTGTTGACCAGCAAGCGGGCAGCGGCGATGGCGATGCCGGAGTCTGCGGCGTAGAAGACCCGGCTAATCAACCTCTCGTTGGCACCAACCTGTTGCTCACCGGCGGTGATGAAGACCAGGGAAAGGCCAAGAACGGTGAGCACGATCATCACCATCAGGGTGATGATGAAGGCGCTTCCTCGCTCGTGGCCACGCTCATGCGCTCGCCGGTCGACCTGGTGGGAAGGCTGCGGATCGGTGGTGGCTTGAGCTGAAGTGCGACTCATCGACTCTGCTCTCCTCGTCTGCTGTTCACCGGCCATGGGATCTAGATCGCTCATGGTCCCACCGCCAGCGGAATCTGGAAGTTGTTGCGCAGGCTCACATCGGAGCGCAGAACTCGCCGCCGGTACTTGCGGGCCTCGTCATTGTTGATGGCGCTAGTCGCCCCTGTCCCGTAGACGCGGTCTTCGAGGCCGAACCAGATTGGAGCCTGGTACTTGTTGTCAGGACGATCGGTTCGCACCAAGGTGCTGATGCGCAGACTGCGCAGGGTGCCATTGAGCTGAACATCACCCGGATCGTTGAAGATCCACTCGTCCGCGGCGTCCGGCCCCTCATCCGCATCGCCGTCACCATCAGTGTCGAAGCCGATGGCAATCTGCAAGTCGAAGACGTTTTCGGCAATATCCACTCTGAGACTCTCGAAGTCGGCGATATCCGGGTAGGGACTTTCCGTGTTCGGATAGAAGCGGCTGCGCGTCAGCACCGGCTGGATCTCATGAGTGCTGGCCGGATTGGTGGCGTCATCGCGTACGTAGTAGCGATACTCTTCGAGGACGCCGATATAGCTGAGCCCTTCCGAAAGGAATCGAGCTAGCCGAGCCTGGATCTCCGCCGTGCTGTCGCCTCCCGGACTGATCTCGTTGTAGGCCGGGGTGTGAAGGCCCCCGTCGCTGATGAAGTTGATCGTCACGCCGGTATCATCGGGCGTTCCGTCATTGTCGGCGTCGATAGCGGCGCAGGTATTCGATGCATTCAGCGTGGAGCCAGGCGCCAGCTCGACCACCGCGTAGTCTCGATCATCGAAACTGCTGACCATGATCAGTGACTCGGGACGGAAGGTGTATCCCGGCTGGGTGCTGTCGAGCAGCTCGACGAGGGCTGACAAGTCCTGCTCCAACCCTGCGGCGACCTGGTAACAGACTTCGATCGAGCCCGAAACTCCGTCGGCGTTCACGTTGAAACCGCGAAGCCCACCGGCGTTCGGCTTGTCGCGGTCGATAATGTAAACAGGGTTGTTCAACGAGCCGCGCACGGTCAGGACATCGGTGCCCTCGATCACCCGAGGCGAGGTGGTGTTGGCAACCACGATGTGCTCATTGGCGCCGATGTCATTGCGCACCAAGAGGCCGAGACCGAAGGGAATGGGGGGCTCCGGGGTTGCGATAGCTTGATTCGGGTCTTGAAGCGGCAAACCTCCACGACCGGCCATCCTGACCAGGCGAACCATGTCGTGCTGCCCGATACGCAGGGATTGCTGCATTTCGGCCACCGCGGTCTGGACGTGACTCAGCCGGCGGTTGGACTCGAAGACCAGAAAGGCAGCGATCAGAATCTCCATCATCACCACCAGGGAAACCGTCATTTCAATGAGGGTGAAACCGCGCTCGTCGCGCCGCAGGCAGGAGAAGAAACTCCGTTTCATTCTTTCCATCGCTAGAACCCCCGCAACACGCGCAGAGTGACGGTCTTGTTGAGCACGCGACCTAGAGCACCGCCATCGACGGCTTGCCCGGTGGCCTCGACCTCGATTTCACGCAAATGGACCGGGAAGAGGTTGACCGCCCCTCCTGCGCCGGGAGGACTGGCAAAGGGATTGTCCAGCACGCCATTGTCTTCCAGGTCGCGGAGCTGGAACTGACGCACGATGATCGACCGCTCCAGCTGCTTTCCCGGCGCGGCACTGGCACCGTCGATCCACTGTTGAGTGAGGTGGTCGAAGTGCTGATCGAACTGCTTCTCCACCCCGCCCTCCACCACCAGCGTCGGGTGATTGAAGTCAAAGGCGAAAAACTGCTCGGCGGCCGAGCGGGCGGCGTTGCTGACCTTGGATGATTCATTACCCGAGGCGTTATTGAGCACCGACTGCAAGAAGAGCGGTACCAGCCCGATCATGACCATGAACAACAGTCCGGAGGCGATCAGCACCTCAAGAAGGCTAAATCCTCTCTCGCCGCCGCGAGTCTGCCCGACGCCGCTTACATTTTCCATTGCCACTTGTCGCCTCCTTCGCCCTGCTCTTTCCACTGCGAACTCTCCGGATCCCACTTGCGGATCTTGACACTGGTTGCCGCTTGCACCGGCATTCTCACCTCGAAGTAGTTCTCCTTGGTGGGGTTGGCCGGCTTCACTTCGCGCAGGCGAAAGGCTCCAGTGTCCCTCACCGAACCGTCGGCGTTGAACACCACCTGGTTCGGCCTGCCTCCCGGAGCCAAGGTGAACCCGAAAACGCTCGACGAGGTTGGAGGTGGCTCGGTCGGCGGACCTCCGAAGCCGATGAACCTTGGCAACTGGTAGCTGCGCAAGACCCGTTCTGCGCCGTTTCGATCCCCATTCTGGTCATCGTCGACGAATGCCTGCACCGTCTTGGTGGCCGGGTTCACCCTGACCACGGTGGGCCGGCCTGTCTTGATCGCCTCAAGGCGGGCGATGGCGAAGACCGTCGAGGTTTCGAAGGTTACCGCTTCGAGCTTCTTGCGCACGATCAGCTTCTGCAGGGAGGGCCAGCCGAGCCCCACCAGAATGGTGAATAGCACCATCGCCACCAGCAGTTCGATCAACGAGAAGCCCCGCTCCTCTTTCCTCAAACCTAGAATTTTCATAGCTTGCCTTCCTAGAGCAAGGTCGGTGCCAAGGGTCGCAGCCATGTCTCTAACCCTTGAAAACAGGATGTTTACGCGCTTCCTATTCTACCGATAGGGCAACTGGTCCAGAGATGCGTCGCTACGTTTGGTATCAATCATGCCAACCGGAAACGCCAGACTGAAGCGAGCTCCACCCTCTTTGCGATGCTGGTGGCGAATCGTGCCACCATGGAGCGTGACGATGCGGTGGGTCAGAGCGAGGCCCAAACCGACCCCGTCGGCTCGTCCGGTGGCGAAGGGAAGAAAGAGCCGGTCAAGCATCTCCTCGGAAACCCCGGGTCCTCGATCCTCGACACGAATCTCGAGGCTGTCTTCACTGCGCCGCAACTCCACCCGCGCTCCACCCGGCAAGCCGGCACGACGCTCAGCCTCGACGGCATTGCGCAGCAAATTGCGCACGGCTCGCTCCAGCAGCTGCGGGTCGGCTTGCATCATCATCGGGCCGGATCGGCCAGAGGTGGCAGGCTCGGCGATCTCAACGATTTCAACCTGGGCACCAGAAAGCGCTGGATCGCTAGCGCAGCCACGCACCAGCAGCCCCAAGTCGACCGGCTGTGGCCTGAACGTACCGGGCCGCGCGAAGGTCAGAAAATCCTCCAGAACTCGCTGCAGATGCTCGGTCTCCCGGCGCATCTCGGCAAGGTAGTCACCGGTATCGCTGGCGGACGGGTGTTGGCGCCGTCGCCGCTCCATCAAGCCGATGTAGCCGCGTAGCGTTCCCAGGCTGTTGCGCAGTTCGTGAGCCACCCCGGCCGCCAACTCGCCGAGTTGAGCCAGGCTCTCGGCCAGCCGGCTCTCGTGAGCATCGCGGCGGGCCTGGGTCAGGTCGGCGAAAAGCACCAAGAAGCCTCGCACCTCCGGACCGACCGGTCGTAGCGCATGAACCGTCAAGCCCAAGGCCAGATCCCCCACCTGGCACTCACGCCGCTTGACGCCTTGCCCCGCCTCAATCGCCTCGGTCAACAGGACCAGCAGTTCACCGTGGCGCTCGAGCAGCTCCTCGACCGGAGTTCCCGGAGGCGGCGGGCCTACACTGAGTAGGCGAGCTCCAACATCGTTGAGCGCCAAGACCTCACCTCGCCGATCGAGCAAGAGCAATCCGCTGTCGAAACTCGGCGCCAGCGTCTGGCCGATCACGCGCAGCTCTTCGCTGTCCGCCACGACTCCGGCCCTCGGCTCCGGTGAGGTCGACCCTGCCACCTCGGACGCCGGCGAGAACTGACCTGCTTCCTGCCGAAATCGCGCTTCCGGCCGAGGTCGCGCTTCCGGCTCAGATCGCACTTCCGGCTCAGATCGCGGCTCGCGCTGGGACAGCTGCCACAGGGCCCGGTCGAAGGTCGAGATCAAGAAGGCCATCTCGTCATCCGGATCTTGTACCTCTCCCGGCGACACCGGCGCCATGGCTAGGGTGCCGTCGCGCTCCAACTGGCGCGCTCGGTCGAGCATCCTCTCGTAGGGCGTCAGCAAGCGGCGTACGAAGAGCAGGACCAGAATCAGCACCCCGATGTCCGCCGCCAAGACGATGCCAAACAGGGCTCTCATCAGACGAAGCTGGTTCGCCAACATCCGCGCCGGATAGTCGACGCGTAGGATCTTGCCCTGGCGCAAGCTGGCGAATGCCACCACCCGATCACCGGTCGCCCGGCCGGGGCCGAACGACCGGTCCCCGGACATCGTTTGGCCCGCCAACAGGGACAGCGGCTCTCCGCTCAGCGGTTCTCCCGCCGACAACAAGGGCGTTCCATCCGCCGCCACCACGGTGGAGGCGATCGCCCCCCGAGTCACCCGGCGCAGATCGTCTTCGGAAATTCTCAGCCCGGCCGAAAGCTCAGCCGTCGCCGACCGGCTGGCTCTCTGCGCTTCGGCGCGTCGCTCCTCGGTGAGAAGGCGCAGAGCGTTGCGGTGGGCAAAGAGGGTAAAGGTCGACAGCAACACCACCAGCAATAGCGAAACGGGCACGAGGATCGAGATCTCTCGCCGCAGGCCGAGACGCCGCCGGCTACTCACCTGACAACTCCGTTCAAAGCAAACTCAGGTAGTAGCGAGTGATCCTCGGCCCGACGAAGAGCGCCACCACCGCACCCAGCGCGAGGAAGGTCCCGAAGGGAAGCTTGCTCTTCATCCCGCCACGGCCGCTGGCGATCACCGCCAGGCCGACCACGGAGCCGGCAACCGAAGCGAAGAACAGCGCGACCAGCATTCCCTTCCAACCCAGAAAGGCTCCGAGCATGGCGAGCATTTTCACATCCCCCAGCCCCATGCCCTCTTCGCCGCGCAACCAGTACCAGCCAGCGGCGAGAGCCAACAACATGCCTCCGCCGAGCAGCGCACCGATGAGTGCCGAGCGCCATCCGCTCCATTCCAACCAGGGAGAGAGCAGGAGTCCCACCGCGATCCCGGGCAAGGTGATCTTGTCGGGCAGGAGAAAGTGCTCAGCGTCGATGGCGGCCAGGGCCACCATGGCGGCGCAAAAGAGCACTCCGGCCAGCAGCTCAACGGAAAGGCCGAATTGCCAGTAGCAAGCGACGAAGAGCAGCGCGGTCAGCGTTTCGATCAGCGGGTAGCGCGGTGAGATCTCCGCCTTGCAGTGACGACACCTGCCGCGCAGCAGAATGTAGCTCAGCACGGGTATGTTGTCGCGCGCCCGCACCACCTCGCCACAGCCCGGGCAACGAGACCGCGGCGTCACCGTCGAGATCCCCAGCGGCAGCCGATGAATCACCACGTTCAAGTAGCTGCCGACGATCAGACCGACGAGAGCGAGGTAGATCGCGATGAGTAGTGAGAAGGGCACCAAGAGATTCTATCCGCGAAAGGAAGGAAGCCCTTGCTCCCAAGCTCCTTTTTAAAAGAGGAGCCGATTGCAAGGGCTCAATAAAGTGCCCGGGACCCGAGACTCGAGGTCCGCGGGTGGGTGGGTGGGGGCGGGCGAGGCGCGAGCCTCCAACCGCGAGCCCCGGGCGGGGATCGAATGTAGGTGGGACTTACCTCTTAATTGGGCCTCCGCAGAAAACCGCCGTCGGCCCAAACAAGATCTTGTTTGTAGTCTGTGGGATCGAACGATCCAATGGCGTAGGTGCCCGAGACAGCATTGCCGTCAAAGCCACCACTACCGATGAGCATGATCTGCTGGCGCTGGGGATTCAACAGATCGAGGCGATATGTATAGCTGTGTTTCCAGCCGTCGCGATCCTTGATCTCCTGGATGTAGCTCGGCACCAGAGCCTGGCGGATCGCCGCCAAGTCGGACGTCCCTTGCCAGCTGCCGACATCGAAGCTCGGACCGGAAGCACCCGCGGCGGAGGAGGACACGTTGTCCGACAGCCAACTCATCATCGCGGTTCCGGTCTCCTTCATATCTTGCATGGTGCGCTTTTGTCTTGCCTTGTTGATCGCGTCGAGAAAGTTGGGAATCAGGATTACCGCGATAATGCCGATGATGGCGATGACGACCAGAAGTTCGATGAGGGTGAATCCTCGTTTTGTTCGCGTTTGGTACATTGCGCTCTCTGGCGTCGTTCCCAATCCTTCACCGTGGTCTTCCGATGTTCTTCCACTAAAGCAAGGGACGTGCCACGCACGGCGAGCCTCAAAAACAAGGGCTTTTCCCCCTCTTTGGCTCGGGAAATGACAATGATTGTCAGTTTCGGTGTGAACCGATGTCACCGTGCGACGCAGGTTTCGACGATGTGGATCATCCGTTCAATCCCTCGATCGAGCCGCTCGATCGAGATCGCCTCGTCGGCGCTGTGGATTCCCATCCGATCTTCCGCCGTAAGGGCAAAAGGGGAGAGGCCGTAGGCGGGAACTCCTCGCTCACGGAAGTGGCGAGAATCGGTGAATCCGGACATGAACGAAGGGACGACCGGAGCGATTTCACCAAGTTCCGTTACGATCGCACGATAAGCCGGATGATCTCTCGGCGAGGGTGGGGACGGCGGCGAGGTCACCAGCACCTCGACATTGATCCGTTCGCCGAGGGCCTCGCGAACGCGAGCCAGCAGAGCCTCGGCATCGGTGTCCGGCAACATTCGAATGTCGATCAAAGCCGATGCTTCGGCCGGGATCACGTTGATGGCGGTGCTGCCTTCGAGCACGGTGACTTGAATGGTGTCGACAAACAGGTTGGTGATGCCCGGCAACATCGGCTCCGTCGGTCCGTCCGGCTGAATATACCGATCGAGGTCCGAAAAAATACGCTTCGGTCGCTTCCCGTGGTACGGAGCCAGGGCTCCCAAGAAGTCCCGCACCGGAGCGGTGACACGGTACTGCGTCGGCATGGCGATCAGCCGGTCGAGCCCGGCGATCAGCTTGTGCACCGAGGATCGCGGGTGGAAACCGGAGCCGTGGCCGCCGCGGCCATGGGTCGTCGCACGAAGCCACAGCGGACGCTTTTGCGCCACCTCGACCTCCCACCACAAGACCCTTTCGCCCACCGCATGGCCCATGCCGCCCTCGTTGTAGACCGCCCAGACATCGGCGAAAAGTTCGGGAAACTGCTCGATCAACCAGCCCATCCCCTGGGCGCCGCCGGTTTCTTCGTCCGCCACCCCCACAAAAACAAGATCGCGAGCCAGCGAAACGCCGCGCCGCTTGAGATCGACCATCGTCGCCAGCTGAGCGATGCCGAGACTCTTGATATCGACGGCACCCCGGCCCCACATCCGACCATCGACCACCGCGCCCGAAAACGGCTCGACGCTCCAGCCCGGCCCGGCGGGCACCACATCCATGTGGTGGGTCAGCACCAACGGCCCCCCGACCGGCTCGCCGTGGGCGGGCAATCGAGCATAGAGATTGGCTCGACCGTCCGGCGTCACCAGCAGCCGAGTGGGAATGCGCTCGCGGTGAAGAATGTCAGCGAGGAAGGCTGCCGCGCGGTGCTCTCGGCCCGGCGGGTTCGAGGTATCGATGCGCAGATAGTCGCGCAGCCAGCGAGCCCCTTCGGAGCGCGCCGCGTTGCCGGATCGGCCATGGGCGGCCGAACCGACCCACAGGCCGGCCGCCACCACCACCGCGACCGCCACCAACCACCACCCAGTGCGGGCTCTTGTCGTTTGGATTCTCATGGTACGCACTGTAGTAGCAGAAAAGCCGGGTCCAATCATAGACCCGGCAACCTATCGAAACTCTCATCCCGAGAAAGAATGGCCCTGCACAAGGTAGGGCCAGACAAAAAAAAGAGGGTGTCGCCGAGCGACACCCTCTGGCATAGGGCAAGGCCGAAAGGCGTCTTACTGCTTTTCAGGCCTGCGGAGGAACGAGCCATCGGCCCAGACCGTGTCCATGGCGTAGTCGGTCGGATCGAAGGAACCGATATCGGTGATCCCATCAGCCGTCCCGTCACGGCCCGTGCTGCGAACGAAGAGGGCGAACTCGACTGCCGGATCGAGAACCGGCATGCGGTATTCGTAGGACTTGCGCCACGCATCGATAGCGGCCACTTCTTGGATGTAGTTCGGGACCAGCTCATCCTGTACCGCGGTCACCGTCATGACGGCCGGATAGGAGGTCGGATCAAAGGTGGTCACGGCCTGGCCGGCCGCGCCGGCACCCAGACGATCGCTCAGCCAGGAGAATGCAGCGGTACCCCAGTTCTTCATGTCACCCATGGTGCGCTTCTGGCGGCCCTTGTTCAGCGCGTCCAGGAAGTTCGGCACGAGCAAGGCGGCGATGATACCGATGATTGCGATGACGATCAGGAGCTCAATCAGGGTGAAACCCTTCTGCCGGCGACGGTTGGTTAGTTTCTGAATCATGGTAAAGGATCTCCTCGGTCTGTTGGTGTTGGTCTCTGGCTCGCCCGTTCTATAGAGCAACCCCTGTGCCAACTATCCTCCCGGCCAACACAAAACTTCTATCCCACAGAAAACAAAGCACTTGCCATGTCTATTGAAGCACCGATCCGGCCCCCACCTGCCGCTGCAGGAGAGAAGCTGACAATGATTGTCAGCGGTCTATGCCACCCAATGTCACTCGCCGGAGCCCACCCCCGCGAGCCACGCCGGCGACTGACCCTCCAAGGGTCAAATCTCTGCCTCTCTCTTGGGGGGAATCCACAGGTTCTGGGCCTCGGCGTTGGCTCCCAGTTTGAACAGCAGACGGCGAAAGACGTTGATCCCGTTGAGGTATCCCAGGAGATTCAACCTCTCGTTGGGCCGCCCGATCTGGAAGGTCTCGGCCAGCGGCACCAAGAAGGGAGAAAGTCCATAGGCCACCACGCTGTCGCTACGCACGAAGCGTGAGTCGGTGGCGGTCCAGGGTAGAAAGTAGGGACCGATGGGGGCGTCCGGATACTCGGCGCTCAACGAGCGAACGATCTGCAAATAGAGCGGATGGTCGAGCGGGCTGCTCCCGTCGTTGCCGACTTCCTTGCCAATGGTGAAGTCCAGGCCATAGGTCATCCATTCGGGCAAGAGTTCCTCTCTGGCCTTGGCGAAGTCTGAACCCGGCAGGAGGTAGAAGCGCACCACCAGCTCGTAACCGCCCCCTTTTTCTTCGATCACGATGGACGGCCTGGCCTCGTCGTGCATCATGGAGTGAAGGAACTTCGGCACTTCGTGGATCTCGACCAGCGCCGGATTCCTCTCCAGCTCGAATGGCTCAGCGAGCAACTCGCGCAGGAGTGCCTTGTCGCGCGACGGCGCGTACTCTCTCAAAAACTCGGCCAACTCCGGAGTGATGTGGATCGAGAGAGGGGGGCCGTTGTCTTGCTGTTTCAGTTCTTCCTGGAGGACTTCGAGCCGCCCTCGGCTAGCTGAGCAGAAAGTGACGTCTGCCCACCTCTTTTGCGAGAACTCGATGCCCCAGTACTTCAGATCGCTGAGCGATCGGTTTTCGAGCGCTCCACCTTCCGTCAACATTCCCCAGAAGCGCTCGGCCAGCTCAGGATGCTGTTTGAGGATCCACCTCATCCCGTAGTCGCTGCCGATCTCTTCACTACCCGTGGCGAGGAAGATCACCGATCGTTCGAGTGGTAGGCCACTGCGCTTCAGCTCGATAAAGCTCACCAGCTGCGCGATAGCGATCCCCTTCATGTCGTAGGCGCCACGGCCGTGGATCCACGGACCTTCGATATCTCCCGAGGTCGGTTCACGCCGCCACAGGTCGGGATAGGGAATCGGATCGGTGTCGATGTGGCTGTGCAGCACCAGCGCTTTCGGGTCCTTCCCTTCGAGAATGGCCCAGACGTTGGCGTGATGCTCGCCGAGCTCTTCGACGTGAGCTTCGATGCCCGCGGCCTCCAGCTGCGCGGCGAGGAAGCGGGCACCGGCCCGCTCGTCGGCGTCGGGCTGGCTGGTATCGATGCGCAGGTACTCTTGAAGTAGCCGTACTTCCTCGAACTGCGCAAAATCGATCCCGCTCCACGGCGCCGCTTCGTAGGTGGGTTTCAGCGTCTCGATATAGCGGGATCCGGCAAACACCAGAATACCCACCAGAATCAGGCTCAGGTAGAGAGAAACCCGGGCGCTGTTGCGACGACGGCGCTCTAGCGGCGTTCTGGTCTTCTTTGTCATCGACTCCTACCGCTTTTCTTGATCGGGCCTGAGCGCGATCAGCCGTTCGACCGGAGCAAAGGCGTCACGCAGAATCTTGTCATGGGAAACCACCAAATCAACCCCGACCCGACGCCTGGCGATGGTGGCCAGGGGAAGGGCGAATTCGATCTCCGCATCGAGGGTTTGCCCGCGTTCAATGAGTTCTTCGGTGGGAATCAGTGATGGCGCATGATGAGCGAAGAGTAGGACGTTCTGGCTGCGCACCGCCTGAAAGAGGTAGACGCTCGAGAATTGCTCCGCCACGGTTCGGTAGATCGCACGGGAGAACGGGTGGTCAACGCCGCCGGCCAGATTGATCCCCAAGACGCCGCCCGGCGTCAGCCGCCTGTCGACCAGCTTGAAAAATTCCAGGGTGCTCAGATGAAAGGGCACCGAGAGGCCGATATAGGTATCGCAGAGAATCAGATCCCAACTCTCCTCGGTGTCTTCCAGGAAGCGCCGGCCGTCGACGACATGCACTTTGGTGGTCTCGTCCTGGCGAAAGCCAAAATAGTCACGGGCGATCACTGGAACCGCTGGATCGATGTCGACGTAGTCCACTCGTATCTCCGGCCGGGCCGAGTGCAGGTAGCTGCCGATATTGCCTGCCCCCATGCCGAGCACCAAGACGCGCTCGATCTCCGGTTTGAATAGAAGGGCTCCCGGTACAACTTGGCTGTAGGAAAGAGCGGGCGTTCCGTCTTCGATACGGATGGCGGCATGGTTGATGTTGTCGCTACGCAGGTAGCGCACTCCATTCTCTTCCAGTACCTGAAGAGTCTGGTACGGCGTGATCCGTTTGTAGAGGGCCTCACCGTAGTCGCTGCTCGCCGCCAGTCGAGGCAACGCCACCAGGAGCAACACGATGGCGGTGAGGGACGCCACGGATTCGCGGCGCCAGCTACCGCCGAGCGCGATCAGACCGGTGAGGGCGGTCAGCAGGAGCAACAAGGCGAACATCTGTGCGAGCTGCAGGTAGGGAATCATCACGAAGGTGCTGCCGAGCGTGCCGATCAGGCTACCGGCGGTGGACAGTGCGTAGAGGCGTCCCGCGGTGTTGCCCAGATGTTCCAGGTCCCGCGCCGCCAACCGTACCGCGAAGGGCGAGACCATACCGAGAAGAATCGAAACCGGTCCGAACAAGAGCCCCGTCGCCAGCAGCGTTCCCGCCGGCAGGCCCCCGGTCAACTCGCCGAGCCAAGCCACCAGCCGCTCGCCGAAGAGCAAAAGCACCGCCTGGCACAGCGCGATGATGACCACCAGCCGACCGAGCATCTCCATGGTCGGAGATCGATCGGCCAACAGGCCTCCCGCCACATAGCCCACCGAAAGAGCGGCCAAGAAGGTGCCGATGATCGAGCCCCAAACATAGACACTGTTGCCGAAGTGGGGAGCCAGCAGGCGGCTGGAAAGTATCTCAAGCGCCATCAAGATGCCGCCCGAGGTAAACACGACCCAATAGAAGCGAAACGCCGTCATAGGCGCGGAAGTATGCCAGAAATAGAGCCGCCTGCCGCGGTCGTACGAGTTGTACCTGCGCACAACCGCTGTGACGAGGCTCCCATTGAGACTTCTCTCTTTGCCACTGGAGCAGAGATAGTGCATGATCCACCGATCATGCCGTCTCTTACTCGCTGGCGATTTCAAGCCCTCCTAGCCCTCGCCATCCTGCCGGTTGCCGGCTATTTCTTCGCCGAGGTCGTGTCGACGAACTTCGACATCGGTTTTCCTCTCGACGACAGCTGGATCCATTTGCAGTTCGCCCGCAACCTGGTCTCGGGCAATGGTCTCTCGTTCAATCCCGGTGAATTGGTGACCGGCTCGACGGCACCTTTGTGGACGGCTCTGCTCTCGGTGCTCTTCCTGTTACCCTCGAATCTAGTCTTTACGACACAGCTGCTCGGGATGGTCTTACATCTCTTGGTGGTCCACGCCAGCGGAAGGCTGGCGCGCGAGTTCGGTCTGTCGCGCGGCGCCGCGGCGGTGGCAGCGACAATGGTGGCAATCACCTATTGGCTGGTGTGGTCGGCACTCTCCGGCATGGAGATTCCGCTCTTCACCCTGCTCACCCTATGGGGAATGATCCTCCATCTGCGCGAACGCGCCGATCCCGATCGGCCGCAATTGGCACTCGGGGTGATCGGTCTGTCCATGCTGGCCAGACCGGAGGGCGCCCTGCTGCTCTGCCTGGCGGTGGCCGATCGCTTCTTGGCTGGCGTGCGCCGGGACAAGGAGGGCGCGCTCTCTTTCGCTCGCCCCCCTTGGCGAGCTCTCGCCAAAGGGCTGGGCCTGGCGCTGATCGCGATGGCACCGACGCTTCTCTTCTACTGGTGGGTAGGCGATTCACCGCTGCCGACCACCTTCGGTGCCAAGACGGATGCGGGCCGCACGTTTTTACCCAATCCGCACTATCTCTATCTCGTCCTGGGTATCTTCTTCAAGCCGCAACCATACCTGACGATGCTCGCGGCGGCGGGGTCGGTCATCACGGTCAAGAGACTTGGAGGTTCGCAAGACCGCGGCTTGCTGCCGGCGCTATGGATCATCGGCATGCCTTTGGTCTACTCGCTATTGACTCCGATCGGCCGTCACATGCTGGTGGGGAACTTCGGCCGCTATTACTTCCCGCTCTTCCCACCGCTCATCGTGGTTGGAATGATCGGTTTGGTACCGCTGGCACGCGGCATCGGTTCCTTCTGGAAGATTGGTGGCGTGCGCCTTCCCGTGCGCGCGCTGCTCTTGGTCCTGCTGCTGTGGCCGACCCTGGCCACGCTGATCAACAACACCAGGCTCTACACCCGCAATGTACGCAACGTCAACTCGAGTGACGTAGCGATGGGCCATTGGGTGCGCGAGCACCTACCGCCGGACGCGGTGTTGGCGGTGGTGGACATCGGTGCCATCAAGTTTCTCGGTCCACAGCGCCTCATCGATCTGGTTGGGCTCGTCTCGCCTGACATCCAGGTCTATATGCGCCAAGCGGTGTCGCGAAATGATCCGCTGGGCCAGCAGGGCGTTCGCAGGTACATCGAAGAGAAACAGCCCGACTTCATCGTTGCTTACCCTAGTTGGTACCCCGACATCACCAGCGATCGCGCCAGCTTCAAACCGATCTACCGGCTGGAGATTCCAGAAAACATCACCATGGCGGGAGATGAGTTGATCGTCTACACCACACCTTGGAACCGCTGGGCCGCCAGTTCCGAGGTGAAAGACGAATGAAAATCTCGGCTCTCCGGCTCGATCGTGCTCGCGACCGCATCGCACCGCAGGTCAAGGAGCGCTGGCGGCGAGTGGTCGACAACACCGCCTTCGTGCTCGGCCCCGAGGTGCGCGAGTTCGAAGAGGGATTCGCACGTTTTCTCGGAGCCGCCGGATGCGTCGGCGTCGGCAATGGAACCGACGCGCTGGTCCTGGCCTTGCGAGCTCTCGACCTGCAACCGGGAGACGAAGTCATCGTGCCGGCCTTTACCTTCTTCGCCACCGCCGAGGCGGTGGTGCTGGCCGGCGGCAAGCCGGTGTTTGCCGACGTCGAACCGGCGACCCTCAACCTGTCGGCGGCCGACGCCGAAAGACGCATTTCAGCGCGCACCGCCGGCATCATCGGAGTGCACCTCTATGGCCGCCCTTTCGATGCCGAAGCGCTCCTGAACCTCTGTGCCGAGCGCGGCCTGTGGCTGGTGGAGGACGCCGCCCAGGCCCACGGCGCCGTCTGCGGCGACCTGCGCGTCGGCACCCTCGGGGCGCTGGCCTGTTGGAGTTTCTATCCCACCAAGAACCTCGGCGCCTGGGGCGACGGCGGCGCTGTCACCGGGCCGGATTCCGAACTCCTAGAGCGGGTCCAACGGTTGGCGAACCATGGCCAGCTGGGTCGCTATCAGCATCACGAGGTGGGCTCCAACAGCCGGCTCGACAGCCTGCAAGCGGCGGTGCTCAATTGCCGTCTTCCCCTCCTCGACGACGACAATCTGCGGCGGCGCGAGATCGCCGATCACTACCGCGGCGCGTTCGCCGGAGTGGATGAAATAGCCCTGCCCGAAGACGCGGAGGAGACCATACCCGTCTATCACCAGTTCGCCGTGCGCACCACCCGTCGCGACGCATTGGCTGAGCACCTGGCCAGCGAGGGAATCGGCAGTGCCGTCCACTATCCGGCGCCGCTTCACACCCTGTCCGCCATCACCCGCGGCGCAACTACGCCGCCGCCCAGCCTGCCGGTCGCCGAGGCAGCGGCTCGTGAACTCCTCTGCCTGCCGATGTTCCCGGAGTTGACCAACGATGAGGTCGCCGAGGTCTGTCTCTCGGTGGTCCGCTTCTACGCCTGATCAGACGTAGACAACCCACAGCACCGCCAGCCCCCACAACACCATATTGATCAGGAAGGGCGCATCGGCGAGGATCGCTTCCGTCGGATTGCGCTTACCGACCTTTTGGTAGGTCAGGTAGAGGTAGCGGAAGATGCCGAAAAGAACCAGCGGCACGGTCCACACCAGCCGCTCGGATCCGTACTTTTCCACCGTTTCCGGCGCCACCGCGTAGAGCGCATAGGCCACCACCGTCGAGGCGGTGACGACGTTGATCAGCTGGTCGAGGAACGAAGCGCTGTAGTGCGACAGCACGCTTCGCTGCTCCGCCGCCTCCCCTTCCAAGAGGTCGATCTCGTGGCGACGCTTGGAGAAGCCGAGAAAAAGGGCGATGAAGATGGTGCACAGGAGCAGCCAGCTCGAGACCACAACCCCGATCACCGCACCGCCGGCCAGCACCCGCAGCACAAAGCCGAGGGCGACGATCATCACGTCGAGGATGACCACCCGCTTGAGCCCCATCGAATAGAGGGCATTCTGCACCAGGTAGAGGCCGAGTATCAGGGCGAATTGCCCTCCCAACACCAAGGCCAGAGTCGCCGCCAAGCCGGCCAATACCAAGGCCGCCACCACCGCCAGACCCGGCTTTAGTGTGCCGGCGGCCAGCGGCCGGTGTTTTTTCATCGGGTGGCGGCGATCCTCCTCGCGGTCGCGAAGATCGTTGAATAGATAGACCGCGCTGGCGGCAAACGAGAAGGCCGCCATCGCCGCGACGGCTCGCAAGAGAAGAGCCGGATCGCTCAAACCATGGGCAAAAAACAAAGGGGCAAGAACGAAGGCGTTCTTCACCCACTGGCTGGGGCGCATCGAGCGCAACAAAGGAATCATGATGTCGCGCTATTCTATGACCACAAGTCCGTTCAAGGCCCTCTCTTTTCACCGATCCGCAAGAAAAGAGCTTTCTCTCTCGCTCCCCTCAAGCCACCCTTGTCACACCTATTCAACACCTCTCTGGCTACCCAGGCAACCCCTTCGGCGCCTCACTGGAGCTTGTGGCTCATCGTCGCAGCGATTCTCGCCGTCTGGTTGAGCGTCACGATGCCCATGGCAACGGGCGAGAACACCTTCTTTTACCGCGACGTCACGCAGACTCATCTGCCGGCCAAGACCTTCGGCGCCGAGATGCTGCGCCGAGGAAAGATCCCGACCTTCAATCCGCACTGGGGGCTAGGACAGCCGTTTCGTGGCAATCCCGGATCGCTTCCTTTCTACCCCGGCAACCTCCTCTATTTGGTGCTACCCACCCTCCAGGCCTTCAATCTGCATTATTGCCTCCACTGGCTGCTGGCGGGACTGACCATGACACTGCTGGCGCGGCGGCTAGGAATGAGCTTCGCCTCTGCCTTGATGGCCGCCTTGACCTACTTTGGGTCGGGCTGGATGTTGACCAATCTCACCTTTTACAACCTGATCACCGTCGCCGCTTGGTGGCCCGCGGTGATGGCCTTTGCGCTCACCGGCGGGAGGCGGGGTACGGCACTGGCCGGACTCTGCTGCGGCATGGCGCTGCTCGGTGGCGGGCCGATACTCGCCGCACTCGGCTTGGTTCCGCTACTCATGGTGGCGGTGACGCGTCACGGCTGGCGGCGGGGAACGGTGACCGCCGTTGCGGTGGGTGCGATCGGCATGGTGATCGCCCTGCCCCAAGTCATCGCCACGGCTCGAGTCTTGGCCTTCAGCGTGCGCGGAGGCAGTCCGGCGGAGGTCGTTCAGGTGAGTTGGTTTGTCTTCCATCCACTACGGCTGCTGGAGCTGATCTTGCCCCTTCCTCTCGGTTGGCATGGGTACTCGCGCCCTTACGGCATATGGAACTGGGAGTGGATCGAGCGCACGCCGTACTATCTCTCCATCCACCAGGGATTGATCGGGCTGTGGCTGGCAGCGGTGGCGGCACGGCGGCGCTGGTCTTGGGCCCTTCTCGCCGCCGGCTCGATCCTCATCGCGGCGAGTGGTCGGCCGGTGGCGAACCTGTTGACCTGGGTCGCCGGCGGGCTCTTTCGCTATCCCGAAAAGTTCCTCTTCTGGTTTGCTCTGGCCATCCCTCTAGGCGCCGGATGGGGGCTGGAGCGGGTGCTCGCGGGAGCCGCCGGTTTGCGGCGCGCAGCGCGGTGGGTTGGCGGAGTGCTGGCCACCCTGGGGCTTGTCCTTTTTGCCCTGCGCCCTTGGGCGATCGCCCAAGTTAGCGCCCAGAAACCCGGTGACTCCCTGCCCGGCTCCATCCTGGCCGTGCAGATGGTCCAATGGGGCTGGGCGCTTGTCATCGGTGGCACTCTCTTGGTGGTGGCGACCATCGCCTGTCGTGCCTGGCCACGATGGGCCCCGGCGGTAGTGCTAGCCTGTCAAGGGTTTTGCCTGCTCCAACTCCACCCGCTCCTGCTGATCGACTCCGCCACAATCTTGCGACAGCCATCCAACTGGGCACCGGGCGCTCGAGCCGGCGATCAGGTCGTAAGCGGCAGACCGGAACCGGCCTGGACAGAGTTCTCCTCTTACCTGGCAACCGGAGATCCGCGACGACCGGAACGCTATCAACCGGCACTGAGCTTGGCGTCAGCGATGGGAATTACCCGGGGCCTTGGCTATCCACTGGCGCACAATGGAGAAGGGCTCGGCTCCGTTCTGAGGTCTCGTCTCCAACGATCGTTGATCGACGCCACTTGGCGGCAGAGGGCCAATTGGCTGCGCACGCTCGGTGTGAAGTTGATCGTCCTTGGCGATCAGATCGAGCCAACCGCCGGCCTGCGGCAGCTCTCCGCCCACCAAGAGGGCGGCAAGAGTTTCTTTCTTTACGCCGTCGACCGGCCGGCGCCGGTGGTTCGCTGGCCGCGTCAACTGCTGGGCGAAAGCCGTCTCTCCTCAGCGGTAGCCACCATCGGCAACGCTCCCGATCCACTGGCGACCTTGGTGCTGTCAACCAACCTCGGTGAACAACAACATGACCCCACTGGCAACGTCGCCTTGCTGGAGAACGAACCAGACCGGGTGGTTTTCGAGGTGGATAGCCTGGGTGGAGTGGTTGCCCTACGGCGCTCCTTCCACCCCCTGCTGCGAGCGTGGGTCGACGACGAGAAACTGCCGCTTTTCCCTGCTGACGTTTTCTTGACCGGTATCACCGTACCGCCGGGAAAGCATCGCGTCGTGGTGGAAGCCGCAGGCAGCGGACCCGAGGTTGCGGGAGGGATCATCGCCGTTATCGTCGCCCTGGGTTGCCTGTGGCTCGCCTGGTCCGGCCGTGGGGCGTCACGCAGGAACGTCGAGCCCGGAGCGATCGCCTGATGACTCGCCAGCGCCAACGCGGGTTGCTGGCGGTCGCCGCCTTGGCCCTTCTCGTCTGGGTCGCCCTGACCGTGCCGCTGGCCAGCGGCCAACGCACCTTGGTCTTGCGGGACGTTTTCACCACCCACCTGCCACTCAAAGCCTTCGGCGCCGAACAGTTGCGCCAGGGGCGGATCCCGGCCCTGAATCCCGACTGGGGGCTGGGCCAGCTCTACCGTGGTAACCCCAACACGGTTTCGTTCTATCCCGGCAATCTGCTCTACCTGATCTTGCCCTTCTGGAGCGCCTTCAACCTCCACTACGCACTGCACTGGTTACTCGCCGCCCTGGCCATGTACTTCCTGGCCCGCAGCCTGCGCCAGTCAAAGGCGGCCGCTTTGATGGCCGCCTTCACCTACGCCGGAGGCGGTTGGGTGCTCACCTCGCTGAGTTTCTACAACATCCTCACGGTTTCGGCGTGGTGGCCGCTGGTGATGGTCGGAGCCGTTCGCGGTGGGCGGCGCGGGGTGGCGATCGGCGGAGTGGCTTGCGGTATGGCGCTGTTGGGTGGCGAACCGGTCACCGCGGCGCTGGGGCTGGTACCACTCGCCTGGGTCGCCATGCTGCGCTTCGGGCCGCGCAGGGGATTCGCCCTGACCGGGGCGATCGGGGGCATCGGCTTGGCTATCGCCTTGCCACAGGCGGTCGCCACCCTCAAGACTCTCAGCTTCACCGTCCGTGGTGCCGGCTTGCTGGCCCCGACGGGCGCCTTCCATTTCCATCCGCTACGCCTCCTCGAACTGATGGTGCCCTTCCCCTTCGGTCAACCGGGAGACTTTGGTCCGCTCGGCTTCTGGGCACCGGCGGCGGTGCCGCGCCTGCCCTACATCTTGACCCTCTACTGCGGCGCGATCGGCTTGGCTCTCGCCTTGGCGGCGACCACCCGGCGGCGTTCCGCCGCCCTGCTGGCGGTCGCCGGCCTGCTCGGTGGCTGGCTCGGCGGCATGGGTGGAGATCTGGCCGCACAGCTTTCCGGCGGACTGGCTCGCTCGCCGGAGAAGTTCCTCTTCTGGTTCGCGTTGACCGCACCGCTGCTCGCCGGGTGGGGACTGGAGAGAGTTCTCGGGCGGCCACGCCGCTGGGCCTTCTCCTCCTTCATTGCCGGGGCCTTGGCGGCGCTCGCCGTGGTCGCCACACTCTTCCTGGGATTGGGCGCCGAGGTGACCGCTCGGCTACAACGGCTGATCCCGCAAGGACGGTCGGCGGGAACCGCCGAGGCTCAGGTGGTGCTATGGGTACTCTCTCTGACTCTGCTGGCTGTGCTGCTGCCACTCGCCGGCTGGGCCGCCAAGCGGCGCTCGGCGGTCGGCCTGCTGTTGCTTCAGATGACCGGCTTGCTGCAGCTCTACCCGCTGTGGCAAACCGACCGGGTCGCCGCCTTCAGTTCGCCCTACCCGTGGACCAAGCGCGTGGGTGCCGGTGCCCGGGTTCTCCCCGGCGCCGTTGAATCCCCCTTCGGCGCCGCGCCGCCGCACTACCGCATGGCCGATACCCGCTATGCCGCCCGCTCGCGGATCGCCGCCAGCGATCTCGATCCGGCACCCGGCATTCTGCACGGCCTCTCCTTCCCGCTGGCGCCCGATGTCGACGGCATGCACACCCCTCCCTTCGGCAAGATCCTCTATTGGCTGCCGCAACTCAGCTGGCCGCAGCGCCTCGCCTGGCTGCGGGTTCTCGGCATCGAAGCGATGACCCTGACCGAAGATCCCGGCCTCGCCGGTTTGACCCGGATCGACCAGGTCGATCGCTTCGGTGTGGCGACCTATCTGCTCTCGGTCGACGATCCGGCTCCCGACCTCTGGTGGCCACGGCGACTGCTCCCCGTGGCCAGCGAGTCCGCCGCTTTCATGGCTGTCGCGGCGCTTCCCGGAGCGGTCGACACGGCGGTGGTAGTCAGTCCCGCGGGCGGACTCCCCGCGGACCACGACTCCGCAGGCCAGGCCCGGCTGATCTGTGCAACGGCTGACCGCTTGGAGATCGAAACCGACAGCCGCGGTGGTGTCGTGGTGGTGCGCCGCGCATTCCGCCCTGAGCTGATCGCGCAATGCGACGGCGAACGGCTGGAGACCTTCGCCGTCGATTTCGCCCTGCTCGGCGTGCGCGTGCCCCCGGGCCGGCGACGGGTGGTGATCCGCGCTCCCGCCGCTGCCGAGCGCATCTCAGGCGGCATCTCCTTGACGGTTCTCGCCCTGGCACTGACCCTCGGCTTGCGGAGGCGCCGATGAAACTGCGCCTGAAACTGCGTCTGAAACAACTGCTGAAAACGCGGCCGGCCCCCACCCGCGCCTTCCTCTACTTCGGCTTGCCGACCTTGCTGATCATCGGTTGGATCGTCTTTCCCCTGCTGCGTGGCAGCGACACGCTCTACTTGCGCGATCTGTTCAGCACTCACTTGCCGATGAAGGCGGCGCAGGCCGAAGCCATGCGGCGCGGCAGCTTGCCGCTGCTCAACCCCTACAGCGGCGGCGGTCAACCCCTGGCCGGCAACCCGAACGCGGTGGTCTTTTACCCGGACAATCTGCTCTACCTGCTGGGCGATGGAGCGGGCGGCACGCTGTGGGCGCTCAACGCCCATCTCTGGCTGCACTGGTTACTGGCTGCACCGGCGATGTTTTGGCTCGGCAGGGGGTTGGGGCTGTCTCGCCGAGCAGCCTGGGCGAGCGGTGTGAGCTGGGCCACCGGGGGCTACTTTCTGTCACAACTCAACTTCTACAACCTGATCGCCGGTGTCGCCTTGGCGCCGGCCTTCCTGGCTGCCTGGCTGGAGCTGCGGCGAACCGGCGGGCGGCGCTACCTCGCCGCCGTGGGAGTGCTCTGGGCGCTGCTCTTGACCAGCGGTGACCCCCTGCTCGCCGCCATGGCTCTGGCGATGGCGGTGACCACCTCGCTATTTGGACTCGGAGCACCGGCTTCATCTCCCTCCACGCCAACGGCCCACACCCCGCTGCTCGCCGGCGCCTTGCTCCACAAGGGGGCCCTCCTCACCGCCCTCGCTCTGGGCACTTTGCTGGCCGCCCCGCAGTGGGTCGAGTTTCTGCGCGTCTTGCCCGGCTCCTTCCGCGCCCTCTACGGCTATTCGCCGGCGACCTCGCTGGTCGCCAGCCTCGACCCGAGACAGCTCTTCGATCTACTCATTCCGCTCCCCTTCGGCCTTCCCGACCGGCTTGGCGATCACAGTTTCTGGGGCCAACGTGCCTATAGCGGAGTTCTACCCTTTTACTGGTCGCTCTACCCTGGATTGGCGGCTCTGGCGCTCCTCGTGGGCGGAATTGTTCGCAATTCCAGCCACGAGAGGAATGCACCGAGTGGAGTGTGGACTCGCTATTGGCTCTTGTTTTTGCTTGTCGGTGGAATTTTTATCTCTCTTGGCGCCTTCAATCGTGCTGCCTCGTGGATTCTCTCTCTTCCCTTCTTGCGCTATCCGATTAAGTTCTGGTTGCCGGCAGCCCTCGCCATGGCGCTGTTGGCCGGGTTCGGCTTTGAGGCCGCGATCGTGCGCCGTGAGGTCGCAGCAAGGCGAGGTTTCGTCTGGACGCTGGCGGCGCTCTCCCTGCTCTTGGCCCTCGTCGCAGCGCTCACTCTTTTCTGGCCGGCGGCGGTCGAGGGCCGGCTGGCGGAATGGATGGGCCGGGGCGCGGCGGCGGCCGGCGGCGAACGGGCCCGCTGGGCTCGCCTCGCCTTGGCCTCACTCGCCGTCAGCGCGACACTCGCCGTGGCTTTCCGCTGGACCCGATCGCAATCGTCGACGAGGTCGGTTCTTGGGGCGGCCGCGCTGCTCACCATCCACACCATCGCCCAGCTGTTCTTCCTGCGCGCCTTGATGGCGACCGACGCCGCATTGCCCTACCGGCTGGAACCCCCGATGCTGGCTCAGACCACCGCGGAGATGCGACTCGCCCACGGCGCCTCGGGTCGGCTCTTCGGGTCATCGAGCCTCTATCGAGGTCGCTTTCCCGACGCCGGCAGCCACTGGCTCACCCGCCGCGCTTTCCACGAGTTCTACCCGCTCGGCGGCCCGCTGTGGCAACGCTCCTTCGCCCTCGATCTCTCCCCTGAGGGGTTGAGTTCGTTCCATTCGACGGTGGCCCGCCGGGCGGTGATGGCCTCACCCGACGAAGCACGACTGCGCCTGCTCGCCGCTTGGGGCGTTGACCGCCTGCTGATGGATCGGCGCTTGCCGCCCACAACCGCGAACCTGGCCACCGCGGTAGCCTCGCACCCGAGTTTCGGCCATACCTTGACCCTGTACACCCTTCCGGCCGTCGCACCGGCGGTTCGCCTGGCCACCCGTACATTCGAGGTCGACGGACCGCAAGGTGCCCTGCACCGGCTGACCGACCCGAACTTCGATCCGCGGCGCGACGTCGTCGTCGAGCGGCACACTCGGGAACAAACCGAGCACCAGTACGAAGAGCCGCCTTCGCCGACCATGGACAGCGAAGCCAGCCTGCGGGTGGTGGAGAACGGCCCTGAACAGTTCGCCGCCGAGCTCTCTTCGGCCACCGGCGGCGTGCTCGCCACGCGCCGCTCCTTTCTCGACCTCTATCGGGCGACGATCGACGGCGAGCCGGCGCAGCCCCTGCTGATCAACATGCACCAACTCGGCGTCGAGGTTCCCGCCGGCAACCACCGTGTGCGACTTTGGGTCGACCGTAGACCTCTACTCGCCTCCTGTTTGCTGTCCCTTGTCGGCCTTCTCGGACTGGCTGCCGCGGCTTGGCCGAAACGGCGGCTGCGACGCCTCACTTCGACACGTGGAAGATAGACACGTGGAAGATAAGCGAGGATAGGCTGAGTTCACCCATGCTGAACCGATATTGCCTCTCAAACCTCCGCTTCGACGGCGCAGATGCATCCTTGTCGGGGTCGGGGTCGGGGTCGGGGTCGGGGTCGCGATGAGCGACTTTCGCCACCGCTTAGACCCTCCCGCCGTGAGCCGGGCCATGCGCTTGCTGAAGTGGATCGTGGTCGCCTCGATCCTGGCTTATGCCATGCGGCCACTGCTCGGCCCGCATCAGATCTCCGGCCACAGTACCTACTCCGACCTGGTGCGGGCCGAGGTTTTCCACGCCGCGGTGAGCCATGGCGACTGGACCCCGCGCTGGTTGCCCGACTTCTACTTTCGCCACGGCAGCCCTACGTTCCACTTCTATGCTCCCGGCGGCTACTACCTGATCGAGCTGTTGCGGCGGCTGGGCGCCTCGCCGCTGTGGGCGCTGAAGATCGCCTTTCTACTCCCCTGGCTTCTCGGTGCCGCGGCCACCTATCGGCTGGCCAAGGAGATCGGCGGGCACAGAAATGAACGTGGGGGCGCCGGCCTTGCCGCCATCGCCTACAGCCTCGCGCCCTACTTGCTGATCGACATCTACATGCGAAACGGCATCGCCGAGGCGGCTGCCTTCGGTCTCCTGCCCTACGCACTGTGGGCTACCTGGCGCACAGCGAAAACGCCGGGAGCCGCCGGATGGTTGGCAGCGGTCTTGGCGAGCACCGCGCTGGCGCTCACCCACAACATCACCTCACTGCTGGCAACGCCCATCCTGCTGGGCCTCGCTCTGGCCGGAGGCGACCGCCAAGGCGGCAAGCGCCGCGCCGGCGCCGCGGTCCTTCTCGGCCTGGCGCTCGCCGCTTTCTTCTGGCTCCCGGCTCTGCTCGACCGCGACCTGGTGGCGGCGCAGCAGAGCTTGACCGGCGGCTACTTCAACTATCAGCAGCACTTCCTCGATCCGATCGGCGTGGTGACCCCGGCCGGAGGTGGACCTCTGGTCATCGGCCCGCAGGAGACGGCGTCGATCAAACTGGGTGCTCCACTGGTGATCGCCCTGCTGGCGGCATTGCTGGCGCTCTCGGTGACGCGCCTTCGCCGGCGGCTGAAGTTCCCCGCCATCGTCGCCTACTTCCTCGCCGGCGCGGTGCTCTGTCTGTGGATGTCGACGGCATACTCGGCGCTTCTCTGGCGAACCTTGCCGCTCTTGGGGTTCGTGCAGTTTCCCTGGCGGTTCCTCTTGCCAGCTACCTGTCTGGCGGCGCCGCTGATCGGCTTGCTGCCCGGGCTGATCCCCCGGCGCGGCTGGCGGTGGATCCGCCTCGGGTTGATGATCCTAGCGGTGACGGTCGCCGCGCCCTACGTCCTGAGGGTCTACCTCATTTTCGAGCACGATCCGGCAGCGAAGAGCGAGCGCGGCGAGCCGGCGAGAGAGTCGGTCCATGTGCCTGCGGTGGATATGGCCGGCACCGACCCCGGCAAGGCGGGCTTGGTGGCACCGCACCGCGTGTTGACCGTTGAGGCGATCCGCAACCGCGGTGTGACCGGCACCGCCAGCCACGATTTTCTGCCGCGGGCGGTCGAACTGCTGCCGGGCCGGCAACCGCCGCCGGCCGAGGTCATCGGCGGCCGGGCACGCGTGGTCGACGGCGGCTGGGGTTCTCCGACCTACCCGGCGGTTTGGGCCGAGATCGACGCGGCAAGCGAAGCGCAGATCGCTCTGGGTCAATTCTGGTTTCCCGGCTGGCGGGTGCGGCTGGACGCAGAGGCCGTCAGGGTCACTGCCGAACCCCGGCGCGGCCGTTTGCTGGTCACCGTTGCGCCGGGGCGCCATCGGTTGGAGGCCCGTTTCGGCGCCAGCCGGGTGGTCTGGCTGGCTTACGGCGTCAGCCTTCTCGGTCTACTCGTCGTGCTCGCATGGCTGCGACACATGCGCCGAGCCGATCGGCCCACCTTCACCCTCGCGGCAGAGTAAGATACCGGCTCCTATGGCCAAGATTCAGAAGGTACTGGTGGTCAATCGTGGCGAGATCGCGGTGCGAATCTTGCGCGCGCTCGCCGATCTCGGCAAGCGTGGAGCGGTGATCTATTCCGACCCCGACCGCGCCGGCCTGCCGGTGATGCTGGCCGATGAGGCCTACCGGATCGGCCCGGCGCCGTCGAGCGAGAGCTACCTGCGCAGCGAGGCGATTATCGAGCTGGCAGGGCAAATCGGCGCCGACGCCATCCATCCCGGCTACGGATTCCTCTCGGAGAACGCCAACTTCGCTCGCCAATGCCGCGAGGCCGGAATCCTTTTCATTGGCCCTAGCCCCGAGGCGATGGCGGTGATGGGCTCGAAGGTGGAAAGCCGGCGGATGATGATGGATGCCGGCGTGCCGGTGGTGCCGGGCGGGCGCGACCCCCTACCCGACCTCGAAGCGGCGCGCCAAGCGGCGGTGCAGCTCGGCTACCCGGTGATGCTGAAAGCGGCTTCCGGCGGCGGCGGCAAGGGGATGCGCCGGGTGGCTGAGGAGTCCGAACTGGCCGCCGCCTTCCGCGCCGCCCGCTCCGAGGCGATGGCCAGCTTTGGCGACGATGCCGTCTACCTCGAGAAGTTCATCGATCGGCCGCGTCACGTGGAGATTCAAGTTCTGGGCGATCAACACGGTCGCGTGGTGTCGCTCGGCGAGCGCGAATGTTCGCTCCAGCGGCGGCAGCAGAAGGTGGTCGAGGAGGCACCCTCTCCGGCCGTCTCGCCGCAACTGCGCCAGCGGATGGGTGAAGCGGCGGTCAAAGCTGCCGAGGCCGTCGGCTACACCAATGCCGGTACGGTCGAGTTCTTGCTCGACGCCGACGGTGAGTCGTTCTTCTTTCTGGAGATGAACACCCGCTTGCAGGTTGAGCATCCGGTCACCGAGATGGTCACCGGCCTCGACCTGGTCGAGTGGCAATTGCGCATCGCCGAGGGTGAGCCTCTGCCGGCCGAGATGGCGGCCATCGAGCCGCGCGGCCACGCCATCGAGGTCCGCCTCTACGCCGAAGACCCCTATCGTCGCTTCGCCCCGTCGCCCGGCCGGATCGACGTGCTGCGCCTGCCGCAAGGCCCTGGAATCCGCAACGATTGCGGCGTCTACGAGGGCTGCGAGGTCACCATCCACTACGATCCGATGCTCGCCAAGCTGATCGCCTGGGGAGCGGATCGCAGCCAGGCCCTGCGCCGCATGGGGCGAGCCTTGCGCGAGCTGCGCGTAGAGGGAATCCACACCACCGCTGCGCTCTACCTGCGCCTACTCGAAGACCGCGATTTCGTCGCCGGCAACCTCGACATCGGAATGCTCGACCGTAAACTGGCCGCCGGCGAACTCGACCTTTCCGACCCCGCGAACCCTGATCTAGCACCGATCGCCGCCGCGCTGGCTCACTTCGCACGGACTTCCCGCACCACCGCGTCATACCCCGGCCGTGGGCGCAGAACCAGCTGGCGTCATGCCGCCCGGCGGGAATCCCTGCACGGAGGCGGCCGGTGGATCTGATCGTTCGCCAGGGCGCGGAGCCACGCCGGGTCAAGGTGGAACGCGCCGGCGACGGCTGGCAGGTCACGGTCGACGGGCAGAGCTATCGCATCGACTCGGCCACCGTCGGCTCCGGCTCTAGCAGTTTGCTGATCGACGGCGAGCAACACGAGGTGTGGGTCCGCCGACTGGGCGACGACCGCTACAGCGTTTCCACTTCGAGCCACAGCGAAGAGGTGACGGTGGTCGATCCTTTGACCTACCTCGCCGAAGAGAGTCGCGGTGGCTCCGGCGGCAGTGGCCGCGACCAGGTCACCGCCTACATGCCCGGCCGAGTGGTCGCCGTGCTGGTCCAGGAAGGAGAGGTCGTCGAGGAGGGTCAGGGCGTCTTGGTGCTCGAAGCGATGAAGATGGAAAACGAGATCGCCGCGGAGCGCCCCGGTACGGTCAAGAAGCTCTTCGTCGAGACCGGCCAACCGGTCGAGGGCGGCGATCCCTTGTTCGAAATCGAGTGAGAGGAGGATCGGCTTGCGCTTGGTGAGCGCCCTTCTCTGGTTCTGGCTCTTCGCCGCGCTTCCCCGGATCGCTGCTTTCCTCGGCGCGGGCGAGTTCGACGGCCGCGGGATGATCACCGCCCTCGCCCTCGGCTTCTTGCGCGATGGCTTGCCCGTCGGCCTGGCTCTGGGCGTCCTCTGGCTTTGGCGTCGAGCGACTTCCAGGGCCACTGCACGCTCCTTCGAGAAGGGTAGCCTCGCCGGCACGGCGGTGGCCGTCATCCTCGCCCTCACCCTGGCCGCACTCTTCGCCGACAGCCGCTTTTTTCGCTACTTCGGCTTCCACTCGAACCTCGACCACCTACGGCTGCTGGGCGACTGGCAAGCGGTCTCCCCTTCGATCACCCACTACCTGACCCATCCGGCGATCTGGCTTGCCCTGCTGTTGATTCCCGTGAGCTATCTGGCGCTGGTACGCGGCTTGCCGCTGAGCGGTCTGTGCCGCTGGCTGGAGAAACCGCGCGGGCTGAGCCTGATCTTGCTAGCGCTCCTCGGCGGTTGGCTGGCGGGGAAAGTACCGGTGGCCGATCCCGCTACCCGCAATCTGGCCGAGAACTGGTTCCTCGCCGCCGCCGGCGCCGCCTTGGCTCCGGCACAGCGGACCTTTGCCCTCGAAGGTGAGGTCGACCTGCCGGCGCTACTTTCCACCCAACCGCTGCCGCGCAACGGAATCACCGAGACTGCATGGCTCTACCCGGATCCCGATCTCCCGCTGATCAAGGCGACCGAGCACCAGCTGTGCCGGCTGGGCAAGACCGTTGCGGGCGAACCCAGCGCCGAACGTTGCGCCCGAGACGAGGACGGCGACGGCTACCCGCTGGCCACCGACTGCAACGACCGGATGGCCTCCATCCACCCGCAAGCCACCGATCTGCCGCGCAACGGAATCGATGAGGACTGCTCAGGTCTGGACGCCGAGCCGCCGAGCTTCCTCTTCATCCACTGGGAGGGGGCGCGAGCGGTCAACATCGGAAGTCTCGGCTACGACTATCCATCGAGCCCCCGGTTCGATGCCCTGGCCCGGCGCGGCGTGCTCTTCCGCAATGGCTACGCCAACGGCACCACCACCCGTTCCTCGCTGATCTCCGTCTACGCTTCGCTCCTGCCGCGCCTCTCCACCCGCTGGATCTTCGCTCACCATCCCGAGCTGAACCTGCTCGGCTTTCCCGACCTCCTGCGCCAAGCCGGGTACCACACGATCTACGTGCACGGCGGCTACATCGCTCTCGGCGACAAGCTGCCGCGCCTCTCCCGCTGGTTCGAGAGCCGGTTCGATCGCTCGACCCCTGCCATCGCCGAGCTGCCGGTTTCCGGCTGGGGGCTGGCCGATACCGAGTTCTTCGACCTCGCCTGGAAGGTGCTCGAAGCGCTTCCCGACGAACGACCCTTCTTCATGACCCTGGCGACGCTGTCGCTCCACCATCCGTTCGAGCTGCCTGACGGCGCCGTCGCGCTACGCGATCCGGCCGACCCGAAGCATCAGATCTCCAACCTGATCCACTACAGCGACGGCGCGCTGGGCTTGTTTCTGGACAAACTGTTCGCCGATCCCCGCTACCGAGACGTCGCCGTCGTCATCTGGGCCGACCACGGCGTCGACTGGTACGCCCCTCACCCGCAGCATGAACAGAATCTGCTCTGGGAGGATCTCGTCTGGGTGCCGATCGCGCTGCTCGGCGACCGTTGGGGGCAGCCGCCGGGACCGGTCGACGAGGTGCGCCAGCTGGCCGACCTCGGGCCCACCGTTCTCGACCTGGCCGGCATCGAGGCGCCGAACCCTTTCGTCGGTCATTCGCTGCTGCGCCGTTTCCCCCCCGAGCGCCCACCCGCCGCCTTCTTCGCCACCGCCAACGGCGGCGCCTCGGTCGGGCTACGCCAAGGCGACGACAAGTACTTTGTTCTGCTCGACGGTGAGTTGGAGCGCTACTTCAATCTCGCCACCGACCGCGCCGAAGAGCACAACCTCGCCGCCGATCCCGCCAATCGCCCACGGCTTGACGGCTACCGGCAACGGTTGGAAGCGGTCTATGGGGAGAACGAACGGCTGATCTTGGAGAACCGGGTGTGGAGCGACGAGTACCGGTTGCCTCCCCCCCGCTAGCCCTTCCTTCTCACCGAACTTCTACTCCAACGCCGTAAGCACCTATATCTGCCGCGTCATCGGGCTCCTCTGCTCCTCGCCGTACTTCGAGTACGGCTGCGTCGCGCCGAACCCCGATTCCTTGCATCTACAGGCGCTTACGGCGTTTCGTCACGAAATCGGTGAGAAGAAAGGGCTAGAGGAAGCACCACCGGGCTGAGTTCACACCGCCTTCTCTTTGGCCTGCCGCGCCTGCGCAAGTACGCGCTCGACCCGCCGATCGGAAGCCGCGGCGGTCGAGATCCCCTGGTCGGCGGCTTCGGCGAAGATCTCCGCCAGTGTTTGGCTGATGGCGTCGATCCGCGCCGCGATTTTCTCCCCGTCGCGCTCACCCCGACCAAGCATCCCGAAGGTAATGGCGCCGGCGCCGTTGGCGATGTAGTCGGGTGCGTAGAGGATGCCACGGGCGGCCAGCCGGTCGGCGTCTTGGGGTTCGGCGAGCTGATTGTTGGCCGACCCGGCGACGATGGCACAGGCGAGTCGGGCAATGGTGGTCTCGTTGAGCGTGCCGCCCACCGCGCACGGGGCATAGACGTCACAGGGTTGCTCGACGACCGCGCTCGGCGAACCTTCGAAGAGCGTGACCTTGGCGGCATGATTCTCCCTAAGCTGCATCGCCACGCTCGCCGCCCGGTCCGCTTCTAGATCGGCCAGGATCAGTTCGGCGCCTTCCGCCGCCAGCAACCGCGCCAGCGGCTCGCCGACACCGCCGACGCCCTCGATCAGCACTCGCTTGCCGGCGCTCGACGGCTCGCCGAAGCGGTGCTCCAAACAGCCGTGGATTGCCGCCAGCACGCCGCGGGCGGTGTAGGGACCCGAGTCCACGTAGGCGCCGGTCTCGGGATCGATGCCATGGATGTAGCGGGTCTCCTTGGCGAGGAGCAGCATGTCCTGCATGGTGGTACCCAAGTCGGGGCCGGTGCCGAAGGTTCCCGAGAGTGCTTCGACCAGTCGGCCGTAGCGCAGCAGCAGCCCTTCGCGCTCCTGCGCCTTCAGGTCGCGCCCCAGGGCGAGAACCGCCTTGCCGCCCCCACACCCGAGATCGATCGCCGCCCACTTGCGAGTCATACCCGCGGCCAACCGCATGGCGTCGGTAAGACCGTCCGCCGGCGATGGGTAGCGCTTCATGCGCGTGCCGCCAGCCATCGGGCCCAGAGTGTTGTCGTGCAGGGCGATGAAAATCCACGCGTCGGTGGCGGCGTCGTATCGACTGACGACGCCGAGGCCGTCCCAGCGCTCGATGGCGCCGTGCAGCCCTTCGCCGTGATGAGACCTTTCGGACATCGAGACTCTCCGTGGTGGGTAAGGGGTCAGTGAATGTCGGCGGTTTCAAGCCAGTCAGCGAGCCGGGTCACACTCGACAGGCAAGCGAGCGGGCCGCAACGCTCCAGCTGCTCACGCCGGTGCGATCCGCTGGTCACCGCCAGCGAGCGTATGCCGCCGTTGTTGGCCATTTCGAGATCGAAGGTGGTGTCGCCGATCATCAGCGCCTGGTGAGCGTCATCCCCCAGTTCCTTCAAGAGCTCGAAGAGCATCTGCGGATGGGGCTTGGAGCGCGTTTCATCGGCGGTGCGGCTGGCGTGGAACAGGGAGCTGACGCCGTTTTTTTCGAAGTCGTCGTTCAGGCCTCGGCGGCTCTTTCCGGTGGCCACCGCCAACTGGTAGCCGGTGCGGTGCAGCTCCTCCAACGTCGCCTTGGCACCGGCGAAGAACCGCGTCCGGTGGCGAAAGGTCGAACGCCAGTTGAGGCTATAGCGTTGGACGATCGAGGCCCATCCCTCGCTATTGTGAGCAAAGCCCAGCGCCACCATGGTGTCGGCCATACCGAGTCCCACGCTCTGGCGCACGCGCTCCTCTTCGAACGGTTCCAGACCAAGATCGAGGGCCGTTTGCCGCATGCAGCTGACGATCGTCGCCAGGGAATCCATCAGCGTGCCATCCCAGTCGAAGATCAGCAGCCGGAAAGGCCGGCTGACTCGCCCTCCCTTTCGCTGTGTCCTGCGCTGTGCCCTTCGCCTGACTCTCCCTGCGCCTCGACCGCGGCGAGCAAGGCGCGGGCGGACACTTCGTCACCACTACGCACGACCACTCGAATTCCCGGCGCTCTGCTCGGCCGCAACGGATTGAAGCGCAGCCGATCCTGTTCCATCATCAAGGCATCAACGCCGTGCGCCTGCAAGTAGTCGCAGGCCACACGCGCTTGCGCAGCGGTAGCAAAGCGGTCGATGGTGATGAGTTCTTGATCCTGCATGATCGTGCTCGTGGGCAAGGCAATCATACCTTGGCGGCGCAGTTCCCGGTGCGTCCGCTCGTTAACCGAGCGGGCGGTAGGCAAGGCCGGCGAGCAGGGTGTCCTCGGGGCCGGCGGTGACACCGTCGCGCGGTGTCCAGACGATCTGCCCTTCGACCCCGGCACCGGCGGGCAAGGCGGTATCGAAGGAGAGCAGAGAATTGCTCAGCCGCGCGCCGCGGCCGAGCTGAGCCTCGGGTAGGACGACGGACCTCTCGACGACGGCATCCGCCGAGACGACGGCGCCCGCTTCAATGACGCTGCGCCGCAAGCTAGCCGAAGGATCAACCTGGGCCTCCGGCGAGATCCAATTGCCCCGCTTGACCATGTCCACCAAGGCGAGACGATAGCGGCCCGGCGTGCCGAGATCATGCCACCGGCGGCCGGTGGTCAGGGTCGCCAGCGGCTCGCCGGCGCTGAGCAGAGGCTCATAGAGCTGGCGCACGATGTCGCTCGGACGTTCTTCGATTCCGGCCAGCAGCCCCCTTTCGACCACATGGGCGCCGGCGAAGACGTAGCGCCGGCTGGCCGGCTCGACACTCGGGCCCGCCTGGCGGAAGGAGACCAGCCGCCCCTTGCGACCGACACCGACGCCGCCACCGAATCCGGCCGGATCGGCCCGGCGAGCAAGAAGGAATGTGGCACGGGACTGGCGATGGCGATGACGCCGCAACAGACGGGAGAGAGGCCAGCGGCACGAACTGTCGCCGTTGACGATCAGAACGTCGTCCGCCACGGAGAAGAAATCGGCCAACGGCGCCAAGGCACCCAGGGTGCCCAGCAACTCCTCTTCCCACGAATAGACGATGGCCATCCCGCGGTGACTCTCGCCCAAGCGACGTTGAATCGCCTCCCCCCGATGATGAAGATTGAGCGCCACTGCTTCGCAGCCGACCTCGGCCAATTCATCGAGGGTGCGTTCGACCACCGAGCGACCGAGGACCGGCAGCAGCGGCTTGGGAACCTCCTCGGTCAGCGGCCGTAGCCGGGTACCCAGCCCGGCCGCCAGAACCAGCGCACGCAGGCGCGGTTGTTCAGTCTGACGAGCGCTGCCCATCGCGCAGCGTAGCCGAGATCCGTAACGAGTCCTCCGGAAAGACCATGTCTTCCGGCGCTTCCGGGTGGTCCGCACGGTAGGCCTCGTAAAGGCGCAAGTAGGTGCGCCGTTCCGAGGTTTCGAGGTCCAGCCCGCAGCGCCGAGCCACCGTCTCCGCGCCGCCACCTTCGAACTCGGCGTACTCGCCGATCGGCGTGTGGTCGAGGGAGATGTTGACACCACCTAGCTGCCACTCCTCACGGATCTTCTGGTAGCGACGAACCACCCTGTAGCCGAGTCGCTCGAAGAGAGCCTGGGCCTGTTTGTGGTCACCGACCGAGGTTTCGTATTCCTGCCGTACTTTCATCCGGCCTTCGAAACTGCCTGGCCCCTTGTAGGTCAGCCGCGCGCCGTGTACGTCGCTGCGCAAGCGAAGCACACATCCCTTGGCCTCCAGGGCACCGTCCAGGTCGAAGAGCCAGTTGTCCTCGAAACTCGGGGCGGAGAGACGCTCCGCCTCAAGTTCCAGCAACCGTTCACGAAGCTGCTCGTGATCGACCTCGGAAAACTTGATCTCGCGTTCTAGTTGAACCTCGTCGCTCATCAGCCGGTCGCACCCGCTTCGTCCAGGAAGAGGGCAACGGTACGGATTCCGTTGTAGAAGTGGCTGACGTTGAACTTCTCGTTGGGCGAGTGGAGGTTGTCGTCCGCCAGGCCGAAACCCATCAAGATCACCGGTCCTCCGAGCACCTGGCTGAAGGTCGAGACGATTGGGATCGAGCCGCCCTCGCGGATGCGCACCGGAGGCTTGCCCCACACCGTCTCAAGAGCGCTCATCGCCGCATCCACCAGAGGACCAGAAATGTCGATCAAGACCGGATCGGCACCGTGAACGCTGGAGACTTCGACGGTGACTCCCGGCGGGGTGATCGCCTGAACATACTCCTCGAAAAGGCGGTTGATGGTCTGCGGGTTCTGATCCGGCACCAAGCGCATCGAAACCTTGGCGCCGCCCCAGGAGGGGAGCACCGTCTTGGCGCCGGCGCCCATATAACCTCCGAAGATGCCGTTGACATCGCAGGTCGGCCGGGCCCATGCACGCTCGAGTGTGGTGTAGCCCTCCTCGCCGAAGACCTCGGGAACGCCGAGACTGGAGCGATATTCTTCCGCGTCGAAGGGCAGCTTGGCGAACTCCTCGCGCTCCCAATCGGCGAGCGGACGGACGTCGTCATAGAAGCCGGGGATCAAGATTCGGCCCGTCTTGGCGTCCCGCAGTTGGGCGATGATGTGGCTGAGAGCGTTGAGCGGGTTGGCGACCGCCCCACCGAAGGTTCCCGAGTGCAGATCTCGGTTCGGGCCGGTGACCTTGATCTCCATGTAGGCCATGCCCTTGAGGCCGTAGAGCAGCGCTGGTTGCCCGGGCGCATACATCGAGCTGTCGGAGACGACCACACAATCGCTGGCCAGCCGCTGACCGGCATCTTTCCGGACATAAGCCTCAATGGCCTCGCCGCCCGATTCCTCTTCTCCCTCGATCAAGAACTTGACGTTGACCGGCAGGCTGCCCCGCTCGGCCAGCATGGCGGCGACCGCTTTGATGTGGGCGAACGACTGCCCTTTGTCGTCGGTAGCACCGCGGGCAAAGAGCTTGTCGCCTTCGATCGTCGGCTCGAACGGAGGATAGTTCCACAACTCCAACGGATCGGCCGGCTGAACATCGTAGTGGCCGTAGAACAAGACCGTCGGTTTACCCGGCGCGCCCAACCACTCGCCGTAGACCAATGGGTAGCCCTCGCTCTCGATCAGCTCTGCTGTGAGCCCAGCTTGTCGCATCTGATCGGCGACGAAATTGGCACAGCGCAGAACCTCATCTCTGTAGGCGGGATCAGTCGAGATCGACGGAATGCGGATGTAGTCCTTGAGTTGCTCTAGGTAGTCGGTTTTCTCTCGATCAATGCGGTCTAGAACCTCTTGTGTGGCAGCTGACATCAGATCTCCCGTAGCGTAATGCTCGTCAAATCGGCTTGGGTTCGGCGGTGACTCGGTGGTTGCTCAGATGCACGAACCGCTCTGGGTTGGCGAGTCTAGCAGAGCTAGGACCCGCCTTCACGGCTATCGGTGGTGGTGTTTGCGATCCTCTCTTCACCGCTCTTCGGACCGCTGTTCACGGTGTCATTCACCGTGCAGCCCTCGGTCTCGAGCTGATCACCGCTCGAGCGCAGCAGACGGCGCAGATTCACCGCGTTGACCAGAAAATGGGCGAGGATCGGCGCCAGCAGGTTGCCGCGCCAGAACATCAATCCACCGAGCATAAAACCGGCCAAGACGGCAAACAAGGTCCACAACCGAAAGGCCTTGCCCGGGCCCGTATGGAGCGCGCCGAAGAGAAGTGTGGCGGGGATCAAGCCCCACGATCCTTGCACGGCACCGCGGAAAAACAACTCTTCGGCGAGACCGGAGAGCACCGCCAGGCCGAAGGCGTCGGCTGGGGTGAGTTCGCTCAGCAGCGCCGCCAGTTTGCGCTCGAGTTCCCTAGCTCCCGGCAACCAGCGACTGGCCCCCGCCCAGGCCCCAAGGAGCAAAACTCCGCCGGCCAGCCCCAAGGCGGCATCGAGCCACCAGTGGCGCGGATCGATGAGAAGACCAAAATGGAGGCCCGGCGAGCGCATCCCGATCCACAGGATCGCGACGCTCGCCAGCAGCAAGTAGAACAACCAGGCGACCCGGAAGAGGCCGCCGCTCTCTCTCTTCATCGCTGGGCCTTCATCGCTGGGCCTTCGTCACCGCGATTCGCGCTCAGTCGTCGAAACTCTTCCCGGTCTTCGCCCAATCGGCCAGGAAGCGCTCCAGGCCAAGGTCGGTCAGCGGGTGACGATAGAGCTGCTTCAAGGTCTTGAGCGGAATCGTCGCTACATCCGCTCCCATCATCGCCGACTCGACCACGTGGCCCGGATGGCGCACGGATGCGACCAGCACCTCGGTCTCGAAATCGTAGTTGGCGTAGATCTCGACGATCTGTTCGATCAGTTGCATTCCGTCGTGGCTGACGTCATCGAGCCGACCGACGAATGGCGAGATGTAGGCTGCCCCCGCCTTGGCGGCGAGCAGCGCCTGGCTCGGTGAGAAGCAGAGGGTGACGTTGCACAGCGTGCCCTCCCGGCGAAGCGTACGCACCGCCTTGAGCCCGACGGGACCCAGCGGCACCTTGACCACGACGTTGGGCGCCAAACCGGCGAGGCGGCGTGCCTCTTCCATCATGCCCTCGTAGTCGGTGGCGAGGACCTCACCGCTGACCGGCCGCTCCTCCCCAACCATCTCAGCGATCTCCTTGACGGTTCCCAGGTAGGGCCGCCCCTGCTTGGCGATCAGGCTCGGGTTGGTGGTAATGCCATCGACCATGCCCCAATCGAGGCCTTGGGCGATCTCATCGGTGTCGGCGGTATCGAGAAAGAAGCGCATCGACTCAACTCCTCATCGGGTTGCGGTTAGCTCTCTGGCTCAGGATCTTCGGTCGGTTCAGAAGTCTCCGCTGCCGGAGACTCCGAGGTGACGGCTTCGGCCGAGCTGTCGGTGGCGGCTTCCGGTGCAGGGTCAGCAGCTACATCGCCGGCCTCGCCCTCGTCGTTGCCCTCTTCGTCATCCTCGTCAACTTCAACTTTGGCCAGTGCCATCAGCCGATCGTTACCGCCGAGGTTCATCACCCGAACACCCTGGGTTGCTCTACCGATCACCGACACGTCGCTGACGTTGATCAGGATGATCTTGCCGTCCTGGGTAATCAGCATGGCGCCATCTTCTTCGGCAACTTGGCGTACCCCGATCACCTCTCCGGTTCGCTCGCTTACTTTGAGGTTGATGATGCCCAGCCCGCCTCGGCTCTGCTGGCGGTACTCGGTCACCGCCGTGCGCTTGCCGTAGCCGTGTTCGGAAACGGTGAGGATCGGGTCGTCGGTGTCGAGGACGGCCATGGCCACCACTCGGTCGCCAGGCCGCAGCCGGATACCGCGAACGCCTTGGGTGACTCGTCCCATCGGCCGGGCATCCTTTTCGGCGAAACGGATGGCGTAACCCTTGGCCGTGGCCAACAGTACATCGCGCTGCGGCGCCAGGCGACGAACCGCCAGCAACCGGTCGCCCTCGACCACCTTGATGGCGATGATGCCGCGCGCCATCGGCCGCGAGAATGCCGACAGGCTGGTCTTCTTGATCGTGCCGTTCTCGGTGCCAAACAGCAGGAAGTGATCGTTGGTGAAATCGCGCACCGCCACGGTCGTGGCCACCCGTTCGTCCGGGGATAGATCCAGTAGATTGACGATCGCCTTGCCGCGCGCCGCCGGCCCGAGTTCGGGGATCTGATGCACCTTGATCCAGTGCACCCTGCCGCTCTCGGTGAAGACTAGGATGTAGCTGTGGGCGGTCGCCACGTAGAGGTGCTCGACAACATCCTCCTCCTTGGTCGACATGCCCATGCGCCCTTTTCCGCCCCGGTGTTGTGCACGGTAGAGCGACAAGGGCGAGCGCTTGATGTAGCCCGAGCGGGTGACGGTGATCACCATCGGCTCGTCGGCGATCATGTCTTCGATGGTGATGTCGTTGGTCGAAGGAATGATCTCGGTGCGGCGTTCATCACCGTAGGATTCCTTGAGCTGGCGCAGCTCGCGCCGGATCTCACTGGCGACCAGCTCGTCAGAACCCAGAATGGCGCGCAGCGACTCGATCAGGTGCATCAGCTCTTCGAATTCCTCGACGATCTTCTCGCGCTCGAGACCGGTGAGCTTTTGCAGGCGCATATCCAAGATCGCCTGCGCCTGAACCTCCGAGAAGGAGAAGCTCGTCACCAGGTTCTCGCGCGCCTCTTTCGGCGTATGGCTGGCCCGGATGGTGGCGATGACCTCATCGAGATGATCCAGTGCCTTGAGGATTCCCTCGAGGATGTGGGCTCGCTCTTCGGCCTTGCGCAGGTCGTAGCGCGTTCGCCGGATGACCACCGAGCGGCGGTGGTTGAGGAAATGAAAGAGCAGTTCCTTGAGCTGCATCACCTTGGGCCGGTTGTCGACGATGGCGAGCAGGATGATGCCGAAGCTGCTCTGCATCTGGGTCATCTTGTAGAGCTTGTTCAGGATGACTTCGGCGACCTCGCCCCGCTTGAGGTCGACGACGACGCGAATCCCCTCGCGGTCCGACTCGTCACGCAGGTCGGAGATGCCCTCGATCTTCTTCTCCTTGACCAGCGCCGCGATGCGCTCCAGGAGGCGAGCTTTGTTGACTTGGTAGGGCAGCTCGGTGACGATGATTTGCTGGCGATCACCACCACCCTTCATATCCTCGATGTGGGCCCGCGCCCGCATCTGAATGGTGCCGCGACCGGTTTCGTAGGCGGCACGGATGCCGTCGAAGCCGTGGATGAAGCCGGCAGTCGGGAAGTCGGGGCCGGGCATCACCTCCATCAGATCGAGCAGCGGCACATCCGGGTCGTCCAGGGTGAGGAGCAGAGCATCGACCACCTCGCCCAGGTTGTGGGGCGGAATGTTTGTCGCCATGCCGACCGCGATGCCCGAGGTGCCGTTGACCAGCAGGGTCGGTACTCGCGAAGGCAAGACCGTGGGCTCCATCAGGGAACCGTCGTAGGTCGGTACCCAGTCGACGGTCTCTTTGTCGATGTCCTCGCGGATCATCTCCTCGGCCAGGCGGGTCAGACGGACCTCGGTGTAGCGCATCGCCGCCGGGCTGTCACCGTCGATCGAGCCAAAGTTGCCCTGGCCGTCGACCAAGACCTTGCGCATGGAGAAATGCTGCGCCATGCGCACGACGGTGTCGTAGATCGCCGAATCGCCGTGCGGATGGTATTTACCCATGACGTCGCCAACGATGCGCGCCGACTTCTTGTAGGCGCGACCGGCGGTGTTGCCGCTCTCGAACATTCCGTAGAGGACCCGGCGGTGCACCGGTTTGAGGCCATCGCGCACGTCGGGAAGGGCGCGGCCGATGATCACGCTCATCGCGTAATCGATATAGCTGCGCCGCATCTCCTCTTCGATGTTGACGGCGATGGGCTTCTCGGCGGAGAGAATTTGTTCGTTGTCGCTCATCTGTGCTCTTCGTTGTGTCCTTGGGCTCTAGTCTTGCGGTCTCAGTCTCGGTGGGTCTTGGTCGTCGCTGGCCGGCGTGGCGCAGGGCTGTGTCGAACCGTGGGCTGAACTGACAAGTGCCACCATTGCATCAGCCTGGTCATCGAAACGCTGAGCCCGCGTCGGATCATCGCCGGGCCCTGCTGGGTTTGCGGTCCTAGATATCGAGGTTGCGGACCTCGAGGGCGTTTTTCTCGATGAACTCCCGCCGTGGCTCGACCTGGTCGCCCATCAAGGTCGAGAAAATGCCGTCCGCGGTGTATTCGTCTTCCACTCGAACCTGGAGCAGGCGACGCCGTTCCGGGTCCATCGTCGTTTCCCACAACTGGTCGGGGTTCATCTCACCCAAACCCTTGTAGCGCTGTACGGTGAGTCCCTTTTTCGCCCCGCGATAGAGGGTATCCAACATCTCCTCGAAGTTGTCGACCTCGTCCACCTGCTCGCCGCGCATCAGAGTGAAGCTCTCCGCCCGCGCCGCATCGAGCCCTTGTGGGCTATCGACCAGGCTACGGTAGTCGGCGTTGCTGACCAGGTTCCAGTCGATGCGCACCGGCCGTTCGACCCCGTCGCGACGGAAGATGAAAGAGACGAAGCCGGTGCCGTGCTCTTCATCCTGGCCAACCTGCGCATGGCGCAGACCGGCCGCCTCGAGGACGGGAACCAGCTCTCTCAACCGCACTTCGTCACTCAGCGACTGACGGTCGACAACCCCACCGGCGAGCGCCAGCTTTACCGCGACGGCGGGGTAGCCACGACTCGCCAACCGATCGAGACCGTCGCGAAAGGCCTCCACCTGGTCGACGAAACGAGCGAGCTCGTCACCGCTGATCCGGGCCGCGCCATCGGTGCCCAGAGCCAAACTCCAGTCACTCTTCATCCGCTGGCGTAAGAACTCTCGATACTCGCTGTCGTCCTTGAGGTAGGTGTGCTTCTTTCCCTGGCTGACCCGGTAGAGCGGCGGCTGTGCGATGTAGAGGTGGCCGCGGTCGATCAACTCCGCCATCTGGCGGTAGAAGAAGGTCAGGATCAGGGTGCGGATGTGGCTGCCGTCGACATCGGCGTCGCACATGATGATCAGCTTGTGATACCGCAACTTGGCGACGTCGAAGTCTTCTTTTCCGATGCCCGTACCGAGCGCGGTGATCATGATGCGGATCTCGTCGGAGGAGAGCATCTTGTCGAAACGGGCCTTCTCGACGTTGAGGATCTTGCCCTTGAGCGGCAGGATGGCCTGGTAGCGCCGGTCGCGCCCCTGTTTGGCCGAACCGCCGGCGGAATCGCCCTCGACCAGAAAGAGTTCGGAGAACTCCGGGTTCTTCTCGGAACAGTCGGCCAGCTTGCCGGGTAGGTTGGCGCCGTCGAGAGCGCCCTTGCGGCGGGTCAGTTCTCGCGCCTTGCGTGCCGCCTCGCGCGCCCTGGCCGCATCGACGCACTTCTCGACGATGCGCTTGGCGATCTTCGGGTTTTCCTCCAAAAAAGCACTCAGATGCTCATTGAGCATCTGCTCGACCCAGCCCTTTATCTCTGAAGAGACGAGCTTGTCTTTGGTTTGACTGGAGAATTTCGGGTCCTTGATCTTGACCGAGACCACCGCCGTCAACCCTTCGCGAACATCGTCGCCGGTCAGGTTCTCCTTGAGATCCTTGGCCAGCCCTGACGACGAGGCATAGACGTTCATCGTGCGGGTCAGCGCGGCTCGAAAACCGGAAAGATGGGTACCGCCGTCGCGGTTGGCGATAGTGTTGGTGAAGCAGTAAATCTGCTCTTGATAGCCGTCGTTCCACTGCAATGCCACCTCGATCCGCTCGTCGCCGGTGCCGTCTTCGTCGCGGGTGTCTTCGAGGTAGATCGGCTCGGGATGGAGCGCCGTCTTGCTGCGGTTCAGGTGATCCACGAAGCTGCTGATGCCGCCGCTGTAGGCGAACTCGACCTCCTTGCCGGTGCGCTCGTCGATCAGGTGAACATGGACACCGCTATTGAGGAAGGACTGCTCACGCAGCCGCTGCGCCAGCGTCTCGAAGTGGAAATCTCGGACGGTAAAAATGGTCGGGTCCGGCTTGAAGTTGACCTTGGTGCCACTACGCTGGGTCGTTCCCACGGTACGGATCGGCGCATCGGGAACGCCGCGGTGATAGGTCTGGTGCCAAACTTTGCCATCACGCCGAATCTCTAGCTCCAATCGATCAGCCAGAGCGTTGACCACCGACACTCCGACACCGTGCAAACCACCCGAGACCTTGTAGGAGTTCTTGTCGAATTTTCCGCCGGAATGCAGTTCGGTCATGATGACCTCGGCCGCCGAGCGGCCCTCTCCCTTGTGCATGCCCACCGGAATACCTCGGCCGTCATCTTCGACCGTAACCGAGTTGTCACTGTGAATCGCCACGTCTACTCGCGTGGCGAAACCGGCTTGAACCTCGTCGATCGCATTGTCGACCAACTCAAAGACCATATGGTGTAGACCGGAGGAGTCATCGGTATCTCCGATGTACATTCCCGGGCGCTTGCGCACCGCCTCCAGCCCTTTGAGGACCTTGATGCTATCGGCGGTGTATTCGGCAGCGGCAGCCTGCATATCCGCCGCGGACAGATCGGTCTTACTCTCGGTCACGAAACCTCCTCGACGCTGCGATCACCCTTGCCGGAATATCCGGTTCAGCTCTCGATTCGACGGCTTATGGGGTGACTGTTCTAGGGTTTGCTGGAGGGTCTGTTGCAGCCTTACCACAACCCTCTCAGACTACCATAAGAAGGGCGGTTTTCCCAGGCTCATGCTACTGAAAAATAAGGCGTTTAGGCCGCGCCCAAAGGTCCCGACGAAAGGCCTATTTCCAGCTTCCAAAACGGTGGCTAATCAGGGCTCAGATGGCCGTGGTGCAAACGCCATCGCTGCCCCAAGTCCAGTCCTCGCCAGACCTCCGGTCGGTTGGAGCTGGCAAAGAGCTGAGAGAGCCCCTCAAAGGCTCGCCAGACCGCTTTGAGAGTGGGCCTGGCCAGCTCGGCATCCGCATCGTCCAGGAGATAGATGGGGGAGCGTCCTGAAGCCTTCAGTACCTGCCCGTGGGCGGCCGCGGTGAGCATTCCCAGCGCCTTGCGCTCGCCAGCCGAAGCCACCTTGCGCAAAGGTCGGCCTTGCCACTTCACCACCAGGTCATCCCGGTGAGGTCCAACCAGCACCAAACGCCGGCGCTGTTCCTCGTGCCGCGCTTGCTCCATCGCCTGCTCGATAGAAGCGGTCAACCGCCCACCGACGTTGGCATTGACCGCCGGAGACGGCCGGTACTCGAGGTCGATCGGCGGCAGATCAAGGCCGCTGGCGGCGAGAGCCGCCGCCAGGGCCACTTTGAGACGCCCCACGTAGTCCGCCCGTCTTTCGATCACCGCGGCGGCCGCCGAAGCCAGGACCCCATTCCATGCCGCCAGCCGCTCTTTGGAACTCCTCTGCTGAAGGAGTAGCCGTTTTTGGCCCAAGGCCTGACGGTACCGTGAGATCGCTTCGAGAGCGGAGGTTCGCACGCCGAGAACACCACGGTCCATCTGCCGCCGCCGCAGTTCGGGCGTACCGGTCCACAAGTCGGCATCGGCCGCCGTCCACACCACCACCGGCAAGACAGCGAGGTGCTCGGCGAGCGAAGTAGCCTTGCCGTTGACCGCGCGCTTGCGGCCACCCCTATTCCACGAGAGCTGCAGCGAAGCGCGAAGCGGAGCCGAAACCTCCCCGCTCAGCCAGAAGCCGTCACTACCGTGGCGCCGGCAGTCGCCGAGTTGGGCGGTTCGGAAGCTGCGCGTGGTGGCGAGGACATAGATCGCCTCCATCAGGCTGCTCTTGCCCGCCCCGTTGCCACCGAGGAGAAGGTGGCTACCGCTTCCCGGCCGCCAAGAAAGCGGCGCCAGGTTACGGAAGTCGCGGGCGGTGAGACTCGACAGCAAGAGCTACCCAATCCGGGCTAGACAACGACCCGACCCTCTGCCGCTCGGACCACTAAATGCGCATCGGCATGATGACGCAGAGGTAGCGCTCATCGGGGCCTTCTACCGGATACCCAACAGCCTGCGTGTTCTCGTCTTTGAGATCGAGGCGCACCTTGTCGGTGTCCACCGCACTGAGGAAATCGACCATGTAGTCCGGGTTGACACCGAGACGAAATTCCTCACCGGAATAGTCGCAGGGAACCTGTTCGACCGCTTCTCCAAGGTCCGGATTGGCAGCGGAGATCACCAGTTGAGAGGGCTCGAACTGGAAGCGCACCGCCCGAGCTCGATCTCCGGTGAGCAGCGCCACCCGACGCACCGCGTCGGCCAGGTTTCGCCGGTCGAAGATCAGCTTCTTGTCGTTGTCCTTGGAGATGACCCGTTCATAGTCCGGGAAGGTGCCTTCGAGGATGCGGCAGATCAGCGTCCTGCGACCGAGCAGGAACGACAAGTGATGCTGCCCGCGGGTGAAGGCCAGACTTCCTTCGCCCTCGAAGCGCTGCAACTCCTGCAGTGCCTTGCGCGGCACCAAGACGCCATCTTCGGGCGCATCGTCGCCCGGCCCTTCCTCGAGGCCCTTGTTCTCGACCAGGGCCAGGCGATGGCCATCCGTGGCCACCATCTCCAAGCTGCCGGCCTTGAGCTTCATCAGCGCCCCGTTGAGCTGAAACCTGGACTCCTCCGCCGACACGGCGAAAAGGATCTTCGACACCATGCGACGAAAGTCGGCGAAGGGTATCTTGGCTTGCGCGCCCTCCTCGACATTGGGCAACGTCGGAAAATCCTCGGGGTTCATTCCCCGGATCTTGAACCGCGAGTTGCCGGCCTTGATGGTCAGAGTCTGCGGCTCCTCCTCCTTGAGATGAACATCGGCGCCGTTGATCGCGCGAATGATCTCGATCAGCTTCTTCGCCTGGACGGCTATGGCGCCGCCGGTGACGACATCGGCCTCGCAGGAGGAAGTCAACGACACATCGAGATCAGTCGCCGCCAAGCGCAAACCATCCTCACCCGCTGTGAGCAGAATGTGAGCCAAGGCCGGAATAGTGGTCTTGCGTTCCACGATGCCCTGCATCGGTGCTAGCTCATTGAGGAAATCGCTACGGTTCAGTCGGACTTCCATATTCCTCGTTCTCCCTGGTCGCTTCTTCTTCGGTCAAGGAGGGAAAATATAGCATAGTCATCGTAGTAGTAGAGCCCTGCGGAAAGGCGGAAATGACCGTCAAGTAGGGATGCCTTCAAGCCTTGTGTGGCTCCGCCGATTGTTGATTTCGCTTGTGGATGGGCTGCGGGAAGAGTGTGGAAAACAGGAGACCGCCAGAGGCTCCACAAGCATTCCGCCGAGAAATCCGCAAGAAGTAGTGCCCCCGCCCCCCGCCCGTTTGTTCATGGGGATCTCTCTGCGAGATCCCCTCGCCGCAAGAAGCGCGGTTCTTGCGGCTCACCCCGCCGCCGCCCCCCGCCCGTTTGTTTATTGGGATCTCTCTGCGAGATCCCCTC
>JAJRVQ010000079.1 GCA_024277255.1 Acidobacteriota bacterium | reverse complement strand
GAGGATCTGGGAGAAAACGGTAGAATAGTGAGCCAAGGTCTGGTTTCCTCTTTGTTGTCAGTGGTTTGGCTTGTACCTCCATTGTAACAAAGGACTAGGAAATCAGACCTTTTTTGGTCGAGTTAGTGGGACAGCAGTGAGGAAAGGTCCACGATATTGGCCGCGACGGCATCCGCGGCACCTTCAACGAGTTCCTTGCAAAGATCAGAGATCGACGCCATGCTTGGTTCCTTCCAAATAAAGACTTGAAAAACGGAAAAGAAGAGGCCGAATCAGCCTCGGCCGCTCCGAGTGGTAGCGGTATTTTGGGGAGTTGGAGATTATCATACCAGGCCCCTGACATGGGTGACCACCATGGAGACTCGGTTGAATCAGCCCAAGGGTGCTGGAATAATCGGTAGGGTGATTTTCGGCATCAGCCATGTCTGCCTCAGCGGTCCTGACCTGGAGGTTCTCCGGGAGTTTTACGTCAAGTGCATGGGGTTGAGCGAACTCGGCAGTGGTCCTGGATGGGTCGACGTCGAGGCTGGGGGTACCATTGTGCGGCTACTCGCCAGCACCGGTGTGCCACGCGGTGGTCAGGTTCGAATCCAGGTGGGCTCGGTGAGCAAGGCAGTCGCCGGGCTGACCGAAGGTGGTGCCAAGTTGGTGCTGGTCCCCACTCGCTCCCCTGAACTTGAGATGGTGGCCGAAGTGCTGGATCCGGCAAGCAACCGACTCACCCTCTGGCGGCGCTTGAGCGAAGACGAGTACGGCTTCATTCCCGACCTGGCCAAGACAGAGAGTTGGGATGAGGCGGCCGAGAAGTTGATGCAGTCCTTTCTCGCCTGCGTGCCCGAGAGCTTCCGTGACGTCGCCCGTACCAACGCCGTGCTCGAGGCCGAATACCTTGCCTGTGACGCAGAAGTGGTGGAGATCGAGCACGTGGTGAGGGCCTATATCCGAGCGACACCCCGCTTGATGCGTGACCGGGTCCGCCAACCCCTCCTCGATCACGGTTTTCAACCGGACCACTACCAGGCAGACTTCGAAGTATGAGCGGCTAGCCGCGGCGATGAAACTGGGTAGCGCTCTGCGCGCCCTGCGGCGGCTTGGGATCCTCCTGCGCCTGGCTTGGCCTGGCCGGGCCTTGGCTCGAAGCCGTGGCGAGGAAGACCGCGCTCTGGCCCACCGGGCGTTGAGCGACCTTCTCGGCCAGGCCGGTGGGATCTCGCTGAAGGTCGGCCAGACGATGGCGTCCACTAGTGGGACGCGGGAGTTCGACTCCCTGATCGATGGCATAGAGCCCCGACCGCTCTTCGAGATGCGCCCGGTTCTCGAGCAGGCCTATGGAGTTCAGCTCGATACGGTCTTCACCCACCTCGACAAATCCGCCGCCGCCGCATCCCTCAGCCAGGTCCACCGAGGACAGCTGGCCGATGGATCGGAAGTCGCGGTCAAGGTGCGCTATCCGGAGATCCACACCGCGGTCGAGATGGAACTGCGGGTCGCTGGGCTGACGCCGGGGGTGGGAGCCGTCAAGCGCTTCGGTTTCGACCTGGGATCCCACAAACGGCTCTTCAAGCGGAACATGGACCGCGAGCTGGACTACCTTTCCGAAGCACACCACCAGCAGCGCTTCCGCAGCCAGCTCGAAGTTCCCGGCCTGGCGGTCCCACGAGCCTTCCTCGCCGCTTGCAGGAAGCAAGTCCTCGTCCAGTCCTGGGAAGACGGCGTCCGTCTCGCCGATGCCGCGAGTTGGCCGAAGAGAGATCGGCTGGCCCTCGCCCGGACTCTCATGTCGACACTCTTCGCTAGCTTCTTCGTCCTGGGCGAGATCCACGCCGATCCCAATCCGGGCAACTACTTCGTCCGGCGATGAGCAGAGGGCCGCCCCGAAGTCGTCCTCCTCGACTACGGCTGCACTCTGGAGATCGACGAGCCACGGCGCCTCGCCAGCCTCAAACTCATCCTCGGCAGCCGTGAACTCGACGAGTCTGACATCCTCGCCTGCGCCGCCGCCGGATTCGATGCCGCCAAGCTGGCGCCGATCGAGGGTCGGCTACCGGCCTTCTTCCGTGTCCTCTTCGAGCCCTTCCTCGAAGACCGTCCATTCTGCATCGAGCGCTGGCACTTCAAGCGCAAGGTCGAAGCTGTCTTGGGCGAGCTGCCTGGTGGTTTCGCTCCGCCGGGCCGCCAGAAGGGGTCCTGATCACCCGCACCCTCGTCGGACTGTGCGACCAACTCCAGACCTTGAAAGTCTCCCTGCCTTGGTGGCGGATCCTAACGGAGGCGGTAGGCAAAGAGACGCTCGAGCGCGCCCGAGGGGTGAGCCTGCCGGCGATTGCCCGCACCGGCGGCGAATCGCCAGCCCGCTTCACTTCGGTGGCTCGGTACCTCAAGGTGCAGATGCTCGACGCGAAAACGAGCGAGGAACTTCTGTCCCTCTCGATGCCCGCCACCGAGATCGTTCGTCTCGAGGAGATCGTTCCGGCTGAGGCCCGAACCCGGCTCGCCGCGACGGGCAAAGAACTCGCCAAGCTGGTCGCCGTAATCTGCAGCACAAGCATCGCGCCGCAAGAGGTCTTGCGCTGGCAAGAGGACGGCAGAGCGATTCGAGTGTGGCTCGAGTGAACCTAGCGAAGGGCCAAGAACGGCGCCAGCTTCAGCGCCGTTTCGTGGCTTTGCTTGGCGCCCTTGAGGTCGCCGGCGCGGCGTTGGGCTTCGGCCAGGTTCTGGTAGATCTCGTAGCGTTCTTCGACTTCCAGCGCTCGCCGGTAGGCGGCGATGGCTTCGTGGGGGTTGTGGAGCAGCAGGTGCATGGTGCCGATGGCGATGGGGATGCGCACCTCGACCGGGTCCTGTTTGGCGGCGGCGCGCAGCCGGACCAGGTTGGTGCGCAGCAGCAGTGGGTCGAGGTGGCCGCTGGTGGAACTGGCCACGGTCTCTTGCTCGGTGCGCAACAGCGTCTTGCTGGCTCGCAGGCGATTCGCCGCTCGGTGTGTTTGCAGGACCAGCGCCGCGACCACCAGTAGCGCCCAGAGCCCAGCCAAGGTGCGCCCCTTCACGCCGCCACCTCGAAGCCACGTTTCGCCACGCGGCCCTTCTCACCGCGCCATATCTCGCCGCTGCGCACCACCCAGGCCAGGAAGATCAGCGTTGGGAAAGCGGTGAGTGCGATGCGCAGGGGAAACGAGGTCAAGGCCAGAACCGCCAGGCCGGCGGTGCCAGCCCAGGCCAGCGCCACATCGCTAGCGGTCGTCCTCTCCCCGCCTCGTTCCTCCTTCGTGCGTCTCATTCGCCGCAAGCAGCCGAGCAGCAGCCAGAGCGCCCACAGCAGGACCGCGAAGCCGGGCACCCCCCACTCCGCCGCCACTTCCAGGTACTCGTTGTGGGCGTTGGAGAAGAAGGGCTGATTGTGGGTACGAAGAAACTGCACTCCGTCGTCGGTGAGCGCCAGTTTGGCCTGCGAGAAGACGGCCCGGTAGGCGCCGTGGCCCACCCCGGTCAACGGGTGCTGTTCCACCATCCACAGCGCCGTCCACCAGCCGTCGAGACGACCGGT
>JAJRVQ010000078.1 GCA_024277255.1 Acidobacteriota bacterium | reverse complement strand
TCAAGGTCCGTTTTGTCGACTTCCATGCCGAGGCGACGAGCGAAAAGCAAGCGCTCGGTTTCTACCTCGACGGCCGGGTCAGCGCCATGGTTGGGACCCACACACACGTTCCTACGGCAGACGAGAGGGTGCTACCCCAGGGTACCGCCTTCCAGACCGATGTCGGGATGACCGGCCCCTACGAATCGGTGATCGGCATGCGCTACGACCGGGTGATCCGACGCTTCTTGACCCAGCGACACATACCCTTCGAAGTGGCCAAGCGCGACGTACGCCTCGCCGGGGTGATCTTCGATATCGACGAGACTACCGGCAAGGCCCGTGGCATCGAGCGAGTGCTCGAGAGGTACGAGGGCTAACGCCGGCCGCACGGGCCAAAGAAGAGAAATCGATCGTCCTGGCCCAGCCGTTGGCGGCCAGCGGATTCGAGGAGAGCAATCTCGTTGCCAAGGCTCTGCCGAATGACGAAGATCTCGTCTTGGTCACAGGAGGTTGCCTCTTCGACCCACCAGATGCTCGTCCTCAGCGGAGATCCCTTTTGATCAAGATGCTCGGCGAAGTGCTCGGCGACGAAACCGCTGCGCAAGGAGGTGCCGTCGGTGGAGGCGAAGAGCACGGTGTCCTGCAAGTAGAAGAGAAGAGAGTGCGGGAAGGATTCGAGCAGCACGATCCGCGTGCCGGCCTTCAGGTGTGGTTGGATCGAGGCGGCGAGCAGTTTCGATGAACGGTGCTCGGAGATCGACTTGAGCATCGGCCGGGTGACCACCGGCATGGCGACGGCCGGTAGGCTGAGAGCGATCAGAGCAGCCCCCCAACTCTTCGCTCGCCAGCCGAGAAGACCGCCAGCCAAGGCGGACAGCCCGAGTGCGAGAGCGGTCTGCCGGGCCAGCGATGCGACCCAGGGCTTGGCACCTAGAGCGAACGGGTCGAGGGCTAGACCGGCGACCACCAGGACCGCTCCGATCAGCACCAAAGCAACGGCGGCAGCTGTGCGACCGGGGAGGATCGGGCGCTGTGAGCGCTGTGCAGTCTCCCCGGCGGTCTCTTCATCGTGCCCCCAGAGACCGGCAACGAAGATGGCCAAACAAGGGATGAGCGGCAAGATGTACTGCGGACGCTTTGACTGGGAAAGAGAAAAAAGCAGCAATGGCAGCGCCAACCAAAGGGCCAGAAAGACGACTTTGATCTTGGTCGATGGAACGGAGCGAATCGCCCTGCGGGAATGGAACCAGCCGGCACCGACAACGATCGACCAGGGGAAGGCACCGCCGAGTAGATAGGGCAGGAAATACCAGATGGGGCCGGTGCGGTTCATCTTCTCCGTGGTAACCCGCTGCCAGGTCTCGACGACCAAAGCGTAGTGCAGGAAGCCGGGAACTTGGATGCTGACGGAAATCAACCAGGGGAGGATCAAGGCGAGCATCGCCAAAGGTCCCCAGGGATTCCATACGGCTCTGGAGGCCTTTCTCCATAGTGCGAAGGGGACCACCACCAGAAGGGGCAAGGCGAGTGCGATGGGTCCCTTGGTGAGGATTCCCAGTGCAATCGCTATCCAGGCCATCAGGTTCCAGCCGCTGAACGAGATCTTCCCGCCGGACTGGATGCCGGCCTTGCTCTCGACTCGGGCTTCTATGGCCCGGTAGAAGAAGACCAGCGACAGAACTACGAAGAGACTCAACATGCTGTCGAAGATGGCGATCCGCGAGAAGGCGATGAACAACGGCGAAGTGGCGGTCGCGATACCGGCGATGAAGGCGGCTCTGCGCCCAAACAGGTGTCGCGCAAACCAAGCGGTCACCAGGGCCAGCGCCAGGGCGGAAAGCAGAGCCGGCAGGCGGGCCGCGATCTCACCAACACCCAGGAGGCTCATGCTGATCGCGCCCGCGGCGAAATACATGAACGGTTTGTCCAGGTAGGGTAAGCCGTTGTACTTGGGGAGGAAGAGATACCCCGAGTCGTAGATTTCCCGGGAAATCTCGGCGGTTCTCCCCTCGTCCGGCTCGATCAGGGAGAAGCCGAAGATCCCCGAAACCAGGACCGCCAGAATGAGAACGGACCATAGAATCAGGGCTACTGAACGCTTCGGGTGACGAGAGAAACTTGCTGGCTCGCTCGGCTCTTTTTCTACTTGCATGGTAACTCTCTCTACTCTTGAGACGACGACTCGGTTCACCCCTTCGTGCCACATCTTGCAGCGCACTCGGTGGCCTTGGGTTGCCGGCGGATTCAACGATAGACGGTAGAAGGTAGAAGGGGCAAATGAACCGTGGTTCATGGCGGGTCAGTAGTGAGTTGCCGGCATTTGCCGGACTTGGCTGAGGACCGGGTCAAGAGTATTCGATTCGTCCCTACTCGACATCTTGTTGTCGGTGGCGCCGCCTCTGCGAGGAAGGTGGCCGGCCTGCTCGTGTGTTCCTTCCGCGTGGCGCAAGTTCACCGCCTCGGTCGCCGGGCGAGAGGGCGGGGAGTCGTCGCCGTTGTGCTAATCTCCCGCCTTGGAGGAGAGTTCTCATGACGGTAGATCCCGAGTTACTGGCGCTTCTGGTTTGCCCGCAAACCAAGGGAGAGTTGGAGTTGGTCGAACTGCCGCAGGCCACATGCGAGCTGCTGGTCGAGCGTTACCGCGAGCACTTTCGAGATGAGGAGCCGGTGGTCAAACAGGGCCTCTATTGCGCCGAGTCGAAACTGGTCTACCCGGTGATTTCCGACATTCCGGTGATGTTGGCTGACGAAGCATTGCCCGCCTCCTCGATCGGTCGTTAGCAGAGGCGGGCAGGGTATAGTTTTCTCCTGGATTTGGCCGCAAACTGGCATCCAACGTGCTTAGGTTCGCCGGCCAGGAGAGATGATCGGTGAGCCTGCTCGACAGCATTCAAAGCCCGCGCGACCTGAGACGGCTCGATCCCGAGCAGTTGCCCAAGCTGGCCGATGAGCTGCGCGGCGAGATCGTGCGCGCGATCTCGCGAAGCGGCGGCTATCTCTCGTCCAATCTGGGAGCGGTCGAGCTGACGCTGGCCTTGCACTATGGGCTGGATACACCCCGCGATCAATTGATCTGGGATGTTGGCCACCAGACCTTCGCCCACAAGATGCTCACCGGCCGGCGTGACCGCATGGAGACGGTGGGACGCTACGGCGGCTTGTCACCATTTTGTCGCCGCGCAGAGAGCGAATACGACATTCTCGAAGCCGGTCACGCTTCGACTTCGATCTCCGCAGCGCTCGGTCTGGCGGTGGCGCGCGATTTGCGCCAGGACAAGCACCACATCGCAGCCGTCATCGGCGACGGTGCGATGACCGCCGGGATGGCCTTCGAGGCGATGAACCAGACGGGCCACCTCGGCAAGCGGCTGATCGTCGTGCTCAACGACAACTCGATGTCGATCAGCCCGAGTTCCGGTGCGCTGACCCACTACCTGACCGAGCTGATGGCCGGCCGCCACTACGCCAAACTCAAGGACGATCTCAAGCGGATCTTGCAGAAGGTCCCGGCGGTGGGCACCCCGATGGTCGAAGTAGCGCGGGCCGTCGAGGAGGGGATCCGTCAGACCTTCGTCCCAGGAAGTCTCTTCGAAGAACTCGGTTTCTGCTACCTCGGTCCGGTTAACGGCCATTCGATCGCGGCGCTGCTGGAAGCGATCGAAGAGGCCAAGGATGTCGATGGACCGGTGTTGATCCACGCCATCACCCAGCCGGGAAAGGGCTATCGGCCGGCCGAAGATGAACCGGTCGAGTACCACGGTCCACCTCCGTTCGATCTTTCGACCGGCGTCCACAAGCGGGCTGCCGGCCAGCCGCCGACCTTCACCGCAATCTTCGGTCACACCCTGCTGCGTCTGGCGCAACGCGACCCGCGGCTGGTGGCGATCACCGCTTCGATGCCGGATGGAACCGGGCTGGCGCCGTTCGGCGAGAGTTTTCCCGACCGCCTGTTCAACACCGGTATCGCCGAGCAGCACAGCGTTACCTTCGCCGCCGGCCTGGCGCTAGCCGGCTTGCGGCCGGTGGTGGCGGTCTACTCCACCTTCCTCCAGCGGGGCTTCGACCAGATCCTCCATGACGTTTGCCGGATGAACTTGCCGGTCGCGTTCGCTATCGACCAAGCCGGGCTGGCGGGAGCCGACGGAGATGCGCACCACGGCGTCTTCGACCTCGCCTACCTGCGCATGATGCCCAACCTGGTGATCATGGCACCCAAGGATGAGAACGAGCTGCAGCACATGCTGGCCACGGCGGCCGGTGCCCTCGATCATCCGGCCGCCGTGCGCTACCCGCGGCGCACCGGGTTCGGCGTCAAGCTCGACGCGGAGTTGCGCACTCTGCCCCCCGGCAAGGCTGAACTGCTCCGACGCGGCAACGCCGGAACCGTCTGGGCGCTCGGGGTGATGGTCAAGCCGACGCTCGAAGCCGCGGAGCGGCTGGGGCGCGACGGGATCGAATTAACGGTGGTCAACGCCCGCTTCGTCAAACCGCTCGATCGCGAGATGCTGGCCAGCCAGCTCGCCGATGGTGGCCGGCTGGCGACGGTCGAGGAACACGCGCTCGCCGGGGGTTTCGGCAGCGCCGTACTGGAAGCGATCACCGAGATGGGGCTGGAAGGAATCGAGACGCTCTGCTTGGGAATTCCCGACCGTTTCGTTCCCCACGGCTCGCAGCAGACGCTGCAACAATCGCTCGGCCTCGACTCGGCCGGTATCTACTTTCGTTTGCGCCAGTTCTTCGCTGCCTCCCGAGACCGCTTCGGGCGCGGTGCCGAGCCGGTGCTGTTGTAAGCCTTGCGAAGTTTGGCGGCAGCACGGATGTCCAGCACAATGCGCCTCGATCAAATGTTGGTCCAGCAAGGGCTCTTCGAGAGTCGCGAGCGGGCTCGCCGCGCCGTCATGGCGGGAGGGATCGAAGTCGACGGCCGCCGGGTCGACAAGCCGGGAACGCCGATCAAGCAAGGGGCGATTCTGCGCCTGCTGGGCAGCAAGGAGCCTTTCGCCTCGCGGGCCGGTCGCAAGCTCGCCGCCGCCCTCGACCACTTCGCAGGCGAGGTCGATCCGGCGGGCAGGGTCTGTCTCGACGTCGGCGCCTCGACCGGCGGCTTCACCGATTGTCTGCTGCAGAGGGGAGCGCGGCGTGTCTATGCGGTCGATGTCGGCTATGGACAGCTCGTCGACCGGTTGCGCGTCGATCCACGGGTGGTGGTGATGGATCGGATCAACGCCCGCCATCTGGCGGCGGATGGCTTGCCCGAGCCCTGTGAGTTGATCACCATCGATGTTTCCTTCATCTCGCTCGCCAAGGTGGTGCCGGCGCTGCTGCCGCACCTGTCGGCTGGCGGTTGTCTGCTGGCCTTGATCAAACCGCAGTTCGAAGCTGGCCGGGAGCGGGTGGGAAAAGGTGGAATCGTGCGCGATCCGCGGGTACGCCGGGAGGTGATCGATCACTGCGCGGGCCAGCTCGCCGCGCTGGGCCTCGACCTGGTGGCGACGGTCGATTCGGCGGTGGCCGGGGTGGGGGGCAATCGCGAGGCCTTCGCCCTGCTGCGCAAGCCGGTGGCGGGAGAGGAATCAGATCTGATGAGCAGGGAGGAGAGCTGATGGGCAAGTTGCGGCGGATCGGTGTGGTGGCCAAGCGGAGTAGCCGGTCGGCGATTCGCAGCGCGCGTGAGCTTGCCGAGTGGCTTCACCGGCGCGGCTGTGAAGTGACGCTGGACGAGGTGGCGTCGCGTTCGGTCGGCTTCGGCGGCGAGGTCTTCGATCCGCAGCAAGACCATGACCTGGTCATCGTCCTGGGCGGCGATGGCACCTTGCTCTCGGTGGCCCGTTCGGTAGGTGCCAAGGTGCCGATTCTCGGGGTCAACATGGGCAATCTCGGCTTCCTGACGGAGGTCAATCGCGGCGAGCTGTACCCGGTGCTGCTCACCGTGTTGGGAGGAGACTTCGCCGTCGAGGAGCGGTCGCTGCTCGATGTCGAGTTGCGCCGCAGCGGTGGTGGCAACCTGCACTACCACAGCCTCAACGACGCGGTGATCAACAAGAGCGCCTTGGCGCGGATCATCCAGCTGACGGTGAAGGTCGACGGCAACCTGGTGGCCGAGTACCGCTCCGACGGTTTGATCATCTCGACGCCGACCGGCTCGACCGCCTACAACCTGTCGGCCGGCGGACCGTTGCTGGCTCCCGAGTTGCCGGTCGTGGTGCTGACCCCGATCTGCCCCCATACCCTCTCTTTGCGGCCCATCGTGGTGCCGGATTCCGGCTTGGTCGAGGTGACCTTGGAGACCAGGCGGGAGGAGGTCTATCTGACTCTCGACGGCCAAGAGGGAACCAACTTCGCTTTCCGCGACACGGTGCGGGTGACCCGTTCGCCGCACCCGGTGCGTTTGGTCAAGGCCAGCGGTCGTACTTTCTACGACAGCCTGCGCGGCAAGCTGCGTTGGGGAGAGTTGGGGGGCGCCGACAACGGTGCTGACAACGGCGGCGCTCGCAACGGCGGCCATACGACGAACGGTGGTGATGGCAACGCCATGAGCGGTCACGGGGAGAGCGGCGGCGGCGAGAGCGAGGCGTGACCAAGCAGGCTCGCCGGAGGCCGGGCCGCCTGCGGCGTTGGCTGATCCGACCGGCGGTGTGGATCAGCATGATCCCGCTGATCCTGGTCGCCGCGGTGCTGCTCTATCTGACCAGCGATTCGGCGGCCGAGCGCATCCGGCTGCTGGTGGAGGCGCAGGCGGCGCAGGCCTCGGGGCGGCTGGTGAGCGTCGACAAGGTGACGCTCGATCTGTTGCCGCCGACCCTGGAGCTACACGGCGTTGAAGTTGCCGGCGCGCAAGTGGACCGGCCACCCTTTTTGCAGGCGGAAGCGGTGGGTGTGCAATTCGGCCTGCGTGGACTTTTCTGGCGTCGGGCGGTGCGCCTCGAACGGCTGTGGGTCGATCGGCCGCAAGTCGCTCTGACCATCGACGAAGAGGGGCAGATCGATCTGCCGCGGCCACGCACCGGGGGGGGTGGAGGTAGTCTCGAGATCGAGATCGGCAACCTGGTCATCGCCTCCGGTGAGCTGGTCTTCGACGACCTGCGGCTGCCGGTGGACCTCGATGCCAGCGAGGTCAGCGGAACTGTCGCCGGTGCAGGGTCGGATTTACGCCTCATCGGTCATCTGGACGTGCAGCGCATCGAGGTGCTGCTGCCGGGGGCTCGCCCCTACACCGCCGCCGGTTCGATCGCTCTCGCCTTGGAGCCGCGCAAAGGGCTGGAGATCACCGCCGGGCGCTTTCGAGGTCCCGGTGAGGTGGTGGACATTCAGGGCGTCGTCGGCTGGGAGAAGGGTCCGGCCAGGGAGGCCAGGGAGGCCGCGGCGGGCACCGAGAGCACCGAGGGTACAGCGGCGAGCGGTCTGACCGTGCACCTGACGATCGAGGCGCGCGGCGATACTGAGTTGGCCACCCGCTTGGGCTACCTCGATGGCCAGGCTGCCGGCGGCTACAGCTTCAATGGACGCTACGACCGGGTCGATGGCAAGTGGGAGCTGACGGGGTTGGCGCACGCATCGCGGCTGAGCCTGGCCGGTGAACAACTCCGCGATGTGGTGACGCAGCTGCGGCTGGTCAAGACCGCGCTGCACGTAGAACTCGAAGAGGCAGGTTGGTACGGCGGCACGGTGCGCGGCGAGGGGTTGGTCGATCTGGCGGCACCCGATTCGGCACAAGGGCGCCGGCGCCCGTTGACCCTGGATCTTCAGTTCGACGGGGTTCATCTCAAGGAGCTGCTGCGTCAAAGGGGGGTCGAGGGCGCCATGCTCGCCGGCCTCGCCGGCCGCCTCACCGGCAAGGCGGCCTACCGCTGCGATCTGTCGGAAGCTCTGGCCGGCCAGGGTTGGATCGAGGTGGATTTGGAACCCGAGCCGGACCGGGAGGGTGCGGGCCTGGCCGTTGCGGGCCACGAGGGGCGCACTCGGGCAGCGCCGCTGCCGCTTGCCGGCGATGCGCTGTTTTCGATCGCCGGCGGCGTGGTGAGCAGCGGCGGTGGGATCATCCTTCGCGCCGGCGAGGACGAATTGGTGATCGACCGGCTAGCGGTCGACGTCGCCCGCCGGGCCGGGCAACTCGACTTCTCGCTAGCCACCTCGGCCCTGGGCCGGTGGACCGCGTTGGTTTCCGCCGCCGGTGCCGATGGCCCGCAGAGTGATTCCGAGCCCTCCTTCTTGCCTGCCACCGGTGTCGGGACGGTAGTGGGAGAGCTGAGCTTTGAGAAGCTCTACTACGATCTGGACGCTCGCCTCGATCTCAGTGCCGTGGCGCTGAGGCCCTTCGAAGAGGGGGAACCGATCGCCGTCGACTCCCTGACCGGTTCGCTGTCGGTCAGTCCACGCGGGGTGAGTCCTCTACGGCTGGAGGCGACGCGGGGCCGAGGAGCCATGCTGATGGCGGGCACGATTCCGTTCGAGCCGCCATCGCCTGTTGACAGGTCTGCGGCTGATTCTCCTGCGGCCGAGTCTCCCGAGATTCCTCTCGCCTTGACCTTCGACGCCGCGGCCTGGCCGAGCGAAGAACTGATCGCCATGCTCGGACTAGAGCTGCCTCTCTCCGGGCCGCTCTCCGGCCAGTGGATCTTGGGCGGATCGGCCGAGGCGGTGCATGGCGCCGGCCGTTTGCAGGTGACGCCCGCCCGCTGGTCGGGTGTGGAACTCGAAGCGGTGGGGGCGCAGCTGGCCCTCGATCCCGGCCAACTGGCGGTCCGGGAGCTGACCGCGAAGATGGCCGCCGGCACGGCACAGGCTCAGGGGACCCTCGGCCTGGAGGGTGAGCAACCGCTCGCGTTCACCGCGCGGGTCGAGGGTCTCGATCTCGCTCAGGAACCGCTCGCAACCATGCTGAAGAGTTCGCTGAGCGGCAATCTCATCGGCTCGGCCACCCTGGGAGGAACCCTCGCTCAGCCCAGCGGCCAGCTGTCGGGACGGATCGAGAACCTCGGTTTTGTGGGGGAGGAACTGGGTAGCGGCCGTTTCGAAGCCGGCTGGGACGGCGAGCGGATCGACTTGAAGGCCAACCTCGGTGAGCTGATCACCCTGGCCGGCGGTGGCCCCTTCGACGGTGCCGCCGGCGACCTGCGGCTCGACGTCGCCAGCACCCAGCTCGGTGCCATGGCGAGACTGGCGATGGGGGAGAGCGGCCACGAGGTCAGCGGTGATTTCGCGGGAACGCTGTCGGTGAACGGCGCCTTGACTAGCCCTGACCTGGCGCTCTCGCTCGACTCGTTACACATCGGATTTGCCGGCCACCGGTTGTCAGCTTTGGAGCCGGCGACAGCCCACCTCGATGGCGACCGGCTGGTGATCGACTCGCTCTACCTGGGCGACGATGGCGAGGAGGCGGAGTTCTTCTTGCACGGTGCGCTGAGTCCGGGGGAGGGGGACCTCGATCTCCAGCTGCAAGCGCAACTGCCGGCCCAGTGGCTGGAACTGATCTTGCCGGAGGCCCGTCTGCGCGGGGTGATCAGCGCCCTGGGTCGCGTCGGCGGCAGCTTGCGCCAGCCGGCTCTCGATGGCCAGGCCGACCTGTCGGCCGGCCAACTGATCTTGAGTGGCTTCCCCCATGCCTTCGACGATGCCAGCGCGGTGGTTCTCGCCTACCCGGATCGGATCAAACTCGACCATTTGACGGCGACCGTCGCCGGCGGCGCTCTGCGGGCCGAGGGAACGCTCTTTACCGACGGCTTGGCGGTCAACGATTACCGGTTCCAGGCCAAGACCGAGGGGTTCAGGCTGCTCTACCCTGAAGGGTGGCTGCTGGCCGGAGATGCGTTGCTCACCCTGGTGCCGGAGGAGGGCGGGCGGCTGGTGCAGGGCAGCGTCGATCTCGACCGGGCCGACTACTTGCGAGATTTGCGGGTCGGCGCCGTCCAGCTGTTGCAGGGGATGTTGCGCCGGCAAAGGCTGGAGGCCGGTTCCGTCGATCCCACGCTGGCTCAGACGCGGCTCAACGTTCTCTTGCGCGTTCCCGATGGGCTGCGCATCGACAACAATGTCGCCGATCTGCGCGGATCGGCCGAATTGACCGTACGCGGCGACCTGGCTCGGCCCGTGGTGCTGGGGACGGTCGAGCTGGAGCCCGGCGGGGAGTTGCTCTACAGCGACACCCGCTATCAGGTGGACCGCGGGCTGATGACCTTCTCCAGTTCCACCCGGATCAATCCGCAGATCGATCTGGTCGCTCGCTCCAAGGTCCGCGACTACGATGTGACGTTGAACCTTTCGGGCAGCCTCAACCGGCTGCAAGTCAACCTGGCCAGCGATCCGCCGCTGCCCGACCTGGAAGTCTTGTCGCTACTGACCACCGGCGAGACCCTCACTCGCGGCATCGCCTTCGGCAATGACGAGCCGGGCTCGACCCTGGGGTCGAGCGGTCAGGTGGCGCGGGGAATCCTGGTGGGGCAGGCGGCGTCGGTGGTCAGCAGCCGGGTTAAGAAGCTGTTTGGTTTCGACACCTTCCGCATCGATCCGTTGAGCGCCGCGGGAGACTCCGGCAGCACGGCGCGGGTCACCTTTGGCAAGCAGCTGAGCAAAGATCTCTTCGTCACCTACTCGAACGATCCGTCGTCGAACCGCGACAACATCGTCAAGGTGGAGTGGCAGGCTCTGCCGGGGCTGGTTATCGAGGTGACCTCCGTCGATCAGTTGACCTTCAGCCAGAGCGACAACGGTGCCCTGGCCGTCGATTTACGTTGGCAGAAGAGATACTGAGCGTGCGGCCGAGCTGGCGAACCCGGGTAGCGGCCCTGTGGTTGGGGCCGTTCTTTGTGCTCCTCGCCGCTTCGGCGGTGGGGGCGCAGGCCGCGGTGGCGCCGGAGGTGCGAGCGATCGAGTTTCGCGGCAACTTTCGGGTGGCCAACCTCGACGCCATCCGCCAACTGCTGGCGATCGAGGTGGGCCAGCCGTTGAGCGAGAGGGCGGTGAGGCGCACCCTGACCAATCTGCATGCCAGCGGACTGACCTCGGAGGTCGAGGTCAGATCGAGACCGGCCACTGGCGGCGGGGTGGTGGCCGTGGTGGTGGCTTGGGGAGCGGTGCAGGTGGAGGAGGTGCGCATCGAGGGCGAACTAGGGTTGCCCCTGCGCCAGTTGACAGCCGTGTTGCCGCAAGGCCGGGGCCAACCGCTGTTTGAAAACCGGGTGGTCGGCGGTGTCTTCAGCCTCCTCGATCTCTACCAGGCCGAGGGCTACCGAGATGCCCGTGCCATTGTCGATGTCGGTTTCCTCGACCCGGGTCACCAGCGGGCCGTGGTCGTCTATCGGGTGACAAGCGGGGAGCGCGCCCGGATCGGCGAGGTGCACTTCGCCGGTGACACGGCGCCTTTCGACCACGAGGAGTTGATCCAGGCAATCGCTTCGAGGCCGGGGAGTCGCTACCGGCAGAAGGTGGCACAGGCGGACGCCGAGCGGCTGCGCGGCTGGCTCTTGAAGCGAGATTACCGTGTGGCGCAGGTTTCGGAACCGGCGGAGGAGTACGACCCCGCCAGCGGACTGGTCGATCTGACCTTCGAGGTCGAGATCGGCCCCAGGGTGGTGGTCGAGGTGATCGGCGCCGAACTCAAGAAGTTGACCAAGAATGACCTGCTGGCCTTCATGGGGCGCCAAGGCTACGACGAAGCGCTGCTCATCGAGGCGGCGCAGCGAGTGCGCCAGTACTACCAGGGCAAGGGGCACTACGATGCCGTGGTCGAGCACGAACAGGAAGTCGCGGACGGCGAAACGCGAGTGCGGCTGCGCGTCGAACCGGGACCGTCCTGGTCTTTGGCGGGGCTCTATTTCGAGGGCAATGCGCAGTTCAGCGCCGCACAGCTGGTCGAGCTGATGGAGACCACCAGCGACCGCCTGTTCGGCCTGCAAAAAGGGCGATTGGTCGATTCGGTGCTCAGTGCGGACCTGGAAAACTTGCAGGCTTTCTACGCCCTCAACGGTTTCTTGGATGCCGCGGTCGGGCCGCCGCGGGTGGAGCGTCAGGAGGGCAGGCTGGCGGTCACCATCCCGGTGGTGGAAGGGGTGCGCCGGCAGGTGGCGAACCTGGTGATCGCCGGCTCGACGGAGTTGACCGGCGAGGAATTCGAAGCCCTGGCCGAACAACGCCACCTTCTCTATCCGGGAGGCCCTTTCCACCCGCTGTTGCTCGAAGAAACGGCAGATTTCGCTCAGGCCTGGTACCGGGACCGCGGCTGGTCCTCGGCACGGGTCTCCTCGCAGGTGCGCTGGAACGAGGCGCGAACCCTGGCGGAGGTCACTCTGGAGATCGATTCGGGGCCGCGCACGCTGTCGGATCAGTTGATCGTGCGCGGTAACTACCGGACGAGAGGTTCGGTGATCCGTCGCGCGCTGGATCTGGAGCCGGACCAGCCGCTGAGCCGCGCCCGGCAGCTCGACCTGCAGCGCCGCCTCTACCGGCTCGGCGTCTTCTCGCGGGTCGAAGTCGATCTGGCGCCGGCCGAGCCCGGGGCGACCCACCGCAACGTCGTCGTGCGCCTCGAGGAGGGCAAGACACGCAGGGTTAGCTACGGCCTCGGCTACGATACCGATGACGGCGCACGTGGCCTGCTGGGGTACACCAACAGCAATCTGGGCGGCAAGGCCTATACCTTGCGCGCCGATCTACGCTTGAGTGGCCGTGATCAACGCTTTCGCCTCGCCTTCGATCAGCCGACCTTCGGAACCAGACGGCCGCCGTTGACCTACAGCATTTTCTTTGTACGCGAAGATCAAGACCCCTTCCGCGGCCAGCGTTGGGGCGGTCGGATCGAATCCTCCTGGAAGCTAGGCCGATCCTGGCGGCTGAGCGCTCGCTACGAGTACCGGATCGTGGAACCGGACGATCCCTCCAACTCCACCGCCGCGCGCGAGAACCAGCAGATCCGCATTTCGAGCCTCGCCCCCAGCCTGCAATGGGACACGCGCAACGATCTGGTCAACCCGACACGGGGCGGCAGCGGCTTCTATCAACTGGAGTATGCCTTCAACGCCCTGTCGACCAACGAGGAATTCACCAAGCTCTTCTTGCAACAGACCCAGGCCATCGATCTGGGCCGCTCGGGAGTCCTCGCCGCCAGCTTGCGGCTGGGAGCGATCGATCCGCGCCAGAGCCGCTTCGGCGATCTCGTCGTTCCTCCCGAACTGGCCAACAGCCAGGTGGCCATCTCCGAACGCTTCTTCGCCGGCGGCCCCACCTCGCACCGCGCCTTCCGGGTCGACGATCTGGGCATCGAGGGACGAACTCTCTTCGAAGGCAGGCCAGTGGGCGGCAACGCCCTGGTGCTGTTCAATCTCGACTACCGCTTCCCGCTCGCCGGCCCGGTGGGCGGCCTCCTCTTCTTCGACGCCGGCAACGTCTGGGCCGAACCGGGCGACGTCCGTTTCAGCGACCTGCGGCCCGGCGCTGGCCTGGGGGTGAGTTATCTCTCGCCGATCGGGCCGATTCAGCTGGGAGTGGGATGGAAATTGGATCGGCAGCCGGGGGAGAGTGGGTCGCGGGTGTTTGTTTCGGTGGGGCATCCCTTCTAGGAGGGCGGCGCGGAGGTTCCCGCGATGCTCCCTTCTAGGAGGGCGGCGCGGAGGTTCCCGCGGCGCTCCCGGGCGCCGGCGCTATTGGATCGTGCCCTACGTGTCGACTCGCTGCGGGCGCCCGCGCCCACCCAGCCCCCCACCCTTTGATCTTGGGGGCTGTCGCGCAGCCCCCGACCTCGCAAGAAGCGTGGTTCTTGCGAGGTCTCCCCAACGAGGGGTCGCTTCGCTCGGTGTTCCCGCAACTCGTCCGCTGATCCTCCGCGAGTCGATTCGTGCACGGCGACGGGTTTGTGCTCGCCGGCTTAGTACTACTGTGTCACAAAGCATGTTGTTGGTTACCGCACCATGGGCAGTGAGGCAGTCGTTGGAGTAGATCTCGTGCACGGTGGCGTCTTTGGGTTGTGATCGACGTAGGATTGTGGCGCTCAGGACGCACGGGAGCAG
>JAJRVQ010000077.1 GCA_024277255.1 Acidobacteriota bacterium | reverse complement strand
GCTTGGAAAACGCGCCCCCGCCCCCCACCCGCGTTTCCCACAGTTCCCAAAGGCCCGACGACGACGGAGTGAGGAATCCATGAACGGGGGTCGGCAGACTTCCTGTTCACTAAGGTCGGCAGAAATGGTGTTCCTTGACAAGCGGGGAAATCGTAGAAGGCCAGCATCTGGTCGCGATCTTTCTCCAGCGACTCAGTGGCCTTCGGGTACTTGGCCTCGTAGGTCTCGATGAACGCGTCGAAGGCCTCGAAGGCTTCCTTCCTGGTTTCGGCCATCCAGATGGATTGGATCTTCCCCTTGGCTCTGGGCTGGACCGACTTGGGCATGCGGTTGAGCAGGTTGGCAGTCTTGTGGACCCAACAGCGTTGGTGACGTGTCGTCGGGTAGACCTTCGACAGCGCGGCCCAGAAACCCATGGCTCCATCCCCGATTGCCAGCTCGGGCGCGGTCACGAGTCCTCGGTGTTTCAAGTCGAGCAAGATCTCGCGCCAGGAAGCTTCACTCTCGCGGACGCCATCGACCACCGCCACCAGCTCTTTGCGCCCTTCGGCTGTAGCACCGATCAGGGCCAGGATGCACTGGCGCTGGTTTTCCGGGGATTCCAGCCGCACGTTGAAATAGACGCCGTCGGCCCACAGATACACGTAGTTCTTGGTTTGGATCGAGCGCCGTGACCAAGTCTCGAAGTCCGCTTGCCAACTCGACTTGAGTCGGGTGATCGTAGTCGCTGAGAGCCCGGACGCATCCGGGCCGAGCAGCGCCTGAAGAGCTTCCGCGAAATCTCCCGTGCTGACGCCCTTCAAGTACAGCCAAGGGATCAACTCTTCGAGAGACTTGGTCTTGCGCAAGTAGGGAGGAAGGAGCTTCGATTGAAAGGCTTCCCGATCCTCCGCGCTGCGACGGTCCCGCACGCGCGGCTGCTGAACAGAGAGATTCCCCAGCGGCGTTTGCAGCTGGCGCTCTGGAAGATGGCCGTTGCGAACGACCAAACGACGACCGTCGGGGCCGACCAGCTCGTGCCGTGCGCTGACGTACTCGGCCACCTCCTGCTCGATGGCTTGGCTGAGCATCTCGCGGGCGCCTCGACGCAGCACCTCGCTCAGAGCATCAGGCACCGATACTTGGGGAAAGGAAACGATCTTCGAGCTAGACTGGGGCATGGTGGCATATCTCCTGCCCGGCTCTAACCGGGCGGTAGTGGATCCGTGTTCAGACCCAGGATATGCCGCCTTCCTCAAATCTCCGTACACAACTTTGGGTTATACCTCACCAAGCACTGGGGAGCACGTCAACCCTCACAACATGCGGAAGCGCCCACAAAGAAAGGAAGATTCTCGTGGTGGTGATAGCTTGAGGAGCACGCCAGCGCCGTCGCTCAAAGAAAGCTGGACGGGGTGAGGCTCAAGTGGTGTTCTGAATAAGAGAAGAAATCCGTACCTTCAACAAGAATGGCACCACAGAAGTAGCCTTCGGAGCAAACTATGATAGCGATGGGCTCGAGTTCTTCCAGCGCTCCCTTTCCGACTCTGAATAAACCGGACTGTGTTAGTCCCAGTTCGACCATCCCACTCTTACCGACAGCTAGGATGCGTGCTCGGGATATAGCCCCGAGGTCTGGCGCTGCCGCCACTAGGAATCGAATCTCGCCATGGCCTGGGCTTGTACTAGCGCAGCCTTCGCAAGCGATCATTGCAAGTAAGATAAACAATAGGCCTAGCAATATGGCACCAGTGGTTCTTGGTCGACTATTCATCAGTTGCCCCCCTCCTGGTTCGAACTCTCGCAATCCGGAGCGCACAGATACTCCTCATTAAATATAGCTCCCGCCTCGTAGACGCTTATAGTCGGCGGCTGATCGAAGACATTCAGACCGTAATCATTCGCTGGTCCCGTGGCACTCGACGGCTGGTCTCCCTTCTGAACTTCGGAATCTGGTAGGCCGCTTTCGATGTCGGCGGCGTGATATATCTCATGGTTTACAGTGCGAAGTCCGGTGGAATCTGCATGGAAATCGCGGATGGCGGACAGGTCGAGAGTGATATCTGCTCCGGTAGTCGATGAACCTTCCTTCGATTGGGTCAATCTTCTGGCTGTTTGGCCGAAGTTGATTGCGACGGATGCGCTGGGATTCCTACTCAGAGTTCTTCGCGACGCAACATTCACTTGGAATTGTTTCGCCTTGAAGGTGAAAGTCTCATTCTTGTTTCGCGCAAGGCGTCGCAGCTTCGCTCTTCCTCTTGGTCGCGTGAGGGTTTCAATGAGGAGAGTGCGAAGCTGAGTAGCACCTTGCCCGTTTGCGATCTTGATCTGTAGTCCGTCAGTGTCGACGAACCTCGTTGGGTTGTTTCTGGCGTACGAATAGCGGTTCCATGAAATGGAAGAGCGAGGAGATCCTCCTACCGGATCCACACTCAAAAACCGCCCCGTATTCGTATTGCAATACCTCGCATGCATGTAGTCCAGATCATCCCCGGCACCCGAGTTGCTATTGAAGTCCCGTTCGTGGCCGGTGAATTTCAGTGCCTCACTGGGCTCGCCGGGGGGCTTGGGGTTGATCTGTTCCCCAAAGCCGAAATAGTGGTAGTCGGCCTTGTAGAAGCCGGCCTTGTCGCTGAGCATGCGCGGTGTGCCGAGGTGGTCGAGGGTGAAGTGCCTTTGGCGGCCATCGGCATATTCGGCGGCCAGCTGCAGGCCGTCGCGGTAGATGTAGTCTTTGATCCAGCGCCAGCTGCCGGGGCCGTTGCCCTCCGCTTCGTAGACGGTGAGTACTTTGTTGTCCAGGCCGCGTAGGGTGAAGCTCCAGGTGTCCGGGGCTTCGGGGCCGGTGTAGTTGGAGGTCCAGATCCGTTCATCGTCCACCGTGTAGAGGTAGGTGCGGTGGTTGCCCTGGCCTTGTAGGGTCTTCAAGTTGTTGAACGGATCCCACTCGTATTGCAGAGCGCTCCAGTGCAGCTGGTTGCCAGATTCCAACCCCCGTAACATCGAAGGATCTGCCATCATTTCTCTCGACGCTTCTTGAACCGAGCTTCTGTACACGCACGCCTAATCCTGGTAACTAGGATGAGATCCAGGAGCAGCGCAAAGGTGAATCCCGTCAACATTCCTAGGAACTCTAAGGGTAGAGTTGAACCTCTAGGGGTGTAGGAGCGAAGCAGTTCCATAGGGAACCAATGCAAGAAGCCCCATATTGCATTAGTCAGCAGCAGGAAGCTTCCAAAAGTTCTTGCATCATACTGAATATTACAGGCACCCAGTATCGATGCCAGTAGCAAACTTAGAAGCCACCAAGTAACAAATGGGAACTTGCGCAAAACAGAGAGGGTCACGGCTGACTCCCGCCCTTATCGTCTGGGTCCTGGAACTCATCATCCGGTACAGGCTTGTCAAATCCTGGAACGTTTGAATTAAGGTCTGGAGGATCAATGCCAACTGCTAACAGAAGACCCGCAGTGTAGGAATTCGAGTTGTAGCCGTCGTCGGCAACAAATATGCTCCGGTCTCCATCCTCGGCCGGGAATAGATCGTAGTCCAAGGAGTCCTGGTAATTAGTGTCAGCTGCAAAGAGTTGATCAATGATGACATCTTCCGATCGTCCCCCAAGATCGAGGGTAACTTCTTCCACCTTGTTTGAGAGATCCACGTCTGTAGGTCTATTTACATCACTTACAAGGATGTCATCTTGAGGTTTCGCACTGGCTGGTCCCGCGCCAATAGTTGCAAACCGCCTTCTAGTGATAGCTCTGCGGCGCAAGAAGTTTCGATCCCTCGAATATCGGGCCTGATTCTCCGGTTCGATCCGTATAGAACTATGAAAATTGTTTCCGAACACCTTGTGAACCTGGAGGACGATTTCACGACCATCTGGATCGGTAACTGCTATAGGATTCCCCGCAGCATACGAGTACCGTCCCCAAACCTGGCTGGACGCCGAAGCTTCTCGCCGCACCTTCGGATCCACACTCAAAAACCGCCCCAGATTCGGATTGCAGTACCTTGCGTGCATGTAGTCCAGATCATCTCCGGCACCCGCGTTGTTGTTGAAGTCCCGCTCGTGGCCGGTAAACTTCATCGCCTCACTGGGCTCGCCGAGCGACTCGGGGTTGATCTGTTCGCCGAAGCCGAAGTAATGGTAGTCGGCCTTGTAGAAGCCGGCCTTGTCACTGAGCATGCGCGGCGTGCCGAGGTGGTCGAGGGTGAAGTGCCTTTGGCTGCCATCGGCATATTCGGCGGCCAGCTGCAAGCCGTCGCGGTAGATGTAGTCTTTGATCCAACGCCAGCTGCCGGGGCCGTTGCCCTCCGCTTCGTAGACGGTGAGCACCTTGTTGTCGAGGCTGCGCAGGGTGAAGCTCCAGGTGTCGGGGGCTTCGGGGCCGGTGTAGTTGGAGGTCCAGATCCGTTCATCGTCGGCGGTGTAGAGGTAGGTGCGGTAGTTACCCTGCCCTTGCAGGGTCTTCAAGTTGTTGAACGGATCCCACTCGTATTGCAGAGTGCCCCAGTGCAGCTGGTTGCCCGAGGCGTCGTAGGCGGTGGCGCCCAAGTGGTTGCTGGTAGCCGAGGGGGAGAGGGTCTGGGTTTGGGCGCCTTGGCCGCGATCGGTGGTGATCTGCGTCAAGTTGCCCCAGCGATCGTAGCCGTAGCGCTGGTACTCGCTTGTCGTGCCATTGCTGTCTTCCAGGAGTCGGCTCACCCCGTCATAGTGATACCGGCGGCAGTAGAAGTTGTTCTTGCAGCCCACTTCGGTGATGTTGCCGCCGCCGTCATATTCATAGGGGCCCAGACCGTTGGGAATTTCGGGGACCTCCGGAGGCACGCCGCCCAGGAGGTGCTCTTGGAAGATGTCGTTGGTGATCTTGTAGGGCCGGCGCATGTGCCACGGGTCTTCCTGCTCGACATCGGTGATGCCGTTGGCGTGTTTCACTTCGTGGATCATCCCGTTGGCATGATACGTCAAGCCATTCAGGTAGCCGGGGGCGAACTGGTGTCAGTAGGGCTAACGTTCCAGCAATGGCATGTCGTATCGACGTCCAAAGTGGTTCAGGAATAAGGTGTCAACGAACCGAAGAAGTGGCACTAAGTTCTTTGGAGGGTCATCCACCACAATCCTCACCTCCTCTCTGCCGACGAAGATCTGAGCCATCTCCCAATCCATTCCAGCTCTTGAATCCCACTCGATTTCTCCGGTATCAATCGTGGCCAAGAGCGATTGGAGCTGAGCGAGTTCTGTGTTCTCAAGCTTGCTACATGTGGGCGCGCGGCCAATTTTTCCCATACTGATTGTCCCGACCTCATTCACTTCGAGTGAATGAGTGGTTGGCCAGGCACCTCCAGTCGAATGATGGATCTTCAAGAATGAGCTCGCAGCGGAGTGCGAAACAGGGCACTGCCAGCTGCTGCATGCGCAGAGGGCAATGATGAGACCAAGCGATAGGACTCGAAGGGGGGACCTAGCAGCCCGGGGTGAAAATCCGATTTCCGTAGATTTGCAGGTTGCCTCTCCCGCCGCAGAGCCGAGCCAGCAATATTGCGAAAAACGCGCAATCCGGCTGCTGAAGGGCGACAGACGTGCCGAAAGCGCGTTCAAGCGC
>JAJRVQ010000076.1 GCA_024277255.1 Acidobacteriota bacterium | reverse complement strand
GCGCTTGAACGCGCTTTCGGCACGTCTGTCGCCCTTCAGCAGCCGGATTGCGCGTTTTTCGCAATATTGCTGGCTCGGCTCTGCGGCGGGAGAGGCAACCTGCAAATCTACGGAAATCGGATTTTCACCCCGGGCTGCTAGTTATGGCTGGTAGAGGCGCGTGGGCCGGCCTCTGGATATGCCGGAGGGCCCATGTGGGGTTCGCAAGTCTCAGAGAATCGTGATTTTTCCACCGTAACTCTATGGCTGTTACTAGGCAGTGTCAAATTCGCATGTCTCTTGGGTCTTGGGGCTCTCTCTCGCGAAGTAGGCGCTCCAGCTGAATGAGGCCGAAAACCGGCTCTCTCGGATGTCTCCGAGTGGCTCGCTGGACTCAGGTCCTGAGGAGCCGATTTACTAAGGAGTTCTCGTTTGCTGTGAGTGGAGTGACCTGCATCCCTTCTCGGTACCAGTCCTGATCTTTGGATGGGAGTTCATGACCTGCATCCCTTCTCCGTACCAATCCCAGTGCGAAAATCGGGCCTCCTGACCTGCATCTGACCGATTACGACCTTCGGTTCGTCCTGCGGGGGGGTGGTACCCAGGAGATGTTGCGGCGGTGCCCTACGCGGCGTCTGGCGCCGTCTCATCGTGAAACGAGCTACTGCTGTCAAGCGGCACCTCACCAGTTCCGGGACCACATCCCGAATACGGGTTTCGTTCCTTGTTGCTGATCTGCTGATCTGCTGATCAGGTGCTAGCCGTTTCGCCGGTCTGCTTCTACGTTGTCCAGTTGACCGTCTTGCTTGGGCTCTCGGCGGCGGTCGAGAACGAACACCCCCGAGTTCGCGACTAGAATGGGCCTTCACACGAGCCACGGGACGCGAAGCGGGGTCGACATCGCCTGGTGGGACTTGGCCCAGCAAGGCTGAGGACACACAGGAAGAAGCTCGCCTCGTCGACGCCCGAAGCCCTTCCACGCAAGGAGCCCAGCATGCTGCCCAACCTTCTTTCTTCGCGTATCGCCGTGCTCTGTTTTCTTGTCCTGGTGGCCACTGTATCCACGCTGAGCGGCGAGGAGACGAAGAAGGGCGAGGAGGTGAAGAAGGCGGAGCAGTCTGCGGAGATCGAGGAGCGCTCTTCGACCACGCATGGGCGGGTGGTGATCGAAGGTTCTGCGGTCGAGTACACCGCGACGGTGGGCGACATTGTGCTGCGCGACGAGGAGGGCAAGCCGCGCGCCAAGATGACTTACGTCTCGTACCTGCGCGACGGGGTCGACGACCGAATCGGCCGGCCGGTGACTTTTGCCTTCAACGGCGGCCCCGGTTCGGCTTCGGTGTGGGTCCACTTGGGGGCGTTTGGTCCGAAGAAGGCCCAACTCGATCCCGAAGGGATGCCGCTCGGTCCTCCGCCGGGCAAGCTGATCGACAACCCGTACTCGCTCCTCGACGCCACAGATCTGGTCTTTATCGACCCGGTCGAGACCGGCTGGAGCCGCCCGGTACCGGGGGTCGAGACGGCCGATTTCATCGGTTTCACCAACGATGTGGAGAGCGTTGGCGACTTCATCCGCCTGTGGGTCTCGCGCAATGACCGCTGGGCGTCGCCGAAGTTCATCGCCGGTGAAAGCTACGGAACCACCCGCGCCGCCGGCTTGGCCCTCTACCTCCAGGAGCGCCATGGGATGTACTTGAACGGCCTCTGCCTCATCTCGTCGGTGATCAACTGGCAAACGAAGGTCTTCAACGTCGGCAACGATCTGCCGCACATGCTCATCCTACCCACCTTCACGGCCTCGGCCTGGTACCACGGCAAACTCCCCGACCGCTACGACGGCGATCTTGAACTGGCGCTCAACGAGGCTAAGAGCTTCGCCCTCGGTCCGTATGCCAGCGCTCTACTTCAGGGTGACCGCCTCAGCGCTGAGGAGAGAGCGACCATCGCGACCCGGCTTGCCGAGTTGACCGGCCTCTCGCAACGCTACCTGGAGCAGACCAACCTGCGACCGGAGATCTTCCGCTTTGTCAAAGAACTCTTGCGCGACCGCGGCCTGACCGTCGGACGGCTGGACAGCCGCTACACCGGGATGGACCGCGACGACGCGGGCGAGAAGTTCGAGTTTGATCCGGCCGGTGCCGTGGTCTCCGCCTACTACGTCTCTCTGTTCAAGGACTACCTGCGGCGCGAACTCCGCTACGACAACGATGTCGTCTTCCGCCAGTCGGCGGGACCGAAAGTGCGCCCGTGGAGCTATCACGAGAAGAAGCCGGACCTCTCCTACGGGACCAACGGCTACGCCAACTACGCGGAACACCTCCGGCGGGCCATGCATCGCAACCCTTATCTCAAAGTCTTGATCATGAGCGGCTACTACGACCTCGCCACCCCGTTCTTCGCCAGCGATTTCACCATCGACCACATGCAACTCGCCCCGGAGCTTCGCGGCAACATCTGGGCCGAGTACTACGAGGCCGGTCACATGATGTATGTGCGGGAGGCCGACCACAAGAAGTTTCGGGCGGACTTCTTGAGGTTGATCGAAGCCGCTCTCGAGGGAGCGCGCTGAGAGCCGCGCCGGGACTTCTTTTGGGGCCCAAGGGCTCGATCAAGACCGGCCAGGCCGCCGCTGCACCGACCTCCAGCCGCGGCGAAAGTGCTCCTCCACACCCTCGCCGCGGTGGCTCGATGTCGCCGGGCTCAGCTCGGCCAGAGCCAGCCGAAGACGCCAGCGGTCAGCAGGCTGTAGATCAGGCCGTCGAAGATGTGTTTGAGGGTGGTGGACCAGGGTTGACCCCTCCAGATCGAGTCGGTGGAGGTGGCTCCGGCATAGCCGAGGAAGGCGGCGGTGCCGGCGACGCGGAAGGCTTGTAGGTACTCGGCCCCCAGTGGCACGGTCCTGCCGGTCAGGTAGGCGACAAAGAGGCCGATCACCAGGCAGTGGATGAACCAGGAGATGAGCGGCTTGGCCATCGAGGGCACGCCGCTGGGCAGCACAGTGATGAAAGCGACCGGCCCTTTTTCGAACTTTTCTTTGACCTCTGGCTTGGCCATCTCTTTGGGCTCGACGCAGTGGGGCAGGTGGTAGTGGCCGCGGGCGGCGCCTTCTTTGCGCAACGCAGCCAGGATGTTCTCCTCGCCCGGCATCGCCGCGGAGTCGCTACGGTGGTAGGTCAGCACCATGTGCAGGATCGAGCTGGCGACGAAGACCACCACCGCCGAGAGCAGGATCGGAAGCCAAAGTGCCGCAAGAGTTACCATACGCCTTCTCCTTTCGCCGGCGCTGCCGCCCGCGCCACCGGAGGTGGAGGCCAGGCGACGCCGTGAAAGCAGAGCGCCGGATTTGTCAGCTGGATAGAGTCAGATCCTAGCAGGTAGCTGCGTGTCGGCCGGCTAGGAGGCCCTTTCGTGGTTTGACAGCCGCCCACAGCGGACATAGCCTGACCTTGCTGAACCGGAGAATCAATAATCTCAATGCTCAAGCAGATAGAAGGTAAATACGAGATCCTCCACAAGATGGAGGAGGGCGGAATGGGGGCCATCTACAAGGTCCGCCACCGCCTGCTGGAGGAGATCCACGTCGTCAAGGTGATGCGTCCGCAGCACGCCGGCGACAGGGAACTCGAGCAGCGCTTTCTCCAGGAAGCCAAGACGGCGATCCAGCTACGCCATCCGAATGTGGCGCAGATCTACGATTTCGCCATCGACGACGAGGGCAACGCCTTTATCGTCATGGAGTTCATCGACGGCGTGACCCTCGAAGAGGTTGTGCGCTGTCCGCTCCAGCCGAGCTTGGCGATGGCCTTGGAGGTGGCTCTACAGGCGCTGCGGGCACTCGCCTTTCTGCACAGCCGAGACTTCGTCCATCGCGACATCTCGCCCGACAACCTGATGCTGACCCGCACCTTCGACGGTACGCCGCTGGTCAAGCTGATTGACTTGGGGATCGCCAAACGCCCCGGTGGCGAGGGGCTAACCCAGACCGGCACCTTCATGGGCAAGATCCGCTACTCCTCCCCGGAGCAGTTCGCCGGACCCGGCGCCGTAAAGCTCGATCAGCGCAGTGACCTCTATTCCTTCGGCGTCCTCTTCTATGAGCTGCTCACCGGACGTTGCCCGATCGCCGCCGGCAGCCTGTCGCAGACCATCGCCGCGCACCTCTTCCAGCCGCCGATCGCATTCACCGAGAGCGATCCGCACGGCAATGTGCCGGAGGGGCTGCGCACGGTCGTTCTCAAGACGCTGGAGAAGAACCCGGATGACCGTATCCAGACGGCGGTGGAACTCGCCGAGGCGCTGGCCCGTTTTCGCCAGCCGGCCTCCGGCCTTACTGTGGAGCTTGGCGAGCTTCTCGTCGCTGCGCGCGGGTGGGAGGCTGAGGAGGCCGCGCCCGATCCTGGTTCGACCCAGGCGCGGTTGGACCGCCAGTTCGGAGTCGAGGAGTTTGCCGGTACTACGGTGACCCTGCCGGCACCAGGTAGCGATGCGAGCAGTGAGGCGGCCACCCAGCCCATCGACGAGAGTGACTCACCGCTGCAGCACCCGGCCGCGCCTCGCACCGAGGTTGTTCAGGATGGCGAGGAATCCGCGACCGCGCCGCGGCAGCGGGAACCAACCGGTCCGATCGCGGTGGCGGCGCTGAGTATTTCCCGGGCGATCGAGGGTGGATCGCTGGACACGGCGGTTCGCATGATCGAGTTCGCCCGCTCGCGCTACGGTGACCATCCGGAGTTCGACCGGCTCGAAGCTCTGCTCGGTTGAAGGCTGCATCCCGGGTAACGGAACACCGTCTCAGACCACCAATAGGTGTGTTGCTCAGCGTCCGCCCCAACCACCGGCACGCAATCCTTCCATGGGGCCGCAACCCTCGTCCGTGGCCGTGGAGCGAGGAAGGAATCGGAGAATAGCCATTTGACAGACTCGGTGGCAGAGTCGATGCTTGACCGGCCCGGCATTCTCATCACCTTCGATCGAGGTCTATCTAGTGAGTCTTCCCCTCCGACAGCTCGAAGGCAAGTACGACATCCTCCACAAGATCAAGGAGGGTGGGATGGGGGCGATCTACAAGGTTCGCCATTTGCTACTCGAGGAGGCGCGGGTCATCAAGGTGATCCGGCCGCAGTTCGCCGGTGACGACAATCTGCAACGGCGGTTTCTGCGTGAGGCGAGGATGGCGATTCGGTTGCGCCACGCCAACATCGCGCAGATCTACGATTTCGCCGTCTCGGATGAAGACGGCACCTCCTTCATCGTCATGGAGTACATCGACGGTGTGACCCTCCAGGAGGTGCTGCGCAAGAGCGGCCCGCCGCCGCTCGGTCTGGCACTGGAAGTGGCCCACCAGGGGCTGAGCGCCCTTGCCTACCTGCACCACCAGGGTTACATCCATCGCGACATCTCGCCGGACAACCTGATGCTGAGCCGTGATTTTCGCGGCGCGCCGCTGGTCAAGCTGATCGATCTCGGCATCGCCAAGCAGCTCGACACCGACCTGGAGCTGACCCAGACCGGCATGTTCATGGGCAAGGTACGCTACGCGCCGCCCGAGCAGTTTTCGGGCCGCGAAGGTGGGGGACCGGAGCAGGACCACCGCAGTGACGTCTACTCCTTCGGCATTCTGCTCTATGAGCTGCTCACCGGCATCTGCCCGATCATCGGTGAGAGCGTCTCGGAGCTGATCGCCGCACACCTATTCAATGAGCCGCTGCCGTTCGCCGAAGCGGACCCGGACGGTCGGATTCCGCCGGAGCTTCGCAGCGCCGTCTTCCGCGCGCTAGAGAAGAGTCCGGACGACCGGTTTGCCGACGCTGATGAGTTCATCGCTGCCTTGGCGCCGATCAAAGCAGGCAGGTCGGCTTCGCCGGACGATCTCGAGAAGGTGCTCCACGAGACCACCACCGTGATGGCCGAGACGGCGGATCATCCGCAGCCTGGATCGACGCAGAATCGGCTCAACCGGCAGTTCAATCCGGTGACCACCCCTCAGCCGACGGTGGTCCCGGAGCCGACCCCGGCCATTGCGGGTGAGCCGGAAGAAACCGAGGAGGTGAGCGACACTCAGCCCGGCCCTCAGGATGATCCCGCCGTGGTGGTGGAGATCGCTTTCATCAAGGAGCTGATGGAGCAAGGCGAGCTGGCGCGTGCCGAAGAGCGGTTGGCACAACTCCAAGCCGCGCATGATGAGGCCTCGTCGCTGCTCCAGCTGCGGGTGGATCTGGAGGCGCGGCGGCGAGACAGCATTGCGGCCGCCGAACGCAGTATCGCCGGTGCGCTGACCGAGGGCGACGTCGATCTGGCCGCGCGCGAACTCGAGTTCGCGCAGGCGCGCTACGGTGACCGGCCGGAGTTGCAGACCCTACATGTGCGGGCCGAGCAGTTGCGGGCTGCCAGCGCTGTTCAGAGCGCCGGCGCCGGTGAGCCGGGAGAGGAACCGATGACCGAGATGTCGGATCTCGCGATCTCGCACCCGGACCTCGAGCTGGCCAGCGAGGACTCTTCGCAGCCAAGCCGCTCACCCAGGCTGCGCTGGGCGGTCGCCGCCCTGCTCGCGGTGGCGGTCACTGCCGGCTTGGTCTGGTGGCAGATAACGCAGCGCTCCACGCTCGTGCCATCCCCAACCACTTCCAACGGCAGTGCGGCGGCGGTACCCGCCACCGGGATTTTGCTGCTCAACGCTCTGCCCTGGGGGCGCGTCGAGTCGATCACCGACGCGGCCGGTGCTGGAGTTGCGCTAGGGGCCGAATCCCGCACACCCTTGCGCCTGTCACTGCCGGCAGGCAGCTATACCGTCTCGCTGGTCAACCCGCGTACCGCCTCGCAGCAGGAGGTCGAACTCGAAATCCGAGCTGCCGAGACGACTCGCACCACGGTTGAGCTGGCGTCGGTCGACGTCGAGAGCTACCTTGAACGAGTCCTCTTAGGACCCCTGCCGCCCGGGTCCCGATAGCTGGGCGAAGAAACGGACGAAGCGGGGCGAGAAGAGATCGGGATCGGGCTGCAACCAAGGGGCGAGCCGCTTGCACTCTCGGATGTCGGCACGGGCGACGGCCAGCGGGCTCTCGTCCTCGCCGTCCGAGATCAGGAAGAGCGAGTAGCGCGCCGCCGCGCGAAGCAGCAGCGCGACCGCTTGGGCCCTCGGCTTGGAGTATGAAGCCTCGCCCAGCAGGTCGAGGGTTCGTGGGTAGTTGCCGGCGAAGTAGGCCAGGGCACCGTCGCGCAGCGCCGCGGGGACCGTTGCGGTACGTTGCGCCGGTTCGGTGGGCGTGGGCCGCGCCTCGGGACGGGAGGACGGCGGACTCTGCGCGGGCGCTTCGACCACCGACTGCGCCCTGCCCAGTGCATCGTGCAAGCGCAGCGGCGCGTCGAGCAGCCGTTCACGCAGCCTCTCCAGCCGTGGCAGCGAGGAGATGGAATCGGCCTGCGCAGCCTCGCTGGTGATCGTCTTGGTCTCGGTGATCAGTGGCTGGAGTTCCTCGGAGATCTCCTCTTGCGCCTCAGCTTGCCGGATCAGCCCCTCGGCCTGCGCGGCCAGCACGAAGATCTCGCCTTGAAGACGCTGGGCCGGAGTCTGCTCGGGGGCCGCCGCTTCGCTGTCCTCGTTCTGCGTCGCCGGCTCGGTGGTTGCCGGCTCAGTGGTTGCCGGCTCCGTGCTTTCTTGAGTGGTCTCTTGGGGAGCGGTTTGGGGGGCCGGCGCGGCGCTGGCCGGTCGCCAGGTGAGCAGCAACAAGAGCGCTAGCCCGAGAATCGATACTCTGAGCATCAAAGGATCTCCACTTCCACCGGGCCGCAGACGCGCACCATGCAGGCCAGCCGGCATTCACCGGGTTTGCGGTCACACAGTTCCTCCAGAGTCTCACATTCGAGCTCTCCGGGTTTGTCGTCCAGGTTTTCGTGGCCGGCGAGAATGCGGATCGGATCACTGCCGCAGATGCCGGAGTGGCACTCGGCGTTGATCGGGATGCCGGCGGCCTCCGCCGCCTCACAGATCGTCTGCCCCGGTTGCACGACGACCACCCTACCGCTGGTCCCGGCAAAGACCACGCTAGGGCCCTCTCCGGCAGCCGCCGGTTCGACGGGCGCCGGTTCCACCGCCGGAGCCGGTTCGACCATCGATGGTGAGCTCGGCTCCGGGTGACCGGCGCTGAGCGAGGCGTCGTCGCGCAGACTGAACACAAAGCGCTGCTGTCCCACTCGGATCCGATCGCCGTGCTCCAGCCGCGTCGCCGAGCGCACCCGCACGAAGGTACCGTTGACGCTCTTCAGGTCCTTGACCACGACCCGGCCCCTTTCGATCGAAAGGGCGAGTTGCCGGCGCGACAGCGTGTGGTCCTCGGCGTCGAGAGTCACGTCCGGGGCCTGCCGGCCGAAGATCCGGATCTTTTCCGAAAGTTGGTGACGCCCGATTTCTTGGCCTTGAAGATCGAAGTGTTGCACCGTGAAGTTTCCGCCGTCGCCGGAAACCAGCAGGAATTGGCGACCGGCCTGGATCAGGTCGCCCTCTTTGACCACTCGCTTGCGCCCGGGGGCGACGCGCAGGAAGAGGCCTGTGGCGCTACCGTCGTCACGCAGGAAGTAGCCGTCCTCGACCTGCGCGATCGAGGCGTGCCGCGGGGCGAGCAGGGTGTCTTCGTTGAAGGAGAGGTCGCAGCCGCTACGGCCGATGGTGGTGACCGCACCCGCCGGCAGCGGATACTCCTCCTCTTCGACGCCAGCCTGCGCCTCATTGGGCAGCAGGCGCACGAGGAAGGCCTCGGCCCCGGTGACCCGCCGGTCGGCGGCGAGGCTCGCGGCCGGTGGCCCGTCGCCCTCGATCGGCTCGGCTCCGGCCCCGCCCGCGGCCACCGCCGCGGGTATGGCCGGGATCGCTTCCTCCAGCTCTTCGTCGTCTTCGATCCGCACCTCGATCCGCCTTCGCCCATCGAGTCGCTGGCGGATGGCCTCGGCGACCAGAACCCCGTCGCGCATGGCCGACTTGACGTTGCCGCGGTGCTTGATTTCACGGAAGCCGGCCGGATCGGCGGCGAAATCCTCGGTCTCGAAGTAGGCCTGGCTCAGCAGGTCGCCGACGACGAAGAGATTGTGCACCCGACTTTCGAGATACGGCGTCACCACCATTCGTTTCTTGCCGCGTGGGCCGCCGTGGATCATCTCCACACCGATCGACGCCAGCAGCGCCTCGGGCAAGTCTTCGCCGATGCAGGCGATGCAGCTCGCCTTGCGAAACTCGAGGTGGGTGGTCTCGCGCGGCCGGTTCTCGATCGTCCGGCGGTCGATGCGGATGGCCAGGTATTCCTCGCGGTCGCCAGCGGTCACCACCGCCGCCGGTTCGCTGCGCGGGTGATAGCGGATGTTGCCGTTGCCGACGTAGGCCTCGAAGAAGACCTCGGCCAGTGCCTTCGAAACGCGGGGCATTCGGTCGCCGCGGTAGGACCAGTGGATGGCGGTCGGATCGCCGGCCGCCACCTTGGCGTTGGAGATGGCGATCACCGCTTCGGCGGCGGAGGTGCCGCCGCCGATGACGCAGGCCGGAGCCTCCACGTAGAGCGATGGATCGGTCAGCTGGAAGCAGATGCCGTCGCAGTTGCCGGGGATGTCGAAGCGGCGCGGCACTCCGCGACCCAGTGCCAGCACCACCGCGCGGGTGGCCAGCGGTGCGTCGCGGCGGGCGGCGTGGTCCCAGGCCAGCAGATCGATCGTGCCGTCCTCGCGGTGTTCGAGGCCGGTCAGCTCGACGCCGACTCGAAAGGGCACGCCGTGTTGGTCGTAGAGCCCCTTCCAGTGGGCGCACATGTCGTCCTTGTCGATGGGCGAGAAGCGCAGCGCCGAGATCAGCGCTCCACCCTTGGGGAAGCGAAGCCGATCGCCGCCACCGAAACTGGGCAGGATCAGCTTGTCCTTCGAATAATCCCGGATCCGCTTCATCAGGTCGTCATAGTCGATGACCAGGACCTTCAAGCCGAGTTCGTGGGCGCGAAAGGCGGTCGCCGTTCCCGCCGGCCCACCGCCGACCACCACCAGGTCGAAACGCTCCACCGGCTGGATCTGCGGCTGAGCCGGGATTTCCCGTTCCATCACCGGTCTACCCGCACGAGCTGTGCCTCGATGGTGCCGAAGCGCAGGATGGCTCCCGGTGACACCTCCACCTCGCCGTCGACTTGCACACCGTCGAGGAAGGTCGAGTTGTGGCTACCCTCATCGCGTAGCGTGACGGTCGTGCCGCGCACGGTGAGCACGGCGTGGCGGCGGGAGATCTCGGGGCTGTCGATTTGCACCTGGTTGGAGGGGCCTCGGCCGACGACGTTGTCGCCCGCGGCGAGTTCCAGCCGGAGGCCCGACTGGTAGTTGGTGAACACAACGTAGAAATGCGCGGCGCTGGTTTGGCCGACCGGTTGGGCGGTTGCCGGGGGCATGGGCGTGGGGGCCTGCTCTGGTGGCCCTGCCAGCGCGGCGGGTAGCGGCACAGCCTCGTGGCCGATCCGGGTGCGTTCACCCTCGGGTCGCCGCTCCGGCTGCTGGGCGAGTGCGGCGGGTAGCGGTACCGCCTGCTGCTGGACGACGGTGCGCTCGCGCTCGGGCCTTTCCTCGCCGGCTTGGGACACGGGCTGAGCCACGGGTTGGGAGGCCGGTTGGGCGGCTGTGGGCGCTGCCGCCTCCAGCTGTGGCCCTTGGTAGATCAGATCGTGGCGCCCGGCGATCGAGATGACGTGCAGCCGGCCCAGCTTCTCCCGTCCCTCGATCGGCACGCCGTCTAGCCAGGTGCCGTTCAAGCTGCCGAGGTCTTCGAGGAAGAAGAGATCCTCGCTCGCCTCGTAGACGATCCGTGCATGGTCGCCGGAGGCCGCCCGCGAGGGGACGACGACGGTGTTGCTCTCGTTGCGTCCGATGGTCACTTCGTTCGCGACGGTGACCTGCGTCCCCGCGAGGCGCCCGTACTTGGCGAACAGTTTGGCGGTAGGGGCCATCTCAGTTCTCCGGCTCGTCGCCGATGTAGAGCAGCAGCTGCGAGCGCCGGCTCTGGTCGGGATGGAAGAGGTGGCAGGTGACGCATCGGTTCGAGGCCACGCTCGGGTTGTGGCACTGCTGACAGCTCTCGATGCGCGGCAAGTTGTGGATCGCGGCGCGGTCGAGCGCGGCCTCGGCCGGCTCGGTGCTGCCCAGGAAATCGACTACCGGGATCTCACTGTGGCAGTCCGGGCAGCGTCGCTGGACGATGTGCGCCCGGTGGTTGAACTCGGCGCGCCGCAGCGTGCGCTGGTCGGCGCGAACCCGGACGATGGTGGCGTTTTCTACCTGGTGGCACTGCCGGCAGGGCTCGCTCAGGGTTTGCACCAAGCTCTCGATCTGCTCCACCTCGGCGGCGCTCAGACTGCTCGACGGCGGTCCAAGGGCGAGCAGGAAGCGCGCCTCATCGAGCGGTGCGTAGGGGTCGTCGAGCCGCCGCTCGAGTTCTTCGAGCATGGTTCCGAGCCGCTCGAGTTCCTCTTGCACCTCGCGTTCCGGTCGCGAGCGCAGGCCGCGAATCTGTTGTTCGAGGGTAGCGATCGCCTCGCGGTAGAGGGTGTGCAGTTCGCCCAGCGCAACGTCGGGCGAGGTGGTCAATAGGTCGGCCAGGCCGGCTTCGGGGTAGAGCGCTCGGCGCAGGCTGCGCAAGTTCTCCAGCACCCATGGATCGCGGTGGTAGAGCGGCCCCTTGACCACCCGATCGCCGAGGCGCCGGAACTCGTTGGGGTTGAGAAAGAAGGCCCACTGCGTTGCCGGCCCACCCCGTTGCTGGATTGCTTCCAGGGTCTCGACCCCCGCCGCGCCGGTCGCCGCCGAGAGCACCGGCAGCGGCGGCGTGCGCTGGCTGGTGGTCAAGTGGCAGAGGTCGCAGTGGCGCTCGAAGGCGATCGGCGCGAAGCCTTTGCCGTCGTCCTGCGGGTGGTGGCAAGAGAGACAGGCCTTCTCGACATCTTCCAGCCGACCCCGTTTCATCACCTCGTTCACATGACGGGTGTGAGAGAAGGCCAAAGCGTCGTCGTCCGGCAAGGCCTTGGTGGCGAACTCGAACTGCGGATGATCCCGGTTGAAGGAGCTGATTTCGTGGCAGTTCGAACAGCGAGCGTCGCTCACTCGGGTGATGATGGCCTCGCGGCCTTGGTGCTCGACGTGGCAGGCGTAGCAGGGCACCTCGTCGGGCGAGGGCACCACCCGCTGAAAATCGTTCGAGCGGTAGAGGTAGTGCGAGGCGAAGGTGAAGACGCCCAGATCGTCGCCGTACTTCTCGTGGCAGGCCGAGCAGGCCTGGTCGCTCACCTCGTGGTTCTGGGTGTGGCAGGCGGCGCAGTCGTCCTCGAGGTTGGCGTGGTAGGAGGAGAGTGGTCCGTTGGAGAGCAGCCGGGGGTTGCCGAGCCAGCCTTCGACGGCGACCCAGGCGAGCAACAGCAGCGCCACCGCACCGCCGGCCAGTAGCAGCCGGTTGCGTGAGACCGGCCTCAGGTAGCGTTTGGCGACCGGCAGCTCCACGTCGCTGAAGGTCCCTTTTCCGTGTCTCTTTTTCCTTCGTGCCATCGAGAGGTTGAGTCCTAGAGGTCCGGCCGGAAAGTGGCGTGAATCAGGCGTATAATTGAACATGCTCGGACAACGCAAATCTCAGCGCAGTTTGTTCAGTGCGGGAGTTCAATTGGGCCCCAAGACTGTAGAGCGAATGGGACTCTACGGACG
>JAJRVQ010000075.1 GCA_024277255.1 Acidobacteriota bacterium | reverse complement strand
CTGCTCCCGTGCGTCCTGAGCGCCACAATCCTACGTCGATCACAACCCAAAGACGCCACCGTGCACGAGATCTACTCCAACGACTGCCTCACTGCCCATGGTGCGGTAACCAACAACATGCTTTGTGACACAGTAGTACTAGTGTACCGTGCGGTTAGTTCGCTGCCATTCGAGAGCCGATGCATCCCGCTGTGCTGCGTTGCCGCTCCTCGCCATAGCCTCTGCTATGGCTGCGTCGCGTCGCCTTGCCCAACGGGCTCGACTCTCTCGGTACCTACCGATTTGGCGCTACTGACCCGCACAGGGAGAGGAAGAGCCCAAAGTGGTGATTATCGCGCAGTAGTAAGGATCACCTTCCCGTGAAGTTCGTCCTCGATCTGGTGCCGAAAAGCCTCGTGGATCTCGCTCAGCGGAAAGACGCTGTCGATGATCGGGGTGAGCTTTTCGGTTGCGAGGAGATCTCTCAATACCTCGATGGTCTCTGCTCTGGTGGGACGCGAGGACTTCCCGGTTCCCAGCTGCTTGTCGAACCGCGCGAGGAGCATCAGATAGATGAAGTGGGGGACGAGTCCGAAGATCCGTCTGCCGGACTTTCCATAATGCTCGTATCCGATGGGCACGTACCTCCCCTCCGGGTTGAGCACGCGCTTGCAAACGGAGAAGGGGTGATTGCCGGGAATGTCGAAGATGAGGTCGTAGCGCCGGTCACCGCGGGTGAAGTCCTCGCGGGTGTAGTCGATCACCCGATCGGCTCCGAGGGATAGGAGCATGTCCAGCTTGTTGGTGGTGTCGACGGCAGTGACGCGCGCGCCGTAGGACTTGACGATCTGCAGGGCGAGGGGACCCACGCCGCCTCCAGCCCCATTGATCAACACCTCGCGCCCTTCCAGCTGGCTCGCTTCCGGGAGGTTCAGCAGGGCGATGAATCCCGAGGCGGGCACGGATGCGGCCTGTTCGAAGGTGATGTTGCCGGGCTTCAGCGCCAGCCGGTCTTGCGGAGCCGACACGTATTCGGCAAAAGTGCCACCGTTCGCCCAACCCTGCGCGGCGATGGTCTCGCCGAAGACCTCGTCCCCCGGCTGGAACCGCGTCACCTTGTCGCCGACGGACTCGACGACTCCCGCCATGTCGGTCCCGGGGATCGGATTCTTGGGTTTGAAAAGTCCGGATCCCATCAGGCGAACGATGTAGGGCCACCCCGCCACGACATGCCACACATCCGGGTGGATCGAGGCGGCACGCACCCGCACCAAAACCTCATTCTCTCCGACGGTTGGTTCCGCAACCTCTCGCAACCGCAGGTCGGCGGGCGATCCGTACTTGGTTTGGACAATCGCCTTCATCGTTTCTCGTGCCCTGAGGGGTCCCTGCCGCTAGCCCTTTGATCTGATGTTATTGCAACAGTTTAATCATAACCCGGGAGACCTTTTCTCATGCAAGTCTTGGCCGTCCGTGGTGAAGCTCGTCCTGGTTCCGAACGGGTCTTTGACCGCGACTCTGCGTTGTCCCCTGCTGGACAATACTGGGCTCGACGAACCTCGGGTTCGTCTGAGCCCCGCCACTTTTCTTCATGGCGCCTTGATTCGCAGCCTGATCCCTCGTTCTCGCCGACGGACGATTCTCCACGGACGGCTAAGAGTCGATCTTCGCCACTTTGGGGGGCTGCCAGGTCTGTGTCGTGGCCACGGTCGGCGCGGGAACATAGACGCGCAGGGTCATGAAGAACCGGCCTGCGTCACCCTCTTCCGGCGAGGGAGACTGGAGCCAATAGGTGCCCGGTTCCATCTCTTCCGGTCTGCTGCTCTGCAGCAGAATGGTCATGCCGTCCGCCTCGTCTCGCCCGCTGTACCGCGGAGCCCAGCTGTTGATCGTGTAGTGATCGGTGTCACTCACCAGCGCGAAGGAGCTGTTGTAGAGCGTGATCGACCAGAAGCCGAACGCACTCGCTTCGAACGGCGGGAAGGTGTTCTTTTCGAAGGTGATGCGGTACGAGCAGGTGCCGTCCAAGTCATCGCCGGCGGAGTCCACGGTGGTATTGAGATAGACCGCTTCGATCGTCCAGTGCGCAGTGATACCGGCCATCGCCTGGAGAGCGGCGCGGGTTAGGTAGTGGCCCGATTGGCCCGCCTTGCCGAAGTCCAACGGAGGGTAGGCCCAACCGTTCACCTCGGTGCCCCGCGAGCTGAGCGACTGCTGCAGCACGCCGATGCCATCGTTGGCGGCGCGTGCCAGTGCGCGGGTGACCTGGGGAGACTGGCTTCGCACGTGTTGCCGGGGTCCGACTCCGATCTGGGAGAAGAGCTGCAGCAGCTCAGCCTGCGGGATGCTGGGCGGCATGCCCGGCGGGTTCTGGTTCATCGCCCGGTTCATGGTCAGCCACGTACCGATCGGGGTTTGGTCGTTGAAACCGATCGGTGTCTGGGCTTTGGGCGGATGTACCTCCACCGACGGATCGAGCCAGGTCGCAAGGGGAGTTAGGGTGTAGTCCTTCTGGGTCATCCTGGCGATGGCGAGTTCGGCCTTGGTGTAGTTGTTGACGCCGGTACGACCGAGCAAGAAGATCGAGGGATAGAAGGCGCGAGGCAGGATGTCGAGCACCGGCTTGCCCGGGATCTCGGGCAGCTCGCCTTGCCAGCCCGGTCCGGCGAGCAGGTAGTGGGCGGGATCGGTACCGGTAGCCCGGGTGCCCACGTAGCCGTAGGTGTCGGAGTCGATTCCGCTCAGCTCGATGCAGTAGTAGCGGTCCTTGACCGCGGGCACACTGAGGATCAGTGGCTCGCGGCCGAGATCACACCAGGCCAGCGAGTAGAGCGTGTCGGTGTTCGGCGTTCCAGGCGAGTTGTACGAAGGGCTCATCAGCTGGGTCGAGTGCCAGAAGGCATTCATCGGTACTGGAAAACCCTGCGACGAGTCTGAGATCTTCTCGAGGATCTTGGCGCCTGCCTCTGTGGTGCACAGCCATCTGAGCTGCGTCAGGTAGAGCCAGGGGAAGCCGTATACATAGGCCTGGATGGCGAGCGTGTAGGCGTAATCGTCGAAGTCTTCCGCGGCCTCTCCGAGGCCGGGCAGCGCCGAGCGATCGTCGAGGGAAGGAAGCGCGGCGGCGCCGGGCAAGGACTTGAGGACGGTTGGAAAGAAGGGAATCTTGGAGTCGAACGGCATGGGGGAACTCCTAGCGTGCAGTACGGGTTAGCGGAAGCGGAGGCCGGCGCCGTCGTAAAGTCGATCTGCTGGCGATGCAAGTAGGGCGGCGCCGCTGCTTCGCCGGGAGACACCTCCCGGCTTGGCCCCGGTCGAATAGCCCCGGCTTCTCACGACATCCAAGCTGCCCAACAACCCATTAGCGGGCACACGGTCGGAGGACTACAGGACCCATTCGGTTGTGCCGGACGACAGTTGCAGGAGAACGCACACTGAGTGCCATCCGGACTTGTGGAGCAGATGGACGTAGAACTTACGCCGCATTTGCAGAGGTTTGCACAGTAACCGGCAAGTCTGTCGCAACAAGCACCCGAAGATTGATGGGAGGACTTCTGTCCCGTCAGCAACACTTCCAGTGATTCTTGGACGGGGGTCCGAGTTGAGATCGCTGCCTCCCGCTCGTCCATACGGGAAGCGGGCGCCCTCTCCTCGTCTTGCGACTCGGCAGCGGCCGCCACTCCACCAAGGGTGAGGATTCCACACAGGACGGTGATCATGATCGCGTTACGCATTCTTCACTTCCTTTCCTGGCGCTTTGCGCCGTTGTGTCTCAAGGTTGTTCACCGAAGGGCTCTCGCCGGGCTTGTGGAAGAAACTCCATTTCCCGGCCCAGAGTCTCCATCCGGTGAATCGAGGTATCGGTGAGAATCGCGAGTTGCGAGATTTATAGCTCGGATGATCGCCGGTTTGACGATCCATAGGGCAAGGCTGATGCCAGCTCACCCGGGACCACGCGGCTGATAGGTAAGTGACTGAGCTGTAAGAGTTTTTGCGCCGACCGGGGAGGACTCACCGCACAGGGACCGATCGAAAGGAGCACTCCCAAAGGAGTGTGACTCTCCGTTTGGAGAGTCACACCCGTTGCATTCGGTGCCGGGTCTACAGCCCGGTCTTGTCGAGGTCGGGCTTGAGCTGAAGGTTGCGCATCAATCGGTGCAAGTAGTTCGAGTTGAGCCCCAGAATTCGCGCCGCCTCCGTGTAGCGCCCGCTCGCCTCCCGCATGGCGCCCAGGATCACCTTCTTCTTCGTCTCGCGTAGGACGTCGTGATAGCGCCCGACTTTCACGCTGTCGTCCGTCTCGAGCAGGCTCTCCGGCAAGTCTTCCGGTCGGATCAACTCGCCGTCGCCCAGCACCACGGCCCGCTCGACGGCGTTGGCCAGTTCGCGAACGTTGCCCGGCCAGTGGTAGCGCTTCATCAGCGAGTGGGCCTGACGGGTGAAGCCCATGACGGTTCGTTTGAGCCGGGCGCAATGCTGTGCCGCGAAGTGAGCGGCGAGCAGCGGGATGTCGCCCGAGCGCTCGCGTAGCGGCGGCAAGAGGACCGAGATGACGTTGAGGCGGTGGTAGAGATCCTCGCGGAAGGCACCCTTGCGCACAGCCGCCGCCAGATCCCGGTTGGTGGCGGCGACGAGGCGCACATCCACCCGGATCGGCCGTGTTCCGCCCACACGCTCGAACTCGCGTTCCTGCAAGAAGCGCAACAGTTTGGCCTGCAGGAGGAGCGGCAACTCGCCGACCTCGTCTAGGAAGAGTGTGCCGGTGTCACTGGTCTCCACTTTGCCGATCTTGCGGCGGTCGGCGCCGGTGAAAGCTCCGCGTTCGTGACCGAAGAGTTCGCTCTCGAGCAGCGTCTCCGACAGGGCCGCGCAGTTGATCGCCACGAAGGGCCGGTTCGCGCGGTCGCTCGAACGGTGGATCGCGCGCGCCGCCAGCTCCTTGCCGGTGCCGCTCTCACCGCCGATGAGGGCGGTGGAGTCGGTGGCCGCCACGCGGGCAATGATTCCCAGCACCTGCTCCATCGCCGCGCTCTGCCCCACCATGTCGTGCTGGAGCGTGCCCGCCTGCAAACGGAGTCGCTCGTCGTCGAGCCATTCCTGATAGCGCAGGCAGGCGAGCAAGGGGGCGAGGAGGCCGGCGAAGGCCATCGCCACATGAAGATGCGCTTCGTCGAAGCGGATCTCCGGCCGCCGGCTGTCCAGGTAGAGGATTGCCGGAGGCTCGCCGTCGGCCGACGGCAGGGGGACCGCCAGAACGCTCCAGATGCCGGCGGTCTCGATGCTGGCGGCGGCCAGCTCACCAGCGTCCCCGCCGCGGTTCCAGAGGAGAGCGACTCGCTCGGAGACCGAACGGGTGGTCACCGTGCGGCTGAGTTCCCCCTTCCACTCAGCTGCGCGGAATGCGTAGACGGTCTCGAACTCGCTCAGTCCGTTCTCCGGCAACAGCAGGACCGCTCGTTCGGCCGGCACGGTTTCGAGTATCAAGGGCAGGATCTTGCGCCCCACGGCTTCGAGATTGCGCACCTCGGCTGACTCGAGGGGCAGACGCAGGAGTGCGGAGAGTGCCGACGAAGATCTCGCGTCGGAGACGCCCGCGAGAAGCTCGCCCGATGGGGTGTAGATCTCCTCGCCGACCACCGGCTCGACCCGGGTGTTCTTGGTGGCCAGGTCGTCCTGGTCGAGCCAGAGTGGCTCCGCTTGGGCGATGGCCTCGTCGCCGAGAAGAAGGCGGAAGGTCGTATCGCAGACCGTCAGCAGGTCGCCTTGCGCCAATCGGGAGGCTGCGACCGGCTGGTGGTTGACGAAGGTGCCATGCCGGCTGTCGAGGTCCCGGACGTGGCACTTCTCGCCCTGGACCTCGATGTCACAGTGCTGCCGAGACACCGAGGGTCCGAGGATTCGGATGTCGTTCTCGGAGTGGCGCCCCACCGTGGAGCGACCGGGCGCGAGTACGAAGACCTCTCCCTCGTGCGGACCCGAGATCGCGACCAGGCTCACCCTCACCGAGATGTCCTCTGATCTGCGTTCAAAAACACCATCTTCGAACACGCTCTCCTAATGGGAGTTTCTTTAGCGAAAGGTGGCTGATGTTAACCTGAAAGTCAGATTTGAGAGGAGAAAGTCTCCATTGAAAGATCCTGACCGCCCGAACGGCCAGCCGGAGGTTCCCTCCGAGGACGATCTGCCGACGCTGCCTCTGGCAGCCCGTGGTGAAACTCGTCCTGGCTCCGAACGGGTCTTTGACCGCGACTCTGCGTTGTCAAATCCTCGACGAACCTCGGGTTCGCCTCCGGTTCTCCGCCTTGATTCACAGCCAAATCCCTCGTTCTCGCCGACGGACGACTTTCACCACGGACTGCTGGGCAACCACGCGGCCCTTCCTGGCCAAGCGGCGGAGCCCGAAATTGCCGGCTTCCGGATATTGGGGCTACTCGGCGAGGGCGCGATGGGTGTCGTCTACCTGGCTCAGCAGGAGGCCCCCCGCCGGCGCGTGGCGCTCAAAGTCTTGCGCTCCAGCTTCGCCACGCCGAGCATGCTGGCCCGTTTCGAGCAGGAGGGCGAACTTCTGGGTCGTCTTCACCACCGAGGTATCGCGCAGATCTACCAGGCGGGTACGGCCGGCACCGGGAGCGGCCATCTCCCTTACTTCGCCATGGAGTATGTCCGCGGCCGCACGCTCGTCGACTATGTCGAGCAGGCCGGGCTGAACCCCGGCCAGCGCCTCGAACTGCTCGCGCGGATTTGCGGTGCGGTGCAGCACGCGCACGAGAACGGAGTGGTTCACCGCGATCTCAAGCCGGCCAATATCTTGGTGACCGAAGAGGGATTTCCCAAGATCCTCGACTTCGGAATCGCCCGGGCCACCGACTCGGACCTCGCCGTGACGACGAGGCTGACCGACGTGGGCCAGCTGATCGGCACCGTTCGGTACATGAGTCCGGAGCAGGCGAGCGGCGACCCGACTCGGATCAACAACCGCAGCGATGTCTACTCGCTCGGCGTCATCGCGCATGAGCTTCTTTCCGGCCGGCTGCCCTACGACCTGCGGGGCAAGAGCCTCCACGAGGCTGTACGGATCATCCGCGAGCAGGAGCCGGAGCGGCTGGGCCGCATCGACAGAACGCTCTCGGGCGATGTCGAGACCATCGTCGCCAAGGCCCTTGAGAAGGACAGCGAATGGCGCTATCACAGCGCCCACGACCTCGCCTCCGACATCCGTCGTTATCTCGGTGACGAGCCGATCGCCGCGCGAGCGCCGAGCCTCGCCTATCGCCTCGGCAAGTTCGCCCGTCGTAACAAAGCCGTGGTGGCGAGCCTGGCGGCGATCATCGTTGCCCTGGTCGCAGCGACGGCGGTCAGTCTCGTTTTCGCCGTGCGCGCGGAGAGCGCTCGCCGCCAGGCGGTCGAGGAACGCGACCTCTCCGATGCCGCCCGTCGCTCCGCCATCGCAGAGCGGCTGCTCGATAGCCAGCCGACCGTCGCTCTGGCCCACGCCATCGGCTCTCTCGAAGTGGCCGACAGCGAGGAAGCGCGAAATCTCGCGCTGCGCGCGCTGTGGCGTGAGCCGCCCGGCTCCATGCTTCTGCCCAACGGCGGCGAGGTCTCCTGGGTTCGATTCAGCGACGATGGTCGCTCGCTGGCGGTGGCCGGCGACCGCGGCGCCTTGATCTGGGATGAGGGCGGCCGCCGCGCGAGAACGCTGGAGGGTCTCCGCGAGCCGGCGATCCGGGCGGAGTTCACCGCCGACGGCGACACCCTCTCCGTCCTCGGTTTCTTCACCAACACGATCTCGCGTTGGGGAGTCGAGGACGGTCTTGTGCACAGTCGCCTGGAGCTGGACGACCCACCGGAACTCGCGGTGGGGTTGTCCCCGGACGGACTCCATCAGCTCGCGGCCCGCTGGGACGGTCACCAAACGCTCGCTACCTACTCGACGATCGGCGGCGGTGGCGGGCTCGTTCGTCGTTTTCCGTTCCCTCTGGCACCGGGGGGCATCGCTTTGGCGAAGCCGGGAGAACATTGGCCCTGGGCGCTCGAGGCGACGGGCCGATGGCTCGCTTGGGCCTTTGAGGGCGAGGTCTTCGTGGTGGAGCTGCGGAATCTGGAGACGGCCCCGCGGCGGCGGCTCGGAACCCATGGAAAAGCAGTCTTCGACCTTGCCTTCTCGGACGACGGCCGGTGGCTCGCTTCCCACGATCTCGAGGGAGGGATACGGGTCTGGGATCTGGCGGCGGATCTGGCGGCGGATCCGGCGGCCATCACCGCTTTCTCGGGGCCCGGCTGGCCGGGAACGGTGACTCTGGGACCCGGTGGCGACGGGCTCGCCGCCTCTTCAATCGATCAAGGGTACGTCAAGGTTTGGGATCTGCGGGGCCCGCCGGAGGCGAACCCGCTGGTGGCTCGGCTGGCCAATGTCGGCGGCTTCACCAAGGCCGCTTTCCACCCCGAAGGAGGTTGGCTCGTCGTCGGCACCTACAGCGGTGCCGTGATGCTGCCGTGGACGAGTAGGCGGCCGCGAGTTCTCACCAGTTCCGACAAGGTGATCTGGGGAGTGCGCTTCACGCCCGACGGGAGCCGAGTGGTGAGTCACGGCGTTGGCCATCGTGTGGTGGTTTGGCCACTCGCGGCCGGCGGCGCCGAGCGTGCCGAGGTCGTCGCGCCAGGAGGTGACGTGGGAGGCCGGTCGATGTGGCCGGGTGGCTGTCTCGCCGTCGATCCGGGCGGTCGCTTTCTGCTGACGGGCTCCGAAAACGGCCGGGTCCGGCTCCTTCCGCTGGTGAAGGGTGGTGCACGACGAGAGCTGTGGCGCTTCGCGACGGGGGTCGGCGAGGTCGCGCTCGACGCCACCGGAAGGCTGGCAGCCGCCAGCGGGAGCACGGAGCGACGCGGTGCGATGACGATCCGCATTTGGGATGTCCTGTCCGGAGCCGAGGTCGCCCTGCTCGAACCGCCGGAGGTTACCCGGATCCATCAAATCCTCTTCCTGACCGACGGTCGGCTGCTCTCCGTCGACGAAAGGGGCTTGAGGATCTGGAAGGTCGAGGAGGGCTCTAGCCGGATGCTCCTGGCGAGCCGCATCTACCGCGTCGCGGCCGATGCGACCGGGAGCCTGCTCGTGGCGGTGATCGACGGATCGGTCCAGGTCGTGGACCTTGAGACGGGGTCATCCAAACCCCTGCCAGGGTACTTCTCGCGAGTTGACGTTTCAGCGGTGGCGGTGGCCGGGAGCAAGCGGCTGGTTGCCAGTGGCGACAAGGCCGGCGTGGTGAGAGTTGGACCCGTCGATGGCGAGCCACACCTGCTGTATGGCCACACCGAAACCATCACCAGCCTCACCTTCAACTCTGACGCAACGCAACTCGCTTCGACCGGTACCGACGGCACCATTCGCATCTGGCCGGTGCCGCAAGGACGGCCGCTTCACACCCTGCCGCTGGAGGAACTCCTGGAGACACTTCGTTCCCTCACCAACGTGCGCGTCGTCGCGGACGAAGAGGTCCCCGGTGGCTTCAACATCGTCTTCGAGCCCTTCGCCGGCTGGGATCGCCAGCTCACCTGGTAGAGACCGGCAAGGACCGACCCGGGGAACAAGCAGCAAGGGCTAGCGGGCGCTCAGCGTCATCACCCGATGCGGCTCAGTGGTGGACGGGTAGTGCAAGAGAATGTCCTGCTTGCCGTCCTGGTTGAGGTCCACCAGCCAGGTGTATTCCCCGTCGTTATGACGTGCTCGCCGAAAAATGGATCCTCTCGATATGGGAAGGACGTCATGGAGTCATGACAGAAATGTCCCGGTGGCCTCCCACAGGGCCTCGGTGCGGTCGATGCGATCGCGAGCTTTGTCCCGCAGGTGGACAGCCACCGAGGCGACGAGGAGTTCGGCGACCGCGACTGCCGGCACGGAGCTGTCGAAGGGACCCACGGCGGGAACGGTCAGCGCGCACCAGGTATCGGTGAGGGTGGCCAGCGGAGAGAGGGGGCCGTCGGTGATGGCCACGATGTCGACGGCGCACTGCGCCAGCATTCGAGCCGCGGTGATCGAGTGGCGCCGGTAGCGGGCGAAATCGAAAACGACGGCGGCGTCGCCCTCAGCCGCGCCGCTGAGGTCTCTGGCGCTCGAATGCTCATCGACGAGGTGAACGTCCGGCCGAACGATGGTCAGACCGCTGTGCAGTGTGTAGGCTCCCGCCCTGGAGGTCTCGCCGGAGATGATCCACACGTGGTCGGCGCGCACGATCGGTACGGTGAGTGCTTCGAGCTTGCCGTCGGCGAGCGCCTCGATCACCGAGGGGATCATTGCCTCCAGCGCCGCCAAGGACGATTCGAGCGATCCCTCCGGGTGGCGGATTCGTTGGCTGGGTCGCGACAGCTGTTGCGACATTGCGGCGCGAACCTGCTTCTGAAGGCCGCTGTATCCCTCGAAACCGAGCTTGGTGGCAAAGCGAACGATGGTCGGCCGGCTGGTCCCGACGTGGCTGGCGAGTTCCGAAACCGTGCCGAAGGCGAGGAGTGTCGGGTCGGCGAGAACCGCCTCGGCAATCCGGCGCTCCGCCGGTGTCAGCCGTTCGTTGGCGGCGGCGATGAGATTGGAGATGGGCATCTTGGCGCTTGTCGTCCAGAATGGTACAATTACTCTCGCGTAATGTCCATATTGTTACAGACCGCCGCTCACCTGAGGTCCAGAAGAGGTGGCCGGCATGACGAAATGGTGCCACCCTGATGAGCAATGCCAAGAAGTACCAACCCACCGCCAGAGAGCAGGCCTTTCTCGCTACCGTCGAGAGCCCGCGCTACGACCGCGACAACATCAACGGACTGAGGCTCTTCTTCGAGGGGCGAGCCCCTGACCATGTCCGAGGTTTCTACACCGAAGCGGAGATCGGAGCGCTTCGCGAGCTGAAAGGCACCGAACGCGATGTCGAGGCGCGCATGCCGGTGAAGATGACGAAGCACTACTTCGAACTGGCGCGGCAGAGCGCGCCCTTGCGGACTCTGGTGAAGGCGAACCCTGCGGAGACGCTGAATCTGCACGGCGCCGAGGACCCCGGCTACCAGATGGACTACAGCCCGGTCGAAGGGCTCCTCCACAAGTACGAGATGGGTCTGATGTACGTCGTCTCGACCTGCTCCGCTCACTGCCGTTTCTGCTACCGGGAGGAGCTGATCAGCCGCAAGGAGATCGAGCGCCAAGACGGGACCGTGGCCAAGAAGGGGCTGGCTCAGATCGGCGAAGTGACCGACTACATCCGGTCGCACAACCAGAGGGTGGCCGACAACGGCGGTCGCCACCCGGAGTCCGGTCGCGAGAAGCTGCGCGAGATCCTCCTCTCCGGCGGCGATCCCATGGTGATGCCCAACCGCAAGCTCGCCGAGTGGCTGGGAGCGCTGGCGGAATCCGGTGTTGAATCGATACGCATCGGCACCAAAGAGATGGCCTTTTTCCCCGATCGCTTCGATGACGCTTTTCTCTCGATGCTCGATCGGTTCCACGAGAGCTATCCCGACGTGGGGCTGCGCATGATGCTGCATTTCAACCATCCGGATGAGTTCCTCGCCAAAGACGACGAAGGCAACTACATCGAAGAGACTTCCGGTGTCCTGAGGTGGCATCCGAAGACTCAGCGCGCCATGGAAGGCGTGGTCTCGCGCGGTTGGATCTGCGTTGAAAACCAGAGTCCGATCATCAAGAACATCAATGATGACTCCGACGCGCTGCGCATCATGCAGCGAGCGCTGAAGCGGGTCGGTGCCGAGAATCACTACTTTTTCTGTGGACGCGACATCGTCGCCCACAAGGCGTTCAACGTCCCCATCGAGACCGCGTGGAAGATCCTCAACGAGTCTCAAAAGGGGCTATCGGGGGTCGAAACCCACGCCCGTCTTTCGATCACCCACTACAAGGGCAAGACCGAGGTCTCGGCGGTCACCAACGAGCCGATGGCCGGTATTGCGGGCGGTGAGAACGGCATCATCATTTTCAAGATCCTGCGCAACGCCGCCTCTGCTCCCGACCGCGGCAAGGTCTGCATCGCCGGCCGCAACCCGGAGGCGATCTGGTTCGACGGCTACGCCGATCGCATCCTCTTCGACGAAGCCGGTCTGTTCGACTACGACCGGGTCGCAGCACCCGTCGCCGCTGAGCAAGTGTCATGATCGACAAACAGGTGGGCAGCCTCAGCGAGGCTGTCGCCGATGTCTTCGATGGAGCGACGGTTTTGATCGGCGGTTTCGGCGAAGCCGGCAGCCCGATCGAGCTGATCCATGCCCTCATCGATCAAGGTGCCAAGAATCTCACCGTGGTCAACAACAACACCGGCAGCGGCGAGGTCGGATTGGCGGCCCTGATCAAGGCCGGTCGGGTGTCGAAGATGATCTGTTCCTACCCGCGGTCGACCAACTCGACGGTCTTTCCGGACCTTTATCGAAGCGGTGCGATCGAACTGGAGCTGGTGCCGCAGGGTACGCTCGCCGAGCGCATCCGCGCCGGAGGGTCGGGCATCCCAGCCTTCTACACGCCGACTTCGGTGGGCACTCCGCTGGGTGAGGGCAAGGAACTGCGCACCTTCGACGGCCGCGACTATGTCCTCGAATACGGGCTGCGTGGCGACTTCGCCCTGATCAAGGGCAAGCGGGCGGATCGCTACGGCAACGTGATCTACAACAAGACCGCCCGCAACTTCAGCCCGCTGATGGCGATGGCCGGTACGACCACGATCGTGCAGGCCGTCGTCGTGGTTGCGGCCGGTGACCTGGATCCCGAGGCGGTCATCACGCCGGGAATCTTCGTCGATCGCGTCGTGGCCGTCGCCGATCCCGCTCACGAATCGACCTTGGTCGCCGCAGGAGTCTCCTACCCATGACCGATCCACGATCCACCGCCGGCCGATCCCGCGACGAGATGGCTCAGCGCGTCGCGCTCGACATCCCCGACGGCTCTTACGTCAACCTGGGCATCGGGATTCCCGAACGGATCGCCAAGTACGTCCCGGCCGGTCGCGAATTCATCTATCACACCGAAAACGGCCTGCTCGGCATGGGGCCCTCCCCCGAGCCCGGAATGGGCGATCCGGAGCTGATCAATGCCGGCAAGCGCCAGGTGACGGCGCTTCCCGGAGCCGCTTTCTTTCATCATGCCGACAGTTTCGCCATGATCCGCGGTGGCCATCTCGACCTGTGTGTCTTGGGGGCGCTGCAAGTGGCGATGAACGGCGATCTGGCCAACTGGTCGACGGGAGCGCCCGACGCGATTCCGGCCGTCGGGGGGGCGATGGATCTCGTCGCCGGTGTGAAGTCGATCTATGTGGTCACCCAGCACTGCACCAAGCACGGTGAACCCAAGCTGGTCGAAGCCTGCACTTTTCCCTTGACCGGTGTGGGGGTCGTGGATCGCGTCTACACCGATCTTGCGGTCATCGAAATCACCCCGCGAGGGTTCCAGCTGGTGGAGCTGAGTCCCGGCGTGAGCTTCGAGTACGTTCGGCAACGAACCGGGGCGCCGCTGCTGCCGCCTCCGGGTGGTGTGGAGGACGACAAGCCATGAACGACACTGGTCAGCTGTCGACAAGCGCCGCGCTGTATCAACGGGCGCTCAAAGTCCTGCCCGGCGGGGTGAGCCGCAACACGGTGTTGCGTCAGCCGCACCCGCTCTACGCCGCCTCGGCCACGGGCTGTCGGGTGACCGATGTCGAGGGAGTCGAGCGCATCGACTTCGCCAACAACATGGCGTCGCTGCTCCACGGCCATGCCCATCCTGCGGTGGTGGAGGCGGTGACTCGGCAACTGCACAAGGGTACGGCGTTCACCCTCGCCACCGAGGTGGAGATCCGTTACGCCGAGCACCTTTGCGGCCGCAATGGCGCATTCGACAAACTGCGCTTCGTCAACTCCGGCACCGAGGCGGTGATGGGAGCCTTGAAAGCTGCTCGCGCCTTCACTGGCCGGCCCAAGATCGCCAAGGTCGAAGGCGCCTATCACGGCCTCTACGACTATGCCGAGGTGAGCCAAACGGCAAGTCCCGAGAACTGGGGGGAGGCGGCCCAGCCGTCGAGCGTGCCGGTGGCGCATGGAACGCCCGAGTCGGCTCTGGGCGATGTGGTGGTCATTCCCTTCAACGATCCCGAGCGCGCGGTGGCGATTCTTGACCGGCACCGGGACGAGCTGGCCTGCGTGCTCCTCGATCTGATGCCCCATCGCGTCGGCCTGAAGCCGGCGGATCCCGACTTCGTCGCGGTGCTTCGCGATTGGACTCGCCGGCACGGTGCGCTGTTCGTCCTCGATGAGGTGATCACCTTCCGTTCGGAGTTCGCCGGGGCACAAAGCTGGTACGACTTCGAGCCCGATCTGACGGCGCTGGGAAAGGCCATCGGAGGCGGATTCCCGGTCGGTGCGATCGCCGGTCGTGGCGAGGTGATGGAGGTGATGAATCCGCTCGCCGAGAAGCTCCTTTTCCCGCACTCCGGCACCTTCTCGGCCAACCCGATCACCATGACCGCCGGTCTTGCCGCCATGGAGCTGTTCGACGAAGCGGCGGTCGCTCGGGTGAATGCTCTGGCCAAGCGGGCGATCGACGGCATTGACAAGGCCATTCGATCTTGCGGAATCAAGGCCTGTGTCACCGGCGGCGGTTCGATGTTCCGGGTTCATTTCAAGGAGAGTCCACCGCGGAACTATCGCCAAGCCTACGCGACGGCGGAGGAAACACGGCAGATCAAAGTCATGCTCGACCACCTCCTCGATGCCGGCATGATCATGATCAACACCTGCACGGCAACGATCTCGACGGTGATGGGCGAAGCGGAGATCGACCAACTCGTCGCGGCGATGGAGAGCGGCTTTACCAAACTGACGGCGATGAAATAGGAAGGCCGGCCAGCCTGGATAGGCTATCCTTCAGGCTTCACGGAACAACCTGGAGGATGCGCGGTGACCACAAGGCGACAGAGTGTTTCTACAGGATCGTCAATCCTGCGGGCGGTTTTCACCCTCGGTGTGTTGGTTCTCGGCTTTGTGACCGCCAGCGCGTTCGCCGATAGCGGTGCGGCGTTCTGGCAACCCAACATCGATGGCCCCGGCTCTCGTCTGGTCTCTGTCGATGGGGCCGAGATTTACCGGACCGTCCATCCTGTCCACCCATTGCGCACGGTGGAGCCGTTCGGTACCGGTTTGCAGATTGCGCTCTGGGACGAAGAACTTGCCGCCGGTCAACGCAGCGCGCACTACGCTTTCATCGAGGATGGCCGGTTGCTCGGCAGGGTCCGTTCGACCGCCTACACCATCGACCTCGAGGGAGGCCGCTTCGATCCTTTGACCGACGGCGCTCCCGCGCCTCGCGCTGAGCTGCGAGCCGGAGCCGGGAACCGGCAGTTCCTGGTGCAACTCGTCGCTACCCCGTTGCCGGCCTTGCAGCAGGCGATCGTCTAGCTTGGCGGTACGGTCCATCGCTACCTGTCGAATCACACCATGATTGTCGAGATGGAGCCCGCCGTTCGCGCCGAGGTCGAGGCGCTGCCCTTTGTGCGCTGGGTGGGGCCCTATCATCCGGGCTACCGGTTGGAGCCTTTCTTGCGTGCCCGGTTGGCGTCGTCCGCGCCGCAAGGGGCCGAAGCCGAACGCTATTCGGTCATGCTCTTCGAGCGGGGAGACAGCCTCCAGGCTGACCTGTCGCGGACCATCCGCGCCCTGGGCGGCACGGTCGACATCGTCACTCCTCGGGGGCGGCGGATCGAGGCAATTCTCGACCGCGCGCAACTCGTCGCGCTGGCCCATGATCGGCGTGTTCAGTACATCGATCGCTGGCAGGGCCCGGGCGAGACCGACATGGACATCGTGCGCGCCGTAGGTGGTGCGGACTACGTCGAAACAGTGGGCGGCTTCACCGGAGCTGGGGTGCGCGCCGAAGTCTTCGATACGGAATTGCGAACCACCCACCAGGAATGGTCCGTCGCTCCGCTTATCCACAGCGCCGGCACCAACGGCTTTTCGGCCCATGGCACAAGCACCACCAGCAATGTTTTCGCTCAGGGGTCCAACGCTCCGGCGCGTGGCGTGGTTCCCGATGGCCAACCGATCTTTTTCCTCCTGGATGAGGCCACCCAGTTCGGCGGCGCCAAGAGCCGCTACGACATTTATGCCGAGCTGCGCGACCCCGCCGGTCCGTACCGTGCGGTGCTACAGACCTCGAGTGTCGGCAACACCCGCACCTTCTTGTACACCACCATTTCGGCAGAGACCGACGATGCGCTCTTCCTCCATCCGGTGTTGAGCACGCAGTCACAGTCCAACGCCGGCAACCAGGATTCGCGCCCCCAGGCGTGGGCCAAGAACATTGTCTCGATCGGTGGGATTCGCCATTTCTCCACGGCGGATCGCACCGACGACGTATGGAGCAACGGTGTCTCCGCGGCCAGTACGGGGCCGGCTTCGGACGGTCGCATCAAGCCCGACCTGGCCTTTTTCTACGACAGCATCTTCTCGGCCACCAGGAGCAGCAATACCGCCTACACTTCGTTCGGCGGTACCAGCTCGGCCACCCCGCAGACGGCAGGCTACTTCGGTCTGCTGTTTCAGATGTGGCATGAGGGGGTCTGGTCCGGCCATGGTGGCGCCGCCACGGTCTTCGACAGCAGACCTCAGATGATGACCGCCAAGGCGCTGATGATTCATCATGCCTTCCGCTACGACTGGACGCTGGGCGGCCCCAACGGCGACATCGACCGTTTCCGGCAGGGCTGGGGCACGGCCGACGCGCGCAATCTCTACGACACCGCCTCCGCCACCTTCATCGTCGACGAGGATGTCGTCTTGGCGCCTCTCGGCAGCTACTCGACCACCGCGGAACTGACCGGTACCGAGCCGGAGTTCAAGGCCACCCTCGCCTATCTCGACCCGATGGGAACGGTGGGCGCCGCCGTCCACCGGATCAACGATCTGTCGCTGCGCGTCACCTCGCCTTCGGGAACGATCTACTGGGGAAACAACGGCCTGGCGGCCAGCAACGTGTCGACCTCCGGCGGTACTTCCAACACGATCGATACGGTGGAGAACGTCTTCGTCACCGCGCCCGAGGCCGGCACCTGGACGGTCGAGGTCTTGGCCGACGAGGTGGTGCAGGACAACCACCCCGAGACGGCGGCGATCGACGCCGACTTCGCGCTGATCGTCTCCCCCGCTGCCAGTGAGATCTTCTCGGATGGTTTCGAGTCCGGCGACACGTCGGGTTGGTCGCTCATCACGCCCTGAGCGGTCGCTAGTATTGCCAGTAGTCCCCCGAGCAGCCACGGACGGCTCGGGGGGCCTACCGCGGCGGCCAGGCCGGGCGTTATGCGAACAGTAGCCGTTCGTTGTACTCCTGTGTGCCGCTCTTGTAGTAGGGCGCCGTCCAGCTGTCGTCCTCGGCCAGGTAGAAGGAGGCGTCGGCCTCGGCTGGCTTCATTTCGTTGATCCGGTTGCGGACGTGGAAGTGGTTGAAGAGGCGCATGAACTCGGTGAGGAAGATGTCGGCCACCCGCTTGTTGCCGCGGATGATCAGCATGTTTTCATCGTTGTTCACCGTCGAGGCGTTACTGAAGTTGGCCGAACCGGAGATCACCACCGGGTCGTCAGAGAGTGGGTCGATCAGCATGTACTTGGTGTGCAGGAAGTCGACGAAGAGGTTGAGCCCGGTGAGCGCTTCCTGGAGCCAGGCGTCGTCGCCGCTGGCGGTCTTGAGGACGTCGCCGAAGGCGATACGGTTCTGCTTGATCTTGCGGAAGTCGTAGTAGTCCTTGGGCACCGGCCTGGCCTTGACCTCGGCGGCCTCTTTGCGCTTCTTCGACTGGCGGTAGCTCGGCTTGCTCTCCAGCAGGATGTAGCGCTGGTAGCCCTCGCCGCTCTTGGCCCGCTTGCGCTTGACGAGCTTCTCCGCGATCTCCTGGCTGACGCCGAAGGCGGCGGTGAAATGAACCGAGCTTGCCGCTTTGCTCAGCCGGTCGGCGTACCACTCGAGCATCGCCGTGGAGGTGCGCGGCGAGAAGATCGTGGTGATCGAGTTAGGCGGTGGTGCGCCTTGGAGATCGGGCTGATGGGCGACGTTCCAGTTGCGTATGCCGGTGGTCTCGGGTTCGTTCTTCTTGCTGCTCTTGGCCGGGTCGGTGGCGAGCTTCTGCCAGTATTCGTAGTAACTCTGCGCCACCTTCGGATCGCGAACGATGTGACCGACGTTCGATTGGCCGAAGATGCCGCCCGCCGTGTAGTTGGTCGAGCCGGTCCACACCTGGATAGGCTTGCCCTTGTGTAACAGGACGATGAACTTGTTGTGCGAGATGGTGGCCTGGGTGCGCGGGACCATCATTTTCTCGAATCGCTCGATCGAGGATTTCTTGCGCAGCCCGACCTTGCGCAGAGAGGCCTCGGTGGCCCGCCACGGACCGCTCTTGGCCTTGCCGCTCTGCTTGGCGTCATAGATGATCTTGACGTCGGCGCCGCGTTCCAGCGCGTCGGCGAAGGCCTGAATCGCGGGCATGTGTTCAAACTCGTAGACCGAAGCGCGAATGGAGTAGTCCGCGCCCTTGGCCTGGCCGATGAAGCCCAGCATCGCCTCTTCGAGACCGCGCGAGAGCCACTCCCAGGAAGCGTTCTTGGGCACCGTCTCCGGCTTGGTGAACTCCTGCCAGAAGGTGCGTCCCATCTTTGAGACCTGGTACCACCGCTTGTGCTTGCCGAAACGCCGGCTGTAGGCCTGGCTGCCGGCGACGCCGCGGTTGAAGATCACGGCGTGCTGCTGGTCGTCCGTGCTCTCGGTGGTGACGGTCACTTTGACGCCCTTTCCCATCTTGAGCTTGTCGGGCTTGCCGTACACCGGGGCCACAGTGTAGGAGTATTCCTCGCCGGGTTGCGCCGTGTAGTCGCCCCACTGGAAGGTCTGGAGTGGCGCCTCATTGGAAAGGGGAGTCTCCTTGGGTGGGCCGTCGCCGGTGTTGAACGGCCTGGGGTTGCGCAGCCAGGACTTTTTCTTGGTGCGGTGGTTCTCTCGCTCGATGGCGAAGCCGAGCAGCCCTTCTGCTGCCTTCTCAGTCGCGTCGATTCCAAGCAGGATCACGTGGGTGCCCGCGATGGCGTGTACTGAAATGGCTGGGTTCTTCTTGCGTACGCGCATGATCTCTCCTTGCTGCGGATGACGGCTCGCGGTGAAGGCTCTTCTTCGATGGTCGCTGACTCACCCAAAAGTGGTCGCCGGTCGCGAGACGTTTCACTGACCGGATGACGGAGTCTACAGTCTAGCTATTTTCGAAGATCTCGGTCTGTCGAAGCGGTTGTGGTCAAGGTGGATCTTCTCCTGCGAGCCACTACCTGTGAGGCGCCTTGCTTGACAGCTGCGCTCGTACATGCTAGCAATGCTAGATATTGACATGGCGAAGAGTGCGCGAAGGAATTCGAGAATTCTCGTGTCTATTAGGATGAAAAATTTCCTCTCGGGACCCGGCTCCGTATCCTCGTCCGCGATCCGCGGATGCAGCCAAGCAAGAGCCGGCCCGGAGGGTATAGCAGTCCGTGGTGAAAGTCGTCCGTCGGCGAGAGCGAGGGATCTGGCTGCGAACCAAGGCGCCGCGAAAAAAGGTGGCGGGCCGGAAGCGAACCCGAGGTTCGTTGAGGCCAGAAATAGCCAGAAGGGTCCAACGCAGAGTCACAGCCAGAGAGCCGCTCGGAGCCAGGGCGAGTTTCACCACGGACTGATAGCGCCGATGGCTACGAGCCCCTCCGTAGATCGACGCTACGTCGCCGGTCACTCCGCATCGTGCCGGAGTGCCGCAAAACAAAGCTCGCGTCCATGTTGTGGGCGTGAGTCACTCTCAAGATAGGAGAACACCATGCGATGTAGATGCAATCTTGGACTTGTCGGACTGTCACTGGCGCTGGCTCTGATCGTGGCTAGCCCCCTGCTGGCCGCACCAGGCAGCAGGGAAGGGGATCCCGCCTCCATCCTGGCGGTGCCGAATGCGGCCGAAGGGTGGATTGAAGTCGCCGAAGGAGCTTGGCAACGGATCGGCGAAGATGGCGGAGTCGAGACCACGGCCAAAGGCAAGGCGGGGCTGACCTGGGTGCTGCAGGACCTGCGCACTGAGTTGACCTATCTGGTCAGCGAGTTTCTGATCAATCCCGACGAGGAGACCAAAGAGATCCTCGACACGCAGCTTCAGATGATCGCCGAAGTGGAGCGCAACATCGCCAACTGGCGCCCGCAGGTTGCGCCGGAGAAGGCGGTGCCCTATTGCCTCCTCGTCTGGGATGCGACTGCGGGACCGACAAGCTGCGGTAACCAGGCAGCAGCGAACGCCTCATACAACGGAACCAGCGAGTCTGATTGCTTCGGCTCGTGCACGGTCTACTCCTACGCCTACGTGCGTCGCACCTGTAGCAGCACTACCAACACCGCGTCGCAGAGTTGTTCGAAGAGCGGAATCAACCAGAGCTGCTCGTCTTCGGCCTCGCTGGGTAGTTGTTACAGTAGTTGTTACTCCTACGGCTACTCGTCGATCAGCTGTCCGAATCTCTTCAAGTCGAAATCGGCCAGCAGCAGTCAGTGCTCGACGGGATTGTGCTGTCTGTGCAAGGTTCCAATATGCAAACAGGCTCCCGCATCCAGGCCGAGCCCGGGGGATGGTGTTGGCGGCTTCCAGCCTGCCAAGATTGCCGCTGACTGCGACAATTTCGCCAGTAGTCCGTAGCTCGCTGAGAGACACTCACCTAGCCCCCGGGGGGGGCGGTTCACCTCCCCCGGGGCTCTAGCAGCCCCTAGAGGTGCGGGGAGTGACCTCCAGGTGGCGCAAGCCGTGCTCGCCGCACCGCTCGAAGCAATCGGTTGCGGTACCGGGTTCGAGTAGCCGGCGCAGGTTGGGTTGTAACGTTGTGTTTTCTGGCACGCCCAAGTTGGCATGGTGCAAATCGGTCGGCTGGACTTCCCGGCGACCTGAGGCGACTGGAGGCTCTGATGGCTACCCGACACTTGCCGACTTCCACCGCGAGGAGCGTGCCGAAGGGCGCATCGCCGCTGCTACAGCGTGCCGCCTTGGCCGTCCTGGCGCTTCTGATCACCGGCTGTTGCACGATCTTCTGCCGGCCGGCCATGGATCAGCCCTTCCTCGGTCTCGACCTGGTGGATTCCCGGGGCCAGAGCGTCGACCGTATCGAGATCGGCCAGACCCTCAGCGTGGGGCTGCGGGGGCTGGAGCCCGAGAGTAGCTACCGGGTCGAGTTGGCCGAGGAAGGTGGCCGGCTCGTTTCGTTCTACCGGCTTACCACGGACCGCCGGGGGGTGATTCCGCCATCGCCGCTCTGGTACCACTCCGGCGTGGTCGGCTGCGGCCGCCTTGCCCAGCCCGATTCACCGAGCGAGGCGGTGCGCGAGGGCTACCGCGTTGAGCGCTCCTACCGATTCCGCACCTTCGACGAGGCCCGCCGCGCTCTGGCCGGTCGGACCTTCACTATGACGTTGCGTGACGTCGAGGGTGAGGTCCTGGCCGAGCGGCGGCTGCCCGTGGTCAGCGATCGGCAGGTGGCCCGGCCACAGATCTACTTCAGCAACGCCGAAGGCTGTCTGATGAACAGTTACGAGGCGCGCAAGGCCCCGGTCTTTTTGACCGCCAACCACCTGCCCGCCGGAGCCACCCTTCAGCTCTTCCTGGTGTCGAACCGCTACGGCTGGCAGCGCGACGCGGAGCTCCGCGACGTGCGCGTCGAGTTCCGACAGCAGTCGCAAGTGGTGCGGCTCGACGAGGGGCAAACCTCGGTCACGGTCCCCCTGTGGTCTGCCGAGGAGACGAGGGTCGGCGCCTACGACGCCGTGGTGCGGATCAATGACGACGCCCGCACCCCCCGCCTGTTCGACAGCGATCTCATCACCTACGTGCAGGATACGGGGATGCTGATCCAGGCCCTGACCTTCAACCCGCCGTGGACTCCGGGCGATTTTGACATCGCCGGCCGGCTCGACAAGAACTACGGCTATCCCTACTTCGAGTTCCACGACACCTTCGAGGCCGGTGAAGAGATGTGGGGTGCGGTCGATCCCGGAATCATTCCGGCGTCCCACCCGGGAGGCAAGTTCGCTGCCTTCTACGTCATCAACCACGCCACGGCGAGCGGCGGCCTGACCGACGTCACCCCCGGCCCGCCGGAGATCATGCCGGTCAAGTCGAGCTGCATCAATGCCAACATGACCCGGATCTGGAACAACCCGGTCGCCGGGAAATACGACGTCGTGGTCGATTTTGGCTCGACCTCCGCGACCTCGGCCGCAGCCTGGACGAGCGACGGCACCTTCAATGCCGGTACCGATTTCATCGATCGTGCCACAGCCGTCGGCGCTTATGTGGTGAATGACCCATCGAAACCTGGGCCATACGCGGTGCAGAGCTACTCGTATCAGCCGGCCACCACGTCGAGCAGCGATCCGCTGCGCACGGATGTTTCGACCTACTTCAACTCACCGGATTCGAGCGTCACCGAAACCATGAACAAGGTGCCACTGCGCGGCGTCGGCCACTACCCGGTCGGCACGGGACCCTTCCCCCTGGTGCTGATCGTCCACGGCAACCACACCGCGACCCATGCCAGTCACACCGGCTATGGTTATCTCACCAGCTTGCTGGCGAGCCACGGCATGATCGCTATCAGCGTCGACGAGAACTTCCTCAACGGCTGGGTCTCGGGTGAGACGGATGCACGGGCCATCGTGCTGCTGCGCCATTTGCAGCGGTGGCGCAGCTGGAACGGCACCAGTGGCCATACTTTCCACAACAAGGTGGACTTGACGCACATCGGTCTCGCCGGCCACTCGCGCGGTGGCGAGGCGATCACCGTGGCCAACCTGTTCAATAGCACGCTGCACAACGCCAGCCAGTCCGATCTCAACTTCAACTTCGACATCGAGGCGCTCTATGCGATCGCGCCGGTCGACGGCCAGATAGGCACCGGCTACAGCGGCACGCCGATAGTGATCAACGACGCCGACTACTTCATCATGCACGGTAGCCACGACGGCGACGTTTTCACCTTCGGAGGCCAGAAGACCTACGACCGGGCCTTCCCCAACGCCGCGACCGCCGGCGGTGCCAAGGCTCTGCTCTACGTCCAGGGCGCCAACCACAACTACTGGAACACGGAGTGGGACCACGCCAACGACGCCAGCGGGGTCACTTCGAACGTGGCCCAGATCGGTGCCGGGTCGCAACGCGATATCGCCAAGGTGTACATGAGCGGATTCTTCCAGTGGAGCCTGCTGGACAAGGAGGCCTATGGCGCGCTGATGACCGGCGACGTCACTTTCGGTGGGCTGCCTTCCGGGGTCACCTTGGTCCACCAATACAGCGATCCCGACCGCGTCGATCTCAACAACTACGAGGAGGACCACAACTCCGCTACCGGCACCTTCACCGGCGTCACCAACGCCGGCAGTGGCCTGTCGCCTTTCTTGGATCAGGACATTACCGGGGGCTTCGACTGGGGCACCTGCTCGCCGAGCAGTTCGCACTTCCTGTGGAACCAGACGAGCGGTCTGATCGCGGGCTGGAACAGCACCTCGGCCTCCTACACGATCAACCTGCCGGCGACGATCGGGGCGATGGTCAACAGCCACCCCTACCTTTCGCTGCGCATCGGTCAGATCTACGAGAGCCCGGCCTCCCTCAACCCCGCCGGGGCCAACAAGGACCTGAAAATCCATCTGCAACTCGGCACCGTGTCGGCGCACGCGCTCAAGATCTCGAATTTCGACACTCTTCCCTATCCCGCGCCAACCACCAAGAACGTCGGCTTCTGCGGAACTCGGGATGTCAGCCAGTCGGTGGCCAAGACGGTGCGCATCCCGCTGCGCAGCTTCATCGTCAACCGCGGCGACTGGCCCTTGGCAAACATTTCTCAAGTACGATTGACCTTCGATGTCTCGGCTACCGGACTGGTGGTGATCGACGACGTCCAGCTCAGCAAGTAAAGGAGCGAGCCATGTACGGCAATATCACCCAGACGGTTTCGGCTCTGTGGGCGCTCCTTCTCGTCACGGCGTCGCCCCTCGTCTTGGCCCAGGAGGCGGTCCGCCGCCCGATCGAGATCCGATCGGTGGAGATCTCGGTCGCACCCCTGGCGCAGCCCCGAGCCTTCCTCGACATCGAGGGGGTGGAGCACAGCGCCGACGAGGTTTACATCGTTGAACTGCGCGGAGACTTCGGCGAGATTCGAGCGATTCCGGTGGAGATCTACATCGGCAACTACAAGGTCGAGGAGTACGGGGGCACTGAGAACGGCATCTACTTCAAAGTCTACGACCCCTCCTTCTTCGATCGGCTCGACGACCAGCCCTTCGCTTACGGCTTCCAGGGCCAGCGCGTAAAGGAGCTGGAGTTGCGCTTCACGCCGAATGAACTCAGACCTTTCGCGCGTATCGAATTGCCGAAGCCGATGTCAGAAACGAAGGCGGAGGCGAGGTCAGATTCGAAAGGGCCGGAGTCGCGGCAAGAGTAGCCCCGAGAAGGAACGGACTGTCCCGCTCGAGACAACGGGCCGGGCGGGCCTATCTCCGGCCTGAGTGCGCGCCCGCTATGGCGAAAGTGGACTTTTTCCACGGCAGGTACGCTATCCGTGTCGCTGTTGTACTCTGGAACCACGGGCTGCTAGACAATATGACTCGTCTTACCAGGAGCGACGCATGAGCTTTGAGATCCGTACTGTCACGGTCGAGTTGTTGCGTGCCGGGACGCCCCACAATCAACTGCTATCGCCGCTGACGCACTATCTCGGAGTCTGCGGTGAGGAGGGGGCGAAGGTCGTCTCGCTACCCTACGAGCATGCCCGGTTCTTGCGCCGGTTGCGGGAGTTGCGCTACGAAGACGGCGACGAAGATACGGCCCGGCGGCTAGGCCTCCTCGACGACATGGGTGTCGACATGGCGAAGATCCTCGCTTCGGTGCCGGGTGTGGCGGGCGCCTTGACGCGCGGTGGCGGATCGATGACCCATCTGCGTTTGGTGCTTTCGGCGACCGAGTTGGCGCTTCTGCCCTTCGAGTTGTCGAAAGTGCCGAGCGGTTCGGGCAGTCCAGCCGACAACTGGCTGGCCCTACAAACGCACTCCCCGGTCTGCATCACTCGTCACATCCGCTCGGTTCCCAGGCGGGAGGACAGCTGGCCCAAGATGCCGCGGATTCTCTTCGTAGCGGCCGATCCGAACAACATTCCGTTCGAGCAGCACCGTCAGATTCTTCTCGACGCCCTCGCCCCCTGGCTCGCGTCGCCCGTTCCCGTCGAGGAGGGAAATCGTGCCCGCTACGGCGACTGGCTGACGGTGCTTGTCAACGCCACGCTCGACGACGTGCGGCGCGAAGTGAAGAGCCATCAGTATTCGCACGTGCATGTGCTGGCGCACGGTGCTCGCTTCGAGATGGAAAACGACGAAGGCTACGGTCTGGCACTCAGCGACAAGGAAGGCAGCCCGGACGTGGTCTCCGGCGGCCGCTTCGCCGAAGCTCTGGCGGCCTTGGGGCCGTCCGGTTTTCACCAGCCGATGGTGGTGACTCTCGCCGCCTGTGACAGTGGCAACCCTGGATCGGTCATCACCACCGGCGCCAGCTTCGCCCACGCGGTCCACGCGGCTGGCATCCCGCTGGTGGTCGCTTCGCAGTACCCGCTGTCGATGGATGGGTCGGAGCTGGTCACCAAGACCCTCTACGAAGGAATGCTCTGGGGTAAGAATCCCTGGCTCTTGTTGCACGCCGTGCGGCGTGAACTCTACGGGGAACTCGATCAGAAGTACCACGATTGGGCGAGCCTGGTGGTCTACGAAGCGTTGCCGACCGATGTGGACGAAGGGTTGGAAGAACTGCGCTATCTGCAAGCACGGCGAGCGCTCAAGACGGCGCAAGAGCGCTATCACGCGGCCCAAGAGTTGGCGGGGAAGGAGAACTACGCTTCGGCCTATGCGCAAGCCGTCGCGGACTGGGATCGGGCTCTCGGCAACCTGCGCAAGTCGGGGCCCTACTTTCTGGAGTGCGTGGGTCTGCGCGCCAGTGCCCACAAGCAGCGTGCCGAGGATGATTTTCACCGCGCGCTCGCCGGCGAGCAGGAGGAGCAAGACCGGTGGCTACAGGCTAGCGTCGGCCAGCTGGATGAAGCCTTCGTGGACTACCGCCGCGCCGTGCACGGCTTCCTGCTGGACCGGCCGGAGGGTGCCCAACGCATCGCCTCGTTGCACTGGGTACTGGTGCAGATGCTGTCGCTCGGCTGTGTGCTCGGTCGCGGCATCGACGAGGGTCTGTGGAGCACCGCCTGCGCCAGCGCCACCCTGCACCTGGAGCATAGTCAGCCGGTCGAGCGAATCTGGGCCCACGGCAGCCTGACCGAGCTGTGGCTCTTGCGCCTGGCCTGCTCACAACTCGGCGAGACCGAACGCAGTGCGGCGATCGAAGCGGCTGAGGGGCACGCGGCGAAGATTGTCGAGCTGAGTGAGAGGCGCAACGGTTTCCCGGTCAAGTCGACCCGACGGCAGCTGCGCCGTTATCGCGATTGGTGGGGTCATCCGAAGCTGGTCGCCGCGCTCGGTCAGAGGGGCGATGACCGGGAGCAGCGCTGGGCCGCTGAGTTGGGGTTGCTGGAGGGGGTTAAGCGGAGTCTGAGAGCGCTCGGCGACTGAAGATCTTTGGCGATAGCCTGGTGAGCATGCCAGGGAAGCACCCGGGAAACGAGAACGGTCGAATCCATGGCTACCTGAGTGGCTTCAGCGGATGACATTGCGGCTACGCAACTCGTCGAGAGTCTCGTTGACGGTTTCCAGAGTCAGTGGCTCCCCAGGCTCCTTCCTCACGGCAACTACGAAATCTCCCCTCCTCTCAAGCTGAACCTCGTGTAGTTTGGGCTCGATTTCCAAGTGGCCATCGCACCAGCGGATTTCAAGCGGAAGTCCGGGGGTCAGTCCGGCTTTCTCGCGTAGTGTCTTGGGGATGACAACGCGTCCGGCTCTGTCGATGGTAGTTTCCATGACAGAAAACTTTAGCACGGGCTATGGAAGTGAATTAGAGGACTAGCTTGATGCCCTCGGCCCCCTCTTGCGGGTACAAGGTTTCGTAGCCGTACTTCTCTCGCAGCCCGTCGTTGTCCCAGATCTCGTTGTCTTTGGATCGGTAGTTGAAACCGATGAGCGGCTTGTTCCCGCCGTGGTGGATGGCCCGAGCCACCGCCTCGCTGTCCGGGTGGTGGAAGTAGCTGCCGTTGGTGGAGACCAGGAAGCGGGGGCAGTCGACGATCTGGATCAGCTCGTTGCTGACATTGGCCTTGCTGGCGTGGTGGGAGAGTTTGAAGGCGTCGATCTTCAGCCGCTCTTCGCCGCGTTCGGCGAGGAGCTTGCCGATCGACTCGACGAGCAGCGGCGGGTGGGCATCCCCGACCAGCAGCGCGCTCTTGCCTTCGAACTCGGCGAGCAAGGCGATGCTCGATCCGTTGGGCGGGGTGGTGTCGGCCTTGAACGGTGAGGCGGCCAGTTTCTCGACCTGCGTAGAGGTCGACGGCGCTCCGGCGAGGAACTGCCGGAAATCGGCGGCCTGCCCGGCGTCAGGCCATGGCGATCGAGCGCTTTCTTCCACACCTTGCGCAACCGGGCGAGCTTTTTGCGAGTGGGCGACAGGAGGGTCAGCTTCATTCCACCCGGCAGGGTGAAAACCGGCAGGCTGTCGCCCTCGAGCATCATCGCCTTGCCGCCGGTGGCCTTGTTCCACGGCATTTTGCGGTCGCTGATCAGCACGGAGAAGATCTCCGCTTGCTTGCCGCCCAGCATGTCGGCCGGCAGGTGTTTCCAGCCGTTGAACCAGAGGTCGTCGAATTCGATCTCGATCTCGGGGTCGGCGAAGAAGGGGATCGTCCCGCCGATGTGGTCGGCGTCGATGTGGGTGAGGACGAAGAGGTCGAAGCGCCGCTGGTCCTTGGCAAGCGCTGCGACCTTCTCCTTGATTTTCGGGTAGGTCGCTCGAGTGCCGCAGTCGATCAGCACCCGCGAGGGCTTCGCAGCATCGCCGTACTCGATCCACAGACTGTCACCGTGGCCGGCGGGGAGGAGTTCGAGGGTGAACATCACAGCTCCAGCTGTTCGAGTTTGCCGTCGGGCTGGACGTGCAGCGCGTAGTAGTCGATGACTTCGTCGTCGGGAAGTTGCTGGATGCCGTGGCGGTGGCGGATACGCCCCAGGATCTCCGGTGGGATCTCATGACGGATGGTCAAGAAGTCTTCGAGGTTCTTGCGATCATCGTCGATCAGCCGCACGCGGCGGAATTCGCCGGCGCCCAGGTACTGCATGACGATCCGCTTCTTGCGCTCGGCGACGGTGCCCTCCTTGAGGTTGCCGGCGCGCTCGATGTAGACGTCACGATCGTCCACCTTGATGCCGTAGGAGCGGAAGGTGTCGAGGAAGATGTTCTTGTCGTCAAAGTCGGCGCGCGCGGTGAGGAAGGTCACCCGGCTGCCGTGGGCGTACTCTTGGATCTGGCGGATCATCTTGTTGATCCGGTCGACGACCGGTTGGATCGGTTTTGAAGTCCGGCGGAACAACTCGGCGTTGCGGAACTGGCCAAAGTCGTATTGCTCCCCCGGCCCGAGCACGTCGGTATTGAATTGCTGGTTGTCGAGCACTCGCACCACTTCATGACCGCGGATCACCTTGACCTTGGCGAAGGTGTGAAAGATAGTCTCGTCGATGTCGACGAAGGTGATGCCGTGGCCGTACATGCCGGAGCGGCCGCGTTAGAGGTCGGAGGTAGGCATGATTCTCCTCTCGCGAGATAGGTTAGTCGAACAAGCCCGAGCCTAGAAACTCGGTGTTGCCGGGCGGGCAGAAGTAATAGCCGCCGCCCACGGTCGACAGAATATCGTGCGCATAGAGGGCGTCCAGACCGGTCCCCGGCACCGGGAAGTCGGGATTCATCTGCCACATGTTGGTGATGTGTTCGAATTGTTTCTGGATGCTCTCCATGAAGGCGATGAACTGGAGGCCGGTCTTGCATTGCTCGCTGCCGGCCAGGCCGTCGAAGTAGGGATAGGGACGGCGCAGGAAGCGGCGCTCCAAGTCGTAGATGCCGAACAGGTCAGGTTCGTCGCGCCGCGGTTGCACCTTGCGGATGTGCGTGTTGAGCGGGCCGTCGGCCGGCTCGGTGGGGTAGGGATAGACCGGCGTCATGCCGTCGAGGCCGGAGCACTGGCGCGACAGCGGTGCGCCGGTCTTCTTCTTGCGACCGACCATCGCCTCCTGCATCTCTTCGAGGCTTTGCCCGCCGTGCGCCGCGGCCATGTCGTGCTCCCAGGTCGGCAGGTTCTCCTGGATCTTGCGGTAGACCATGTAGGTACCGCCCAGACACCAGTCCGGCTCGTGGTTGGCGAAGTCGATGTAGACCATGTGGTCCATCTCCTCGCCCTCGCCGGGCCGCAGGTTGTCGATGCCGTCGTCGAAGCGGAGGAACTCGCGCTTGTCGGGGCGGCCGAAGCCGTGCTCCATGTGCACCACTTCGAGCACGTCACGCTCGCCGACCTGCGGGTGTGCTTCGCGGAAACGGCGGTTGAAGTGCTCGGTGAAGTAGCGGGCGATGGCGACGTTGACGTACTGGTGATCGCTGGCGATCAGAAAGACCAGGTCGCACGCCTGCTGCTCGGGCGAGAACTCCTCGGCGTCTTTGGGGAAACGCGGCATGATCTTGAGGTCGAGCGGTTTCTGGCCGCTGATGGCGTAGCGGTCGAAGCCGGTCTTGTCGAGGAAGAGGGTGGCGCCGAAACCGACGGTCACGGTCACCCGGTAGCTCTTGGGAACCTCCATGTGGTCGAGCGGCCGGAGGTGTTGCAGCGACGCCTCCTTTTCCATGTTTTCCTGGGCCACCTCGGTGATCATCTTCAACAGGGCGATCAGCTCGTCGCGATCGCGGGCGTGCACGTCGGCGAAGAGCAGGGCCATGTGATCCTGTTTGTCGATCCGGCCGCGATAGTCGTCGTAGAGCGAGTCGTCCTCGATCCCCGCCGGAGTAACGATCGGCCACTGCGGGTCGGTGATCCCGCTTTGATGCGGACCGGTGGGTCCCGGCAGCGGTCGTGACAACTGTGTGAGTTGGGCTGTCTTGTCGGCGTTTTCCATACTCTGGATCCTCGACTTGGAAGGGTTACTCAGCTAGGGCTAAGCAGTAAACAACGGGCGGCGGCGGTGCTGGGCGCGGTGGTCGGGGAAGAGGGTCATGAAGAACTCGCTCCAGCCGCCCATCCGCACGCGCACCATGTTGTAGCTGTCGGGGTCCTGGTCGGCCGCCGCCAGCGTTTCCGGGTTGGCCACCGTCACGGTGAGTACGTTGCCGCCCTCGCCGCGGGCGAACACCGCGAGCGCCTCGACCAGCTTGTCGAGCGGGAAGTCCTCGCGGATGTTGAGGTCGGCGGGAGCGCCGTCTGAGAGCAGGTCGACGCGCCGGTCGGCGTAGCTCTTGAGGGCGTCGAGCAGTCGGGTTTCGCGCCGGTGACGCAGGCCGCCCCCCTCTTCTTCGACCAGGGGTTCCTCGTCGTCGTGCAGCGGTGCCGGCGACATGTCGGAGGCGATCGTCTTGAAGGCGTTGCGGCCGTCGGCCGAGGCGCCGGCGAAGGCGCCGCCGAAGACGTATTGCTCGAAGGTGCCGACCCCCGGGGTGAACAGAATCTCGAACGGCTGGCCGTCGGCGTCGTAGCGCTCGCGCAGGCTGGCCCAGCCCGCCGCGTGCACCGGCGCTTGGCGTACCTCCTGGATGCACTGGTTGAAGGTCTCGATCAAACGCCAGGCGATCTCGTCGACCTCCTCGACACCGTGGCCGAACTTGGGCTGGGCGCGGCACAGCGCCTTGATCTCCTCGCAACGCTCGCGGCTCAGCCGCCGGCCGATCACCGCCTCGTTGGCGCCCCAGTTCGAGCGCAGCGCGGAGACCAGCTCTTCCAGGGAGAAGGCCTCTTCCTCGAAGACCAGCTTGCGGATGGCGTAGAGCGAGTCGGCGGCGGTGCTGATGCCGGTCATCAGCGGCGCGAAGACGTGGTAGCGCGAGCCGCCGCCGGCCAGGTCGCGACCGCTCTCCAGGCAGCCGTCGATCAGCGCCGAGAGCAGGGGCGAGGGCGAGACCGGCTCTTTGTAGCCATAGGCGCCGAGGACGCCGGCCAGGAAGCGGTGGCTGCCGAGCAGGATGTGGCGGCGCAGGATCGCCCACAGCTCTTCGAAGCTACCGATCCGCGAGGCGGCCGGCGTGCGCCAACTACCCTTGGTGCCCCGGTAGTAGGTCGCTCCGGCACTGGCGAAGCCGGCGCCGCTGTTGAGCGCCTTTTCCAGCACGTCGAGCGCCGGCACGAAACCGAAGCTGAACTCGCTCTCGCCCGGGAAGAGGGTTTCGAAGCAGCCGTCGCAGACGTAGTTACGGGCGCTTGCGAGCGCAACCGTTCCACCCGATTTCTCGTGCAGTGCCGGGATCAACCGGTCGTCGTTGAGCAGCACCGGATGGGCGCCGCCCGAAAGCAAGGTCTTGGCCGCCGCCTCCAGGAGCTCCGGCGGCGTGCCCTGGTGGACCCGCAGGTCGAGCGTCGGGCTGTTGAGCGGCATGCGCCGTGAGGAGGCGAGGCACATGTAGGTCAGCTCGTTGGTCGCGTCGGTCGGCTGGGGGTCGCTATCGGCCAGCACGCCACCGATAGTCACCTGCTGCATCCACTGGTTGGTGAGCGCGCCCTGGTCGAAGTTGCTCGCCCCGCCGGAACCCAGTAGCGCGCCGTCGGCGCAGGTGAAGCGGTCCTCCACCTGGCGCCGGTCGAGCACCGCCTGCTCGTCGAGCTTGATCCACAGGCAGTCGAGCACCTCCTGGGCGACCTCGGGGGTGATCCTGCCGGCTTCGAGGTCGGCCTTGTAGTAGGGGTAGAGGATCTGGTCGAGCCGGCCTATCGAGGTGATGTCGCCGGTGAAATGGAGCGCGCAATGGACCAAGTAGAAGGCCTGAACCGCCTCCATGAAGGTCTCGGCGGGCCCCGTGGGGCACTTGCGCAGCCGCTCGGCGGTCCACGCCATCTCCTTCTGGCGCTGGCGGGCCAGCTTCTCCGGGAACTCGGCCACGATGCTGCTGGCGAAGCGCCGTTCGGAGCCGCTGTGCCCAGTTTCGCGCCGCTGGTTGCGCGTCGCCATCTGATCGGCGATCCGGCCGTACTTCTCGCCGTACTCTTCGGCCAGCTCGGCGTAGCGTGCGGCGTAGAGCTTGACCCCTTCGAGGGCGGTTTCGACCGACCGGTAGAAGATGCCCTTCTTCTCGGCCTCCGGCTTCTGACCCTTCTGAGTCAGCTCCCTGTGGCGCCGCCGGCAATCTTCGAGGATGCCGTCGATTCCTAGCTTCAGCAGCTTCTCGTAGTTGGGCACGATGTGGCCGAAGGGTGACCATTCATTGAGGAACTGAAGCTGGTAGAAGAGCGCCTCTTCCTCGCTCAGGTAGCGCATCAGCTCTTTGCCCTGGCCGACGGAGTACGGAGGCGAAGCGCCGACGATGATCTCGTCCGGGTGGATGCGCATCACACCCTGCTTGCGCGCCGCCGGCGTGGTGATCAGGTCCAACATCTCGCGGATCGCCAGGCCCCGTCGCTCAGCGATCGGAAGCGCCTTGACCCGCTCCAACTCCTCGCCCTGGAAGCGGTCGAAGAGATGGCCCATCTGGTCCTGATCGAGCCAGGTCTTCTTCGCCTGCCAGCGCTCGAAAGTGGCTTGCAGGAGCCGCAGGACGCGAGGCTTGGGGCATTCCGGGTCGCCCGTTTCCATGTTTTCGAGCGACTGCCAGTAGCTGAGAATGTTGTATTGCATGGTCAAGGCAGCTCCTCGCGTTGAAACGCTCTTACGCTCTGCATTGCCGCCGCCGCGGTAGGTGACAGACGATTTCGTCGCTAACTCTCTGCCTTCAGTGACGGTACGAGCGAAAGGATTTCGCGGTGGGCGGCACCTTTTCTGTAGAGAGCCGTGCGAGCAGGGTTTCTCAAGCAGGAACGGCTGAAACTAGATTGTCTTGTGGGTTGAGCCTGTCGGGCTATCCTGTAGCTGGTCAATCGGCCCTGCGCCGGGGCTGGGTTGCGAAGATGGAGGGTGTGATGTCGGAGTCGTGGCGGCCAGGTTGGAGGCGAGACGTACCGTTCCTGGCGGGGAAGGCGGCCTTGGCCTGCGCGGTGACCTTGATGCTCGATCGTCTCCTCGGCAACCCGGATCACGTCTCGTCGACCTTCGTGGCGGTGTTGTGCATTTCACCGCTGGTGATCGGCGGGCTCCGCCAAGCCTGGGCTCAACTGGTGGCCAGCGCACTGGGTGGGTTGTGGGGCACGTTGGCCACTCTTGCCGGTCTTTCCCCGACCCTCGGCGTGCCTCTGGCGGTCGGTCTGGCGATCGTCACCGCCTTTGCCGCCGGCGCGGCGAGCGGCTATCCGGTGGCGGCCTTTACCGCCCTCTACTTGATCTTGGTTCCGCATGGAACGCCGCTGGAGACTTTCGCCATCCGCTTCCTGGCGGTGGCTAGCGGTGCGGTCGGCGGATTCCTCGTCAACTTGCTGGTCTCCGCCTTCTTCTATCGCGGGATTTTCCGCCATCGAGTACTCGCGCTGGAGGCTCGAATCCTCTCCATGTTGGCGCCGGCTGTGCGCCACGGTGCGGATCCCGCCGAGCCCGGCTTCGCTGCCGTGGCCACCATGCTCGACGCGATGAACTCTGCTCTCTTCGAGCTTCGCTGGCGTCGTAGCTCGGCAACCTCGCTGGCGGTGGAGGAACTCAAGGGCCGGGTGGAACGGCTGCGCGAGTTGCTTCACGATGCGGTGAGTTTCGCCTCGATCGTGCGCCGCGAACGGATCGACCCGGAAGTTGCCGACGCCTTTTCCGCCTGGCTCACCACCTGTCGTGGAGTGGCCGAGAGCCTTCCTGAGCCGCTCCCCGAGCCGCTGGTCGAGACCGCCGCTAGAATGGAGACCACCCTGAGAGAGCTGAACGACGGAGGATTGTAAGATCTTTCGTAGAGATCCGTTTCTTCAACCTGCTGCATCGTGGAGTGTCCAAGATGGCCTTTGTGCCTGATCGCCGGCACGACGTGTTCGTGAGCTATGCCCACGTCGACAACATGCCTTTTCCGGGGGTCGAGAAAGGTTGGGTGACGCTGCTGGTCGAGACCCTAGAGATTCTCCTGGCGCAGAAATTGGGGCGCCGCGAAGGCTTCTCCGTGTGGATGGATCGCGATCTGTCTCGCCACAAACAGCTGACGCCGGAGATTCTGCAGAGTCTCTCCGATACGGCGACCTTGCTGGTGATCCTCTCGCCCGGCTATCTCGCTTCGGAGTGGTGCTTGCGCGAGAAGGACACGTTTCAAAGTCTGGCTGCCGCACACCGGGATGGTGATTCGCGGGTGTTCATCGTCGAGCGCGACCAGGTGGAGTGGGAAGATCGCCCCACTGAGTTCAGCGACCTGCTGGGCTACCGCTTCTGGGTGCCCGGTGAAGGGGACGGTGCGCCGATGATCTTGGGAATGCCCTTTCCCGACCCGAAGAACCCGCGGCAGATGCCCTATTTTGACCAGCTGACTCGGCTGGCCTGCAACCTGGCGGATGAACTCAAGGAGCTCAAGGGCTCTGCCGGCGAGCCGGAGGAGGCGGGCGAAGAGGCAGCGCCAGCCGCCGCCGAAACACCGGTGGAGGGGGGCCTCGGGAAAGATCACGGTGGGGAGGGCAACGACACGCCCTGCATCTTTTTGGCCGAGGTCACGGACGATCTGGACTCACGCAACAACGCCTTGCGCACCTATCTGGAGCAGGCTGGCTACCGCGTCCTGCCGGAATCCTGGTACCCGCGCGACGCGGAGGGCTTTGGCGCGGCGCTCGACGCGGATCTGGTGCGCAGCGCCGTCTTTGCCCAACTGCTGAGCGCCTTTCCCGGCAAACGTCCGCCGGATCTTCCCCAAGGCTACGTGCGGGCTCAGTACGATCGTGCCCTGGCCGCCGGAATCCCCGTGGTGCAATGGCGTGACTCGAAGCTCGACCTCTCGGCGGTCGAAGACAGCACCCATCGCTCCCTACTCGAACTGGACACCGTGATGGCGGTGAGTGCCGACGAGCTGCAACGGGAGATCGTCCGGCAGCTGGAGGCCACAGCGGAGCCGGCCGGTGGCCAAGCGGTGGATGGGCTGGTCTTCGTCAATGCCGAGGCCGAGGACATGGAGATCGCCAACGAACTGTGCGCGGTGATCGAGTCGCGAGGTCTTTCCTGCGCCTTGCCCTTGGCCGGCGGGACTCCGGCGCAGGTGCGGGAGGATTTGGAGCAGAACCTGATGTTCTGTGACGGTTTGGTGATCGTCTACGGTGCTGCTCCGTCGCGATGGGTCCGCGACCAGCTCCTCTTGCTGCGCAAGGTGGCCTGGAAGCGCGACGAGCCGGTCAAGGCGCTCGCCATCTACGAAGGGCCGCCGGCCGAGAAGAAACCGCTGCGCTACGGCCACCCGGGTTTGATCACGGTGGATGGGGGGGCAGGGGTGGGTGTCGAGGTGTTGGCGCCTCTGTTCAAGGCGTTGGCAGGGGCGACTTGATGCACGAGCCCGCCGCGCCCTACCCGGGTCTGCGCCCCTTCAGGCGCGAGGAGATGAGTATCTTCTTCGGCCGAGAAGAGCAGACCGACCAGCTGCTGGAAAGGCTCGGCCGTTCGCGTTTCCTCGGGGTGGTGGGCGTTTCAGGCTGCGGCAAATCGTCGCTGGTACTGGCCGGGATGATCCCGGCGCTCGAAGCCGGTTTCTTGGCCAGTGCCGGTGCCCGCTGGCGGGTGGTGACGATGCGACCCGGCAGCCGACCGATGCGCCGTCTGGCCGATGCGCTCATCGAGACCGAGGTGGCCGAGACCGGTCGCCAGCCGGATGGGCGCGAGGTCGCCCTCTTGCACTCGACGCTGCGCCGCGGCCCGCTCGGGCTGGTGGAGGCGCTCCACGACCGGCCGCTTCCCGAGCGCACCAGCCTGCTGGTGCTGGTCGACCAGTTCGAAGAGATCTTTCGCTACAACCCGCGGGGCGATCACGACGAGGCGGACGCCTTCGTCGCGCTGCTCCTCGCCACCGCACGCCAGACGCGCATGCCGGTCTATGTGGTGATCACCATGCGGTCTGACTTTCTTGGTGAGTGCGCGGTCTTCAACGGTCTGCCCGAGGCGCTCAACGAGAGCCAGTTCTTGACCCCTCGGCCGACGCGCAAGCAGCGCCGGGCGGCGATTCTTGGCCCCGCCGGCGTCTTCGGCGCAAGCGTCGAACCGGCGTTGGTCAACCGGCTGCTCAACGACATGGGCGAAGAGCCCGATCAACTGCCCCTGATGCAGCACGTGCTGATGCGGTTGTGGAACCGGGCGCACCAATCGGGGAGGCGGGACGGTAGCGAGGTCGTCCTGACCCTCGAGGCGTACCATGCCATCGGCGGCTTTGCCGATGCCCTTTCCCGCCACGCGGACGAGGCGTTCGCCGAGTTGGATTCAGCACAGCAGACCATCGCGGAGCGGATGTTCCGCGCCTTGACCGAGCGTGGTTCCGGTCAATCCGATACCCGTCGGCCGGCCGCGCTCGGGGAGATCGCGGCGATCTGCGGTGCTCAGCCCGAGCAGGTCGCCGAGGTCGCCGAGGTCTTCCGCCGGGCGGACCGCAGCTTCCTCCTGCCGGCCGCCGGGATCGAGTTGAACGAACGCTCGGTGCTTGACATCAGCCACGAGAGCCTGATCCGCCAGTGGCGCCGGATGAATGAATGGACCGAACGCGAGGCGCTCTCCGCCGGCATCTACGAACGGCTGATCGACACGGCGCTCCTCTGGCGCGACGGCCAGGCCGGCCTCTGGGGCTCGCCCGACCTCGACCTGGCGCTCGACTGGCGCCAGCGGGGAGCGCCGACTGCGGCATGGGCTGAGCGCTACGGCGGCGAGTTCGATGTGGCGATGGAATTCTTGACCGCCAGTGTCGACAAGCGCCACAAGGAGGAAGCCGAAGAGGAGCGCGCACGCGTCGAGGCGGAAGAGCAGCGGCGGACCCGGCAGCGCAGCTTGTGGCTGACCATCGGGCTGGCGGTGGCGCTCGTTCTGGCGTCGTTTTCCGCCTTCGAGGCGCGGCTGGCGCGCAACCGAGGTTGGGTGGCGGAGGAAGGGTCGATCCTGGCGCAAGCCCGCGCGGTGATGCCGGGGTTCCCGCAGCGCGGCCTGCTCATGGCTGCCGAGGCGCTCGACCTGGGCCGCCGCCGCAGGGGCGTCACCGGTCGTGTGCGTCAGACGATGCAAACGGCGCTGACCAATGTCGGCGGCGATCCGTTGGCGGGCCACACCGCGGCCTTGCTGGCGGTCGCGGTGAGTCCGGACGGCAAGTGGATTGCCACCGGCAGTGCCGACAAGACTGTGCGTCTGTGGCCGTTGGCCGGCTGGAAGTTCGGCGATCCGGTCACCGCGCCGCGGGTGCTGACCGGCCATGGAGCGCCGGTGATGGCCCTGGCCTTCAGTCCCGATGGGAGTCGGTTGGCGAGCGGTAGCGAAGACAAGACGGTGCGCTTATGGGATCTGAACTCCGACGATCCGCGGTCGGACCCCGAAGTGCTGGAGACGCTCGACAGCGGGGTGGTGTGCTTGAGCTTCAGCCCGAATGGCCGGTGGCTGGCGGTTGGGGTTTTCGACCGTGCCGCCGCGATCTGGGACTTGACGTCGTCGCAGCCGGCCGCGCTCATACCTCTGCTCGGCCATGCCGATACCGTGACCTCGGTGGCCTTCGACCCCGACAGCCGCTGGCTGTTCACCGGCAGCGCCGACAACACGGCGCGCCGCTGGGATCTCTTGTCCGCCGATCTCGCCGCATCCGCACTGGAGCTTACCGGCCATCGCGGACCGGTCCTCGAACTCGTCGTCAGCCCTGATGGTCGCTGGCTGGCTACCGCCAGCGCCGACAGCACGGCCCGGCTCTGGCCTCTCACCGAACGAGATCCGAATGTCGATGCGATCGAGCTGCGAGGCCACCGAAGCACCGTGACCTCGGTGGCTTTCAGCCCGGACAGCCATCGTCTGGCGACCGGAAGTAGCGACCGCGCCGCGCGGCTGTGGAGGGTCGGGAAAGAGGGTTCGGCAGAGGGGTCGGTCGCTCTGTCGGGCCACGCGGGACCGATCGAATCGGTGAAGGTGAGTTCCGACGGGCGCTGGCTGGTCACCGCCAGTCTCGACAAGACGGCCCTGCTGTGGGATCTGGCCGGGGCCGCGCCGGACGCACCCTCAAAAACGTTGCGGGGTCATGACGGCCCGCTGAAGGCGATGGCGGTCAGCCCGGATAGCCGCTGGCTAATCACCGCCAGCGCCGACAAGACGGCGCGGCGCTGGAACCTATCGCAGCCCCTGTTCAACGCCGAAGTGGTAGTTCTACCCAGCCATGCCGATACTGTTCGTCGCGTCGCCACGGCGCCGGGTCAGCACTGGCTGGCGACCGCCAGCGATGACAGCACGGCGAGAATCTGGAGCCTGACCTCCTCCAACCCAGGCTTCACCCCAAAGGTCTTGCGCGGTCACGCCAGCTCGATCATGGCCCTCGCGGTGAGTCGTGACGGGCGTTGGCTGGCGACCGGTAGCGCCGACAACACGGCACGTTTGTGGGACATGAGCGTGCAGGATCCGGCCGCCGAGCCGCGCCTCTTGATTGGTCACCAAAGCTCGGTGACCTCGGTGGCGTTCGATCGCCAAACGCGTTGGCTGGCCACGGGGAGCCGCGACGGTACCGTGCGACTGTGGGATCTGGCGCGACCGGGTGACGGGCCGGAGGTGCTGGCGGCGGGCGACGTGGTCTCCAAGGTCACTTTCAGTCCTGACGGCACGATGCTGGCAGCGGGCAACGCCGATGCCGTCCTCCGCCTCTGGGAGATGGAGGCCGAGGATCGAGCCGGAAGCCTCGTTGAACTGACCGGTCACAACCGGCCGATCACCGATCTAGCCTTCACTCCGGATGGTCGATGGCTGGTCACCGGTAGCTGGGACCGGACGGCGAGGATCTGGGATCTGGCGTCCGCCAAGAGGGGTGCCAATAGAGGTTCCAGCGGAGCGCAGGCGCAACTCGCGGTGCTCAGGGGCCATCAGCAGAAGATCAACGCCGTGGCCGTCTCCCCCGACGGCCGCCGGCTGGCCACCGCCAGCGCGGACGCCACGGTGCGCGTCTGGAGCCTGGCGCCAGCTGAACCAGGCCGGTTGCTGGCCAAGCTGCGAGGTCACCAGGATGCCGTCAAGGCCGTGGCGTTCGGCGCCGAGGGTCGCTGGTTGCTGAGCGGCAGCTCGGATGAAACGGCCAGGTACTGGGATCTGGACGCGCCCGATCCGTCAGCCGCTCCGGGGATCTTGCGCGGGCACACCGGTCCCGTGGTGACGGTGATGATCAGCGAGGAGAATCTCTTCCTGATCACCGGTAGCGAAGACGACAATGCCCGGCTTTGGAACACCGCGCTATGGACGCTGAACAACGACGAACTATTCGATCGCGCCTGCAACCGGGCCGGTCGCAACCTCACCAAGAGCGAGTGGGAACAACTGCTCCCGGACAGACCCTTCCACAAGATCTGCCCAGGCCTGCCGATCCCCTCGGCCGACGATGATGCGGCGGCAGGGGCTGGCTGAGCCACGCCTGGCGAAGGGCTAGCCGTTCCTTGTCACCGATTTCGTTGCGAAGGAACGGCTAGCGTTTGGAGAACTTCAGTTCAGCTCTACCGTCAGCTCCACTGCGTCCTCGAAGATGAAGCTGAAGTCGGTGCCGCTGGCGTGGCAGCTCGTGCAGCTGCGGTTACTGATCTGTTGCGGGTGGCCGTCGCCGTTCTCGATCCAAGTGGTCATGTAGGATTCGATGACGGTGTTGCGCAGGAAGCGCGGGATGCGCGTGTAACAGCTGCCGTCGGGCGAGAGTTCGTTGTCGTCGCAGTTGCGGGTGTTGAAGGGCCTCGAGTCCAAGGTCTTGCCGGCGGCCGGCCGGCGGCCGTTCATCGGCCATTGGGTGTTGACCAGGATCAGGTTGGCCAGGGGCGAGCCGGCTTCGCCCATGGCGAGCCGGAATCGCTGGTTGAGTCCCGAGCCGCCGGGTTTGTCGAGACGGATCAACTGGTTGTTGTACCGGCTGTCGAAGCCGAGCTTGCCGGGAATCCGGTTGATCTCCAGGTTCGGGCAGCAGGGGTCGGCGCCGGCCGGCCGGCCTTCGAGGAAGGGCTGTTTGAAACAAGTATCCGGCTGCGGCGGGCAGCTCCCGTCGTAGAAGAGGAACTCGCCTCTGGGTACCACGGGTGGCGAACCGTCGGCGATCAATGTGGCCAGCGGCGCGTTGTTCTTGTGCTCGAAAGTCGCCGCCACCCGTTGTGGCGCCCAGAAAGTCTTGGCGTTGATATGCAGGCCAATCAAACCGACCGTCATCGGTGTGCAGGTGGGGCCCGCGGCGTCGTAGATCCAGACCTTACGGGCGTAGAAGTCGCTCTCGACATCTTGCTGTTCGCAACCGGTGTCGAGGCACAGCTGCTTCCAGGCCGACTTGACTTCGATCGATCCGTCGGGCAGGAAGGACTCGGGGCCGCTCGCCGGCCCGATCGGCGTCAGGTTGGCGGTGGCGGCTTTGCCGTCAGCGAGTAGATAGTCGAACTCAGCCTGGTTGAACAGTACCTGATAGTGCACCAGGTTGCCGTTTCGGTCGGTGAGCGTACCGAAAGTGCCGGCGAACGCCTGACCGGTTTCGTTGACCAGATCTGCGAAGCTGGACTGGCTCTTGCTGTTCATCGAGATCACCGGCTCGTCCGGTGCGGCGCTCGAGCAGGCCGAAGGGAGGCGACGCGGGCTCTGCCAGATCTGTTCGCTTGGCACCCAGTCGGCGTCCTGCGGTTGGAAGACCTCGTAGGTCTGTGCGTAGCTTTCCCAGGTGCGATTTCCTGAAGCTTTGCCGAAGGGTGCCGACGCCTCGGCCACGCCGCGTTGATCGGAAGCCGGCCAATTGAGCGAGACGAAGGTGCGCCAGGCGAAGCAGTCGAAAAGTCGTTGCCGTTGCGCGGGATCGGTGATCTTCGCCGGATCGAGGGCCACGTCGGTAGGCAGCTGGGCGCTGAGAACGATCGGTTGTTGGCAGAATGGATCGGTGGCCGGTACGCTCGGAGGTTGGGTGGGCTCAGCCGCCGGCACCCGATCAAAGGCGATGGTTCGTGCCCGGCGCAGCAAGCCGCGCAGGTAGTCGGCCTTGAAGGCCGGTGTGTGGCAGTTGATGCAGAAGGTGCCGCTACTCTCGGCGATGAAGGAATCGAGGGCCTTGGCCTTGCCCAGACCGTAGAAGGCCCACAGCCAGTCGCCGCCCAGGCAGTCCACAGTGTTGTACTGAACGGCGGACTGGCAGAATCCTCTCTCCGGCTTGTAGGCGACGGTCAGTACTCCAGGGTTGCTAGCCTGCTGGATCACGGTCGCCTGGGGATCGTTGGCGAAATTGACCTTGACGATCACCGAGCCGGGTGGAAACTCGGTCGGGGGAACTACCGGCACCGTGCCGACCGGAACTGTGTTGACCTCGTTGAGGTAGCTCTCGATGTGCTGGGCGGCGATCGGGTTGACATAGACCGTCACCCAACGACCGTGAATCGCCAGTCCGAGCCTCTTGTTGAGGAACTCTTTGGGGTTGCTGGCCGGGCCCGGGAAGAGTGGCCAGCTCTCGTAGAACGGCTGAGGCGGTAGTTGGCCGACGGGTTGGGTGCTGTCAGGGTTGCCAGTGGTGATGTACTGGAAAAGTTGCGCGCGGTTCATCCCCAGTGGCGCGGCCTCCGTGGCGGTTGGTGTTGGCGTGGCGTCGGGCGTCCCATCTGGGGTTGCCGGGCAGCCCAAGAGCCAAAGGGTGAATGCGAGAGTGGCGACGAAATGCGAACCACCGGTCAAATACCGCATGGGATGGCCTCCTGAGTCACCGTCCGAGCTGGGTAGCGTACCTTCACCTCCTGGGTGTCATCGTAGCCGAATTGCTTTCGTGGCCTCTCGGTCGCGGCCTATTTCTGAAGGATCGCTGAACGGGTTTGCGAGTCTCAGGTGGCTATGCTACAGTTGTCGCATGACGAAAACGAACGTAGCGACATTGCCCGAAGTTAACGCTTCGGAGCTCGGCCTGCTGAAGGTCTTGTGGGACGAGGGTGCGCTGGCCGCCCGCGAAGTGCACAACCGGGTTGGTGAGCGAAACTCCTGGGCCTACTCGACCACCCGCACGGTGATGGAGCGGATGGTCGCCAAGGGGTTGGTCGGCAAGAAACTCTTTCATGGTCTGAACCTGTATGAGGCGAGGATCTCGCGACCGGCCGGGCTAGCCCGCCTGGTGCGGGATTTCGCCGACCGTGTTCTGGAGCTGGATCCGGCACCGGTCGTCTCCTTGTTCGCGGAGGGCGAGGCGCTTTCGGCCGAAGAAATCCGCGAGCTTTCGCGCCTGGTGGAGGAACTGGAGCCATGACGTTACTGGCTAGCTGGAGCGAGACGCTCCTGGCGACGATCGGCCGCGAGGCTCTTCTCGCCACACTCTTCTTCCTGGCGGTGATCCCACTGGCCCGGCTGGTGCGCGGACGGGTTCCTGTCTTGGTGCATTCTTTGTGGGCGTTGGTGCTTCTGCGTTTGGTGTTGCCCGTGGGTTGGGCCGCTCCGTGGAGTGCTCGTTCGCTGCTGGCTCCGCTGCTGAGCTGGGTGCCCGCGTGGGGTAGATTGATTCTCGGAGTCGAGGTGGCGGATCCGGTCGGTGAAGCGGTGGCGGCGGTTTTCCAGCCGGAGGCGGTGATGGAACCGACCGCTTCGGGCGCCAGCCCGAGCGCCGTTTGGCTCTTATTTCTGGCCGTGACGTGGCTGGCCGGCGTGGCCATCAGCCACGGTATTTGGTGGCGTCGTCGTCGCCGCTACGTCCGCCTGTTGCAAGCGAGTCAGTCAGTGACCGAGGCCGGTCTACTGTCGACCCTCGATCGTTGGCGCCGTCGCCTTGGTGTTCGCCGTTCGGTTCGGCTGGTCTGTGCCGAGGCGGCGGTGACGCCGTTCACCTTGGGAGTGTTGCGGCCGGTGATCTTTCTGCCCGCCGCGCTCCTGGCGCGAGGCGATAGCGCCTTGCTCGAAGCCGTGGTGGCCCACGAACTGGCCCATGTGCGCCGGTTGGACGCTCTCTGGCTCGCCCTCCAGCACGAAGTCTGCTCGCTCTATTTCTTCCATCCTGTGGCATGGATCGCTTCGTCGCGATTGATCGAGACGCGCGAACGGTTGTGCGACCGACTGGTCCTTGCCGCAGGCACGCTGTCGCCGCGCGCCTACGGGCGAAGTTTGCTGGCGGTCGTCAGTCTCTCCGCGCGGCCGGAGAACTCGGCCGTAGCCGCCTTTGTCACGCACTCGAAACATTCCACGCAGCGCGCCAAGAGGAGACTAGCCATGCGCTTGACCGATCTACTGCATCCAACTGTTACCTCCCGTCCACGAGTTTCCTTGTCGCGTGCCGCCGCCTTGCTCCTCGCTCTCTTCCTACTGCCGATGGCGGGTGGGGTTCATGCTGATGATGACGGCCAGTCAGTGGTGGCGACCCCGGCGATCCCGGCGAACCTATTCACAGTGGCGCTGCTCAGCGCCGCACCGTCGACGGGGTCGCTGGTTCATCCGCTGCCGTCGAGGGGTCGTGTCACTTCGCCTTTTGGTGAGCGTAAGAACCCATTGAGCGGCAAGCTGGGATTTCACCGGGGGGTGGATTTCAAGGCCGCCACCGGTGCTACGGTGGTGGCGGCAGGCGACGGCGTGGTGGAGGCCGCCACCACGCGGTATCAGAGTGACACCAGCTGGGGCACGATCGTCATTGTCGACCATGGCAATGGGATCAAGACGTTCTACTCGCACCTCGATTCACTCTCAGTGACGGCCGGTCAGCGGGTGCGCGCCGGCGATACCATCGGCGGTGCCGGGAGCACGGGCAAGGTAACCGGCCCGCACCTCCACTTTGAGGTCTGGCAAGAGGGAACACCGGTCGATCCGTTCGACTACATCGCTGGCGGGTGCTAGTTCAGGTAGTCCGCGTGGGTCGCACCACGAAGCCGGCGCGGTGGAAGTCGGTGTCGAAGGTGAAGGCTTCGAGGAGCTGACGCTGGCGCATGAGGGCGAAGGAGGTGCAGTCGGTGAAGGAGAGGAGCTGGTCTTCGTAGGTGGTGAAGATCTCCCAGCCGGCGGCGAGCAGGGCCGCGACCGTATCGATCCTGCCGTAGAAGAAATGAACTCCGAGCCGGATGCGCCCGCTATGGCGGGCGCTCGCTCCGCTGTCGATCAACAAGCGAACCGCCTCCCAATGACCTTCCCGCACGGCGAAATGAGGCGGCGGCGTGTATCAGTATTGTGCTTCGGCGAGGGTGGGATCGTTGTCGATCAAAGCACGCAGCCGCCCCACGTCGCCGTCGCGCGCCGCGGTCAGCACCTCCCAAACATCCCGCCCGCGCCAACGGCCAGGCCAGTCCATCTCGTCGTTGTCGAGCCTTGCCGGCTTGAGAAGTTGAGGTTCGCTCATTTTGGGAACCTGCTCAGGGCCGCAGTGGAATGTGATACCTCGCGGGGAGAGACCCTGCCTTGCTGATAAGCTCTCACCTCACATAGTACAAGACTGGAGAACGGGTAAGGAAGATCATCTTGATCATTGGTGCGCATTCGATTCTCTACAGCACGAATCCCGAAGCGGACCGTGGGTTCTTGCGCGACGTGCTCAAGCTAACCCATGTCGATGTGGGTGGCGGTTGGCTGATCTTTGGATTGCCGCCGGCGGAAGTGGCAGTACATCCGTCCGAGAAGAGCGATCACCATGAGTTCTATTTGATGTGTGACGACATTGAGGCGTTCGTCGCGGAGATGAAGCAGCGTGACAATCAGTGTAGCCCCGTGCAGGACGAGGGTTGGGGCCTTCTCACCCAGTTGACACTGCCCGGCGGTGGAAAGCTCGGTATCTATCAGCCACGCCACGCTAGAGGTCCGGCCGGAAAGTGGCGTGAATCAGGCGTATAATTGAACATGCTCGGACAACGCAAATCTCAGCGCAGTTTGTTCAGTGCGGGAGTTCAATTGGGCCCCAAGACTGTAGAGCGAATGGGACTCTACGGTCGAT
>JAJRVQ010000074.1 GCA_024277255.1 Acidobacteriota bacterium | reverse complement strand
GATTCCGATTCAATCCGACCACCCATTCCGATCCACTTGAACAAGTGGCCGCTTTCGATCGGAATGGATGGCCGCTTTGCGTCGGAATCACTGGCCGGATTGAATCGGAATCGGTGGTCGGATTCTGTCGGTGCAGGCAGGTGGCGCTACTACTAGCAGGCGCTGTATGCCAATGGACCTAAGCCAGTGGACTGCCAACAGCATGGCGGTAGTCCCGGCAGGTGTAACTAGCAGAGATGTTCGGGGACAGGTGAAACCCAGTTTCTGTTGGATGGAAGTTAGATCTTCTAGATCGTAGGAATAGATATAGTCCAGGTAGTTAGGAGTGATTGGAAGGCGGAGAAGTCCTTCAACCTGCCTTCGGAACTCAGTTGACGTATCCCAGTGGGAAACATTCAAAGGTGAGACGCCGGTGGTCTGCTCGTGGCAAGTAGCAAGCTTTTCTAGCTTTTCAAGGAACTCTAGTTCCCAGATCGAGTGAGACATAGATAATCTCTAGTTATCGATGCAAGGCTCCTCGAGATCGAGATTGAACCTCTACGGTGCCAGATCCTTCTGCCCCTCAAGGAGGTCGGCGATAGTGCACGGAACGAGAAGGCCTGCTTAGGTCCGCAGGCCCAGGCGCGGGTGGCAGCGCAGGAGGGTGGCCTGAAGGTGTGCGCGACTGACATGGGTGTAGCGCTGAGTCGTGGTGATCGAGGCGTGGCCGAGGAACTCCTGGACGATTCGAAGATCCGCGCCGTTGTGGAGAAGGAATGTCGCTGCGGTATGGCGGAGCATGTGGGGCGTGACGTGGCGCTGAATGCCGGCAGAGCGACTGAGGTGCTGGATCGCCGTTGCGACTCCTTGCGAGGTGAGGGGCGAGCTTCGGCGATTCAAGAGGAGAGCCGTGGTGGCCGTCTCAATGGCTAGCCGCTGCGTGTGATAGCAGGAAACGGCTCTGAGGCTGGTCTCTTCGGCAAGAAAGGCAAGGCGCTGGCGCCCCCCCTTTCCCCGGATGAGCATCGATCGTTGATCCAGTGTTAGGTCTTCGAGCTGGAGGGCCGTCGCTTCTCCGACTCGTATGCCCGTTGCAAGGAGAAGCTCGACGATGGCCCAATTGCGGAGGGCTAAGAACTTGCCGTTGAGTTTCTTCAGTGGTCTCCTCGGTATTCGGCCTACCTCACTTCTTGCCTGGCGCAGCAGGAGGCCCATTTCTCGCGGAGTTAGCGTTCGAGTGAGGGGACGAATCTTCCCGATGTCGACTCGGATCAACCAGAGTGGAGATCTGTCAAGGGTTCCTCGTCGCACCCAGTAGTTGAAGAAGATCTTGGTCACCGCGAGTTTGCGCCGAATGGAGGCAGGCGCAAGACCTAGGGTCTTGAGCTTCAGGGCCCAAGCTTCCATGTCCTCGGGAGTGAGAGACTCCAAAGCTTGTGAGAATGAACGCGAGTGGACGAACTGGCGCAGGTCCGAGGCGTATGCGGTGATGGTTCGCGGACTTCGCTCATGTGTCGAGAAGTAGCCAGCTAGAAACAGGTCGGCAGCCTGGCGCAAAAGCATCGACTTATCCTCTTCTCGGAAGGAAATGGTCTATTTGGAGGAAAAAACAGGTCGACGAAAGCTAGCACAGGAATCTGCGCCGACTGTCTTGGCGTGAGTGAGTCGCTAGCCAATATCTAGCCCGACCTCAATGAGCGCTGGCCACAGCCAGCCACTTCATCCGTCACCAACTGACCTGTCTGCTGAGAAAGCAAACCACTCGGGTCCCACCCTTTCACCGAAGGGCAGGATTAGCCCATAGACGCTCGGTGAGGTCGTCGGCTGCACCAATAAGGAGATCCGGCCAAAGATCTATCTGTTGAACGAGGTTGAGGCAGTTGCGCTCCTCGGACCGAGGTTTCACCATCGGTTCCAGCACCTCCCAGGCTCGGTTCTGCAGCTTCTCGGCGCAGGCCGGCGGGTCACGGCTTGGCATGAAACGGAGCCGTTCGCGAAGTCCGCGGTCCGAGACACGGTCAAGCCGGTCCCGGCTGTACCGATCCTGAGAGTAAGGAAAGGTGGCGGAAAAGCCGAGGATGAGCTTGTGAAGTCGTGGCTCAGCCAACGCTGGGTGGCCGTCACTTCCTTTGCAGTGCCAGTGGTAGCCTGTGATTGCCTGCTTATCCTCGAACGGTCATGAGCCGCCGAAGAGGGTGAGGACCCGGCTGGCGGAGCCGTTTCCTCGTTGGCTCCTTGCACACCATACAGGTACACCCCCGACCCAGCGTCGAAGTGCGGCGCCGGATCGGGGGTGCGGTTTCGAGACGATCAGAAGTTCGCTCGGGGTTTAGAAAGGAAGTACGAACGGCCTCTCCTCCAGGCGCGGCCGACAGACGTTGGCCGAGACCGTCGAAGTCGAGCCGTCGGGATAGACGACGGTCACGCGGACATCGCCGGGGCTATCGAAGTTGGTGAGGCAAGCAACTTGGCGAACTGCTGCCGTAGGCGCTGCCGGGGTGGGGAGGTAAGCACTGCCGGTGGTGGTCCACAGGTAGGTGAAGCCCGGACCCTGGGGATGAGCTTCGCAGACCCCACCGTTGAGGCTGATCCCTTCACAGAACACGGATGTTGCGGGACTGGCTTCGACGGAGCCTCCAAAGATGAAGGTCACGGCCAGTGCGACTATGGGAAGAGCGAGCAGAACGAAACGGGTACGGGTTGAGATTTTCATTGCAGTCTCCTTGCGAGTTGTTGAGTTTCTTTCGTCGTCAGGCTGGCCCGGCAAGCGAACTTGGTAAGTCGACTGGGCCGTTGCCCGACGAGCGGAGACTCACAGAACTGCGGCAGGGAGTCCTCAAAAGGGCGGTCAAAAAACTCTCAAAGCCTCTTTGAGAAATCCTGTCCTTTCGGGGGTGGACGCCGCTTGGACGCTGCGATCGGAACTCGACCTGAGCCACAAGTGATGTCAGGAGCGCTCGATCAGCATCGACGCGCATCGCTGCGCTGCGACTCTACTGCCCAGTTTCACCAGATCGAGTGCCCAGCTTTATCAATCTTGGCACTTGACGAAATTAGGAGTTGGGGGTACGTTGTCCGGTAAGCGAGATAAGGCACCCGGACGGTGCGAGACGGTTCCAGGGGCTTGGCTCCGAAGCCGACTCGTGCCGGCGATGAACACTAGCGTGGGCATTTGGAGGTTGAGCATCATGCGGCCGAAAACTCATCTAGCCAGCTTGTCGATCATCTGGACTCTCCTGCTGATCCTCTTGGTTTCAGCCAGTACCTTCGCCAGGCAACTGCCTTTGGTGAGCCGCAAGAACCCGGCGACGGTGGCGCGATGGCACAAGCGCCTCAAACTGGCGGACGACGCGCTGCGCGCGGGTGAGTGGAAGAAAGCCCGCAAGTCCTACAACAACATTCTGAACGAGATGTTCGATCGCATCGATAGGGGCGAGGGAGCCAAAGGGCTCTTGGGGCTGGCCGTCCTCGGTCGAGCTATTGCGCAAGCGGGTCTCGGCAATGAGCACGACGCACTCTGGGATTTTTGGATCGCGACCTATTTGGTGCCCAACTTCGCGAATGCCAATTTATCCGCCTACGGAGCCGCCGGAGAGCTACTCCTCTCTTCTTCCGCCGAGTCCGCACGGCTGGAGGTGCACGCGAATGCGACGGGCAACGGGCATTTCACCGGCGAAGTGACCAGACCCATTAGGAAGAGTACCCCCGCTCCAAAGTATCCATTAGGCAAACGCATCGCATGTACGAAGGGTCTGGTCATCACCCAAATCGTGATAGATCGTCGTGGGATACCCACCAACCCCAAGATCCTCTCATCCACAGACCCGGTTCTAGCCTTTGCCGTCCTGGAGAGCTATCGCGACTGGACCTTTCAGCCTGCTACGGTCGACGGTGAGCCAGTGGCGGCCATCTACAACCTGTCGATAAATTTCAACATAAGGAACTGCCCTAGCACGCTTACCGGAGCTTGGAAGTACTAGCGGCATAAGGGGTGGAACCGCCGATGGCGATCCGCGCTGGTTCGGACCGGCCGGCGGCGTGATCTACAGCTCACCGCATCTGTTGACGATCGACGGAGTCGCGCAGATCCTGATGCTGTACGAAACCGGCGTTGCCAGCGTTGCGCCGGCCGACGGCACGCTGCCTTGGGAGCATCAGTGGCCAGGTTTCCGGATTGTGCAACCGGCCCTGACCGCTGACGGTGATGTCCTGATCTGTAGCGAGCGGACCGGAACGCGCCACCTCGCCGTCAGCACCGGACCCGGCGGGTGGACTGCCAAGGAACGCTGGACCTCGACCGCTCTCAAGCCCTACTTCAGCGACTTCGTCGTTCATGATGGCCATGCCTTCGGCTTCGACGGCAGCATTCTCGCGTGCATCGACCTCGAGGACGGCGAGCGAAAGTGGAAGGGCGAACGCTACGGCCACGGTCAACTCGTGCTGCTGGCCGATCAAGACCTGCTGCTGGTGGTGTCGGAGCACGGTGAGCTGGCGCTGGTCTGGGCGACTCCGGACATGTTCACAGAGCTAGCTCGGTTCCCTGCGATCGAGGGCAAGACCTGGAACCACCCGGTGCTGGTCGGCGACCTCCTGCTGGCTCGCAACAGTCAGGAAATGGCCGCGTTCCGGCTGCCCCAGCCAGGCGGCTGATGGGAGGCGCCGAACGCCTCAATAACCGGCGCGACTACGATGTAAAACAGAAGCGAGCGACGGTAGACGCCTCCGGCTCAGTGACTTGTCAGGTGCCGTTGCGCTGCGGGCGCCGGAGGCAATGGTCAGCTTCATCGGCTTGTTGAGCAGCTTGTGCATCATATTCGAGCGCATTCGACTTCGGTCGCCTTTTGCGCGATTGCAGCTTGTCGCCACCGTTCGACGTTCACGCCTGTCTATTCCGACGAAACTGGGCACTCAATCCAGTGAAACTGGGCAGTGAAGTCGGAGCGCAGCGACGCGGGTTGATGCTCAGTTAAAAGTGCCCAGTTTGGCGAAGAGTTCGGCCTCCTTTCTTGGT
>JAJRVQ010000073.1 GCA_024277255.1 Acidobacteriota bacterium | reverse complement strand
GCGAGAATGCGCTCTTGCAGTTGAGCGCTGGCCAACAGTTCGCGGCCGAGGATTCGCCGGTAGCGGTTGCTGCGCGCATCTTCCTGACCCTCGATTTGCGCCAGCTCGTCGTCGAGTCGAGCCCATTGGGCTCGATCGAAGAGCTTCGCCGCGAGCACCGACTGGCGCTCGGTGAGCTGCTGGTTGTCGAGGCTTCCGGTAGCCGTCAGGCTGCGCCGCATCCACTCACACACGAAGCGAAGCCAGGTAGGGAAGTCGGCGCGGGGACCGGCCTCGCGGCGACACACCGTCGCCGCCGGAGGGGCGAAGAATGCGCCGCCGCCCGTGATGTCGATCATGCCTTCGTCCAGGTCGTAGATCCGGGCGTCACCGGTGACTTCGCTTTCGCGATCAGGCGAACCGTAGAGGTGCAGGGTCAGGTAGTTCGGCTGACCCACGTTGCCCATCTGGTGGATCAAGTCGTGATCGACCTGCAACACCGTGCCTACCTTGCAGACGGCGCGCGACGTGGTGCGCATCACACCGTCCTCCAGCGCGAAGGTCGCGTGTTCTGCGCAACCGAGGAGCTTGACCGCTCCCCACTGGGTGTAGCCGTGGTCGTGAATTCCCGACATGTCCCCGTCCGTCCAGGACATCACCATCAGCTCGAAGTTGCCACCGTCATGGACCATGACCCGGCCGTAGCTATCGGCCGACGGGTGAGAATAATCGGCCCATGGCTCCATGTCCTGCTCGTTGATCCCCGACTCCTCGAGAAGCCGTACCGCTGTTCGTGAGTCCATGGCCGGATGCGATTGGAGAATCTCCACCAAATTCTGAATTCGCTCCGGCAGGACTGCTGTTGCTGCCTCAGTCATCTTGTCTCCTTCCGTCGTCATGCCTTTTCAAGTGCGCGCAGGTCCTACCTTTGGGACAGGGCGAAGGCTCATTCTTATGAGAAATCCTCACTGTACTCCGCGGGGATTTCCGGCAAGACATCGCTCAAGATGAGCTGCATGATCACAATGTCCTGCCATTGGCCGTTCTTGAAACCGGCCTCCTTTTGGCGTCCCACGACTTCATAACCGAACCGTTTGTTGTACTCGATACTGGCCACGTTGACGGCCATGATGCGCGCCAGCATGTGGTGGTATCCCAAGCGCCGGCAACGTTCGATCAAGGCGGACTTGATGCGCGTCCCATAACCCTTACCCACTTGTGTGCGGTCGACGAAAACCGAGGTTTCGCAGGTGAAACGGTACCCTTTTCGGTCGCTGTATTTCTTGATCTGCCCCCAGCCGACGACAGCATCCTCCACTTCGAGTACAAGAATCGCTTCGCGCTTCTCAAGGTCGGCGATCCAGTCGCGTACCGCCGCCTCGCTCGGCGCCGATTCCACCATCGTCGCGTCTCCCGCGGCGATCGATTCGTTGTAGATTGAGGAGATAGGGGCGGCGTCGTCGACCGAGGCGTCACGAATTCGTGGCTCGGTCATGGCTGCTGCGGATTATACGGCCCGGCCCGGCCTGAGCCAAGCGGCCTTCTTTCAAGACCCTATCCACCAAAACCCCATCCTCCAAAACTACCGTGCCGTTGACCCAAACCTGCCGCGTGCCCTCGCTGAACTGGCGCGGTTCGGTGTAGGTGGCGCGCTCGCAAACGGCGCTCAGGTCGAGCAAGACCAGATCCGCGTAGGCCCCTGGGCGAATCCGCCCACGATCTTCGAGGCCGAGGAAACGTGCCGGCAACGAGGTCACCTTGCGACTCGCCGCGCCCAGCGCGATCCGCTCCCCCTGCAACACCCACCGTTCGAGGAAACGGGTGAAGGCTCCGAAGGTTCGCGGATGCGGATCGCCAATCTGGTGCGGCGCGTTGACGGGGTAACTCCACGAGTCGCTGCAGATGATCGAATCGGGCCAGGTCACGGCAGCCTCCAGGTCGTCGTCGTCGATGCAGTGATAGACGATCCAGGCCTCCGGGTCGGCGAGGAGCAAGTCGACCACCGTCTCGCCGGGCGGCTGCCGGCGACTTTGGGCCAGCTGCGCCACGCTCTTACCGCGGCTTCCCGGCAGGCTCTCGGTGATCAGCACCATGGCGGCGTAGTCGGTGTCGCGGCCGTCGAGCCAGGTGACACTCTTGGCGCGCCACGACGCCTCGGCCAACCGTTCGACCATCGCCTCGACGCCGCCCTCCAGCGTCTCTTTCGGGATGAAGGTGCGCAACTTGGTCGACACGGCACCATAGGGATAGACCTCGAAGGTGACCTCGACCCCCTCGGCGCGGGCCTGTTCGATGGCGCCGATGACGCCGGGGATCTTGCCCCAGTTGGGCCGCTCGGCCGCCTTCAGGTGGCTGATCAACGCCGGCAGTTCGGCGCGGCGCGAGATCTCGATCACTTCGGCGACCGCCGCCTCCAGCCCTTCGCGCTCGTTGCGGATATGGCTGACGTAGCGCCCACCGTGGCGCGCCACCACCCGCGCCAGGCGCACAATCTCATCGGTGTCGGCGAAACTCCCCGGCGCGTAGACGAGGCCGGTCGAGATACCCAGAGCACCGTCCGCCATCGCCCCTTCGATCGCCCCCTCCAAGGCTTCCATTTGAGCACCCTCGACCGTGCGGCCGGCACCGCAGAAGCCGGCCCGCACCGTGCCGTGACCGACGTAGCTTCCGCTGTTGATCGGCAGGCCGTAGCTCTCCACCCCGGCGAACCACTCGCCGAGGGTGCGCCAGTCGAAGTCAAAGCCGATCGCCGAGGCCAACGCCTCCATCTCCTCGACCATGGCGGGGCCGATCGGCGCGCTCGATGTGCCGCAGTTGCCGATGATCTCGCTGGTCACCCCTTGGAAGAGCTTGTGGTCGGCGGCGTGGGGAAAGCGGTAGCCGAAGCCGGTCGAAGCGTGGGTGTCGATGAAGCCGGGGCAGAGGACGAGCCCACGGCCGTCCACCACCCGCCGCGCCGCCATCGAGCCGGCGCCATCGGTGGAGCCCTCTCCCACCATCGCGATGCGCTCGCCGACAATCCCCACCCGACACCGCCGCGGCTCGACGCCGAGGCCGTCGTAGACGGTGGCATTTTCGATCAAAGTATCCAGCAGCTGGCTCACATACTCTCCTGACTTGAGGTCATTCGGGTTTCAACGTCCTCGACCACTCGGTGAGTTCGGCCAGCGTCGCCTCGTCGAGTTCGACCGGCCGCTCACCCCGCAAGTCCGTGGTGCCGTCGCCCTCCATGGTGAACGGATGGCGCACCACGTCGCGCTCGAAGTAGCGGTTCGATGGGCTTTGATCGTGCGCCAAGGCCTCCGGCAAGCGGGCCGCCACTCGCAAGTTGGCCAATCTCCCGATCCCGGTCTCGAACATCCCGCCCACCCAGGCGTCGATCCGGTGGCGGCGGCAGTAGTCGAGGATCCGTACCACCTCGATCTGCCCGCCGAGGCGGCCGGGTTTCAGGTTGAGTTCGTCCAAGGCACCGAAGCGATGGGCTGAGATCAGATCGCCCAGGGCGGCGACGGACTCATCCAAACAGATGGTGAGTCGCGGATGGCGGCGCCTCAATTCGGCATGCAGATCGAGGCGCCGGGGGGCGAAAGGCTGCTCGAAAGAGACCGGCCGAAGCCGCGCCAACCTGGCCAGAAGATCGAAGTCGCCAGCGTCGCAGGAGCCGTTGGCGTCAAAGCCCATGGCCAGGCTCGGAAACTCGGCCCGCACCGCTTCAGCGGTGGTCACATCCATCGCCGGCGCGATTTTCATCTTGACCCGGCGGTAGCCCTCCCCGACCGCCCGCGTCACTCGCGCCACCGCCGCCTCGGCGCTGGTGAAGAGACCGAGCGAGATCCCCACCGGCACCCGCTCGAGCCGCTGCGCCGGCCACCGGTCGAGCACGTCGCACTCGCCGCGCCGGCGCAGGAGATCGAAAAGAGCATCCAGCACACAGGCAACGGTGAACGGCCAACCCCGAATCCGGCCCAATGCAGAGACCACATCGGCCACCGTGCCCGTCTTCGGTAGCAATGGGAATAGATGATCGGAAAGCACCGCCACCGACCCATCGACGAACTCACCGCTGAAGAACGGATCCGGCCGGCAGGACGACTCACCAATGCCCCAGCCGCCCGCGCCATCGACCCAGCGCACGAGCAATGCCCGCCGCTCGTTGCGCACCCCGACCGCCGAGCGAAAGGACTCGCGTTGCGGCAGGCAGGCGACGGAGATCTCCAGCCTGGCTAGGCTGACCGGCAGAGCCAGAGAGGCTTCGATGGCCGCCTGTGCCTCTGGGCTCGGAGTGTCGATGGAGGAGGGGTTACGCTTCAAAACCGGCAGCCTTCGCAAACTCATCGCCCCGCTCGCGGTAGTCGCGAAAGCGGCCAAAGCTCGGAGCGGCGGGCGAGAGAAGCACCACGCCACCGGGCGCGGTGGAGGAGCCGGCCAAGGCGACCGCCTGGCGCAGATCGGCCGCCTCGACCAGCTTCGGCGCTGGCCGCTCACCGCGCGCCCGGCGCACCGCCTCGGCGATGCGCGGGCCGTTATCGGGCAAGGTGATCACCCTCTCCACCGGTCGCTCGACCACGAAGCGGGCCAATCCCGCGTAATCCAGCCCGCGCTCGAAGCCTCCGAGGAGCAGGGTCACCGGCCGCCCCTCAAAAGCCTCGACCGCCGCCTGCGCCGACTGCGGCGTGGTAGAGATGCTGTCGTCCACCCAGAGTAGCGAGTCGCGCTCGCCGAGCACCAAGAGCCGGTGCGGCAAGGCGCGAAAACTCTCCACCGCTTTGACGACGGCCTTGGGGTCCACCCCCGCCAGCTGGACGGCGCTCAGCGCCGCGCAGAGGTTCGACAGGTTGTGCGCCCCCAACAAGGGAACCCGGTCCACGGCGATCAACGGTTGGCGACCCTTGTAGATCCGGCCGGCAGCGAGGTGAATACTGGCCGGATCGTTGAAGCGCATCGTCGCCGCCCAACCACCGGCGTGGCGCGCCGTTTCCGGATCCGCGGCGTTGACCAAGACGGCGCCGGGCTTGGCACCACTGAGCGAACGGCTGAGCAGACGCAACTTGTCGCGGAAGTAGGTGGTGACCGTGCCGTGCCAGTCGAGGTGTTCCGGAAAAAGATTGAGCAAGACCGCGATCGAGGGCCGCGCCAGCAGGTCAGCGGTCTGGAAGCTCGACAATTCGATCACCCAGATCTCGGGCTCCGGCTGTGGTGGCGAGACGACGAAGTTGATCATCGCCTGACCGATATTGCCGCCGACGGCGACCCGCAGCCCGGCGGCCCTCAACAAGTGAGCGGTCAGCGCCGCGGTGGTGCTCTTGCCCTTGGTACCGGTGATGGCGATGGTGCGCGCTTCGGGGTTCTCGTCGAACCAAAGCTGCGTCGCCGAGGTGACCACCGAGCCCGCCTCGCGCACCATCTCGAGCGCTGCCCCCGAGGGTTCGGCGTAGGGGCTCACCCCGGGCGACTTGACGATCACCTGGTAGGTGGGAAGGGCCGCCAGTGCCGCACTTCCCAGCTGCAGCTCGACTTGTCGATCGCCCCTCAACTCATCGACCACCGCCGCCGGCAACCCCTGGTCGTTGAGCACCGCCACCCGCTGGCCGGGCAACCGTACCTTGAGGGCGCTCAAGGTCGCCCGCCCCTCGGTACCAAAACCCCAGATGGCCACCCGGCGGCCGGCGAGATCGGCGATCTTCATGCCGGCTCTCCACCCGGCGAGGGAAGCCGGGGCAGCATCGCCAGGTAGCGCTGCGGCACCCGTTGTGGCAGCGAGGGGGTGAGTACTTCTTCGATCAGCTCCTGCGTGTGCTGCCCATTCTGTCCGCAGGCCGCCCGGTGTCGCTGACTGAGCCTGCCCACCAACTCGGCGTCGCGCCACTCGGCCGACCTCGCCAGTAGAGCGAGAGCCGCGACGGACTCCTTCTCTTCGCCCACACACTCGAAGGGGCGCTGTTGACTCAAGCCGAGCAGCGCCGCGAAGCCCTCTTCCTGGGCCGGATCGTCGAGTAGGTCCCGGCCGAAGATCGCCACCAACTCGCCGCGCGCCATCCACGGCGCCAAGGCCAAGAAGACAAAACGGCACTTGGGGCAGTCGCAACACCAGTGGCTGGCCCGCTGGCCAGCATCGAGGTGAAAGGCCCGGTTGCAGCTGCGGAAGAGGGAGAAATAGGCCGGCTGCCGGCTAAACGCCGCGGCGATGGCCAGCTCCGAAAGCGGCCGCAAGAAGGAGAAGTAGCGGAAACCGGGGAGGATCTCGCGGCTTACCAACTCGTCGAAACGGCGCTCGAAATCAAGGCTCTTGCTGTATTGGTGATTGACCTCCAACCCCTTCCAGGTGAGCTGCGCCACGCTGGCGGAACGCTCGTTGGACAGCGCCACGGCGTCAAAGCCGTAGATCACCGCCGCGGCGGTGGCGATGGCGGCGATGATGGCGGAAACCGGTACGTGGCCGTTAATCGCCCCTGCCCGGTTGAGTTCGAGCAACCGTGGACTGATGCGCCGCTCGACCACGATGCGCGGCACCTCGGCAACCCGAGCGGTGGCGCGAATCGGCGCATAGTCACCGACCGAGAAGAGCACCATCGGTTCCGCCGCCACCTTCAGCGCCTCGATGGTGACGATCGAATCCTTGCCGCCGCCGACGGCCACGGCGGTGCGGCGAGGCAACTCCACCGGCTCCGCCACCGCACCCTCCGGGCCGGACGGGAAGTGAATTCTGCCGTCGAGTTCGATCTCGTTGCGGTAGGCCAGCTCCGCCAGGCCAAGCCGGTAGAGCCGTTCCAAGAACCCGGCCGCGGGCGGCGACGGCAGCTCGCCTTCGATCTCGATGACGGGCGGCAGCGCCGCCTTGTAGTAGCTGACCCCGGCGATCCAGTGCAGCAGCCGGAAGCAACGATCGAGCGCCGCCTTGTCGCCGTGGCCGAGCGGGTGTCGCGGAATCGTCGCCGCAAGGGCACCAGCTTGCCGGTTCGCGGTGAAGACAATCTCCTCGTCAAAGAGGATCGGCTTACCCCTCTTTGGGTCGAGCGCATAGCGCAATCGCACCCGGTATCCGGCCTCTCTCTCGTCCGGTTCCGAACAGGAATAGCCACAAAAACGGAAGCCTGCGATCGACTGAGGATCGAAGGAGTCGGGCTGGCTCAAGGCGCTTCCTCTCCGGGCGGACAGCCCTCCACGACGGCGAGGATCTTCTCCAGCACGGCGCTGTGTGCCGTTGCGGCCAACCCGTCGACCGAAGGCTCCTGCCGGCCGAGGACTCCATCGACCGCCGGCCCCTCGGCCACCGTCACCTCCAGCACGCGCTGCGCCAAGTCCGGCTGCAAACTGGCCACTAGCGGATCTCTCCATGCGGGGCGCAACAACGCCAAGGCGGCCAGCAAGGCCCAAGCCCCCCAGTTGGAGACACCGCAAACCACAAGATGGTCGGCGGCGACAGTGCAACCGATTTTCTCGCCCTGGTCGATCGCCTGCGCCACCAGCCAGCGGGGCAGCGAGCCCATACCCAGCTCATTGCCGCCATCGCCGATACCGATCGACCGGTGGCCGCCGGACTGGAAGAGGAGGTGGAGCGGTGCGGTGTTGGCCGAGATATCCCGGCCCCGCATGTTGCGCGGCACTCCGTCCTCCGCCGGTCCGACGCGCTCCACCGCCACCGCGTGCGAGACCGGAGGCGAACAGGTGCGCCACGCGTCGAGGGTATTCGCCACCTCGGTGCGGCCCTGCAAGGCAAGTAGGTCCACCGCCAGATCTTCCGGCGCCCCCGCCGCCCGGCAGGCCACCCGGACGGCATCGGCGCACAGCTCGTCGGTGACCACCCGAACCGGCACGGCCACGCTGCTCAACCCCGCCGCCAGGGTGGCGACACCCAGCGGGCCGTCCGTCTCCGCCGCCGGCGGCTCGGCACCGGGGACGAAGAAACCGGTCAACAGCGCCAGATGGGGAGCCCGGTGGCCGGCGATCGACTCCGCCGCCGCCGCCAAGCCGCCGCGCGCCGCGTCGACCAACGGCCCGATGCCTCGGCCCACATCCCGCCCGCAGATCGTCTCCAGCTGTCGAATCGCCGCCTGCACGGCAACCTCGCCGGTGAGCGTCACGGGGCTACCTCCAGCCGCTTCATCGGGGATCGCAAACCAGCATGCAGCCCGGAGCATGGGTGATGGCGAATTCCGGACGCGCACGGCCCAGCGCCTCCTGCGGAGTCACCCCGCAAGCCCAGAAAACCGGCACCTCACCGTGGCGGATCTCCACCGGGTCGCCGTAGTCGGGTCGCGTCAGGTCGGCGATGCCCAAGCTCGCCGCCTCGCCGATCTGCACCGGTGCGCCGTGAGCATGAACAAAGGGCGCGGTGATCTCGGCGGCGCGCTGCGCCTGCCGGGGAGTCATCGGCCGCATCGAGACCACCAGCGTTCCGGCCAACCGACCCGCCGGTTTACAGGCCAGCGAGGTCCTGTACATCGGCACGTTGCACCCCTGCTCCTGGTGGCGCAGCGGCAGCCCGGCCTCGGCCAGCGCCACCTCGAAGGTGAAAGAGCAACCGAGCAAGACGGAGACCAGATCCTTGCGCCAAACTCGCAGCAGGTCGCTCGCCTCGCTCACTTCGCTGCCACGAAAGATGCGATAGCGCGGCAGATCGGTGCGCAGATCGGCACCCGGAGCCATCCGGCGCGGTTCGATCTCGCCCGGCGCGGTCACCTCCAGTAGCGGACAGGGCTTCGGATTGAGCCGGCAGAACTCCACCAGCTCCTGGCTCCAGCCCCGCGGCAGAATGACCAGATTCGCCTGCTCGCAGCCCGGCGCCAAGCCGCTGGTCGGTGCGCTCCATTCGCCGCTGCGGCAGGCCGAGCGCACCGCGGTGGCCGCGTACCGCAGATCGCTGTGCAAAGACCGCATCGGCAAATCCTACAGCGTTGGCCCGATGCGACCGGTGCGACGGCTCCCACCGGCCTTTAGGTCGCCTTCGGCCGGCCCCAAAGCTCGGCTTCGTCCTTGGGCGCCGCCGGCTTGCGGCTGCCGCGGTCCAGGACCGCCTCCACTTCGGCCATGGTGGGCTCTAGAACCTGGCGTTGCAGCACCGCCAGTTCGCCGATACCACCGAGCGCCAGGTCGACCAGCCGATCGAGTTCCGGCCGGCTGAAGGTCGCCCCTTCGGCCGTGCCCTGGATCTCGATCAAGCGCTCGGAGGCGGTCGCCACCACGTTCATGTCGACCTCGGCCCCTTGATCCTCGACATATTCGAGATCGAGCACCGGCCGGCCACCGACGATGCCCACCGAAACCGCCGCCACCTGCTCGGTGATCGGCCAGGACTTGATGTCGCCGCGCAGCAGCAGCCGTGCCAGAGCCCGCGCCGCCGCCACGTAGGCGCCGGTAATCGAAGCGGTGCGCGTGCCGCCGTCCGCTTGGATGACGTCGCAATCGATCATCAGGGTGCAATCCGGCATCAACTTCAGATCGACCGCAGCGCGCATGCTGCGCCCGATCAGCCGCTGAATCTCCGCCGTGCGGCCGGAGACCTTGCCCCGGGTGACCTCGCGCTGATTGCGTGTCGAGGTCGACCTCGGCAGCATCGAATACTCGGCGGTCATCCAGCCGGCACCGCTGTCGCGACGCCAGGGTGGAACCCGATTCTCTATGCTCGCCGCCACCAGAACCCGCGTATCTCCAAACTCGATCAGCACCGAACCTTCGGCCCACTTGAGGGGGTCCAGTTCGATCGCGACCGGCCTTAAAGCATCACTCGCCCGATTGCCGGGGCGATTCGGCTGCTCGTTCTGCGTCATGGCGCGGATTGTAGCCGGTTTGGCCCGCGGCCGGATGGAGGCAAGAGGTAAATCGCTCCGCCTACAAGAGCTTGTACCGTTCCAGAGGACTCCACTACCCCTCCGGGTGGGTTCAGCCCACCCCCAGAGGTATTCCCTGTTTCGAGAGAATTTCCATAGCGTTTATCATAGGTCACGTGTTGCACAACAACGGGTTAGCCTCAATTACACTAAGTACATGGACATGTTCCTTAACGAACTCGGCATTGGTGCGCGCAACTTGCGAAGACGCCCGGTGTTCGCCTTCCTAGCAATCTCGGCTCTGGCCTTGGGGCTAGGCGCCAACGCAGTTATCTTCAGCCTGGTCAATGCCGTGGTCCTGCGTCCTCTACCCTATCCAGCACCCGAATCGCTTCTTGCCCTGTGGGAGAGCAACTCCGAGGAGGGGGACCACTTGCGCGTTTCGCCGCCTACCTACTTCGACTGGCGCGAAAGGGCGAACTCGTTCGAAGAGATGGCGGCCTTCGTCACTGGGAATCTGGTGCTAACGGGCGACGCCGAACCCGAGAGAATCGCTACCTCCCACGTCACCGCGAGCTTCTTCCCGCTGCTGCGCGCCAAGGTCGTCGAGGGGCGGCTCTTCACGCCAGAGGAGGACCAGCCCGGCGCGGAGCCAGTGATCCTCCTGAGCTATTCACTGTTCCAGCGCCGTTTCGGGGCAGATCCCGCGGTGATCGGCCAACAGATGGCGACCGCCGACACCAGCTTCACGATCATCGGCATCATGCCGCCCGGTTTCGATTTTCCAGAGGGGACACGAGCCTGGCTGCCCGCCGCCTTGCCGAACATCAGCGCCATGCGTGGTGCCCGCTACATCAATGTCTTGGGACGGCTGGCCCCGACCGTGTCTTTGCGCCAGGCGAATTCCGAGATGGAAACCATCGCGAGTCGCTTGGGCGAAGAGGATGCCGACATGCGCGGCTACGGAGCGACTCTAGTGCCCCTGCGTGAAGAGTTGGTGGGTAACGTGCGGCCCGCTCTCTTGTTGATGCTGGGTGCGGTGGCATTCATGGCGTTGATCCTCTGCACCAATGTCTCCAGCATGCTGCTCGCCCGCGGCGCGGCGAGAACGCAAGAGATCAGCCTACGTCTGGCGCTGGGCGCCTCGCGGCTGCGGGTCGCCCAGCCGTTGGTAGCCGAAAGCCTCCTCCTGGCCTCCATCGGAGGAGTGATCGGCCTGCTGCTGGCAGCGGCGGGGGTACGGCTGTTCGTCGCGGCGGTGCCCAACAGCATTCCCCGCCTGGGGAGCGTCGAGGTGAATGGCTCGGTGGTGCTCTTCACTTTCGCTCTGACCATGGTGGCGGCGCTGATGGCGGCACTAGCACCGGCCTTCCAGGCCGCTCGTAGCGACCCGGGCCGATTCCTCGCCGAGTCGGCCAACGGCCAGGTGAGGTCACGTTCCAGCCAACGCTTGTTGACTGTTCTGTCGGTCGTCGCGGTGGCGGCCACTTTGGTCTTGCTGGTGGGTGCAACTCTGCTGTTTCAGAGTTTCGCCGGGCTGCGACGCACCAGCATCGGTTTTGAACCCGACGGCTTGTTGACCGCCCGCATCGTGCTGTCGCGAGCACGCTACGCCGAGAAGCACTCGCAATCGGCCTTCTTTGACGAAGTGCTGAGCCGCATCGCGGCCTTGCCCGGGGTCGAGTCAGCCGGCGCCGTGACCAACCTGCCGTTGAGCGGCTCTAACATGCTGTTCGACTTCACCATCGACGGGCGAGCACCGGCGACGCGCGGACCTTCCTGGCGGAGTAACTACCGAGCCGTCACGCCCGGCTATTTCAAGACTTTGGGCGTTCAGCGGATCGAAGGGTCGCCACCTACCTCTCTCGATTCAGCGCAGTCGCCCGCGGTGGCGGTGATCAACCAGCGCATGGCCGAACTGTTCTGGCCCGGCGAGAGTCCACTGGGACAATCGGTTCGGCTCGCCTACGACGGGGAGCCGCGGCGAATCATCGCGGTCGTTGCCAACATTCGCCATTTCGGCCTCCAACGACACGCCGAGCCTGAGATCTATGTGCCAGCGGCACAGAATCCCTGGCCCTTCATGACGGTCGTGATGCGAACCACGGGCGATCCGGCGAGGCTTGCGTCGGCCCTGCGATCCACGGTAGCCGGACTCGACCCGGTGCAGCCGGTGGACGACATCGCTACGATGACGAGTCTGATTGGCGCCTCCCTGGCCCAGCCGCGCTTCTTCAGTCTGGTCACGGCCCTGTTCGGCGCCGTCGCTCTACTCTGCGCCATCGCCGGAATCTACGGTCTCGTGACTCACTCCGCAGACCAGAGGATGTACGAGATGGGCATCCGTATGTCGCTGGGTGCAGAGCCGAGACAGATCTTGCGTTCGCTGGTGGGCGGTGGTCTACGGCCAGCACTCCTCGGCGTCTTGGCAGGAATCGCGATGGCTCTGGCCTTGAGTCCCTTGGTGCGCGGCATTCTCTACGGCGTGGCGCCCGCCAACCCGTTGGTCCACGTCCTGGTCGGACTCGTCCTTCTACTGGCGGCCCTTCTCGGCAGTTACTTCCCTGCTCGCCGCGCCAGTCGCCGCGACCCCATGGAAGTGTTACGCCGCACTTGAGTCATTATGAGTTCCCGATGGATCAGCCCTCGTGGAGGTCGTGCCTCAGAGAATAGCAAACTGGAGATACGTCTCAATCCCTACTTGGTTTCACTGTCGAAGCTGCCGCGGGTGGACGAGGCACGGATCTGTCTGCGCTATCTGTCGCCACCGCTCTCGGCAGAAGGTCACGCGGTGCTCAGCCACCGGGCCGACGGCCGGCGTGTGGTCGGTCGCTGCGATGACTGCGCCTTTCTTGAGTGCAGGCCCGAACACAACCGAGCACCGTTAGATCAAAGCGAGACCAATCTACTGGTGCGAGCAGCTTGCCAGCCGACGTTTGCTGCACCACTGACCCTGTCGGGCCTCGTCGTCGGCCTGCTGATGCTCGAAGGCGGCACTTCCGAGGCGCACTACCATTGCGAGTGGCTAGCCGACGAAATCATGCAGCAGATCAACCGGCTCGAGTTCAGCGGTCGAATGCGGGGCCGGCTCGGGAGTAGCCTGGCTTTGATCAACGCGAGTGGCACCCTGAAACGACTCACTCACTTCATCGAAGAGGCATCCAGCCGACCTCTGCCGGTACTGGTGCTGGGCGAACCCGGATCGGAGACCGACGAGGTCGCTTGCGCGATCCACCTGCTGGACCGGGTACGCACCGGTCCATGGGTCATCCTCGATTGCGCTGCCACACCGACCGACCACTTCCGCGCTAAGTTGGAACAGACCCTGGAGGCGGCACGAGGAGGAACTCTCTACCTGGCCAGAATCCACCGCTTGACCAGCGAAGCCCAGGCCCGGCTAGCGAGCACCCTCCACCACAAGACCAACCGGTGGATCGTGGAGCGGGGTCTCACCCACGAGCCTCGGGTGAGGCTCATCGCCTCGGTGCGTCTCGACTTAGACTCCCTGCTCGCCGACCGGCTCCTGGACGTATGCCTTCTAGGAGAACTCGACTTCCTACGCGGTCGGGTGGAACCACTTCGCCGGCGCCGAGAGGACATTCGGCCGCTGGCAAGCTATCTCCTAGATCATCTAGGCGGCCCAGCAACGGCGACCTTCACGGAGGAAGCATGGAGATTGCTGGAATACTACTCGTGGCCCTACAACACACTGGAGCTGCGCTGCCTCCTGGGCCGTCTGCTGACCCTCTGCCATCGCCGTCCCATCGACGCGTCCAGCCTCCTGCGCCACGCCCCACGGCTGCGAAAGATCGATCCTCGATCGCTGGAAACTGGGTTGACTCCACCAGTGAAAAGAGGTCTGGGGGCACGGCTACCACCTGCCACTTGGATCCAGATTCAAGGCTGCGCCAGCAGCGACAGAACGGCACCCAAAACGGGCCACGAGGCGTTGGATCGTGCCTTGGAGTACATTGACCGAAAGTCAGGCGACCGACTCACCGTCACTGCGATCGCCCGCCACGGCTACTTGAGTTCTTCCCATCTGTCCGCTCTCTTCCAGCGTCACCTGAAACTTAGTCCCATGGCATTCGTGGCAGCGGTGAGAGTCGAGCGAGCCAGGACGGCTATTCTCGCCGCGCCGTACCGTTCCATCACCGAGGTCGCTGCCTCGACCGGATTCGGCGACCTGCGCCATCTTGAGCGCACCTTCAAGCGGTGGCTGAACGCGACCCCACGCCAGCTGCGCGATCAGGCGCGGCGCGAGGAGCATGAAGAGGATCTGTCGCAACGGTCGTAGTCTCGGTCGGATTCGTCGGCGGATTCGCCTAGATCAGCATCGCATCAACGAGCCAGAATACCCTTTCGTACACCAATACCGACGCTCCTTTAGTGCTCGCGTCGGAAAAGAACGATCTGAACAAGAGGAGATGACCATGTTCGATCTGATGAAGCTGGATCCAGTCATGAGCGCCCCGGAGGGCGGCGCTCTCATTCTCCAGAAGTCATGCGGCTGCGGAGAGTCCCACGGAGCGGGTGCCGGCGGAGATTGTCTCTGTGGCAGCGCGACGGGTAACGGCAAAGGCGAAAAGAAGCATTCCATTTTCGGCATCTTCTAGCCCCTTTGACGGAATCCACTGCAACGGCAGTGCGCCGGAGGGTCGCTCCCTCCGGCGCATGGTCAGCGAGGATAGCCCCAGCTCTCCCCTGCCAGCGGCGCGAGGTCTTCCCCCATGCAGCGAGCAACCGCCTATACCTTCCCTCCCGAGTCTTACGAGTTCGAGCGCGAAGGTCAGTACCTCTTCTTCGATCCACAGAACTTTCTCTGGTTCAAGACCGACCTCCTCGGCAAGATGACGGTCAACTGTCTCCAGCAGGCGGAAAACTCCGGTGAAGCCGCGGCCGCCCTGGCACAAGCAACCGAGAACGAGCCGGAGCACGCCGCGGTCTATGTCGACCGCTGGCTTACCAAGCTCTTCGACCACGGCTTCCTGCAACGCGGGAAGTATGTGCACAACCTCCCGACGGTGGTCCTCGGCAACCACCCAGTGGATCTCTACGTGCACATGACCGGGCGCTGCAACCTGCGCTGCCTGTACTGCTACAACATGGAACACCGCGACCTCCAACGCAAAGTGAGGGAAGGGAGCCGCGACGACTTTCTCAACCTCATCGACGAAGCCGCTGAACTGGGTATTCGGTGTGTGCGCATCACCGGTGGCGAAGCTCTACTCAGCCCTATCACCCTGCCCCTGGCGCGGCGCGCGCACGACTACGGTATCGAGACCAACTTGCTGACCAACAGCATATTGATCACGCAGGAGCTGGCGGCACAGATCGCCGAGGCGGTGGACGTGATCTCGATCAGCCTCGACAGTGCCGACCCCAAAGAACACAATCTCATGCGCGGAAAAAACACACACGCACAGGTGCTGCGCTCGATCCGGCGGTTGAAAAAAGCTGGCGTTGGTCGGCTGCACCTCAACGCAGTGATCACACCCACCAACAAGGGATCGATCTCTCGCTTTCTAGCCTTCGCCTGGGATGAACTCGGCGCCGACCGCGTCACTCTCGCCCCCTCGGAACTTGAACTGCCAGATCCCCACGACCGGCTGTCGGAGTTTTCCTACGTCCTGGCACCCGAGGAGATCACCGAGATCCACGAAGAGGAGAAGGAGTTCTACCGCCAACGAGGCCAAGTGGCCAGGCCCGAGCGTTCGGACCTGTGGCGCTGCCAGTGCGGGGCCGCCAACGGCGTAATCAGCATCGACGCCAACGGCGACATCTATCCCTGCCAGACGATGCACGGCCCGGAGTTCCTCTGTGGCAACGCTTTTGAAGACGGCTTGGCCAATGCGCTGGAAAACTCTGCCGTTCTGAACCGCTTGAAGAAACTCACCGTCGACACGATCGACGGTTGTAACCGATGCGCCATGCGCTACCTGTGCGCCGGTGGTTGCCGAATGATGGCGCACTACCACGAAGGAAGGGTAGATGCCCGTATTCGTCGTTACTGCAAGAGTCTCTTCCAAGGCGCCCTCGACCAGCTCTGGCAAGCGGCCGACTCACCGGCGGGCACCACCGAACCGCTGGCAACGACGTCGGCACCGATCTGTTAACCGATGACCTGCTCCTAGGAGGACCGAGAACGATGGCAAAGAAGTCGATGGCGAGCTTGCGAGAGCTTCTCCTCTTCTCACGGCGGTTCCGGCACCTAACCAAGAAAGGGTTGGCGGCCGTGACCTGTGGCGCTGTGTCCAGCGCACTGCAACTCTTGCTTCCGCTGAGCAGCGTGCTGATCATCAACCGGGTCCTGCCGGCGCAAGACTATGGTCTGCTATTCAAAGTAGCCGCAACTCTGGCGGGTGCAATAGTGCTCTCGATGCTCGCCGCCTATGGACAGTTCTACTTCTCGGCGGTCTTTCGCGAGCGCATGGCGCTGGAGTTGCAGCGCGATCTCCTCGAACATGTCTTGAGATTGCCGGTGCGCTTCTTCCGCGCCCACGATGACGGCTACCTGATGTCGCGCATCCTCAGCGATTCTGACCAGGCGATCGAATTCACCGCCGGGCTGACCACGGTGGGCCGAACCCTCATCTGGTTTCTCACCGCCACCGTGCTGGTACCGAGTTTCCACCTTGCCATCGGCTTGGGGATCCTGGCCATCATCCCGCTCTACATCATCGTACTCGTGGTCTTCAACGGCAGGATCCGCCGCCAATTCGCCGTCGTTCAAGAGCGCAGTGCCCGCTCCTCGCGCGAACTCCACCAGGCATTGTCCGGGGTCAACGAAATCAAAGCCTACGGTGCCGAGAAGTTCCAGACTCGCCGCTACCTTTCCAAGGTGATCGAGCGCACCCGCAGCCTGATCAGCGGGCGCAAGCTTATGGCGGTGGCGCAGTACTCGACCCAGATCATCGTAGTCGCCGTATCGCTCTTCATCCTCGTCTTCGGCGGCATGGCGGTAATGAAGGGGACGCTTTCCCTGGGCGGTCTGGTGGCGCTCAACGCCTTGGCCGGCTACGTGCTTACACCGGTTAACGATGCGGTCAACCAGGTCTTCTCGGCCCAGAAATCTCTAGCCGCCATCGAGCGGCTGAACGAAGTCCTCGACCTCGAACCGGAGGGCGCCGCGGCCCGTCGCTCCACGCCGCTGGGCGAGGTTGCCGGCCATCTGCGTTTCGAGGGGATCCAGTTTGCCTACGATCCGGCACAACCAGTCTTGCGCGGTGTCGACCTGGAGGTGCAGCCGGGCGAAACCGTTTTGCTCATCGGACCGAGCGGCCAGGGCAAGACCACTCTGGTGAGCCTGCTTCCGCGTTTCTTCGATCCCGACCAGGGCCGCATCCTCCTCGATGGTCGGCCGGTCGCGCAGATACGCCTGCGAGAACTACGCTCGCAAATTGCATTCGTCTCGCAAGACACCTTCCTCTTCTCGGACTCCATCTACAACAACATCCGCCTGGGCCGACCATCGGCTAGTCGGAAGGAGGTGCTGGAGGCAGCCGACCTAGCTAGTGTCTCCGAGTTCGCTGAGAAACTCGAGCTGGGACTCGACATCGAGGTGGGGCAACGTGGCTGCAGACTCTCTGGTGGCCAACGGCAACGGATCTCCATCGCGCGCGCGCTACTCAAAGATGCTCCGATTCTGATTCTCGACGAAGCTTCCTCGGCGGTGGACGGCGAGACCGAAGCGGTACTCCACGAGGCGCTCGCCGCGCTGATGTTCGAACGCACCACGCTGATCATCGCCCACCACGCTTCCAACTTCCTCGACCAGGTGGACCGGGTCCTGGAACTCAAGAACGGAGTGCTACGGCAAGTTCCGCATGCCGCTGTCCGCACGGTGGCTTGAAGGGCCGTTCGCTCAGTCAGCGAGTGCCTGCGCCGGGCTTGGGCTCCGTTTGGGGCGGAAGATCCGGCGTACCCCTTCGACCGCCTGCACCAGGGTGAAGAGGACGATCTGCCGGTTGAGGTGGTGGTGGTAGGACATGATCGCCGGGGTCGGGCACTGCTCGCAGATTAGGCCGGTCTTCTCCTTCCGGCGACCGGCGAACCGTTCGCGTACGGCGCGGAACTTGTCATTGTTGACCACCTCCATGTAGCTGCCGCCGCCGGCTTGGCTCATGTTGCCGAAGTCGTGCTGCTTCTCATGCAGCGTGCAGCAGGGTGCCACCGAGCCGTCCCAGTTGATCGCTGTCGACATGTAGTGCCAGCCACAACGCGGCCGCTTGCCGACGGAAACCTCCTCGGCGTACTGGTCGCTCTGTGGGTCGTAGCGGTTGAATTCCGGGGAGGTCGGTGCCCAGGTTTCAACCGCGGCGCGATCCTCGTCGGAGAGCGGGAAATGGTCCGCGTCCAGATAGGGCGGGCGACAGGTCAGGGTGTCGACCCCGATCTCGGCCGCCATCTCTCGCGCCCGTTCCACCTGGTGCTCATTGAATCGAAAGACCAGGAACTGCCAATTCACCAGCGGCCGCGAAAGGCCTAGCCGCCGCTTGGCCTCGACGATCCGCCGCATATTGTTGAACGCCAGTTCAAAGTCGCCCTCGCGGCGATAGATCTCGTAGGTCTCTTGGCTGGTGCCATCCAGCGAGACGATGAGCTGTCCCAGACCGCTGGTGACCAACTTGTGAATCCGTTCGTCGCTCAACTCCAGGCTGAGGTTCGAACTGATGCTGGTGGCTATTCTCTTGTCGCTGGCGATGCGGATTAGCTCTTCGAGGTTCGGATTGAGCAGCGGCTCGCCCCAGTTGAAAAGATCGAGAAAGAAGACGTAATCGCCGATCGAATCCATCAGTTGCTGAAACTGCTCCACCGGTGCCCGCCCGAGTGTGCGATCGTGGATACGCAACCCCGTTGGGCAGAGAGGGCACTTCAGCTGACAGGCATTGGTCGGGTCGAAGGTCAGCTTCAGCGGCCGGGCGCGGATATGGCTGGCGCGCCTCGCCAGTTCATAGTTGGCGCGGCCCCAATTGAGGTAGGCGCGCGGCCCTTTGAACGAGGGGGCCATGACGGCGATCTCCCGATATCGTCTGCGCAACCGATCGACCCATGAGTCGACAGCCATGTCACCCTTCCTTTCCTTGCATGGGTGTCGCGAGCGCGTGAAGCGTTTCACCCGAGAACTCAGCGAGATTCCCCGTCTCCGCCTTGTGCCGGCCCTTCACTCCGGCCCCATACGCAGGTCAGCATAGCCGGCGCCCCGGGGGATGGGAAGTTAGTTCGCCTCGGCGATCAATGCTCGATTGGCGAGTAGCGGATGATCTGTATCCACGTGTCCGGCGAATGTCGCCGGCTGGCTACCGTTCCACAGAAGGGCCACCCGCTTGACCGACGGCGCGTTGAGCAGCACGGTATCGACCACCGAATAGACGATCTGTAGCTCCGCCGTCGAGCCGACCGGCGGCGGCGGGCCGTTGTCCACCGCTTCGAAGTTGAGAAAGGCGGCACCGTTGGGAGCGCGATACACCGTGGCCAGCGTCACCTCGGGAGGCAGCGGCGCGACCAGACCCTCGCCCCGCGGCCCTTCGAGCAAGGCCGCGACCAGCGCCGCGATCCGCTCCTCGGTGGTCTGGGTCGCCGGCAACTCTCGCAGTTCCGCGTAGAGCTTTCCGCGAGGACCCGGGAAGTAGAGGGTCGCCATCTTCGTCGTGCTGGCCTCGACCGGATGCGAAGCCGGGTCCTCCACCTGCGGGTCATCGCCACAACCGATCGCGGCAAGAGCGGCAAGGCAGAGCACCGCTGTCCATCCTGCCAGCTGACCTAGCTGCCGACCTACCGGCCACCGGCCACCTTGCGGCTTGGGGCCGGAGCCCGGCTCCGGCGAGCAGCTCACCGGCCGACCTCATCACCGGTCGGCTCCGGCTCTTGGGGCTGGAACCGTGCCCGGTAGCGACCGACGGCGCGCACCATCGCTTCCACCAAATCGTCTCGGTGGCTGGCATCGTTCAACTTTTCCTCCTCGGCGGGATTGCTCAAGAAACCGAACTCGACCAACACCGCCGGCATCGCCGCACCGTTGAGCACCTTGAATGGCGCCTGCTTGACTCCTCGATCGCGCAAACCGAGCGCCGTGTTGAGTTCCTCCTGAACCAGCTTGGCGAAGTTCTGGCTCTCCGCCAAGTAGTTGCTCTGCGCCAAGTCCCAGAGCATCAACTGCAAGTCGTAGAGCGGGTCGCCATCGGCGCGCGTCACCAGGTCGGCTCCCGAGGATCGATTCTCGGCCTCCGCCGCCGCGGCTGCCCCCTCATCGCTAGCTTCGATACTCAGAAAGTAGGTCTCGGCACCGTAGGCGGAGTTGCCCATCGACGAGTTGAGGTGCAGCGAGATGAATAGGTCGGCCTTGTTCTGGTTGGTCACCGCCGTGCGCTCTTCGAGCGAAAGTTCGCTGTCCTGGTTTCGGGTGAGGATCACCCGCACCGGCAAGCGTCCCTCCAACCGCCGCTTGAGCGAGCGGGCCAGCGCCAAGGTGAGGTCCTTCTCTTGCGTACCCTCGGCGCTCACCGCGCCACTTTCCGAGCCGCCGTGGCCGGGGTCGATGACGATCGTGTGTACCCCCGGCCGGTCGCTGGGCAGCACCAGCTGCGGTGTGTCGTCTTGCGGCGCCCCACGGTGGATGTCAAAGACGAGCCGGTAGGGACGGTTCAACACGTAGTGGGTCGCCTGCGCCTGTGGGTCCAGCTCGAGGCGAATGCGCTCCGCTGAGATGCGCACCGCACGAACCAACGGATCGTGGATCGGCGGCGGTTGCACACGGGTATCGATGCGATCGCCCAGCATGCGCACTTCGACCCCCGCAAAGTCCTCGATCACCCGGTAGCGCGGCCGCGCCGGAAACTCCAGTACCAGCGTGGTGGTGCCACGCAGATGGACCGTGTCGACGATCACCTGGAGTTGCTGCGCACGGCGCCGATCGACCGACAGGAGGCGCTGCACACCATCCCAGACGAAACCGTTGCCCATCTCCTCGCCGTAGGTACGCTCCAACAGATCGAGCGGTACCTGTAGGCCGCCATCGCCCATCCACGGGCGCTGCGACAGAGGGATGATCTCCTGCTCGCAGACCATCGACTTGCTTCCCGGCCCGAGTAGGAATTCCTTGTCGGCCACCGCCAGAACATAGCCTTCACCGCCGGGAGCCAGCCGCAAGCTGCCCCCGAGCCGCTCGACCAGCGGCGCCAGGGCGAACAGCGGTCCGGCCGGCGTCACCGAGAGCGGAATCTCGACCGGCGCCTCGCCGATCGAGACATCACCGACGGCGGCCAGCGCCGTCCCCACATAGGAGAAGAGCGGAGGCTCAACCTCGGCCTCCGCCGCGCGCAGCGCGATGGGCCAGAAGAGCACTCCCAGGAGCAGGAAAACGAAAGCGGGGCGCGGTCTCACGTCGAGCGAGGATACCATTGGCACCAGCATTGCGCGCAGTCGGCAAGAAGCTCCTCCCGCACGGGCCAACGCAAGAAGCAGACCGGGCGGGCAGCCTCTACCATCGTCCCGAAGGGCGGTCCGGCGGCGCCGGCAAGATGGTATTCTCCGCGGCGCGGGCCTGCACTTTGTCGCCAGCCTCCGCTGGCGAACCCTCCGGTCCGTCTCAGTTTTTTTCGGGAGACTCAACGAATGGACATCCGCCAGGCTCGCATGGTCTTGCGAACCAGGAATTTTGAACAGACTTGCCGCTTCTACGGCGAAACCCTCGCCCTGCCCCGACTGTCGAGTTGGAACCGTGAAGACGGCCGCGGTGCCAGCTTCCAAGCCGGCACGGCGGTGATCGAGGTGCGCGGCCGGGATCGAGAATTCGGCGACCTGCGAGACGAGGTCTACGACTACCAGGGGCCGGCACACAAGATCACCCTCAGTTTCGTCGTGCCCTCCGCCCAGGAAGCCTACGAAACACTCCACTTCCGCGACAAGAACATCCCCGGTGGTTTGCGGCAAGAGGTCGACGGAACTCTGCTCTTCGAAACTCACGACCCGGACGGCGTCAAGATCGTCTTCCAGCAAGCCAGCTTGTAGGTCTTCGCGGACCACGGGGCAGACTCTTTCATTTTGATGCGACCCCCTTCTCTTCCTGATCCCGCGAACCTGCGCCTCGGCATCGTCGGTCTCGGCTATGTGGGACTTCCGCTGGCCGTGGAGATGAGCCGGAAGGTCCGCGTGGTGGGTTTCGACATCGACCCTGCACGGGTCGAACAGCTGTCGCAAGGCATCGACCGGACACTGGAAGTTTCCGCCGGCGATCTGGCCGGCGCGGCCAATCTGGAGCTGAGCAGCGACCCGGCCGCCCTGGCCAGCTGCGAGGCCTTCGTGGTCACTGTGCCGACGCCAATCGACAGCCACAAACGACCTGACCTCGGCCCCCTGCGGAGGGCCTCGCAAACCATCGGAGCCGTGCTCTCCCCGGGTGGTGTGGTGATCTACGAATCGACCGTCTACCCCGGAGCCACCGAGGAGGTCTGTGCGCCCATTCTCGAGCGCGCCTCGGGACTGGTGTTCAATCGCGACTTCTTCTGCGGCTACAGCCCGGAGCGCGTCAACCCAGGCGACCCCGAACACCGGCTGGCGGACATCCCCAAAGTCACCGCCGGCTCGACCCCGCAGGCCGCCGACTTCGTCGATGCACTCTACCGGCAGATCATCCGCGCCGGCACCCACCGCGCCAGCAGCATCCGAGTCGCCGAGGCGGCGAAGGTGATCGAGAATACGCAGCGCGACGTCAACATCGCCCTGGTCAACGAACTGGCGCTACTCTTCCACAAGCTGGGCATCGACAGCCAGGAGGTGCTGGCAGCGGCGGCCACCAAGTGGAACTTTCTTCCCTTCCGGCCCGGCCTGGTCGGCGGCCACTGCATCGGCGTCGACCCCTACTACCTGACCTACAAAGCGCAAGAGATCGGCTACCATCCGGAGATCATCCTAGCTGGCCGACGGATCAACGACAACATGGGGCGCTACGTGAGTGGACAGGTGATTCGGCTGATGCACGACAAAGGTATCGCCGTCGCCGGTGCGCGGGCTTTGGTCATGGGGCTGACCTTCAAAGAGAACTGCCCGGACCTGCGCAACTCGCAGGTGGTAGACCTGGTCCGCGACCTGCGAGAGCACCGCATCCAGGTCGACACCATGGACCCCTGGGCCGACCCCCAGGAGGCGGTGACCTGCTACGGCACCGAGCCTCTGGCCAGCCCCGGCGACGGCATCTACGATGCGGTCATCCTCGCTGTCGCCCATCGACAATTTCGCGACCTCGGGGCCGAGGCGATCCGCGCCTTCGGCAAACCGACCTCGGTGCTCTACGATGTCAAGAGCCTCCTACCCAACGGCACCGCCGACGGTAGGCTGTGAAGGCCTTGTCTGAACCGATGCACACCCAGGAAGCTGCCGACAAAGGAAGAAGCTCATGAAGGTCCTCGTCACCGGCGCGGCCGGATTCATCGGCTATCACCTCGCCGAGAGGCTGCTCGACCGCGGCGACACGGTGGTCGGCCTCGACAACCTCAACGACTACTACGACCCGTCGCTCAAAGAGGCTCGGCTGGCGCGTATCGATGGCCGCGACGGCTTTTCGTTCGCCAAGCTCGACCTCGTCGACCGCTCCGTAGTGGCGGAATTGTTCGAGCGCGAGCGCTTCGACCGGGTGGTCAACCTCGCTGCCCAAGCCGGTGTTCGCTACTCCTTCGAGAACCCCCACGCCTACGTCGACTCCAACCTGGTCGGCTTCATGAACATCCTCGAAGGTTGCCGCCACACGGAGGTGGCGCACCTGGTCTACGCCTCGTCGAGTTCAGTTTACGGCGCCAACACCACGATGCCTTTTTCGATCCACGATAACGTCGACCATCCGCTGTCGCTCTACGCCGCCTCGAAGAAGGCCAACGAGTTGATGGCCCACACCTACTCGCACGTCTACCGGCTACCGACCACCGGGTTGCGTTTCTTCACCGTCTACGGACCGTGGGGCCGGCCGGACATGGCGCTGTTCAAGTTCACCGAAAAGATCCTCGCCGACGAACCGATCGACGTCTATAACTACGGCAACCACCGCAGGGATTTCACCTACGTCGACGACATCGTCGAAGGGGTCATGCGGGTTCTCGACGGCGATCCGGAGCCCAACCCCGACTGGAACGGGGACGCCCCGGACCCCGGGACGAGCACGGCGCCCTACCGGATCTACAACATCGGCGGCAACCGGCCGACGGAATTGATGCGCTACATCGAGGTGCTGGAAGAGTGTCTGGGCAAAGAGGCCAAGAAGAACCTCCTGCCGCTGCAACCGGGTGACGTGGTGGCCACCCACGCCGAAGTCGCGGACCTGATGCGCGATTTCGACTATCGGCCCTCGACCACGGTGGAAGAGGGCGTCAAGAAGTTCGTCGACTGGTATCTCGACTACTACCAGCGCGCCTGAGACTCCCGGCAGCCGCTTGTCGACGACTCCCCGAGTTTGGTCTTGAACCTCTCGGCCGGTTCTGCTAAGTTTTCCCGCTGTGGCGCGTTCGTCTAGGGGTCTAGGACGCTGGCCTCTCACGCCGGTAACACGGGTTCGAATCCCGTACGCGCTACCACCCGCGGCCACCCGCACCCCCGCCCTTTGATCTCGGGGGCTGTCGCGCAGCCCCCGCCTGGTCAAGAAACGTGGTTCTTGCCCAGGCCCCCCGACGAGGCGTCGCTCACGCTCCGCGGTTAGGCACTGGGCGATATCGCTCCACGATCGTCGGCACTGGGTGGCGCTTGCGGGCTCAGGGTCGCTTCAGCGGGAACTCGTCGCTCGACGTCTTCTGGACGCCTCGCGTCTCACTGCGCTCGACTCTCGGCTTTGCGCCGCCTCAGAAGTTGAGACCTCGCCGCTTCGCGGCTTGTGCCGTGCGCGAGGTAGTGGGTACTTCTTTGGCTGCAACTCAAGCCTCCAGATGCAGGTTTCGGTACAATCGCTGTATGAACGCGCTGAAACAGACAGCCCATGAGATCGTCGATCGCCTCCCGGAGCAGGCGACGTGGAGCGATCTGGCTTACGAAATCCGGGTGCGACAGAAGATCGAAGAAGGGCTCAAGGACCTTGACGAAGGGCGCAGTACGCCGCACAAAGAGGTCCGTCAGCGTTTCCTCGGTCGATGAGGGTCCGTTGGTCTGACCGAGCGATCGCCGACCTTAGCGAGATTCGCAACCACATCGGCGAAGACTCCGAGACTCACGCAATCGCGTTTCTAGAACGGCTCTTCGTGGCCGTCGAGAACCTGGAGCGATTCCCCAACATGGGTCGCCAAGTACCCGAAGCCACGCGGCTTCGCAACGTGCGCGAACTGATCGTGAATCGCTACCGGGTGATCTACCGCCACCAGTCAGACAAGGTCGAGATCGTGATGGTAATCCACGGACGCCGAGACTTGGCCGGGCTCGCGCCCAAGTCTTGGAAGTAGCCTAACCGGCAAACCGCCGAGCACGAGGTGGCGGGCGGCATGAAAGACGGCCAAGATCTCCAGCCTTCCTTCGCGGACTCGGTAGGGCACGATGAAGGCCGTGCCCGCGACGATCAACTCACGGGTTCCGGCTACGCGGCCAGCACGAGGTGGCAGGCATTTAGTTGGGCCATATCCCCGTAGGGGCGCAATTCATTGCGCCCGCCTCGATCAAGAGCAGACTCCACCGACAGCGAAGTGGCTGGCAGCACAAGGTGGCAGGCATTTAGTTGGGCCGGGCTTCACAGCAACTCGAAGAGGTCGCTGCGGCGAAGAGCCTTGTCTAGCGTAGCCGTCGTCCTACAACCCGCTCGCCGATTCCTTTCGCCGATCAGATAGTCGGCGAAGTCTCCGGACCCGGTGCGGAACGCACGAACGGCTTTGCGCACGATCTCGCGGTCCTCGACGAGGAAGGACCGGGCCTCGAGAATTCGGCGCAGCGCTTCCGCGACCTCCGCACGACTCAATCCGTACGACGCTTGAAGAACCCAGACAACTTCACAAAGAACGATCATGTCGATGAGCAGAAGCTCGCCGGACTGGGTGACTCTCTCGAGGAAACGGTCCACCTTGGCCACCTGGTCCGAGTCGTCGAGGGTCAAGTACCGGATCAGGACGTTGGTGTCGAGACCAATCAAAGCTTTCCAGCGACCGCTCGCCGAACGGCCTCATTCATTTCCTCGATCGCAACGGGTTCTCGCCCCTCGCGAACCAGAAGCCCGCGAAGTTCTCGTAGGCCTCCCGTGGGCCTCTCGACGATGATGCGCCCGGCCTCATCGACCGAGAAATCGAGCTTGTCTCCGGCTTCAAGGCGGAGCCGCTCCCGTACGACTCGGGGAATGGTGATCTGGCCTTTGCTGGTGAGAGTCGAGACTGGCATTGTGGTCTCCTCGCCTACCACGCTCCTTACAGATCGTAAGGAGACAGGTCCGAAATGTCAACCCAAGAGTCAACCTAGAGACCCACCGACCGCGAAGTGGTGGGCACTTCGGTGAGCCTAGAACTCCTCCGGCCATCTCCGGGCGGCATGGAAGACGGCCAAGATCTCCAGGCTCCCTTCGCGGACTCGGTAGGGCACGATGAACGCCGTACCCGCGACGATCAACTCACGGGTGCCGGCTACGCGGCCAGTTCGGCCCAAGCTCGGGTGGTCGGCTAGCTGGGCTACCGCCTGTTCGACTCTGCGGACCGTGCGTCGCGCCGCGCGAGGGTTATCTTGGGCGATGTGGTCCGCGATGCCGTCCAGGGACCGAAGCGCTCGGCGAGTCCATCTAAGGCGCATCCGACCACTTGGTGAAAAGGGCGGCAACTTCATCGCTGGTGGCAAACTCACCCCTGTCCGCTTGGCGAATGCCCCGCTGGATCTCCGTGATCTGCCATTCTTGTGCCTTGACGAACTCGGTGATGGCACTCGCCGCGAGCCGGGACCTGGAGCGCTCGGTGCTCTTGGCCAATCGATCGAGCCCTTCTTTGACTTCTGACGGTAGCCTCACAGTCATCGTTGTACTCTCTGCCGTCATCACAACCTCCTCGAATGTGTACATTCTAACACTGTTCGTGGGCCAAGTGGCGGTCTCTTGGTCAAGGGCACTATAAGACTGGGCAACTCGCTCTACTTCCTGATCCACGAAGTGTCAGCCTGCTCGCCGGTCTTGCCGGTCACCCGAAGGCGGGGAGTTCCCGCGAAGCGACCTAAGCCAGCGGGTACCACCGTTCGGAGGGCACGCCCGCACGACTGAGGTTCTCTCCTATCCGGTCATCCGACTCTGTCCGATGCCGCCCTCGCTTTCGCCTTCGGTACCGTCTCGCGAAACGTCTGTCTTGCCAAGTTGTGCGCTTCTCGACAGCCCTGAGTATGCATTGACAAACCGCGAGCACGGTAACCACGTGTGGCAGGTATATCTACTATCTCATTGCGTCGCCCTTTCCGAGATTTTACACACTGCCAAGGCTGCATACCCAGTCAATTCATGAGTCATACTAGTAAACGGACTGGGGCCGAGCCGCTCCGATCCTCTGAGCGCAGGGACCCCAGTATGCGGCGACCGTACTCGCCCCCCGAGTAGCGTGTCTACGGAGAGCTGAGAAGTTCGACCTTTGGTGGTTCTCCGGGTGTTGGCGAGAGTGGAAGCCCATTCAACTTCCAGCCGATGGCTGGAGTTCTCATGAGGGAGGCACCCTATGCTGCATCTGATTGCGCGTCACTATTTCTTTGTTTCCGTGGCGGTCGCGGCCACGGTATTTGGCTTCTCTTCTAGGGCAGCAGCGGAGACGATCACCTGGACCGGACCCGGGGCCAACAGTTTCGGTCTCACCGCGGGCTCGACCTCGAACACAGCTTCCAACCCCTGCAACTCGGAGACGGTCACCGCGGTCTTCACCAACCCGAATTCGGCGGCTTTGGCTCCTTTTCCTGGTTTGACCGGCGGCGGCACCGTGCCCTACATGGGGATGAACGCCACCGCTGTCAACCAGAGCACACAGATGGAGCTGACCTTCGGCGGTGGGCAGCCGGTCGAGAACCTGACCTTCACCATTTATGACATCGACCAGCAGAATGGCTCGGGCAGCGCATGGACCGACGTGATTACGGTCACCGCCTTTTTCGGCCCAACCGCCGTCGCCATCACCGCCACTTGTACCGCCGGCACCTGCACCCACATCATCACCGGCAGCGGCACCACCACTGCCATCTTCTCCGGCGACACCAACAACCCAACCTTTCTCGATGCCCCCGGCCAGGGAGACCTCAGCATCGCGGGACCGGTCGACCGGGTGGTGGTCCACTACAACGCCAGCGGGCCCGGCACCAACAACCAATACATCGGTTTCACCGATTTCACCTTCAACTGCTCGACCACTCCGGTGACGGTTTCGAGGTTCGAAGCTCAGCGGCTGGGCGGCGACCTGATCGCCGAATGGACGACCGCCGCCGAGACGGGCAATGTGGGGTTCGATCTCTTCGCCGAGATCTCCGGCGACTGGCGCAAGCTCAACCGCCAGCTGATCCCGAGTCACCAGCTGGATTCGCTGGTGCCTCAAGACTACCGGGTCAACCTCGGAACGAGAGCCACCGAGGCACGCCGGTTCATGCTGGCGGAGGTCGACCGGCGAGGCCGGCGGCGGATGCACGGCCCGTTCGCTCTGGGCTCTTCCTTCGGTGGCGACAAGGGTCAAGCCGGAGCCTCTTCGGCGAAGGACCGGGCGATCGACTGGGCGTCGATTCGGGCGCTGCACGAGAGGCTGGCGGCAGGGCGATCAAAGGCCCGGGCGATCGAACGCCACCCCCGTGACGACTATCGCCTGGCCTCCTGCGACTTGCGGGTTTCCAAGACCGGTCTGTACCGCGTCACCTACGAAGAGCTGACCGCGGCAGGCTGTGAATTGGGGGGCGCTCCCGTCGCCGAGCTGGCGTTGACCCAAGGAGCGACTCCTGTTGCCATCCGACTCACCAGCCGTGATGAGCGCTTCGGCCCCGGCGACCAGGTCGAGTTCCTCGGCCGCCGACTCGATTCGATCTACACCCGGACCAACGTCTACCGGTTGAGCGCCGACGCCTCCAAAGCCTCACGGATCCTCGAACGACGAGGTACGGCGGACGGCATTGCGCTCGACCACTATGCGGCGACTCGCTGGGTCGAGGAGGAGCGGCTGTACAGCTTCAGCTCGCCAACCGACGATCCTTGGTACGCCGAGGCGATCCTCGCCTACACCTCGCCGGTCCACCGAGAGCTGCCGCTGCAAGTCGACGAACTCCTCGCCGGCCCGGCGCAGCTCCACGTGGAACTCTGGGGAGTGACCGATCACCCCGACGTGACCCTAGATCATCACGTCGAGGTCGCACTCAACGGGGTGGTGCTGGATGAACTCCTCTTCGCCGGCCTTTCCCAGCAGCGGCTCGACGCCGAGCTGCCGCCGGGACTCCTGCACGAAGGAGAGAACACCCTGACCCTAACCTTGCCGGGCGACACCGGTGCGCCCTTCGACCTGGTTCATCTCGATCGCTACGGCGTCACCTATCGGCGGCGCACCAGGGCGATGGACGATCGTTTGACTCTGCGAGCACGAGCGCCACAGCTGACGGTTTCCGACCTCTCTTCACCGCACGTGGTGATCTACGCCGAAAGTGGGAGGAGGCTTCGCTATCTAACTCAGCTGGAGGCGGCCGCCGCCGGTTCCGGCTACGCGGTGCACTTTTCCGCTAACGCCCGCCAGGAGCAGAGCTACTGGGTCTCCACTACCGAGGCACTTCTCTCACCGCAACTCTCACCGTCCAGGCAACCGCGCAACCTCTTGGACGGTCGCGCCGACTACCTGGTCATCAGCCACGCGAGCTTCATCGATCAGCTCAGCCCGCTGCTCGCCGCTCGCCAAGCGCAAGGTCTCACCACCAAAGTAGTCGAGGTGGAAGATCTCTACGCCCGATACACCGGAGGGGTCTTTGATCCGCAAGCGATTCGCAAGTACCTGGTGGAGGCCGCGGATCAACTGGGGGTGCGCATGGTGCTCTTGGTCGGCGGGGACACCTACGACTACCTCGACCACCTCGGTATCGGCTCGATGAGCTTCATTCCCACCTTCTATGCCACGACGCACCCTGTGGTGCGCTATGCACCGGCGGACTCGCTGCTCGCCGATCTCGACGGCGACGGAGTGCAAGACCTGGCGCTCGGCCGGCTACCGGTGCGCACTCTCGACGAACTGGAGACGATGCTCGACAAGACCCTGGCCTTCAGCACTACGTCGCGCACCGCCCTCTTCGCCGCCGACGCCAACGACGGCCGTGTCTCCTTCAGCGCCGCCAGCGATGAGATGGCACTGTGCTTGCCCGCGGACTGGTCGATCGAACGGGCCTACCTGGACGAAATGGACCTCCCCGGTGCACGGGCCAAACTAATCGGCGCACTGCAAGCCGGCCTCCCCCTGGTCAGCTACATCGGCCATTCCGGTCCCATGTCCTGGAGCTTCGACAACCTACTCACCGCTAACGACGCCAGTAACCTGACGAACTTCACCAACCCCAGCCTGATCCTTGCCTGGGGCTGCTGGAACGGCTACCACTCCGTGCCGCAATACAACACCCTGAGCCACGAGCTCCTCCTCGCCCGCGGCGGAGCCGCCGCCCTCCTGGGCGCCTCAGGCCTCACCGAAGCCAGCTCCGACCGCGCCCTAGCCAACGCCCTCCTCACCACCGCCTTCGATTCAGCCAAGACCCTGGGCGAGGCAATCCTGGAGGCCAAACGTCAACTCTCCGCACAAGGAGGCACCCAAGACGTCGTGGTGGGGATGACCCTACTGGGCGATCCCGCCATCCGGCTGCAATAGGCCGCCCGCCCACCCACGCATTGTTCTTAGGGGGCTCTCGCCGAGCCCCCTCGTTTGCAGGAAGCGTCGTTCCTGCAAACTTCACCCCGAGGAGTCCGGCCTGAACGCCGGGCTCGCCTGACGGCTCGCTCGTGTCGATCAGCAGCCCCGACCTACGGCGTGCCGGCTAGAAGGGAAAGAAAATCGGCACCAAGAAGACCAGCAACGCGAAGACCACCAGGGTCAGCGGCGCGCCGACTTTCAGGTAGTCGCTCGACTTGTAACCGCCTGCGCCCATGACCAGCAGGTTTGCCTTGTGGCTGAACGGGGTCATGAACGCTGCCGAGGCCGCTAAGCTGACCCCCATCATCATGGGGTAGGGGCTCACCCCCAGCCCTTCCGCCGTGCGCAAGACCACTGGCGCCAGCAGCACCACCGCTGGCGCGCCGTCCAGACCCTGCGACAAGAGACTGGCCAAAACCACCAGCGCCGCCAGCGTCGCGTAATTGCCGATCGGGCCGGCGATGGAAATCACACTGTCCGCCATCAGCATCGCCGCCCCGGTGCGCTCCATCGCCACCCCCACCGGCAAGACCGCGGCCACCAGGAAGATCACCTTCCATTCAATGGCCCGGTAAGCCTCCGCCATGGTGATGGCGCCAAACAAGATCACCAACGATGCGGCGGTGAAGGCCGCCATGTGAATCGGCTGCGTACCGGTGGCCACCAGACCAATCATCAAGAGCAGACCGGCAAACGCATATGGGGCCTTCTTCGTCCGCCGTCGTGCTTGGTCCTCCTGCGACAGAACAACGAAGTCGGACTCTCCCGCCAAGCGACGGATTCGATCGCGCGGCCCATGAAGAAGCAAAGCATCGCCGAAACGCAACGCCAGATTGGAAAAATCCTTATGCCGCGGCTTGCCTCGACGCCACAAGGCCACGACCAACAAACCATAGCGATCGCGAAACTCCATCCCAGCCAAAGTCTTGCCCACCACTGAGGCGTGGGGAGCGATCGCGGCTTCCACCATACCGACCTCCGTCGATTCGAGCCGAGCTTCGCCCGCATCGGTTTCCAACCGCACATCGCCCAACTGCGCCAACGTCAACACGCGGGAGGGTTCAGCGGTGATCAACAGGCGATCCCCGACTTGCAGGGTCTCGCGCGGCGAAACCGCCAACCGAGTCTCGTCCCCCCGCACCAGACCGGCGATGGTCAAACCCGCCAGTTCGCTCAGCCGGCTGGCACCGATCGAGGAGCCCGCCAAGGGTGAATTTTCCGGAACTCGAATCCAGTAGAGCTGATCCCCCAGCTCTTGCAGGGCGGTCAATCCGAACTCTTCGGCAACGAAATCGGGTTGCTGCGCCACCGCCTCCAGTTGCGCGCGCTGGCCCAGAGCGAGAAGCACATCCCCCTCCGCGAAGCTGCGTTCAGCCAGGGAAGTGCGCAGCAAACCTTCGCCGCGCCGCATCCCGATCACCACCAGCCCGAACCGTTCTCGGAAGTTCAATTCGCGCAACGACCGGCCCACCAACGCCGAACCTTTGGCAATACGCAGTCGCACGCCCCCCACCCCGCGCAACGGAGCGGGCAGATCGTCGAGCCTCACCGCCTCCACCTGGAGGTTCTGCAAGCGCAGCAGCTCTTCGAAATTGCTCGCCAGGCCATCGACCATCAACAGATCGCCACCGCGCAAAATGGCTTCGCCGCTCGGCGCCAAGATCCGTTGGTCCTCGCGAACGATGGCTAGCACCTTGACACCCAGGGTGTTGCCCAACCGCGTCTGCGCCAGGCTCTGCCCGTCGAGCGGTGAATCTTCCGGCAGGCGGATCGAGAACAACCGGTCCTCGACTTGGTAGAGCTCGGTCAGCTCACCCGCCACCGAAGACGGAGCGTGAACCTCGTGTACGGGCAATAGTCCACGCCCTAGGGTGAGCATGAAGAGGATGCCGGCCAGCAGCAGAGCCAGGCCGATCGGCGTGAAATCGAACAATGAAAACGGCTCCAGTCCCCGCTCCTTGAGCAACTCGGCGGCGAGAATGTTGGGAGGAGTCCCGACCAAGGTCGTGGTGCCTCCCAAGATCGCGCCAAAGGCCAGCGGCATGAACAGACGTGAGGGCGCCAGCCCGGCCCGCCGCGCGATCGTCGCCACCGCTGGCATCAACACCGCGGTAGCCGCGATGTTGTTCATGAAGGCCGACAAGATGCCGCAAACCAGCATCAAGACGATGATCAAGCGGGTCTCGCTTGCGCCCACGATCCTGTAAATCCGGCCACCGATCATGTCGGCGACGCCCGTCTCCAAGAGCGCCGCACCAAGAATGAACACCGACAGCATGGTGATCACCGCCGGAGAAGAGAAACCGGTAAAGGCCTCACCCGGAGTCAAGTACCCGCCGAAGACCAGGATCACCAGACCGAGAAAGGCGGTCAAATCGACCGGCAACTTCTCGGTCAAGAACAAGGCCACCATCACCACCAAGAGGGCGAACAGGAAACCGATCTGGAGAGTCACCGCCGTATTCTACGGCAAGGCCAAATAGGGGCCGACATCCGACAACCGCACATCCGCTCGCTCCCGCAGGCGATCCAAGAACCAGTACTTGTGGCCGGCGCCGAAGGTGATGAGGACTCGTTGTCCTTGGTGGCGCCCCAGCGCCTCTTCGATCAGTAGCCAATGGCTGCGGTTGATGTTCGTCCAACCACCGGGGCCCAGGTACTCGTTCAACAGCTCGTCATAGGCGGCCAAACTCTCGCGCGTACGCTCATCGTAGGCGGTCGAATGGATGATTCTCGGATCGTCCTCGGCGATCGGCTCGGCCGCATGCCGAGCTTCGACCTCCTTCTCTCGGCGCTGGAACTCTGCGTTGAGGTCGGCCAGCTCCGGCAGTGTCTCCAAATCCTGCAACTTCTGCCGCCGCGCATCCGACATCCCCTGCGTCCAGGCCGCACAGCCTTCCACCTCGAATCCCATCTCCTGCTTGAGCGGCAACAAGACGTCGGTGTACTCAGGGAAGCGCAAGACTCGTGAATCGGAAATAGTCCCCTCTTCGGTGTACTCCCGCCAGACGGCGGGCCAGCGGTCCGGCGGAATCTCGGCGCAGACCACATCCGGTCGGATGCGTCGGATCGTCTCGCGCAGCTGATCCAGCCCCCACAAAGCGCTGTCTCGATGGCCGCCGTGGATCATGCCCAAGACCAGAACTTCGGTCACCGGCTGAGCCTCGGTCGCCGACGAGCTTTCCGCAAGGTCCTCCTCGTTACATGCCGACAAGACCGGCAAACAAGATAGGGCCAGAATCAAGACGGCCACGCTGGAAAACTTCGACATCGCAGGCTCCTTAACAGAAGGATCGGTAATCTCGGTGAGCCATGGTAACCGCTCGCCGGGAGCAACCTAGGCTAAGATCGTGCCCTTCACCAGCTCATTCACAACCGCGAGGAAGACGCCAATGAAGCGATCATGGTTGGCCAGTTTCGTGATCCTGTGCGCGGCATCAGCCGGGCTGTACGCCGATGACTCCTTACAGGCGGCGATTCAACAGGACTACGACGCCTACCTGGCCCCGCTCTTCGATCATTTCCATCAGCACCCCGAACTGAGTTTCCGAGAGACCGCCACCGCCGCCCGTATGGCCAAAGAGCTGCGCTCCCAGGGTGTGGAGGTGACCGAGGGGGTTGGCAAGACGGGCATCGTCGGCATGCTCGAGAACGGCCCTGGGCCGCTCGTCTTGGTGCGCGCCGATATGGACGGCTTGCCGGTCAAGGAGGTCAGCGGTGTCGAGAACCCCTCGGCGGTGACCCAGGAAGATATCGATGGCATCGTCAAGCCGGTGATGCACGCCTGCGGCCACGACGTGCACATCACCTCGCTGGTCGGCACGGTGCGCCAGCTGGTCCTGCGCAAGAACGAGTGGTCGGGCACGGTGATGCTCATCGGCCAGCCGGCCGAAGAGCGCATCGGGGGCGCCAAGGCGATGCTCGAAGACGGCCTCTACGATCGCTTCGGCGTGCCCGACTACGCCCTCGCCTTCCACGTCGCGGCGGGTGAGCCGGCGGGCAAGGTGGCGCTCGAAACAGGGCTGATCGCCTCCTCTTCGGACAGCGTTGACATCACCGTCTACGGAGTTGGAACCCACGGCGCCTCACCGCACAAGGGCAAGGACCCCATCTACATCGCCTCCCAGATCGTCATTGCCCTGCAAGGGCTGGTCAGCCGTGAACTCGGACCGCTCGAGCCCGGCGTGGTCACCGTAGGCTCGTTCCACGGCGGCTTCAAACACAACATCATCCCCGATGAAGTGAAGCTCCAGCTCACCGTGCGCGCCGACAGTGAAGAGACGCGAGAGAAGCTTCTCCACGGAATCGAGCGAATCGCCCACGGCGTCGCTCGCACCGCCGGCTTACCGGAGGACAAACTACCCAAAGTGGAGCACAACTTCGAATCTACCCCGACAACCTTCAACGATGTGGAGTTGTCAGCACGAATTCGCTCCGTTTTCATCGACAACTTCGGCCAAGAAGGGATTTTCAACAACATCCGGCAAGGCATGGGCGCCGAAGACTTCGCCTACTTCGTGCAAACGAAAGACAAAGTACCCGGAGCCTACTTCTCGGTAGGCGGCACCTCCCAGACCGACCTCGATGCTGAAAAGGCGGGTGGTCCTCCGGTACCTTCCCACCACTCCCCTTTGTTCAAGATCGAACCCGAACCGGCCGTCACCTCGGGCGTCCGTGCGATGACTTTGGCGGTGATGGAGCTGCTGCCGGCGAAGTAGTCCTTTCACCACGAAAAGTACCGCGAAGAGGGTGGCACCGCTGCGGCACCGCTACGCCGGCAAGGCGAGCATCCTCGTTCCAGACGACCGAGGATGCTCGTTCGACGCTACTGACCGCTGCCGGGGTCGGTTTCGTGTGGGATCGGGCACTTGCCGCAGGGAGGCGGCGGGGTGCGCTTGAAGCCGAGGTAGACCCGCGCGTAGCCGGCGCCCGCCGCTGAATTCTGCGGCGCACCGACGATCCAGTCTTCGACCCCATCACCGTTGACATCGCCGAGGCCGGAGAGCGAGAAACCGAACATGTCACCCCAAGCGTCGCCATCGAAGCGGAAGCCGTCTTCCAGATCGTAAACTCGTCCTTGGAGCTGCCAGGTCACGGACGGATCGCTCTCGACGGAGGGATCACCGACGAGTAGGCTCGCTTGACCATCGTCGTCTTGATCGACCACCGCCACCGCCTGTCCCCACAGATTCATCGATCCACTGGTCCGGTAGACTCGATCCGCGGTGGTGTTGAAGCGGCCGGCGCCACCGTAGTACACGTAGGCCTTGGCGGTACCGTAAGGGTCGGCACCGCTGATCACCAGATCGCCCTTGCCGTCGCCATCGACATCGCCGGTTGCCAGGGTCGAGCCAAAACCGCCGGGCGGCTCGCTGAAGACCACCGAGGTGCTGGTGGGGCCACTCGCTGAGCCGGCGTAGAAGTAGACCTTGCCGAGGCCTGGGGCGCCGACAACGAAGTCCTCGAAACCGTCGCCGTCGAGATCGCCGACGCCGAGCACCGCTTCCCCGAAACGATCCGCCGGAGCGCGGTCAGCACCGGCATGCAGAGTGAGGTCGGAGTAGGTCTCGACCGGTCCGCTCAGCGCACGACCGTTGAACACGTAAACCCTGCCGATGCTGGCGCCATTGGTCACGCTGGAGTCTCTGTACTGGGGAGCACCGACGATCACCTCGTCGAGCCCGTCGCCGTCGAGATCGGCGTGGCTGACCGACGAGCAGAAGGTCCCCCAGGCATCCGGATCGCTGGTGGATAGCGACCCGAGTCGCGGCCGGAGGAGAAACGAGACACCGGCCGGCTGCCGGCTGCCCCCGAGATAGACCCAGGCTTGCGACTGACCGCCCTGCTGGCACAGTACGAGGTCCTCGAAACTGTCGTTGTCAAAAGTACCGGCGCTGCCCACCGCGGAGCCCAGCATGTCGCTGTCCTGTAACCCCTGAAAGACGAGGCGACTGGTCGGCGCGGTGGCACCGCCAAAGTAGAGATGGACGACTCCGGAGCTGGCCAGAGCCTGCGGCGCCGCGATGAGAAAATCCCCGTAGCCGTCGCCATCGAAGTCGCCGGCGCTGCCGGTGGCAACGCCGTAGTAAGCGCCTACGTGTGGTCCTACGTAGCTCTTCCACAGCCTCGGCTGGTTGGCCGCCAGGGCGGGTAGCGCCGCGGTGGCGAGCATGAGGCCGCAGAGGGCGAAAACTCGAACTGATTGAGATTGGCGTATCATTCGAAGTGTCTCCTTGCCATGGGTTGTTGTTGCGCAGCGTCTTGCGGTTTCGCTATCTCCTGTCGCCTCGGCGGCCGCGAGGTTCACGCCGGCCCAAGAAAAGATCTGTTCAACGAGGAAACGGAGGTCCACGAAATCGCCCCGCAGCTTCAATCACACCCGCTAGCCGCGGAGCCGGAGGACCCGATCGCCGGCTACCTGGCCGGCCAGCCGGCAGCGATGCGTGAGGTCGGGAGCTGGATCGAAGTTGAGATCGCGAGGAGACCGGGTTTGCTGGCGCACGAGCGTGCCGACCTGGTGCAAGCGGTGCACACTCGGCTGATCGCCAACCTGCGCGCCGGCGCCTTCCGCGGTGAGGCGTCGCTGCGCACTTACGTGAGCCGCATCGCACGCAATACCGCCATCGATTACCAGCGCCGTCGTCGCGACGAAGTGGCGTTCGACGAGACGACGGTCTTTCCGAACCAGGGCGAAAACCGTCGAATCGAGGAACGAGAACTCGCCGTCAAGGCGCTACGCTCGATCTCTCGCGAGTGCCGCGAGATGTGGAAGATGATCTTGCTCGACGGCCTCTCCCACGCCGAGATCTCGCAACGGCTGGGGGTGCCCGTCGGCACGGTCAAGTCGCGTGCATGGAGCTGCCGGCGGCGCCTCGCCGAAGCACTCAACCGGCTGAGCAGCACGGCAACGCCCGATGGGGTGAGTGAGGAGGATCGATGAAAGAGACAGGAGTCTCAGCCCCGCGGCGAGGCGCGCCGCACGATTTGGTGCCGTGGTACGTCAACGGGTCGCTGCAAGACGAGGAGCAGCGAGCCTTCGAGGAGCACCTCGCCAGCTGTGAGGCGTGCCGCAAGGAGGTCAAGTTCCTCTCCCTGCTGCGCGGCGAAGTGGAGGTGCGAGGGCCGAAAGTTTTCGCCCTTGCGGAGGACCGAGCCAGCGCTCCCCGCTCCATCCGGCGCTGGCGTGGACTCCTGGCGAGCGCCGCGGCATTGTTCGCCGGAGTGGCACTCGGTTGGTGGATCGCACCCCGCTCGCCGGAGCCGACTAGCGAGCTGCTCCCGGCCACCCGGCTCGAAGCGCAGAAGCGCTCGACGCAGACCACCATCCAGGTGATCAACGATCGAGCCTCCTTCCTCTTGGTGATCCCGGTGGATCTGCCCAAGGGCGAACTGCTGAGGCTGGAAATCCACCGCCGCGATGGAGCTGAAATTCTCCGTCGCAGCGGAATCGAGGCTCCACAAGGGGTTCTTTTCGTGCGTTGCATGGCCGCCGACTTTCCTCCCGGCTCCTACCAGGCGATGGTGATCGCCTCCGGCGAGGAGCTACGCTTTCTTTTCGCGGTGGTGGCACCGCGAGACACCCCGTCCATGGAGAACCCTTGAGCAGTTGGCGGCTATCCACCCACAGAGCGCAAGCGCTTCTTTCGGGGCTTCTTCTGCTCGCCGTCCTGCTGCCGATGGGCTGCCGGTCCAAGGAGAAGAACGCCGGCACGAAGCAAGCCGTGCTTGCCTCCCCGCAGGCCAGCGCCGAAGCCGCCGATCCACTCACCGCGGCGACGGCAATGGAGGCAGCCTTTGCTGCCCAACTACAGAAGACCGAAGCGGCCCAAGGCGCGGAGTCCGAGGCAGTCGCCGACCTCCTCGACCAGTGGGTCGAGCTGCGCTGGCGTAGTGGCCGCAGCCAGGAAAAGGACTCGCAGGCTCTAACCTCGCGGGCTTACGAGCTGCGGCGCCGGCTGCACCCGCCGGGCGACTTGCGGCGCGTGCCGAGCCTGCAGAGTCTGGCGATCACCAAAGCCGAAGCGGGAGACAACCCCGCCGCGAGGGAACTCTTCGAAGAGGCGCTCGCCATCCGCCGCCGATCCTTACCGGCGGGTGACGCGGCAATCGGTGAGACGCTGCACCGGCTGGCCAATGTGCAGTACCTCAGCGGCCAGATCATTGCCGCTCGGCGATTGTACGAGGAAGCCTTGGCGATCCGCGAAAAGGCGCTCGGCCCCAACGATCCCGTCGTAGCGGACAGCCTGGACGGCGTAGCGACGAGCTTGCGCGCGCTCGGTTCTCTGGCTGAGGCTCGGCCGCTAGCCGAAAGATCGCTAGCGATCCGCCAACGGCAACTCGGCCCACGGCACCTCGATGTGGCCTACAGCACCTCTAGCCTGGCCTTCCTACTGAGCCAGCTTGGAGACTTCACAGAGGCCCGCACGCTCTTCGAGCGTTCGCTATCGATCACCCGCGAGCACTTCGGTCCACGCAACCCGTTGTTGGTCGAGGATCTCTTTGGCCTGGCCGGGGTGACGATGATCCTCGGTGACCAGACCGCCGCAATGCAGGAGGCCAGCGAGGGGCTGGACATCTGGCGGCGGACCCTCGGCCCCGATCATCCAAACACGGCACGCGGCGAGTTTGTTTTGGGCCTGATGACATTACCGGCGGACCGTGCTAGCGGTAGGCGGCTGGTGAAAAACGCTCACCGCCGTCTGGAGCAGTTGCTCGGCCAAGAGCACGCTTGGTCGATCGTCGCACAATGCACGGAGGCGTGGATCGCCGGCGAGGATGGAGATTGGAAGAAAGCGGTAGAGTTGGGGCTACGTGCCGCCGACTCTCAGCACCGTTTCTTTCTCACCGGCTCACCGAATCTGACCCGACATGAAGCACTGAACCTCCTGCCGCCCGGGGATCGGTGCGGCCTCGATATCGCCCTGCGTTTTTCAGTCGAAGCCGCGGCGGCCGCCGGTACAGCCGAGAAGACCGGACCGCCGCCCGAGTGGATCGCTTCCGTCTGGGAGACCCTGATCCGCACCAGGGCCCGCTGGCTTGACGAGGCGGTAGCCCGCCAACGGGCGCTGCGTGACGAGGTAACCCCGGAGGTGCACGCGGCACTGGCCAAGAGAGACGCTGCATGGGGCAATCTAGCCAAGCTGGCAACCAGCGTGCCCCAGGGGCCACCCGACGCGATACCCTCCCCCCTGCTAGCCTCGGCACACCGAGACTTCGAACTCGCCGAGCGCCAGCTGGCCACCGCCAGCGCCCCATACCGGTCGCTCGCCACCGAACGCCGGCGAACCGCTCGTCTACACCTGTCGGACCTGCGAACCGCCAGTGGTGCCAAGACCGCGCTGGTTGGCTACGTGCGCTACAACCAGCCGAGTGAGGTCGCCGGCGCGGAGATCGAGGCACTCTTCCAGCGTTCGCGGCCCGCCTATCTGGCTCTAGTTCTGCCCACCGGTTCAAATACGCCGCGGATCGTTCCACTCGGCGCCGCCGCACCGATCGACACCGCGCTGGACCGCTGGCACCGAGCGGTGTCACGACCACCGCTGAGCGAAGCCGGGGATGAAACGTGGAGAGAACTCGGAAAGACCGTGCGGAAGTTGGTCTGGGATCCACTCACGCCGTACGTCGAGGCAGCGCGGCTGGTGCTGATCGTTCCCGATGGCGAGCTCTTCCGCCTCGACTTCCAGACCCTGCCAGCGCCGAGCGGTTCCGGTGGCAGCTTTCTCGCCGAGACCGCGCCCGCGATCCACTACCTCACCGCCGAGCGCCAGCTGGTGCGGATCGAGGCCACCGAGGGGGTCGACTCCCGAGGCTCGGGCCTCCTCATCGCCGGAGCTCCCGACTTCGATTCCTCGCCTGCGGTCGGGCCGCGATCCGGCGGACCCACCACCACGGATGATTCCGAGACGGCCTCCCTACGCTCCTTGTCCCCACCCTGCCTCGCCCTGGACAAACTCCACTTCGACCCCCTACCCGGCACCGGACAAGAAATCCAGCAAGTCTCCAGAATCTGGACCAACTCCTCACGAGGGCGCGGCGAAGAGGTCTTGCTGCTGCGTGGTGAACGAGCCTGCGAGGGAACACTGCGGGCGGCCGCTACCGGACGCCGGGTGATCCATCTGGCGACCCACGGTTTCTACCTACCCACCGACTGCCAGGGAAACCTGGCCACCGATCTACCGCTCCTGACCAGCGGCCTGGCCTTGGCGGGAGCCAACCGCCGCCGGGCCACCGAGCCCGGCGAAGACGGGATCCTCTTCGCGGCGGAGCTGGCCGGTTGGGACCTATCCGGGGTCGAGTGGGTCGTCCTCTCCGGCTGCGATACCGGAATCGGCGCCACGCGGGCACGTGAAGGTGTACTGGGCCTGCGGCGGGCAATCGAGGTCGCGGGAGCGAGAAGCTTGATTCTCAGCCTGTGGGCGGTCGACGACAGGGCGGCGATCGAATGGATCAACGCCCTCTATCGACACCGCCTCACCGGCGCCTCGACCGCCGACGCGGTGCAACGAGCCAACCGCGAGATCCTCGCCCGGCGACGCGCCGAGGGGCGCAGCGTTCACCCTTACTACTGGGGCGCCTTCATCGCCTCGGGTGACTGGCGCTGACCCCCAAAAAGCACTGCTCCCGAGAGGTGTCACCCGACTATCGAGAAATCTCAAGAAGTGCCACCCGATGGATATGGGGGCTACGCGCGCAGCGGGCGAGGGGCGCAGCGCCTCTCGCCGGGGGGACTCAACCGAGGTAGCGGTCGATGTCCAGAGCGCCGTGGAAGACACCGAGGATATCGATCTCCTTGTCTGCCTTGATGCGATAGCCAATACGGTAGTGGCCGTACAGCAGAATGCGCAACGGCTCGGCACTGCCCGGCTGGTAGAGGTAACCGATCTCTGGGTACTCTTCGAGAATCTCGGCTTTTTGGTAGATTCGCTCGATGGTGCGTTGGGCAGCGGCGAGGTTGTCGCGAGCAATTTCGTCGTGGATGTCGCGCAGCCAGAGTTCCGCTTCACTCGTCCAGTTTACTTTGCCCATGAGGCGATCCGCCGGCCCATCTCCTCGTGGCTGATGGTGCGACCCGCCTCAGAATCCGCCAAGCCCCGTTCGATCATCCGGGCAAACGCCAGCTCGCGAAGAAGCTCTTCATAGGAACTGTCCTCAGGTAGGTCTTGGATCGTCCGGAGCATGCGCTCCTTGGGAGTTGTCTCAGCGATCATCGTTCTCGTGCCTCCTCATTGCTGGGGTCATTCTAACCGTCTCTCCTCACTGGACGCATCGCTCGGAAATTGACCCACACGAGCGACCGCGGCGTACCACCCGGTTCTCTTTCTTGTCGCTGAGTACGGCCGAGGTGCGATCTTCGAAGGTGCCGCCGACCGGGTTGGCGAGCAGTACGTTGGGGCCGATACGAAGAAGAAGCGACCCAGGCCCGCCGGCGGGCGAGCCTGGTTGCAGGCAGTCGATACACAGGGCACAGACTTGCGTCGTGAGCCTCAGGCGTGGCGCAGCCAGCGGAAGATCTCGCCGATCGTCGGCTTCTTGCCGTACATCAGGATGCCGGTGCGATAGATCCGAGCGCAGAGCCACACCATGAAGACGACGAAGGCGCTGGTCAACAGGTAGGCGAGGGCTATCTGCCACAGCGGTACCGCCGAGATCGACAACCGGGTCACCATCAGCATCGGTGTAAAGGGCGGTATCAACGAAGCGACCGTCGCCAGAGTCGAATCGGGTGCGTTGATCACCGCGAACATCAAGAAGAAGGGCACCATGACCACCATCATGGGCAAGACGAGCAGCTGCTGCGCCTCCTGCATGTCGTTGAAGGCGGAGCCAATCGCTCCGTAGATGGTGGCGATCAAGAAGAAGCCGAGCAGGAAGAAGGCAAAGAAGTGCATTGCCATCGGGATGGTCAAGGTTGGGATCGTGCCCTCCGGGAGGAAGGCGATCGTGGCGATGATCCCGGGGGCGGTGAGCACCACCAAAGTACCAATCCAGATCACCAGCTGGGACAAAGCGGTCAGGCAGATGCCCACCAGCTTACCCATCATCAGCTCGGTGGGACGTACGCTGGCCAGCATCACCTCGACGATGCGCGAACTCTTCTCTTCCAGCACGCCGTTGAGCACCTGCGCGCCGTAGAGCAGGTAGCACATGTACAGCAGGAAGCCGAGAGCATAGGCCAGGAAGAACCCTGCGGTTCCTTTCTCCGTCTTCTCTCCCTCCTCGGAAACACGAACGGTCTCCAGGTCGATGCGGCGGGAAAGTTGATCGATCAACGCTTCGTCGAGAGCCGCCTCCTTCAATTTGACGGTTCGCACCGCGGCGGAAAGCGCCGAGGAGAATTGCCTCTGGGTCAGGATATTCGAGATGTTGCGCCCGCGGTATTCGACCTTGAACGTTTCCTCGCCGCTATCCGCCGTCAGAATCTCGCTCGGCAACCAGACCCAGGCATCGAGTTCTTCAGCCACCACGGCGCGATCCAATTCGTCCCGTTGCGCTTGGCGATCGGAACCCACCTCCTTGAGTTCGACTTGGAAGGTGGTTGGCCCATCCGCCTCTTCTTCGTCGCTCTGGCGCTTTTCGAGTTCCTCCAGCAGCAGCGAGCCGATCCGGCCCGTGTCATCGACCACCACCAGCTTTTGATGGCTCGGCGTCTTGGAGATCAACCAACTGGGCACCACGGTGACTCCGACCATGAACAACGGCAAGACCACCGTACTGATCCAGAACCCCTTGGTCCTGATGCGCGCGAGGTACTCCCGCTTGGTGAGAATGAGAACGTTCTTAAGCTGCATCTTCCACCGCCTTGATGAAAATATCTTCTAGATCGGGCTCCTGCGAGCGGAACTCGTGAACATCGAGAAAGCCGACCAGTTGGCGCAATACGTCGGAGCCCTCGACACCGTCGGCCAGAAGGAGCTTGATCACACTCGCGCCCTCGCCCGTCGAAGCCTCACCCGCAGCGCGGCGCAGCACCTGAGCGACCTGCGGCAACTCGCTGACCTTTTCCACATCACCACTGGCCACCAGACGGAAGGAATTGCCCCCTTGCTCGCGCTTGATCGCCTTGAGTTCGCCGGCCAGGATCGTTCGACCCTTGGAGATCAAACAGATGTGATCGCACAGCTTGTCTGCCTGCTCCATCACGTGGGTCGAGAAGAGGATCGTCTTGCCACTCGCCTTGTACTCGGCCAGGACATCCTTGAACAACCCCTGGTTGATCGGATCGAGACCCGAGAAGGGTTCATCCAGAATAACGATCTCGGGATCGTGGATCAGCGTCCCGGCCAGCTGGATCTTCTGCTGCATCCCTTTGGACAGCTCTTCGACCTTCTTGCCGGCACGGTCTCCGAGCTCCAACCGCTCCAGCCAGCTCTTGCTGCGCTTCTTCGCCTCACCACCGCTCAAGCCGTGCAGCTCGCCCAGAAAGACCAGATGGTCGAGGACGGTCATCTTGCGGTAGAGACCGCGCTCTTCCGGCAGGTAGCCGATTCGGGCCAAGTCCTCCGGGCGGCGCTTGCGGCCAAAGAAGAGAACTTCACCGGAGTCGGGCCCGATGATGTCCATGATCATGCGAATCGTCGTCGTCTTGCCGGCCCCGTTGGGCCCCAGCAAGCCAAAAATCGTCCCTGGTGGCACTTGCATCGAAACCCCAGCGACGGCGACGAAATCGCCGTACGCCTTGCGGGCGTCGCGAACTTCGAGCGTCGTATTCATCGATCCCCCTCTATCATCCAGTGTTAGCTCGTAGATTAGGCTTACGAGCTTGCGGCGGGAAGGTTTGTCGCCGCGATATGGTCTGTACAACGGTTGGAGCATTCAGCGTAGAACAGTTCGCGTCAAGGCGCCGAGAAATTCCAGTATCTCCTCCTCCGCGCGCAGCAAGAGCAACCACCGAACCGTGAACCTCTCTACCGCCAGCCGTCTGTCCCTTCTCGCCGTGACCCTTGGCTGCGCCCTGCTACCAACGAGTGCCGTAGCGGAGGTCCGCGGCCGGGTCTCGACCGCCGGCGGCACTGCGCTGGAGGCGGCAAGGGTCGAGGAAGTACACAGCGGTGAGACCACCTCGACCGACGCACACGGCTTTTTTGTCCTCTCCACCGACGAGGCGCCCTACCTACTGCTGGTGCGCCATCCACGGTTCGAGGAGCTGATCGTCGAACTGTCCGAGTTGCCCGCCGCGCCGCTGAGCCTGGTGATGGAAGCCAAACAGGCGGTCTACGAAGAGATCGTCGTCTCGGCGCGGCACGGCGGCGACAGCTTGTCTCCGACTTCGATCTCCTCGACCGTGATCGAGCCGATCCAAATCGGCGCTGCGCCGGCCACCATCACCGATGCGGTCACCGCGGTGGCGGGAGTCAGCGAAAACGGTCAGGGCGGCCTTTTTCAGGTGGTGTCGATAAGGGGAGTCTCTCGCCATCGAGTGTTGACCTTGATCGATGGCATGCGGATCGTCAGCGAACGCAGGGCGGGTGCCGCCACCTCGTTCGTCGACCCGCTGCTGATCGGTTCGGTCGATCTCCTGCGCGGTCCGGCCTCGACCTTCTACGGCTCAGGTGCTCTGGGCGGCGTGATGCAGCTCTTCCCCTCCGCCTCCTCCACTCCGTGGTTGGCCGCCGGCTTCGACACCGACGGCGACGAGAACTACATCGCGGGTGGCTGGGGTGCGAACGGCTGGTCGTTCAATCTTGCCCGCCGCAGCGCCAACAACAGTGAGGCCCCCGACGGCGAAGAGCTGAACAGCGGCTTCGAGCAATTCTCCGCCTCGCTTGCCAAGCGCTGGCAGGGCGCCGGCGGGCGCAGCTACACCTTCTCGCTGCTGCCTTCCTTCGGCCGTGACATTCAGAAATCGAACACCGACTTTCCCGAGCGGGTCACCATCTACCCGCGGGAGAACCACCTCCTGGCCCGTCTCGGGATGACCACCGCCAACGGCTGGCGATTGCACGCCTTCGCCCATCCGAACGAACTCGAGACCAAGACCACGCGCGTGGGTGACCGGGTCAACACGGTCAACAACGAGGCGTTCGACTTCGGTTTCAACACGGTTCGCGTAGTCGAGCTCGAACGGTGGCGGACCACGGCCCGCTTCGGCCTCGAATACTTCGCGCGGCGCGGCGTCAAGGCCACCGAAAGGCAGGTCGACCTCGATGGTCCGACCAGCACCCCGCCGGCCAGCACAATCACCCTCGACGGCCGGGAAGACGAGATCGCTGCCTACGGCTCCTTGCGGCGTCTCTTTGGCAAGGCCAGTGTCGAAGCCGGGGGCCGTTTTACCTGGCTCGGGCAACGCAACTCAGCCACCGGTTCGCCGAGTGCGAGACACCGCGATGACACCGCGGTCAGCCTTTTCACCGGGTTCACGCTGCCCTTGGGCAAAGGGTTCGAAGCTGCCGCCAACCTTGGAACCGGGCTGCGCTTTCCCAGCCTGTCGGAGCGGTTTTTCAGCGGCACCACCGGCCGCGGCACGGTGATCGGCAACCGCGACCTGGACAGCGAGCATTCGTTCAACACCGATCTCTCCTTGCGCTGGTTCGGTGAGCGCCTGTTCGTTTCGGGATCGCTCTTCCGCAATGAGATCGACGACTACATCGAACGGATCGAGATCGCTCCCGGCCTGCTGACCTTCGTCAATCTCACCTCGGGGCGCATCGAAGGGGTGGAGACCGAAGGCTTCTTCCAGCCCAGCGAAGAGTGGCATTTCTCCTGGAACGCCCACCACCTGCGCGGCCGCTCCGACGACGGCAGCGCACTGGGCGACATCCCGGTCGATCGGCTGCAGCTGGGCCTTCGCCACCAGCGGGGGAGTTGGCGATTCAACGCCCACCTGGAGCTGAGAAACGGCAAGGACGACCCAGGCAGCGGCGAGTTCGTCATCGGCTCGGCGCAACTGCTCAAGGCCTCCGTCACCCGACGATTCCGCCAGCGCTGGGCGCTGACTCTCGCCGCCAAGAACCTCCTTGATCAAGCCTACCGTCGCTCGGCCGATGACAAGGCTCCTCTGGCTCCCGGCCGCTCCTTCGCGGTGGGATTTCGACTGGGACTCTAGAGATCCGGCCGGCCCTCTAGGCGAACTTTTCGCCTCGCGAGACGTATATCGCTTGATTGAGATCCGATCCGACAGAGCGCCGATTCCTTGTTGAGCGCCCGGTAGCGTAGGATCCACTTGTTCGCGACCGAATAGAGGTCGTGGGTTGACGAATTTCCAATCTCAGACAGGAGACCGCTCATGCTGCGCAATACCGCCCGGCGACCGCTTCTCGCGATTGCCCTACTGTCGCTCTTGACAGCGCCAATCGCCTTCGCCCAAGAGGCCGAAACCTCCGAGATGACTCTTGAGGAGGTTCTCGCCATGAACCTCGAGGCCCGCGGCGGTGCCGACAACATCGCCAATATGAAGAGCGCCCGCTTCACCGGCAAGATGACCATGGGCCCCGGTATGGAGGTTCCCGTGGTGATGGAGTGGCAACGCCCCAACAAGGTGCGCATGGATATGGTCTTGCAAGGGCAGACCATCACCCAAGCATACGACGGCGAGACGGCCTGGGCCTACATGCCGATCATGGGTAAGACCGCTCCCGAGAAACTGCCCAAAGATCAAGCCAAGAGCCTGGTCGACACCGCGGACGCCATCGAAGGACCGCTGGTCAACTGGAAGGAAAAGGGCAATCAGGTCGAGTATCTTGGCGTCGAAGAGATCGACGGTACGGACGGCCACAAGCTGAAGGTGACGCTCAAGAATGGCAACGAACAGGTCATTTACCTCGACACCGAGTACGGCTTGGAGTTCAAGCAATTCTCCAAGACGGAGATCCAAGGCCAGACGATCGAGGTTGAGACCGACATCGGCGACTACAAAGAGGTCGGCGATTTGATCATGGCCCACTCGATGGAAACGAAGGTTCCCGGCGCACCTGCCAGCCAGACGATCACCATCGACAAGGCCGAGATCAATATCGACCTCGATGCCGACCGATTCTCGATGCCCGCCACCGAGGAAGCGGACGAGGATGGCGAAGATAGCGAGAGCAGCGACGGCTGAGAGGCCGACGTCTAAACAACAACCCGGGTTTGTAACTGCGAGCCGGGAGAGTTGCTCCCGGCTCACGCCGCAGCTTCTGAGCTGCGGCTCGCAACTGGCGTGACTCCTTGAGAGCACGCCGGTGTTCCCGGCTCCTCGCCACGGGGGGATGGGCCGGCCTTGACTATCCTTAGAGGAGACAGCCCATGCGTACTACGCTGAGGAGCCTCTTGGCTTGCTTCGTAGCCTTTGCCTTCGCCGTAACTCTGGCGACCTCGGCGAATGCCGCGGTCAAAATCGACTCGAACACTTTCGGTGGCCTTCAGGCGCGCAACATCGGCTCGGCCACCATGAGCGGCCGTATCGCGGCGCTCGACGCTCATGCCGAGGACCCTCTGACCATCTGGGTCGGCGCCGCCAGCGGCGGGGTGTGGAAATCCAAAGACGGCGGAGTGATTTTCCGCCCCGTCTTCGATGACTACAGCCAGTCGATCGGTGCCATCCGGATCGATCCTTCCAACCCGGACACCGTTTGGGTGGGAACCGGCGAAGCCTGGACGCGCAACAGCGTCTCGGTCGGCACCGGAATCTACCGAACCACCGACGGTGGTGATAACTGGGAGCTGATGGGCCTCGCCGACTCGGAACGCATCGCGCGAATTCAGGTCCACCCGGAGGATAGCGACACCGTTTGGGTCTGCGCCACCGGGCGACTGTGGAGCGCCAGCGAGGAGCGGGGGGTCTACAAGACCACCGATGGCGGCAAGAGTTGGCAGCGCCAGCTCTACGTCGACGACGGCACTGGCTGCGCCGACCTGGCAATCGACCCGCAAGAGCCCGACGTGCTCTACGCCTCGATGTGGCAATTCCGCCGCTATCCCGATTTCTTCAAGTCCGGCGGCCCCGGAAGCGGCCTCTACAAGTCCACCGACGGCGGCGAGAGCTGGGATGAACTGACCAACGGTCTTCCCAGCGGAGACAAAGGTCGCATCGGCATCGCCGTGGCTCCCTCCCGTCCCAATGTCGTCTACGCCGTGGTGGAGAGCGAAGACAACGCCCTCTACCGCTCCAACGACTTGGGAGCGAGCTGGGAAGAGATCAATAGCTCATTCAACGTCACCGCCCGTCCCTTCTACTTCGCCACCGTGATCGTCGACCCGCAGGACTACAACACGGTCTACAAGCCGGGGTTGACTCTCTCGGTAAGCCACGACGGCGGCAAGTCCTTTTCTTCACCGTTCAGTTCATTCTCTTTCGGCACCATCCACCCCGACAACCATGCTCTGTGGATCAACCCGAACAATCCCAACGAGGTCATCGTCGGCAACGACGGCGGTGTCTACATCTCGCATGACAAGGCCCACAGCTGGCGTTTCGTCGGCACCCTGCCTGTCTCGCAGTTCTACCGCGTCAGCTTCGACATGGACTTCCCGTACAACGTCTACGGCGGTCTGCAAGACAACGGTTCGTGGACGGCCCCCTCGCGTGGTAAGAGCGGCACCATCTCCAATCGCGACTGGGACAACCTCAACGGCGGCGACGGCTTCTTCACCTTCCGTGACCCGGCCGACGACGACTACCTATACTCCGAATTCCAAGGTGGCAACCTCTCGCGCACCCGCTTGTCGACCGGTGAGCAGCGCGATATCAAGCCCTTCCCCAAGCAGGGGGAGGAGGAGTACCGGTTCAACTGGAACACGCCGCTCCACATGTCGCCGAACGAGAAGGGCACCCTCTACTACGGCGCGCAGTATCTTCTGCGCTCGCGCGACCACGGCGAGTCATGGGAGACCCTCTCCCCCGACCTGACCACCGACGACCCCCAACGCCAGCGCCAGGAGAAATCCGGCGGACTCACCGTCGACAACTCAACGGCTGAGAACAACGCCACGATCTACTCGATCAGCGAGTCTCCGCTCGACAACAAGGTGATCTGGGTCGGTACGGATGACGGTAACGTCCAGGTCACCCGCAACGGTGGCGAGAACTGGGACAACGTCACCGCCAACATTCCCGACGTGCCGGCGGGGCTGTGGATCTCGTTCGTCGAGGCCAGTCCACACGATGCGGCCACCGCCTTCGTCACCATCGACGGCCACCGCTCCGGCGAGATGGCCACCTATCTCTACAAGACCACCGATTACGGTGCCAGCTGGAAGTCCCTGACCAGCGACGCCATCGAGGGTTACGCCTGGGTCATCCGCCAGGACCTCGTCTCGCCCGACCTGCTCTTCCTGGGTACCGAGTTCGGCCTCTACCTCAGTGTGGACGGCGGTGAGAACTGGGCTCGCTTCAAAGGTGGCCTGCCCAAGGTCGCGGTTCACGACATGGCGATTCACCCGCGGGAAAACGATCTAGTGGTGGCCACTCACGGCCGCGGTATCTACATCATCGACGACCTGACTCCGCTGCGTAACTTGTCGGCCGACATCTTGGAGTCCGGCATCACACTGCTCGGCGGTAGACCGACGGTGATGATGACCGGCGGAATCGGCTTCGGCTTCAACGGCGACGCGAGCTACGTGGCACACAATCCTCCGGAAGCGGCGGTGATCACCTACTACCAGAAGAAGCGCCACCTCTTCGGCGATCTCAAGGTGGAGGTCTACGCTGCGGACGGTGAGCTGATCACGACGATTCCCGGCACCAAGCGCAAGGGGATCAACCGGGTGCTCTGGCCGATGCGGCTGGCTCCACCCAAGGTTCCGGCGGCCAGCTCGCTCGCCGCGGCATTCGTCGGCCCGCGGGTTGCGGAAGGCACCTACAAGATCAAACTGATCAAGGGCAAGAAGTCGGTGGAGGGCAGCGTCGAGCTGGTCGCCGATCCGCGCTCGCCGCACTCGAGCGATGACCGCGCCCTACAACAGGCAACCTCGATGCAGCTCTACCAGGACCTGAGCCAGTTGACCTACCTCGTTGAGACCGCCGTCGACCTGCGCGATCAAGCCCGCGAACGGGCCAAGGGGCTGAAGGCCCGAGACAGAACGCGCAAGGCGCTGGAGGCGGTAGCGACCGACTTCGAGGAGCTGCGCACCAGCATGGTCTCGACCAGCGACGCGGGCTGGCTCTCCGGTGATGAGAAGCTGCGCGAGGACTTGGCCAATCTCTATGCGGGTGTCACCGGCTTTGAAGGTCGCCCGACCCAAACGCAGCTCGACCGCAAAGAGGTGCTGGAGGGGAGGCTCGACGAATTCCAAGCCCGCTTCAACTCCTTGCGTGACCAGGGCGTCGCCGAGCTGAACCGGACCCTCGCCAAGAAGGGGCTGGATCTCTTGACGGTACAAAGCAAGGACGAGTGGGAGTCGGACGACGGATAGCCGACCCTTCCTCCGTGCTTCGTCTGTTTTCGCCCCCGCCCCGCGGGGGCTTTTTCATGCATCCTGCTTTCAGCCGCGCGCTGTCGTTTCACCACGGGGTCACCGGCCATTGCCCGCCGCTCGCGCTGCCGGCTGGCCGACCGGCTCCAATTCCCGCCCAATTTGCCCCTGGCGACCCCCGCCCCGTAGCCGCGCCATTTCCGGAAAAGCGAAAAGAGTGCTCCCGAGGGATAGCGCGGAGTTCTGGGTTCTTGCCCCTCAACGAAGGTAAATACCCTCTTGCGCAAGGCTTACCGGGCGACGTAAAGAACTGATAGCTAACGGCTTACATTGCGCAAAGGGGCCACCGTCTATACATTCTGAGCCGTGACTGTATTCGACAACCTCGGCAGCGCGCTGCGCCGTCTTCGCGACGCGCGCGGTCTCAGCCAGAAGGAGGTGGCCAAGACCGCGGGGGTGACGGCACCGATGCTCTCCTCCTACGAGAACGGTCGTACCACTCCCGAGATCGCAACTCTCGACAAAGTTCTCGACGGCATCGGCGCCTCCCTGGCCGATCTCGAGTGGGCCCTGCATCAGGTCAATCAACGGCAGTTGGGCGGCGAGCGCCCCACCACCGGGCAACGACCGGCTTGGCGAGCGGCGGTCACTGCTTCGACCGAAGAGCTGACCGGCGGATCCGGCCTTGCCTCCGCTCTACCCCGTGCACTGGAGGAAGGCTACTCGGAGATCGTCCATGGCCTGTTGCAGATCAATCGCTTCGTTTTCGAATCCGTAGCCCGCTCCAGCCGGATGCCCTTCACCGGCTCCACACCTACCGGCGCCCCGTCCGACGAAGGAACCACCCATCGAGAATGACCCTCCCCTCTTGCGCCCCGGCGATAGATCCTCTACGATCATCCACAGCGCGGGGGGTGAGAAATCACCCTATGCCTATCTTCCATGGTCTCGACCGAGCACTGCGCTGGCTGCGATTGCAGCATCGGCGTAAGCAGTGCGAGGTGGCACGAACCGCCGGCATCACGCAAGCGATGCTCTGCTCCTACGAGCAGGGGAAACGCCAGCCCTCGTTACGCACGCTGGATAAAATCCTTGACGCTCTTGGCGTGGATCTGCCGGATCTGTTCCAGGTGCTGGAGGCGGTACGCCAGCAGCCGGAGGCGAGCGAAGAGATCGAGCTCGAAGCGAGCAGCTCCCTCGGCAAGGGGGTGCCCCCTCGCCCTGCGACGAAGGCGGCCCCCTCTGCGCCACCGTCGAGCGGCCGAAAGGCTTCCCAAGAAGAGGCCACTCTCGATCTCTACTCGTGGCTCGACCTTGCCCACCGCCTCCCCACCGAGCAGGAGCAGGCTCTGTCCCAAATGCTCCAAGGGTTTCTCACCTGGCTGCGTCTTCTGCACACGACCGCTGCCACTCGGCCGACGACATCAACCAACGACCTGACCCGGACTTCCGCTGGCGAGTAGACGCCGATTGACGCACAGTGGCGGCAATGAAAAAGACCCTCAACAGGGTACCAATAGGGCCAAATAGAAGAAATAATTTCTTGTTAGGGAAAAATAACCTCTCTTTGGACCCCCGAACAGGGTCAAAATACTCTTTTCCAGGAATTCGTCTCTAGGCGTAAAATTTTGATACCAAAGGACTTACAGGTTGCGACGAAGCGCGATCCTCTGTAGAGTGCCGTCATGTCTTCTTTCCATGGCCTAGGCAAAGCGTTACGCTGGATTCGCGACAAGCAAGGCAAGAAACAGTACCAAGTCGCGGATGACGCGGGGGTCACCAAAGCCATGCTCTCCGCCTACGAGACGGGCAAACAGAAACCGTCTATCGACACCCTGGAGAAGATCCTGGGCGCTCTTCATGTCGACTTGGCCGACCTGTTCAACGCGCTCCAGATCGTCAACGAGCGAACCCCTCTGGTGCGCTTCGACCAACGCTCGGGAACCGTCACCGCCGAAACCGACCCCGCCTTCAGCAACGCCAGCGATGTCGACATCTACCGCGCTCTGGGCATGCAAGAGGCGCTACCCCCGCTCAAAGAGGAAGCCCTAACCGAGATGCTAGGTGGCTTCCATAAGCTCCTCAGGTATTTCCACTTAAGTGGAAATACCTGAGGAGGTGTTGTTTATGGGGGGCTTTCTCCAAGCCCCCCTCGCCGCAAGAAACGCGGTTCTTGCGGCTCACCCCCGAGAAGTCCGGCCTAAACGGCCGGGCTCGCCTGACGGCTCGCACCCTGTTCCCGAGAACGTGCCCCCACAAGACGCGAAGCGGCGAGCTCGATGTGGTTGGAGCAAGATCGAAGCAAGATCGCGCGAATCGCGAGCGAGGTGTCAATCAACGCCCAGTGACGAGTTCCCGCTGAAGCGACCCTGAACCCGCGGGCAGGAGGCCACGCCGGGCACCGATCGGCTCGCGGAGGAGAAGCGCCCGTGATTGTCTGAGCGGCGCAGCCGCGAGTTGCGCGGGCGCCCGTAGCGGGCCGACTCGTAGGGCAACCATCCTGCCCACGCGGGCGACCGGGGAGTGCCGCGGGGACGAGGAGCCGGGAGCCTCTGTTCCCGGTCTCAGATGGCCTTAGGAACCGTGATGTACTGAATCAAACTCGCCGCCGGGATCGGGCCGGAGAAGAGGTAGCCCTGAGCCAGGTTGCAGCCGATGGCTCTTAGGTAGGCCGCTTGCCTGGCGGTTTCTACCCCTTCGGCGACTACTTCCAGACCGAGGTTTCGGCCCAGGTCGACGATGGTGCGTACGATCTCGACGCTCGCCGGGTTGGTACCCATCCTGGCGACGAAGCTGCGATCGATCTTGAGCGCTTGCACCGGGAAGTTTTGCAGGTAGCTGAGCGAGGAATGGCCGGTGCCGAAGTCGTCGATCGAGAAGGAGACGCCGATGTCGCGACAGCGCTTGAGCAGCCACTTGAGCGAATCGGGACCGCTCATCAAGGAGCTTTCGGTGATCTCCAAGGTCAGATCCATTCCCGACCAGCCGGCAACGCGCAAGATCTGCGCGATGCGTTCCGCCAGATCAGGCCGCGCCAGCTGCTTGGGCGAGACGTTGACCGCTAGGGTAAAGCGCTTCGGTAGCGCTCCTGCCCGCCTCCAAGCCGCCAGCTGCGCACAGGCCTCGCGCAAGACCCACTCGCCGATGGGCAAGATCAATCCCGTCTCTTCGGCGACTTCGAGGAAGGCCTGCGGCGCCAGAAGGCCGCGTTCGGGATGCTGCCAGCGCAGTAACGCCTCGCAGCCGACCTGCTCCCCGGAATCGAGACGGACTACCGGTTGGTAGTAGAGGCGCAATTCGCCGCGCTCGAGGGCACGGCGCAGGTCGGTCTCCAAGCGCAGCAAGACGATCGCTTTCTCATGCATGCTGGGATCGAAGAACTCATAACGCCCACCACCATGCTCCTTGGCCCGATACATCGCCGTGTCGGCGTCGCGCAGCACCTCTTCGGGCAGGGTGTAGCGCGGCGAACCCAACGCAATCCCCATACTGGCCCCGGCGAACACATCGTGGCCACGAAGACGAAAAGGGGCTTCGAAGGCGCGCTGCAAGCGCTGGGCGATAGAGCCCACGTCCTCGCCGCGGCGAATGCCGTCGAGCAAGACGGTGAACTCATCGCCTCCCAGCCGCGAAACGGTGTCATTGGACTGCACGCAGCCGGTCAAACGGCGAGCGATCTCAGCCAACAGCTCATCGCCCGCGGCATGGCCAAGGCTGTCGTTGATGTTCTTGAAGCGATCGAGATCCAAGAAAAGCACGGCGAAACCCGGCTCTCCCGCCCGGCCTTTGCGCTCCAAAGCGACGCGCAGCCGCTGGGTGAACAAGACTCTGTTGGGCAAACCGGTCAACGGATCGCGCAGAGCCGCTCGACGCTTGGCGATATCAAAGCGGTAGAGCGCCAGAGCCACGGCCGCCAGCAGCAGGAGACCCATCCCTTGCAGCCATGGCTTCTGCCACAGCGGCTGGGCGACACCGATCGAACCCGATCGGCGATTGGCGCTCCACGTTCCATCGCCTCGGCCGACGCGAAAGTGGAAGCGGTAGCTCCTCGGGTGCAGGTTGGTGTAGCGAATCGGCGCCGAGGTCAGCGGTTGCGGGCCCAGCCACTCTTCGTCGTAGCCCTCCAAGAAATACTTCATCAGCAACTGTGAGTCGTGGTTCAGCGAGACGCCCGCAACGCGAAAGAAGAGGTCGTTGTCACCCGGCTCCAACTCGATGCGCTGATCGACCGGGTATTGCTGGTTTCCTACTTCGATGGCACTGATCTCGGCGATGGGCGGAACCATCGCCCGGTTATCGTCGAGACGAGCACGATAGACGGAAACGCCGCTCTCGGTGCCGATCCACACTCGCCCTTGGCTATCCACCAGGCTGGCACAACGGTTGGTCTCGCGGCCGGCGAGACCATGGGTAACCGTTCGGTGGCGCAGATGGTCTCCGTCCCAGAGGAAAGCGCCATTGTCGGTACCGAGCCAGAGAGTTCCGGCCCGGTCTTCGAGCAGCTGGTATATCGGTCGCTCTAGGGTCGACTCACCCAGCTCCTGCGCCACCAGGCGATCCCCGTCGACTCGAAAGAGGCCCACCATGGTGCCTACCAGCACCCGCCCGGAGCGATCCTGAAGCACATCGAAGACGTCGTTGGCGCCCTTTTCGCCCTGCGGCGCGAAGGCCTGACGCCACTCACCACCGTCACTCCAGAAGACTCCCTCCGTGGTGGCCAAGTAGACGGCCCCGGAGGGCAGGACCACCACCCGACGAACGTAGCTGGGCCAATACCCGCCGAGATCGAGCTGACTGAATCGGCCGTCCTCCCGCACCCACGCTCCTTGCGTCCCGGCGGCGACCAGGAGGCGCCCGGTAGGGTCGAACTGGACGGAGTACACTTTCTCCGGCAGCCCTTCGCCGGCACCGTTCCAGACCAGTTCTCGTGAAGGCAGAAGCCGTCCAACCCCGCGGCTGACCGCCGCAATGACCACCTCTCCACCGGGTCCGACCGCGATTTGCATCACCCGCGACTCGGTCCCCGGCTCTCCTTGGACATGCGGGATCGGGATGGTGTGCACCGCCTCAGGTTCAAGCAGGGTCAGGCCAAGGTTGTGGCCGAGGAGCAGACTCCCCGGTGCGATCTCAGCGATTGCGGTGACCTCGTCTTCGAGCAGACCCTGGCCGATTCCATAGGACAGGAACCGCCGGCTGGCGATTCGGTTCAGGCCACGCAACGAACCGAGCCAGACGTTGGATTCGCGGTCCAGGAGAAAGGCGGTCAGGCCGCCCCCGGTGAGACCGCTCTCAGGCCCCAACCAGAGTTGATCGCCCTGCAATCGATCCAGCAGCCAGGCGTGGCTCGTCGAGCCGAAAAAGACTCCGTCCTGCGCATCGACGCCGATCACCGCACCGCCTTCCGAGGAGGGAATTAGCAGGCCGCTACGAACGACTTCCAACCTCCGGGAAGCCAGGTTGAGCACACCGATCCAATCCGTCCCGACCATCCACAGGCGATCATCTTCCGGCTCGGAACGCTCGATGGAAAGTGCGCGGATGGGCTCTGAGAGGCGTGGCGAAATCTCACCGAGCGAGCAGTCCACCGTGCCCGCATGAAGAATGCACAAACCACCGGGCCCAGCGACGAAGATCTCCTCACCGTAGGCTTCCAGCGCTTGGACGGGCTCCGGGGTGAAGCCCTCGTCCAGACCCAGTGTTATCCACTGGCCCGCGCGCAGCAGATAGAAACCGAGGGTCGTACCGACCACCACCTGATCGGCGTTGCGGCCGAGTGAAACCGCTATCGAAGTAAGCTGCTCACCCTGCGGCCAGGGAGTCTCCCGTGCCGATCGCACGGCGGTCCACTGCTCACCATCGAAGTGGACCAGCTTGGGCGGCAAGTCGGAGGATGCCGCCCAGATCGCGCCGCGCTGATCGCGCGACAGAACCATCAGGTCGCGGGTCGCAACCCCAGCGACTTCCGCGTGAGCTTCGATGTGGCGACCGTCATAGGAGGCGAGTCCACCTCGGGTCAGAACCCACAACCGTCCGTTGACATCCTGAGCCAAGCCTCGAATCATCGAGCTGGGCAGGCCGTCCGACTCGGTCAGCCACTCTGTCTGCAGGCGCTGAGCTGTTGCCGACCTGGGTGCGAGAACCGCCACCAAGCAGTACAAAATCAGCGGTAGGCGCCCGACAAGATCTAGAGCGCGCGTTGAAAAAAGTGCGCGGGCCAACTTTCTCTCGAACAAGAAGGTAGGAGGATGCCAGGACACATGCGGCCCTTATGGCTAGAAAGGGGAAACTGCTTCTCCGGGACACCTTAGCGTCTCAAAGCGGCCCTTTCAACCGCCGCTGACACCGTGGAGCGATCCGTGACGCTTCCGTTAGCTTTTCTTGCGGCTCCAACTCGACAGGTACTTGCGAGGGAGGCTACGCCGGCTCTTGCCTCTCCGCCTGATTCGTTCGGGCTCTCGTCGAGGGCGACTCGTAGACGCTCTCGATCTCATGGTGGATTTTGGCGAAAGCCTTGAGCACCTCACGATCGAAGTGGCGTGGAGAGGTCCTCTCGTCGCCGATAAGCAGAACCTTGCACGCCTGCCGGTGGGTTCGCGGCGTGCGATGGGGCCGGCAGCCGCGCAGTGCATCGTACTGGTCCGTCAGCGCGAGCACCCGAGCCGCCAGGGGAATCTCCTCGCCGCTCAAACCGCGCGGGTAGCCGGTACCATCCCACCGTTCATGGTGGGTCAGGGCCAGCTGCGACGCCATTTTGATCATCGGCGAGTCAGAACCGCCGAGCAGGGTCGCACCGACGATGGTGTGCCGCTGGACCAGCCGCCACTCCTGCGAGCTGAGCGGGCCAGGCTGGCGCAGAATCTCCGACGGTACCCCCAGATTGCCGATGTCGCGCAAAGAGGCAGCGGCGGCGATCATGCCGGCAGCCAGGTTATCGATGCCGAGACAGCGCGCCAAGAGGAAGCTCGAGATCCGAATCGGCTCCGAGCCGGCAACGCTGGCCTGGCCCTGCCAGACTTCCAACTGCTGGATCATCTCCAAGTAGCGCCGCTCGTGGCTGGCGGCATCTCGCTGTAAACCGCTCACCGAAGCCCAGACCGCGGGAGCCAATGTGGGCCGGAAAGGTGCCACTGTCCGTTTCGCCCACGGCCCCCCCGTGGTCGAGGACTCCACCTTTCCGGCCCGCCGACCGCGCTCACCAGGGGTGCTAGAGGCAATCCTTGCTTGTGTGCAACCTTGATGTCTTCGCTCAGTCAGCATAGGAAAACCCTACGCTGGCAGGCGGCAGCCCAGGAAGGGGCAAACGGCCTAGACCCTCGTCGGCGCGAAGGAAGGTCCCGGCTCCGACTTCGTCCTACCGCTTCGCGGTTCGACTACTTCGTCTTGGCCGGCGAAGCGGTAGAACAAGATCGCTGCCGTGCGTTGTCTAGTTAAGCCAGCAGCTCTTCGACCGCCGAGCGTTCCTCGCGCAGCTCGCCCTCGGTGGCGACCATTCGCTCGCGGCTGAAGTCGTCGATCGCCAGATCTTGGACGATCGAGTATTGGCCGTCCCGGCAGGTGCAGGGGTAGGAGTACATCACCCCTTCGGCAACTCCGTAGCTGCCGTCGGCGGCCACCGCCATGCTCACCCAATCCCCCTCGGGCGTGCCATTGACCCAGGTGCGGATATGGTCCATCGCCGCCGACGCCGCCGACGCCGCCGAGGAGGCGCCGCGCGCCTTGATGATCGCCGCGCCCCGCTTCTGCACCGTCGGAATGAAGGTGTCGCGGTACCAGCCCTGGTCCACCAGCTCGCTGGCAGGACGGCCGGCAACGATGGCGTGGCTGATGTCCGGGTATTGCGTCGACGAGTGGTTGCCCCAGATCGTCATGCGCTGAATCTCGGTTGAGTGGCGCGCCGTCTTCTCCGCCAACTGGCTGATCGCACGGTTGTGGTCGAGGCGAGTCATGGCGGTGAATTGCCGCCTGTCCAGCCGCGGCGCGTTGGAGGCGGCGATCAGCGCATTGGTGTTGGCCGGATTGCCCACCACCAGCACCCGCACATCCGGCGAGGCTTGGTCGTTGATCGCCTTGCCCTGCGGGCCGAAGATCTTGCCGTTGGCCCCTAACAGATCCTTGCGCTCCATGCCGGCGCCGCGGGGCCGTGCACCGACCAACAGCGCAAAGTCCGCAGCATCGAATCCTTCCTCAAGACTGGAAGTGGCGACGGTGCCGGCGAGCAAGGGGAAGGCCGAATCGTTGAGTTCCATGACCACTCCAGAGAGCGCATCCATCGCCGGCGGGATCTCGATGAGTTGCAGAATCACAGGCTGATCAGGACCCAACATATCGCCAGCGGCGATGCGAAAGGTCAGTGCGTAACCGATATTTCCGGCCGCCCCGGTCACGGCGACGTGAACTGGTTTCTTCACGGCTCTCTCCCTAGTTTTAGTGCAACACAGTGTTGGCTTCGCGGGGTGATACCCGACACCTTGAGCTTACCTCGTTTCGGACCGCCAGCAGGTCGCGCAAGCGCGGCAAAAAGAGCGTGGCGGAATCCACCCACAGGCTCCCCGGCAAAGAAACAATCAACGGTGCACACCCCCATTCCGCCTGGCTTGGTGTTCTTCTTCAATGTGGATCCTTGTGTCGGCGCAGTCGCTCGCTCCCGAGCATGTTTCCTCTGTGTTGGTACCTGGCTCAACTCGCTCGACTCGCTTCGGGCGAGCTCCACCGACTCTGTTTGCTCACCACAGAGTTGTGCCCGGCCGGCAGCCTCCCAACTGTCGGCCGGGCCTTTGAGCAAGGCGATAAAAAGCGACCACTTTCGCGTCGATCGGTAACGGCGAAGCCCCTATCTCAGCCAATCTCTGAAACGAGATTTCCACGGTTTACGTGGCGATTGATAGACTAAGCCAAAAAAAGGAGCCGGATCGATGCAACCGGATCAGCGTAGAGCCCTTCGACCTGCGCTCCTGTTCGCCGCCTCAGCGCTGCTGGCGACGGCCGGAATGACCTTCCGGGCGTTGCCGCAAGAACCGCTCGCCGAGGGGGAGACCGGAGCCCGAAGCGTTGTCGTCGAAGCGGCAGACGCCGAGGAGGAACACGCCGCACTCTTCCTCGAAAACCGCTTCCCCTCCGCGACCACCTGCGCCACCTGCCATCCCGATCACTACCGCGAGTGGTCGGTTTCGCCGCACGCCTACTCCCAGATCAGTCCGGTGTTCAACGCCATGCAGGGCACCGTGCTGAAGATCACCAACGGCACCAACGGCGACTTCTGCATCCGCTGCCACACCCCGGTCGGGATGAACCTGGGCGAGCCGGAGTTCATCAGCAACATGGACCGCCACCCGACCTCGCGTGAAGGCGTCACCTGCGTCGTCTGCCACCGGGTGAACCGCGCCTACGGCAAGCTCTCGGGGCGGCTGGCCATCGTCGAAGGCGATCTCTTCGAGCCGGTCTACGGACCGAGCGGAAACGACGAACTCGCCAGGGTGATCGAAAGCGACGAATACCGGGTCAATACCGAACGGGGAAAAGCGGGCCGGGCGATTCACACGCGGGCGGAGAAATTCTTCCAGATCGACACCTCCGGGTCGTGCGCCAGCTGCCACGACGTCAATCTGGTCAACGGCTTCCGGCTGGAAGAGGCGTTCAGCGAGTTCAAGACCTCGCCGGCGGCCGACGAGGGCATATCGTGCCAGGACTGCCACATGGGCAGCGAGCCGGGCAAGGACTCGGGCTACGCCCAGGCCCCGGCCGCGACGGTCGGTGGCAAGGCGACGAGGCCACGCAAGCGCACCAACCACATGTTCATCGGCCCCGACTACTCGGTGGTTCATCCGGGGATTTTCCCGCACAACACGCAGGCCTCGGAGCTGGCGACCATCCGCGAATGGCTGACCTTCGACTGGCGGGCGGGCTGGGGGAGCGACTCGTTCGAGGACACCGCTTCGGCGGACTACGACTTCCCGGACCGCTGGCGCTCGGCCGACGACCGCTACGACGCCCGCGACATCCTCGACCAGAACCTGGCGCTGCTCGCCGAAGCCAACAGCGATCGCAAGCGCGTCCTCCAGGCCGGCTACCAGTTCGGCGAGATGGTCGTCGAGCGGGTCGATTCCCGGGGCATCGCCTTCAAGGTGGAGGTGAAGAACGCGACCAACGGTCATGGTGTCCCGACCGGCTTTGACGCCGAGCGGCTGGTCTGGCTACAGGTGGAGGTGAAGGATCGCGAGGGCACTGTCGTTTTCGAAAGCGGCGATCTGGACGCCAACGGCGACGTGCGCGACCTGCACTCGCTCTACGTCCACAACGGCGAGTTACCGCTCGACCGCTCGCTGTTCAGCCTGCAAGCGAAGTTCCTCACCCGCATGGTGCGCGGCGGCGAACGCGAGCAGGTGCTGGCGCTCAATTACTCGCCCGATCCGCTCCCTTTCCTGCGCCCTTCCACCTCGTCGACCGTCCTCACCGGCAGGCCGCGCGGGGCGCGCAAACATAAGCAGAACATCGAACCGCTGGGTCATCGCTGGGCGAAGTATCGAATCGACAAGGCGGCGCTCACCGGCAAAGGACCGTACGTCGCCACGGTGCGGCTCAAGGCCGGCATGATCCCGATCAACCTGATCCACGAGATCAAGGATGTCGGCTTCGACTACGGGATGAGTGCCCGGGAGGTCGCCGAACGGGTGGTCGCCGGCCACCTCGTGCTGTGGGAGAGCGAACTGAGAATCGAGGCGCCCTGATGCGCGAGCGAACAGACACTTCGCGGGCCGCGCTCGCCGCCTGGCTCCTCGCCATCGCGCTGCTGCTCGCTCCGGCCATCTCCACGGCGCAAGAGCACGACTCTGCCGAGGGGGAAGAGCACAGGGAGGAGTACGGCGAGGAACACAGCGAGAAACACAGCAACGAGCACGCCAGCCGGCTGAGCGACGAGGTGATCCCGCTGCAACTCGAGGGCTTTCCACAGCGACCGAAACCGATCGTCGAGTTGGGCGAGCCGTTCCTCGGCACCGGCACCCTGCGCCCGGGCTTCGAGCTGCCCACCGGCGCCATCTGGCAGCCGTCGCTGCTGGTCTTCGGCAGTTTGCGCACGGCGGTGCAATCCGCCGAGGTGGACGGCGCACGGCGTAGCGAATGGGCCAACCGGCTCGATCTCTTCGTCAACCTCCAGCTCTCCGGCAGCGAGCGGCTGGTGATCGGCTTGCGCCCGCTCGACCGCGACGGCCGCTTCACCTCCTACACCTTCGACTCCAACATCGCCGGCATCGACGAAGAGTTCAACAGCGAACTCAACGGCCAGATCACCAGCCTCTTCTTCGAGGGCGACTTCGGAGAGATCTTCCCCAACCTGTCGCGCGACGACTTCCGCGCCACCGACATCGGCTTCACGGTCGGCCGTCAACCGATGCTGTTTCAAGAGGGGATTCTGATCGACGACGCCATCGACGGCATGGGTTTCACCCGCAACACCTTGCAGCCCAAGAACACCTCCAACTTCCGCACCACCTTCTTCTGGGGCTGGAACGAAGTCGGCCGGGGTAGCGGGGGTGACAACCGCGAGGACGACTCGGCGCAGCTCTTCGCCCTGCTCACCTCGACCGACCTGCGTACCTCGACCATCGACGCCGATCTGGTCTACGTCAGCTCGGACGACCCGCAGCGCGGCGACCTGATCACCGCCGGAGTGAGCGCCATCCAGCGCATCGGCAAGGCCAACACCTCGTTGCGCCTCCTCGCTTCCTCGGCCGTCGACGAGGAGACCGCTTTCGCCACCGACGGTGTGCTGCTCTTCACCGAGGCCTCTTGGACGCCCGCCAGCAGCCTGAATTTCTTCTACTTCAACACCTTCTGGGCGGTGGACGAGTTCTCCTCCGCCGCCCGCGGGCCGGCCTCCGGCGGGCCGCTGGGACGGGCCGGCATCAACTTCGCCGCCGTCGGACTGGGGAGCTTCGGCGCCCCGCTGAGCAGCCGGGCCAAAGATGTCGCCGGCGGTGCGGTGGGCTACCAATGGTTCTTCCACAACACCCGCCGGCAGCTGATCGTCGAGTTGGGTGGTCGAGTGGGCACCGAGGACGACGTGGCCAACGCGGTGGCCGCGACCGCTCGCTACCAGGCCGCCTTCGGCCGCCGTTTCGTCCTCGTGATCGACGCCATCGCCGGGAGGCGCGAGAGCCTCCGGGCGGGGGCCGGCGACCAAGACTTCTTCGGCGGGCGCCTAGAGCTGGTCCTCAAGTTCTGATGGCGAACCCTGACCTCCCGGTGTCACACCACCTCTCACGCAAGCTGGTGGCGGTGGTGGTCGGCTGTAGCGCGGTCCTGGTGAGCGGCCTCGTGGTGTGGAGCGGTAGAGCGCAATCGCCGCCGAGCTTCGAGTACGCGCGGGAACCGCCCGAGAAGATCGTCACCGCCGAGGCGTGCGGCGAGTGCCACCTGGCCGAGATCGGGGTGTGGAAGAGGAGTTCCCACGCCACCGGCTTCCGCACCCTGCACCGCAAGGAGTCGGCGGAGGCGATCGCCTCCAAGATGGGCTTTCGGCTGATGAAGCGCGACAGCCTGTGCCTGCGTTGCCACTACACGCCGACGGCCCGGGACGGCCAATTGCGGGCCGTCTCCGGCGTTTCCTGCGAGTCCTGCCACGGTGCCGGCCGCGACTGGATCGACCTGCACAACGACTACGGCAAGGGGTTCGACCACGAGAGCGAGCCGGCCGACCACCGGCGCAGCCGCATCGAGGCGAGCCGCCGGGCCGGCATGCGGCGGCCCTCCGACCTCTACGCTGTCGCCACCAGCTGCTTCGGCTGCCACACCGTACCCGAGGAGAAGCTGGTCAACGTCGGCGGACATAGCACCGGAAGCGTCGGCTTCGAGCTGGTCGAGCGCTCGCAGGGTTCGATCCGCCACAATTACCTCGCCGCCACCCGCGGCGAGGAGGGGGCGACCAACCGCCAGCGTTCGCCAGCGCAAAAGCGGCCTCTCTACGTGGTGGGCCGAACCGTGGCGCTCGAATTCAGCCTGCGCGCCGTCGCCGCGGCGACCACCAACGGCGCCTACTCCCGCGCGGTGAGCCGCCGTTACCAGATGGCGCTGCGCGAGGTACAGAAGGTCGACCGAAAGGTCTCGATTCCACAGATCCGCAAGATCCTGGCGGTCGCCGCCAAGGTACGCGCGGTACCCAACAACGGCGCGGCACTGCGCGCCGCCGCGGACGAGATCGGCGCAGCGACGCGTAGCTTCCTCGACCACTCCGGCTCGTTCCAGCTGGCGGCCTTGGACAACCTCGTCCAGAGTCTCGACGAGCCCGAGCCGGAAGAGGCGGTGGCGCAGAGCGCGGAGGGCGGGCTCCGCAACAACACAGGTGGCGACGGTGGCGGCGCGGGCGAACCGGCGACGCCCGGCGCCACCGTGGCCGCCGTGGGGACGGGCGCCCCGACGCCGGGAGCCACTGCACGACGCGCCGGCCGGCCGGCGGCCGGCACCTTCAAGCGGCGAATCCACCCGCGCTCCAAGTTCCGCACGTTGGGGCCGGGAGCCTGCGGCGGCTGCCACGAGGGAGCCAACGCGTGGTGGGCGCGCGACGCGCACTTCACCGCTGCTCAACCCTTCTTCGACCGCCGGGCCAAGAATGTCAAGATCGCCCTGCTCTACGGCATCAAGGTCGGCAGCATGACCAAGGGCAACCAGCTGTGCATGGACTGCCACGGCACGATCGTCTCCGGCAGCGAGGGGTTCGACGTCTTCGACGGGGTCGGCTGCGAGAGCTGTCACGGCCCGGCCAAGGACTTTCTGCAAGTGCACAAGGAGGGCGACAAGGCGCTCGGCAGCCGCCGAGGCGGCTACGTTCAAGCGCTGAAGTTGGGGATGGTCGAGCTTAAGAACGTCGACACTCGTGCCAAGACCTGCACCGGCTGCCACTTCATCACCGACCCGAGGTTGATCTCCTCCGGCCACCCTTCCGGCAAGGGCTTCGACTACGCCGCCGGCCTGGCCAAGATCGACCATTGGGAACAGGCGCCGGCCTCCGGCCAGCCGTTCGCCGCCGCCGTGCGCGCGGCGTTGGCGGCGCGCGGACCGGTACCACAAGTAGAACTGGCCGAACTGGCGCCCGCCGCCGAGGCCACCCTCGCCCAAGAGCGCCAGCGCTCCCCCAGCCTGGCCGCCGCCACAGGGGCCTCCTGGAACCGGCAACGGCCGGCGGGCGGTAGTCGATCGGCGGCATCGGGAGCGAGGGCGCCGGGGCAGAGAAACCTCGCACCGCCCATCGCAGTCAGCCACGGCCCCGTGGAGTTACCACCCTTCCCGCAGGTTGAGGAGTCGGCGACGATCGAGGATCTCTTGCTCCTCGTCCAGCAGCGGTTGGAGCTGCTCTACCGAGCGGTTAATCCACCGTCCGGAGGCGGTTCATGAAGGGCGATCTGCACAGTAAGACGACGCTCAAGCGGCTGGAGCAGTACCGCGACCGGTGGACCTCCTTCGGCGCCAGCACCGGTCTGATCGCGGCTGCGGACAAGCTGTCGCTCGCCGACCTGCGCCGCTACGAGATTTTCGACGACTACGACGACGCCTTCCTCGAGCGCATCAGCCCCGACCTCTCGGTGGCCAGGTGGAGCGCCGGCTCGGTCCTCTTCGAGGAGGGCAGCTACATCGACCTCGCTTTCTTCATCGTCAGCGGCGAGGTGGAGGTCTTCGTGCGCGGACTGAGCGATGAGCGCGCCGAACCGCTACCGATTTTCGACCTGTCGCGCACGGCGCTCGCCGCGCCGGTCGCCAGGCCCAGCGCCACCGCCACCGCCCCCTTGCCGAGCCACGTGCTGGGACCGGGTATCGACGGCAGCCGGGAGATCACCTTCCTGGCGACGATGGACTTCGATCTGCCGGCCGGCAGCGGCGCTCGTCTCGGCTCCGGCGAGATCCTGGGCGAGATCGGCGCGATGAGCGGTTGGCCGCAGTCGGTCACCGCCCGCACCGTCACCGACTGCGAGGTCGTCCAGGTGCGCCTGCCCGCCCTGCGCCTGATGAAGCGCAAGTCCAAGGGGCTGCGCGAGCGCCTCGACCGTCTCTACCGCCAGCGCTCGCTGGCCGCACAGCTGAAAAGCACACCGCTGTTTCGCGATTGCAGCGGCATGTTCATCGAAGGGCTCAAGGCGACGGTCGAGCTGATCTCCCTCGACCCGGACGAGGTTCTCGTGCGCCAGGGCGAGCCGGTCGACGCCCTCTACTTGGTGCGTTCCGGCTTCGTCAAACTGGCGCAACATTTCGGCGAAGGGGAGATCGTCGTCTCCTACCTCTCCAAGGGGATGACCCTGGGCGAGGCCGAGTTGATGATCGACGAACTCAGCGGCTGGGAGACGACCGCCACCTCGGTCGAGTACGCCGAGCTGGTCAAGTTGCCGGGCCAGGCCTTCGCTCAGCTGCTGCGCGCCTACCCGGAGGTCGAGGAAGGTCTGTGGCGCACCGCCGCCGACCGCATTCGCGAGGCTGGTTTCGCCAAGCGCAACATCGCCCACTCCGAGTTCACCCAGGTGGCGCTGGATGCGGGGTTGGTGCAGGGCAGCAGCATGCTGGTGATCGATCTCGAAAGCTGCACCCGCTGCGACGACTGCGTGCGCGCCTGCGCCGCCACCCACGACGGCCGACCGCGGTTCGTGCGCGAGGGCGACAAGTACAAGAGCTTGCTGATCGCCAAGTCCTGCTACCACTGCCGCGATCCGGTCTGCCTGGTCGGTTGTCCCACCGGGGCGATCCATCGCGCCGGGGTCGGCGACGTGGTGGAGATCGAAGACGGCGTCTGCATCGGCTGCTCGACCTGCGCCAACAACTGCCCCTACGACGCCATCGTCATGCACGACACCGGGCAACAGTGGCCCGGCGACATGATCCCCCTCGGCCTACGCGGCAAAGACCGCAAGGTGGCCAGCAAGTGCGACCTCTGCCACGACACCGGCCACGGCCCGGCCTGCGTCAGTAACTGCCCGCAAGGGTGCGCCTTCCGGGTCGGCTCGGTCGACGAGTTCCAGAAGCTGCTGGAGGGCAAGGAGTAATGGCCCAAGCGACCCGCCGCAAGACATCGCGCCCGGCGCTCGCCGGGCGGCGCTGGGTGTGGCTCTTCGCCGGTGCGACGGCGCTCAGCCTGGCGGCCTACATTGCCAATCTGCTCCTCGCCGAGCGCTCACCGTCGAACATCTGGGGTCTCGCCTACGGCACCGCCGCCGCCCTGCTGATGGTCGCCGCCACCCTCTACGGAATGCGCCGCCGCTCCATGTCGCTGGTCTCGAAGTACCGCCTCGGCAGTGCCCGCAACTGGCTCTATCTCCATCTCTACGGCGGCGGTCTGTTCCTCCTGCTGATGCTCATGCACAGCGGATTTCGCACCCCTTCGGGGCTGATCAGCTGGTCGTTGTGGATCCTCTCCTGGTGGACGGTTCTCAGCGGCCTCGGCGGACTGGCGCTCCAGCAGTGGATCCCGCGAACCCTCGGCTCCGGGCTCGGCCTCGAGGTGCTGTATGAGCGTGTCGGCGAGCTGGTCGGCGAGCTGCGCGAGAAGGCCGAGGCGCTCGCCGCCACCTCGACCGAGCCGGTGCAAGCACTCTACGCCCGGCGGGTAGCGCCGGAGCTCGTCGCGCCGCGGCGGCGGTGGATCTACTTTCTCGATATCACCGGCGGCAAACAGGGCCAACTCAAGGAGTTCGACTACCTGCGCCGCTTCCTCTCTCCGGAGGAGAAAGAGAAGCTCTCCAAGCTGGCACGACTGTATAAAACCAAGCTCGACGTGGACGCCCATTACACCCTGCAAACGGCGTTGCGCGGCTGGCTGTGGGCGCACGTACCGACTTCGATGGTGCTCTTCGTCCTCCTCATCCTCCACCTGGTCGCCGTCTTCACCTACTAAGGCATCCGACACTAGAGGTCCGGCCGGAAACCCGGTCCATTAAGGATAGATCCAGGTTGTTGTTTTCCACTGGCTGGCAGAGCTGAGCGGGCTGGCAGACGGTTTGCGTTTTATCTTTGCGATTCCATGGAGGCTATCGAGCCTCTTAGGG
>JAJRVQ010000072.1 GCA_024277255.1 Acidobacteriota bacterium | reverse complement strand
ACCCCGTTGCCGCGGCCGTCGCCCCATCCATTCCAGAGATGCCGCTCTGCGCATCGCTGGCCGTCAAGCGGAAGCGATAGACGCCGTCCGGCAGCATGGTGGCATCAAAGCTGAGATAGTTCTCGGACTGCTCCTCGACCACCGGCAACCACTGTTCACCTCCCACCGGGCGGAACTCGACCTTGTAGGTCAGGCTGTCGCCGTTGGGATCCTCGGCCACCCAGCGCAGGGAGCGATACCCCCGCTTCCATAGCGTCTTCTGGCGCCGATCCTCGGGACGTTCGCTCGCTGCCCGCAGGCTGGTGAAGATGCCGTCGCGGTTCGGATGCGCCGGCTCATAGATCTGATTGGAGGGGTTGAAGTTGGCGGGGACCAGGACTTCGCCGGGATCCAGCACGCTCAGGCTGGTGATCTTGGGACGCAGGTTCAGCTGCCGATAGGACAGCTCGACGGCGTGCACCCGCGGGCTGGTTCCATCAGCCGCCTCGAAGGTAGCCCGCCACTGGAGATAGCGGCCGGCCGGCACGCCGGCGAGGCTCACTTCTTCGCCGCCTCGCGCGGCAGTCCACCGCGACCAGGTCGGATCGGGCTGCGCGCTGATGCCGCTGCGGAAGGAGAACTCCAGCCGCGTTCCGGCCGGGGTCTCGCCCTCCCAATGCAGAGTACCGAAGCGAGAGATCTGCTCGGCGTCCAAGGGTGGACTGGTGTAACTGCCCTGCCGTTCGCTGCGGCCGGTGAAGCGAAAGAGGGCCGCGGCGTTGGTGGTGGCAAAGGCCGGGCCACCGCGATCGGGGACGAGCGCCACGATCTGGCGATCATCGACATCTTTCTCCAAGACCATCTGCGCCCCCTCGACGAGGAGCTGACTGAACAGCTTGCCCTCCTGGCCGGTGGCGACCCAGAGTTTCCCTTGATGGAGGAGCAGCGAATAGACCGTTTCATCGCTGAAGCTCCACAGGCTCTCGACCAGACCATCGGCGGAGATGCGCAAGATCTCGCTGCGCGTGGTGGTGCGACCGGCGGGCGCCAGCCGACTCGGGCGCCGCACCTTGGCCGAACCTTCGGAGACGGTGACCTTGCCTTTCGGCTCACCGGCGCCGTGCGAGCCGTTAGCGCCGGACCCGTTCTTACCGTTGCCGTTGCCATTGCCGTTACCGCCGGCGGTGGTTCGCGCCGGGATCAAACTCGCCTCGGAATCGACCACGGCGGCAAAGCAAGAACCGTCAGGACCGCTAGCCAGTGCCACCACTTCCGATTGGGAGGCGTCGAAAAGGGTGCGCGCGGTGCCGTCGGGCGAGATGCGCATCACCAGCCCCGAGTCCGCGGTGCCGAGGAGATAGTCGCCGTCGGGGAGGACCTTCAAGGAACGCAGGTGAGGCTCGTCGCTGTCGTAGAAAACCTCGCCGGTGCCATCGCTGTCCACCCGGTAGAGGCGTCCCTCGGTCCCCGTCGCCACCAGCAGGTGTCCATCCCGCGTCCGCGCGATCGCCCAGATGTAGGCCTCGCCGGGATCGAAGAAGATCTCACCGCCGGATTCGGTGATCCGGTAGACCTTGCCGTGCGGCGAAGTCCCGGCGAAAACCGTACCGTCCGGATCAGCCCAGACGGTGAACACCTCCGCTTCCGGCGCCTCGAAAAGGGTGCGCACCACACCCTTGCCATCGATGGCGATCACCCGACCGGCATTGCCGGTTCCGACCACGAAACCATCGCCACGGCGAGCCGCAGCGAGCAGGAACGGCTCGTCGATCGCACTCAGCCGCTCGGCACGGTCGGCCAGCTCCAGGCGGCCCAGCGGATCGACACTGAGGCCGTCGAGTTCGCCGGCAAGAAACGATTCGCGGGTGTTGGCACGGAAGTGGCGAACCTCGTTGGCCACCGCCCCCGTCACCGGCAGAATCGACAGCAAGGCGGCCACTAGCGCCAAGCGCCATGACCACCCTCGCCCCTCACGTCCCTTCATCGCATCTCCCTTCTCGGGCGGTTATCCATCGCCGGTGGCTCGCTATGGTGATCGGTCTGGCGGCGCTCGACAACAAAATCGATCCGCGAACCGCCGGAAAAAGGAAAGTCCAGACGCTCGCTGACCTCTTGCGCCACGACCAGCTGGAGCGGCACCGCTTGCGCCGGCCCCGCCGAGGCGAGCAGTGAGCGCATCGAGCCTGGCAGTCTGGCCATCGACTGGCCAACAACGGCCAGTCCGGGGCTTGAAAAGAGGCCCAGCGCCACCAGATCACGCCGCGAGTGGAAGCCGCGCATCAGCTCCAGAGCACCGGGGAAGCGCCGCGGGACCACCGCCTGGGCCTCCATCCTGATGGCGTCGATGGTCGGCCCGTCGCCGATCATGATCGAATAACGGCCTTGCGGCAGCTTCTCCGGCAGCTGCAACTCGATGGAGTGCCGAAATGGCTCACCGCGGTAGGCGAGGAACTCCAGGTTGAGTCGCACTCGCTCACCGGAATGCACCACGGAGCGATCGGCATAGGCGCCGACCAAGGTCGCCGTCCGCGGTGCCGCCAGCTGGTCGACGACCACTTCGATCTCCTCGATCTCCACCACTTCCAAGACGTTCTGCATCAGGTAACCGACGATCGAAAGCAGGTAGCCGGCGGCTTGGTTCGGAGCATTGCCACCGTCGAAACTCTGTTCGACGACCAAGGGTGAGTAGCCGCGCAGGCGGATCTGCGCCCGCAGATCGACCGCCTGCTCGCCGCGCGAGAAGCTGGCCGTTTGCAGCGCTCCGAGCAACGAGGCGCCGATCAGCGACGGCGTCATCGCCGCCAGCTCCGCCACCCGCACGCGGTAGGTGCGCTCCTCGGCGCCGCGCACGGTCAAGGTCACCGGGATCATCGGCGGCTCGGCGCCGACGATACCGAGCATTCCGGCTTCCCGATCCTGGCGAAAAGCACCAACCACCGGCCCCTGGTTCGAGATCTTGAACGAGGTGTTGAGGCTGGGCAGCATGGTCACCACCTCCGCCCGCGCCATCGGCAAGTCGACCGGACCGAGGCCGAGAAGCGGGTGGCCGAGAGCGTAGATTCGATCGCCGTCGGTGTCGGTGACCGTCCCGGTGGCGGCGATGTGCAAGTCTCCATCCACCAGCACGATGGCCACCGGTCCACCGGCCACCAAGGCCGGAGAATCGAAGGTTTCGCCGTCGGCGGGAGCCGCCATCCGCCCGGAAGGGCTCAAGCCGCCCAACGCCGTCGCCAGCAGATCGCGTCCCGCGCCTTCGAACCCGGCAGCGCTCCACTGCAACGAGCTGCTCGCCCCTTCAAACAGCCGCGGACGCAGCCCTTCGAGCTGACGCTGGAGCAGATCCTGGGGAATGTCCAGCCCGGCGATGGCGGCCAGGTCGAGCGGCGGTCCCGCCCCGCCAAAGCCGGCCGTCGCTCTGCCCCCGGCCGGCAACTCGCCCACCTCGGCGAGGGCTCGCATCTCTTCGATCGGTGTGATCCCGGCGATCGGGTCCTGCGAAAAACCCCAGCCGAAGGCCACGGCACCGGCCAGGCGACCGTCGATGTAGACCGGGCTGCCGCTCATTCCCTGAGCGACGCCGATGCGTTCGAGATCCTGCCCCGAGAGCCGGGCCAGGATCCAGCTGCGATCGGGGCTGGTGTTGCGCATCACGCCGATCACTTCGACTTCGAACCGCTCGGGAGTCGTCCCAGAAAAGACGGTCAGCCCGTAACCGCGCTGGCCGCGCTCCACTTCATCGATCGAGATAGTCGGCACGGGTGTGGTGACCGGCTCCGCCGCGGTCAGCGGCCAGGGCAGAAAGAAGGAGAGGAGCCACACCGCGAGCCACCGCGAGGGAAGAACGGAACCTGAGTTCGTCAACATATCGGTTTAGCCTTGCAACTCGCCTGCCATTACGCTGCCCGCAACCTCACCCGGCGCCAGCTCGAAGGCGCCGGGGCGGACCAAAGACACTTGTCTGCCGTCGAAGCGCACCAGAGTCGACGGCGGCCCTCCCGGCAGGGTGCCACTGTCGACGACGACGGCCTCCTCCCCCAGCCAGCGGGCGAGATGCCGGGGACTGAGGATCGGCGCCTCACCGCTGGTGTTGGCGCTGGTCGCCGTCAGGCAATGGCCCAGCTGCGCTAGCAGCTGGCGCAGCGACGCCAGCGCCGGGACCCTCACCGCCAGCTGGCCGCTACCCGCCGCCGCCGGCAGGGGCTCTTCGATCGTCAGCAGGCCGGCCAGCGGTGCCGGCCAACGCTCAGCCAGCCAACGAACCTGCGGACTGTCGGGATCGATACCGAGCGTGGCCAAAGCTGCGACGTCAGCAGCCACCACCGGCAGAGGTTTGGACGCCGATCGGCCCTTCAGCCGGTAGATCGCCGCCACTCCCGCCGCGTTCGCCGGATCGACCGCCAGCCCATAGCTGCTCTCCGTAGCCACGCCCAGCACCCCGCCGCGCGCCAACAGATCGGCCAGCAGCCGGATCTCATCCCCCGGCCGCCACAGCCGCACCCCGGACTTGCCCCCGGAGGCGGCTCCGAGGGCGGGTCCGGAGGCTGGCGCGGAGGATACCGGAGGCGCACTCACCGCGCAGCCGCTCCGCGCGCCGCCGCGTTGATCATCTCGCGAGCGTGAGAGCGTGAGAGTGCGGTCACCTCACTGCCCGCCAACATCCTGGCGACCTCGTCCACCCGTTCATCCTCGTCCAGCCGAACCACGTCGGTGAAGGTGCGACCACCTTGCGTTCGTTTGGCGACCTTGAGCTGGCGGTCGGCATGGCTGGCGACTTGCGGTAGATGGGTCACCGCCAAGATCTGGCCACCGCCCGCCAGCCGCTGCAACTTCTTGCCCAACGCCGCGGCCTCGGCCCCGCCCACTCCCGCGTCCACTTCGTCGAAGACCAGCGCCGCGTCCATCGCCTCGCCACTGCCGCGCACCGCCAGTTGCAGCGCCAAGTAGATCCGCGACAGCTCGCCTCCGGAAGCGATCCGCGACAGCGGGCGCGCCTCTTCGCCCAGGTTGGGAGCGAAGGTGAACACAACCCGGTCGACCCCCTCGGGGCCGAACTCCACCCCCTCGCCGGCCAGGCGCAGGGGACTGTCGGTGCGTCGCCTCCGTTCCAGCTTCACCTCCAGCGTCGCCTTGCCGAGGCCCAACTCCCCCAGCTCGGCGTGCACCGCACGCGCCAACCGCATACCCCAGCGGGCGCGTCCCCGCGACAATTCGAGCGCCGCCTGCCGGTAGGAATCGAGCGCCGCAGACACCTCGGTCTGCAGCTGCTCCCGACCTTGCGCGTCGACCTCCAACTCGGCCAGTTCAGCGGCGATCTCTTGACGGTGGGCGAGCACCTCGGCGCAGTTGCGACCATGTTTGTGGCACAACCGCTCGACGAGGACCAGCCGCTCCTCCACCTGGTTGAGCCGCGCCGGGTCCGCCTGGATCTCAGCGTGTCTCTGGCGCAGGTCATGGCCCAACTCTTCGAGGCGAATGCGCAGCTCCTCCGCCTCGCGACCCCACTCGCCAGCGTTCGGCTCCCATGCCTCAATCTCGGCCAGGAGCGCCCGCGCCCGAGCCACACTCGGCGCGGCGGCGGATTCCGCATCGACCACCAGGTTGAAGGCGCCGCCCAAGCTGGTGCCGATTGTCTCCGCATGGCGCAGGACCTCACGCTCCTGGCGCAACGACTCCTCCTCGCCCGCGACCAGTTCCGCGGCGTCGATCTCCCGCGCCTGGAAGCGCAGCAGATCCAGCCGCTCCTGCCGCGATCGCTCGTCGCCCGTCGCCTTGGCCAGCCGGGCCGCCAGCGCCGACCAGCGGTCATAGGCCGCGGCCACCTCGTTCAACAATGCCGCCGCCTTGGCGCCGCCGCTACGATCGAGCCATTGCCGCTGCAAGTCGGGCGTGGTCAAACCGAGTTCCTCATGCTGCCCGTGGATACGCAGCAAGGCCGGAGCCAGATCGGCCAGCAGCCGCAAGGTGGTCGGCTGGTCGTTGACGAAGACCCGGTTGCGGCCGGTGCGGCTGACCTCACGACGAACCAGAAGCTCGTCTCCTTCCGCGTCGAGCCCCGCGGCCTCCAGCTGCCGCCGCCAGCCGTTGGAGGCCGGCTGGAAGACACCGGTCACCGTCAGCCGTTCGGCGCCGGAGCGAATCAGTTCCGCCGAGGCACGCGCGCCGGCGAGCAGGGCCATCGAGTCGACGACGATCGACTTACCGGCACCGGTTTCGCCGGTCAGCGCGTTGAGCCCCTCGTCCAGCTCCACCGAGGCGCTGGCGACCACGGCAAGGTTGCGGACGTGAAGCTCGCGAAGCACTGCTGCCGGGCTCAGAAGCCGCCAGCACAAGGCCGGTCATGCTGAGCGGATGGAAGCTGCGGCACCACGCCGGCACTGGTGGTCAGCGGATAGCAGCGCACAGCGGGATCGAGAGGAGAGGACATCGAGCGAATCCTACCAAAAGCGCGGCTCCCGCCCATCGCTACATTCTGCCCCGGCACCCGAACACCGACGAACCACCGGCTCAGCAGCTTTGCGGGAGTCGTCCCTGCTAGGCGACCGACACTCGGTTGCGACCGCCGTCCTTGGAGACGTAGAGAGCCTTGTCAGCGGCGGCGAAGAGCGCCTGGCCCTCGTTGACCGTGGGACCGATCTCGGCCACGCCGAACGAGCAGGTGACGCTGATCTCGAGGCCGGAATAGCTGTAGTCCAGTTCGTCGATCCGCGCGCGGAGCTTGTCTGCCAGATTGCGCGCTCCATCCGCCGTCGTCTCCGGCGAGAGGATGGCGAACTCGTCACCACCGATCCGCGCCAGCACCTGCTCCGGCCGCAGCAATTCACGCGCCGCGTTGCTCACTTGCTTGAGGACAAAGTCTCCGCACAGGTGGCCGTAACTGTCATTGATCCCTTTGAAGTCGTCGAGGTCGAACAGGATCAGTGACAGCAGTCTCTCGTAGCGCACCGCCCGAGCTGATTCTCGTTCCAGGACCTCATCGAAATTCCGCTTGTTGAAGGCTTCGGTCAGCCCATCGCGATTGACCAGCTCGGAAATCGCACGGTAGTAGGCATGCTCGACATCCAGCTCGTGCAGAAACTTGAAATGGACCGCAGCCACCTGAAAACGATCACCGCTGCGCAGCCGGGCGCACTCACGGATCAGCTGACCGTTCAAGTAGGTCCCGTTGGTACTGCCCAGATCCTCCAGCGTCACATGATCGCCGCGGTACTCGAGACGGGCGTGGCGCCGCGAAATGGACAGCACCTCTGCAATGCAAACTTCCGCCTCCGGATCGCGACCGATCTCGATGGAGGCACCACGCGACAGCCGGATACGGCTACCCAGACGCCTGTCGTCCGGGTGGGCGATCAGGATGATATTCGCCTCGACAGGAAAGGACCGGCCTGGGCCCTGAAACGAACCCGTGGCGTAGGTCTGCGTCATCCCGCTCTCGCGAAGCGCCGCAACCTCGATGCTGTCAGTATTCGTCTCGCTTTCGTCGTCGATCGCGGCGAAGACTCTAGCAGAGCTATTTTCGTCCATAAGCCTAAACAAGATCACCGGTAACTGGCCGGAGAGGAAGAGTATTCGGACGCCAAACTCAGCGCCGCAGATCCCGAATGCACAGAGAGGCTATATGGACGCATGCTACCTCCAAGAGGGGAAATCGGTCAATGAGACCTCCGGCAGTCAGAGCAGGGTCCGGAAGCGATCGCAACCGTCCACTGTGCGCTAAGTGTAGAGAGTCAGGAAGCGGTCCAGTAGCTGATCGGCCGCCGGGCTCGGGCGCAGTTTCCGGCGGAAGGCCTCGGCGCCCGCCTTACCGCCTTCCAGGTAGGCATAGTCGTACATGGCCACCCTCTCCCACATATCTTGGTGGGTCAGTTCGCTGTGGAACTGGCTGCCATAGGCCGGTTTTCCCTTGGCCCTGAGCAGCTGATTGGCGCACAAGGGGGTCGAGGCCAGGATCTCCATCCCCGGCGAAGTACCCACCACGTGGTCGTGGTGGCCAAGCTGCACCGGAAACGACGGCGCCAAGTCGGCCGACAGCGGATCGACTCGGCCCAGCTCGGTCAGCTCGACCTCATAGGTGCCCACTTCCGCTCGCGTCCCATCGGTCACCACCTCGGCGCCGAGTATCTGGGCGAGAAACTGGTGGCCCCAGCAGGAGCCGAAGAAGGGCCGGCCTTCCGCCAGAACTCGCTGCAGCATCGCCTTGAGCGGTTCGGTGAAGGGGTAGGTCTCGGTCGTCGAGTGGCGGCCGGCACCGCCGATCATCACCGCATCTGCACCCTCGACGATGTGCCACTCGACCTCGGGGTCGTCGACGACGTTGTGCCAGCTCAGTTGGTCGGTGCGCAAGCGGCAGCGCCGGCGAAAACACTCCAGCTCCTGCGCCGCCGCCGGCCCATGGTCGCGGACCTGGAAAAGATGAACGCGAATGCTGTCTCTCGGTTTGCCCATACCTAGTCCCAGCCACCAGGCCAGGAAGGCAAGTCTATTCGACCAACTCGCCGGCTCTGCGCGTCGCCTCTACGATCGCCTTGATCAGGGTGACCCGCAACCCGCCCTCTTCGAGAGAGAGGATGCCGTCGATCGTGCAACCGGCCGGAGTGGTGACCGCATCTTTCAGCACCGCCGGGTGATCTTGGGTCTCGATCACCATCTTGGCCGCTCCTAGACAGGCTTGGGCGGCGAGTTCGGTGGCGACCTTCCTGGGCAACCCCACCTTCACCGCTCCCTCCGCCAGAGCTTCGATCACCATGTAGATGAAGGCCGGACCGCTCGCCGAGACGCTGGTCACGGCATCGAAATACCGCTCGTCCCAACTCATCACGCGGCCTAGATGCTCGAAAGCCCGCCGCGCTTTGTCCAGCTGTGGCTGCTCGGCCCAGCGCCCGGAACAGAGAGTGGTCATCCCCGCGCCGACGAGGCAGGGAGTATTGGGCATGGCGCGGACCACAGCCACCTTTTCCCGCAAGCGCTGTTCGATATAAGCGGTGGAGACGCTGGCCAGGATCGACACCAGCAGCTGATCCTCGGTCAGCACCTCGGTCAATTCTTCTAGCACCGAAGCCGCGACCTGCGGCTTGACACAGAGGAGCACCAGGTCGGCTCCGCTAGCCGCTTCGCGGTTGTCGAGCGTGGTGGCCACGCCCAGCTCCGACGCCGCCAGGTCGAGGCGGTTCTGGTGACGGGCCGTGGCGATCACCGATTCCGGCCCCACGACACCGGCGCCGATCATGGCGCGGGTCAACGTGAGACCCATCTTGCCGGCACCGAGCACGGCAAGGCGATGGATCCGCGGACTATTGGTGGTCTTGCTCATCGCTCGAAGTGTCCTCGCTAGCGGTCGAACATCGCGCGCATCACATGCTTGGCGACTTCCGGGTTTTCGCGCAACCGCCGCATCGAGTACGGATACCAATCGCGACCGTAGGGCACGTAGACCCGCATCCGGTAACCGCGCTCGATCAACAGGTCGCGCAGCTGGTGATCTACACCGAGGAGCATCTGGAACTCGTAGCGATCACCGTCCAATCCCAGCCGGTCGATCTCGTTGCAGGCGGCGCAGATCAGGTACTCGTCGTGGGTGGCGATGCCCACATAGACTCCTTGCCGCAACAGCTTCTTGAGCGCCGCCACGTAGTTGTAGCGCACCGTTTCATAGCCCTTCCAAGCGATGCGCCGCGGCTCGATGTAGATTCCCTTGCACAGCCGTACGTTGGCCCCCTCAGCCGGCAGCTCCGCGATGTCCTGAAGCGTGCGACGCATATAGGACTGAAAGACCACTCCCATATTTCCATAGCGCGGTTGCAGAGCCTGGTAGATCCTCAGGGTGGCGTCGATACAGGTGTGGTCTTCCATGTCCAAACGCAGAAAACTGCCGTGCTCCTTGGCGGCGATCGCGATGCGCTCGACGTTGTCGCGGCAGTACCCCTCGTCGATCTTGAGCCCCAGCATGGTCAGCTTGATCGAAACATTGGCATTGAGGCCGCGCTCCGCGATGTCGTCGTAGAGCTGGCAGTACTCCTCCACGGCGAGCAGAGCCTTGTCGCGATTCTCGACCTCTTCGCCCAGCACGTCGACGGTCGCCATCGCACCGGCGCCGTTGAGCTGCTCCACCGTGTTCAAGGCCTCTCGACGACTCGCCCCGGCCACGTAGCGCGCCGCTACCTTGCCGACGATCAACTTGGGCACCAAGGGAAGGGTAGTGACCAGTAGACGACCGAAAAGACTCAACTCTCATCCTCCCTGAAGCAGCGGTTGCCAACCAGCCGCACCATGACGGTATCGTGCCCCGCCCCGCCGCCCGAGCCGCTCAGGAGGGCAGGACCTCTTCCGGGGCCGCCGCGGTAATCACCGGCAGCTCCTCTTCGACCACCCAGCGCACCGCCTTGGAACAGATGCACGTTCCGCCGACGCGACGCAGAGCAGGCATCTGCCTCACCGCATCGGCCAGCGTCATCTCTCCCGAGTCGATCTTGCGCAGCCGCACGACGTAGTCCTGGAAATCGCTACTCGCCAGGTAGCTCTCCGGCAGGTGGGCTCGCAGGTGGCGAAGGTAGAGATCGACATCCTCGTAGCGTTCGCCGTCCACACCCACCATCTCGAAAGCGGGAACACCGCGGCGGCGGAAGAAGGCCATATCCGGTACGTGCAGCAGATCCTGGTGAGAAATCCCTTGCTCCGTCGTTCCCTCGGCGAGGATGCGATCGAGCAACGCCTTGGCCTCGTCGCGCTCCAGCTTGGGCAGTCGGGCGCGGACGAAACGGACATTGAGGTCATGGACGACCTTGGCGACCTCCTCATAGTAAAGCTGCTGAGCTTCGGCGTTCTTCATCGGCTTGAGGCCGAAGCGAACGTTAGTGCCGCCCCCGCGCTCGTCGCCGAACATCTCGAGGCCGCGCGGCAGCCACTTGTTGAGGGTCCGTTGCAGGGAATCGACGGTCACGTAGACCTCACCGCGGGCCGCCCTCTGCATCCAGCGCCGCATCGGCACCACGCCGGCCGCGAGGTGAAAGGCCTCCTCGCGGAGCATCTGCGGCATGCTCTCCGCCATCGGCTTGTAGGCACTGACTCTCTGCATCTCCAGCTGATACTTGCCCACCCGGTCGATCAGAGCGCAAAAGACCACGCTGTCGACGAAACTGTCGAACTCGATGTTGAACGCACCGAGCACGTGCGAGCCGGTGGTCATGGAGAGAATCTCCTCCACCATGTCGGCGCTCGTATCTTGAGAAACGCAGCTCCAGTCGTCTTCCATCAACAAGTGGAGCATCTGGTAGCCATGGCGCAGCTCTTCGGCCATCATGCGCAGAATCCAGATCTGCTCTTCCGCGTCCTGCGCTCGCGCCAGGGTTCCCCGATGCTGCTGGATGGATCCAAACTCCGTGCTGGCCTGCGCCCGAATAGCTCCCAGCAGGTGCTGCGCTTGCTCCGGTGCCAGTTCCGAGGCTCGCACCGCCTTGGGCTTGCCCTTGTCGGCTCCGACCTCGACCTCCGAACACATCCCCAGCTCATGGTAGGCGCACAATTCGAACCGTGGATCGGTGGGAAAATACTGTTCCCAATTCTCCATCAGGTAGGGGTAGTCCTGCAGGTAGGTGTCGCGCCACTTGACGACGGCGTTGTGGAACTGTCTGGGCAACTGGGTGGTGCGTGTGCTCATGGTGAAAGTCTAACTCTCTTGAGGCTCGCGGCCGAAGGGGTCAAGGCGAAGAATCGACCCTGACCGCGACTGATTGTCCGACCTACAGACCTTTGATCAAGGGGCGCAGAGGATCCGATTCAAAACCGAGCGCGGCGAAGAAGGAGAAGAGATCCTCACGCTCCTGGTGTACGAGGGTGCGGACGTTCTTGGCCTCGCGCCGGCTGAAATGGAGCAACATCCTCTCGGCCAAACGGCGGCCAATGGCTTTGCCGCGATGGTCGGGATCCACTCCTAGAACTTCGATCCACCCCGTTGCCTCATCGAGACCGAATTCGCCGGCACGAACTTCACCGAGCATGAAGCCGACCACCTCGCCGTTGAACTCGGCGAGCACCGAGGCTTCCGGGTCGCGGCGCAAAAAGTAGGCGATCCGCCCCTCCCAATAGTCCGGCCGGTACTGGCCCCCGATCTTCTCGTCGAGGGCGATGATGCCGTCCAGATCCAATTCGTCAATGGGCCGGATTTCAAGATCCGACTCTGCTTCATCCATGCGCGTTGTTCTCCGGGAGGCTCGGCCAGAGGCCGCTGGCCGAGCCGGGTCGATTCTACCGCCGGCCCTACCCCGAGTCCAGAGTAGGAACCGGCCTCACTCTGCCGCGCAGGGCCCCGCGTCGAGCGCCGCCAGCAACTCTTCGACGGGCGGACGCTGGCTGTACTTGACGTCGATCCGCACGTAGGTCACACAGCCCGTCTCATCGACCACCACCGCCGCGGGGTGAGGGATCTTGCCGTTCCTCTCGTTCAAGATTCCATAGGCTTTGATCGTCTCGGAGCCCGGATCGGTCAGCATCGGGAAGCCGATGCCGTTTTTCTCCACATACTCGGCCAGCTTGCCCGGCTCGTCGATACTGATCACCAGAAGCTGCGCACCGCGCTGTTCAAACTCCGCCAGATGTTTCTGCAGCTCGCCGAGCTGCTTGCGGCAGAAGGGTCACCAAAGGCCGCGGAAGAAAATCAGCACAGCGTTCTTCTCACCGCGCAACCCTTCCAGCGAATGGAGTTCACCGTCGTGGGCCGTCAGTGAGAACGGAGGCGCCGTCTCCCCCACTTCCACCGCCCGCGCCGGAGCAGCACTCCCTACCGCCAGTACCGCCACCGCCGGAGCCAAGAGCCACCGCAGCAGCCGATTCGTCCAATTCGTCATGTCAAAAGTCTCCACCGACGATCGAAATAAAAGGAATCACGACGCACTGGCCAGCTTGGCAGAGCTGGTACCGACATGCTCGTGAGCGTGATAGCTACTGCGCACCAAGGGACCGGATTCACAGTGGTCGAAGCCCAGCGAAAGAGCGTACTCGCGATAGCCGGCGAACTCCTCCGGATGGACCCAGCGATCCACCGGCAAATGCTTCTTGGTCGGCTGCAAGTACTGCCCGATGGCCAGAATCTCCACCCCGGCACCGCGGATATCCGCAATGGTGGTGCGAACCTCCTCCTCCCTCTCGCCCAGCCCGACCATGATCGAGGTCTTGAGGCGACCGGAAAAACCACCGCCGGCCATCCGCCGCGCCGTCTCCGCGAGCAGTTCCAAACTTCGCTCGTAGCGACTACCGGGCCGCGCCAGCCGGTAAAACCGCGGCACCGTCTCCATATTGTGCGAGAAAACCTCCGGCTTGGCGCCGAGGACAATGTCGAGCGCATCGGGAACACCCCTGAAATCGGGCGTCAACACCTCGACCGCCGCCGCCGGAACCCGCCGATGGATCGCCTCGATCACCCGTGCGAAGTGGCCAGCCCCGCCATCCGGAAGATCATCACGATCGACCGAAGTCACCACCACATGGCGCAACCCCATCACCTCGACCGCCTCGGCCACCCGCTCCGGCTCCAACTCGTCCACCCCCGGATTCGGCCGTCCCGAAGTCACCGAACAAAAGCCACACCGCCGGGTACAAATATCACCCAGAATCATCAGAGTGGCCGTCCCGTGCTCCCCCCAACACTCATAGATATTAGGGCACCGGGCCTCCTCACAAACCGTATTCAGATTGAGCCTCTCGACCAAAGACCGAACCTTCCCATACTCCGCCGGCGTCGCCAGCTTGATCTTCAGCCACCTCGGGCGGCCTCCGGCCGCCCGAGGTGGGGTCGGCTCTCCTGGGGACGATTCCCCTCCGATCTGGACGAGTCCTTCGCTCATAGCAGCGAGTCTAGCAGCGTCGCCACCGCCCCCCACCCGTTTATTTATGGGGACCTTTCTCGAAGGTCCCCTCAGACGAAAAAACGCGGTTTTTCGTCTTCACCCCTAACGAGTCCGGCCTAGTCGGCCGGGCTCGCCTTGCGGCTCGCGCGCTTCGATCAGTAGCCCCTCCCCCCCGAGACGCGAAGCGGCGAGGTCGAGGTGGCGGGAGCAGGACCGTGCCGAGAGTCGAGCGCAGCGAGACGCGAGGCGTCAAGAAACGTCAAGCGACGAGTCCCCGCTGAAGCGACCCTGAGCCCGCGGGCACCATCCAGTGGAAGGCACGGATCGGCTTGCGGAGGAAAAGCGCCCTAGCCTGTTTGCGGAGCGTCAGCGACACCTCGTTGGGGGAGCTGGCCAAGAACCACGCTTCTTGGCCAGCTGGGGGCTGCGCGACAGCCCCCAAAATCAAAAAGGGCGGGGGTTTGGAGGGCGCGGGCGCCCGTAGCGAGCCGACACGTGGGGCACCATCCTGCCCACGCGGGCGGTCGGGGAGCGCCGCGGGGACGAGGAGCCCCACGAGGAGCCTCAGTGTATAGCCGGCCCATGCACCGCCTCGGACTCCGCCTCCATGCCGTGCGTCAACACGAAGGCGTAGGCGACGAAACGATGATCCTCGGTCTCGCTGACCAGCTCGAACACGTGCTCGCCCTCGCGCAGATCACCGGCATCCTGCACATAGGCCACCCGTTCGCGGTCGATGAAGATCTCTCCCACCAGCCGCTTACCCCGGATCGCCTGCGCCACCAGCGTCTCGCCGTCGGTGCCGACGAACCAATGGAGGTCCGTATCGTCGTAGAGTACGGCGTCGGGCGTCTCCACCCGCACCATGCAATTGGGGTGTTCCGCCAACCAGCTCCAGAAGGACTCGAATTCCAACGTCGTCATAGCACCCCACCGTACCAGCCCGGCCGGGAAAAAGGCATCAGGCAAAAGAGACTTTGGGAGACGGAGACGGAGCCCGTGCCCACAAAATTTACAACGACCAAAATCGACAACGAGGAAACCATGAAGCTAAACTTGACCGCCCTTGCCATTCTTCTCGCCGCCTCGGTGGTCATCTCTTGTGGCGACCACCATGCCGATTCAGCCAGCCATGACGGTGACAACCATGAGATGCAGTCCCCCGAGGAACACTCCTCCGAAGAGCTTTCCTCCGCGGAGCACTCCCCCTCGGTGCTGGTGCCGGACGCACTGGCTCGCATGGAGTTGAACGAGGGCCAGAAGTGGCCGATGGACGATCACACACGGGCCAGTTTCGCCGCCATGGCCGACTCTTTCTTGAGCACCGACTACCCATCCCTGGAAGGGGAAGGTCTGAAGCAAGCTGGATCCGAACTCGAGGTGCAGCTGCACGATCTGATCGAGGGCTGCACCATGGCCGGGCCACCCCATGATCAGTTGCATGTCTTCCTCTCAGGCTACATGCCGGCAGTCGCGGCACTGTCGCATACCGGCACGGTGGAGGACGCCGAAAGGGTCCAGGACTACTTGCAGAGCTACGGCGACTATTTCGAGTAGACCGCGGGACTCCCAGTGCAAATCACCGCTCAGTCGATATAGCCAAGAGCACGGATGGCGTCGAGGTCGGGGTCCGACTCGTCGACGCCGCCCGCTTGCGCCCAGGGCTGCCGGCGCAGGTTGGCGCGCAAGGCTCGCTGCAGAGCGGTGCGTTGCCTTTCGTGCCCGCTGAGCGGACTCGTCTCGCCGGGATCGGCCGCGAGATTGTAAAGTTCAACCCTGAACTCATCGCTGTTGGCGAAGTTGTGGGAGACCAGTTTCCAATCGCCCAGCTGCTGGCTGAAGGCTTGGTAGGTAAAGTTCGGAGGAAAGAGATAGTAGGCGAAGAGCGGGCGCGGCTCGTCCCCGGCCACGGCACTGGCTGGGCCATCGGCTGAGCCAGCAGCCGAGCGCGGCAGAACCACTCCGCTCAGCGGCTCCGGCTTCGCCACCCCGGCCTCATCGAGCAGGGTCGGCACCACGTCTTCCAGCGCCACCACCGAATCGACCACCGCCCCAGCGGCGGAGCCACCGGCCGGACGCACGATCAGCGGCACGTGCAGGAGCTGCTGGTAGACCTCCTGGTGCAGGAGGAGATTGTGTTCCAGGAAGGCCTCGCCATGGTCGGCGGTCACCACCACCGTCGTCGTTCCTCCGAGGCCCAGCCTTTCCATTCCGGCCAGCAGCCGGCCGAACTGCTCATCGACATAGGCGATCCCCGCGTCGTAGAAGGAGATCAACGCCTCGATTCGCGCCTCGGGATAAGCGCGCGGATCCAACCGCCCATCCAGGAAACGCTCGTTCAACCCCCAGAGCAACTTCTGCCCATCTCCCATCTCGGCGGAGGTCCAGCGCAGCTGCGCCGCCTCCTCGGTGGCGAAGCGCAACTGATAGGGCTGCGGCTTGGCGTAGGGAAAACAGCGAGGATCGGCGCAACCGCCGCCCAGGGGAGCCGCGTGCACCGACTTGGTGTGCAGGAAGAGGAAGAACGGGCGCTCCCCTCTCGGCTCAGCGAGCCATTTGAGAGCAGCCTCCACCGTCGCCGCCATGTCGTACTTGCTGCTCTGTTCAGCCCGGTGCGGCGCATGGTCGTAGCGAGAGAAGCCCCGGGCGAAGCCCCGCTCGCCGCCGACATATCCCTTGGCGGAGGAATCGACAAAAGCGGCAGTGCGGTAGCCGGCGGCGGACAACAACTCGGCGACCACCGGCACCTCGCTGGGGATGGTGCTGTTCTTGTGGCGAAAGCCCTGGAGGTAGGGATGAACCCCGGTCAGCATCGCGGCGTGCGACGGCAGGGTCCAGGGTGCCGGCGAGTAGGCGTTGGCGTAGCGGATCGCCGTGGCAGCAAAGCGATCCAGATTGGGCGAGGTTGGCCGCGGATAACCGTAGCAACCCAGATGGTCGGCCCGCAAAGTATCGACCGACAGCAGGATCAGGTTGGGCCGGCCGTCGGCTTCGGTTGCCGGTCCTGTAGATAACTCAGGTGCCGACTCAGGCGCCGGACCCTGGCAAGCCAGCAAGGCCAGAGAGAGGAGGCTCGCGCACAGCCCCAGCGCGCGGCGGCATGGCGCCAGCGCTTTCGATCTTTCACCCCAGGATGTGGTTTGGCTCACCGGCGGACCTCGTACCCGTTCTGATTCAAGCGGACGGGAGGATAGAATCTCGCCCGTCCCCAACAGCTTCAAACAGCGCGCCTGCCAGCGCGGCAGCGCACCATGGTACTCAATACGGTCGCCGGCATGCATCGCCTCGACCCTACTCACCCGCGGGAGATGCGATGACAAGAGCCCGAAAGAGCAACGGCGGCGGCCTGCGGGCCAGCCTCGGCCCCGGCCTGGTTTGGGCGGCCACGGCGGTCGGCGTCTCCCATCTTGTGCAGTCGACCCGCGCCGGGGCACTCTACGGTTTCCTCTTAGTCGCTGTGGTCCTGGCCGCCAATCTGCTCAAGTACCCTTTCTTCGAGTTTGGCCCGCGCTACGCGGCCGCCACCGGCCGGAGTCTGGTGGAGGGATACCGTCGGCTCGGCCGCTGGGCGGTGGCCATCTACTTCCTGCTGACCATCGCCACCATGTTCACCGTGGTCGGCGCCGTCACCTTCGTCACCGGCAGCCTGGCGACCCAGCTGTTCGGCAGGGCGCTCTTTGGAACCACGCTGGGCCCCTTCGGCTACAGCGCAGCACTTCTCGGCCTCTGCGCACTGATTCTGATCCCCGGCCGCTACCCGCTGCTCGATCGGCTGATCAAGGTGATCATCGTCGTCCTCACCCTTTCGACCCTCGCCGCGGTGGTGATCGCCGCCACCGCGAGCCGTGTCCCGGTACCCCACTTCGAACCGCCAACGGTCTTCAGCGGCGCCGGCTTCGCCTTCCTGATCGCGCTGGTGGGCTGGATGCCGTCGGCGATCGACATCTCCGTCTGGCACTCCTTGTGGACGCTCGAACGGGCCAAACAGACCGGCCACAGACCGCGTCTTTCGGAAGCTCTGTTCGATTTCAACCTCGGATATGTCGGCACGACCATTCTGGCCCTACTCTTTCTAGCCCTCGGAGCTCTGGTGCTCCATGGCTCGGGCCAAGAAATCCCGGCCAGCGGCAGCGCCTTCGCCGCCCACCTGGTCAGCGCCTACACCGAGGCTCTCGGCGATTGGAGCCGGCCGCTGATCCTCGTCGCCGCCTTCACCACCATGTTCTCCACCACCCTCGCCTGCACCGATGCCTTCCCCCGCGTCCTGCGCCGCACTAGCGAGATCTTGTTCCCGAAGTTGACCCGTGGCGGCGCCACGACCGATTGGCTCTACTGGAGTTGGATGGCCCTGCTGATCAGCGGCAGCCTGCTGCTGATCAGCGTCTTCCTCGGTCGGCTGACTCTGATGGTCGATGTCGCCACCACACTCTCGTTTCTCACCGCGCCGATCCTCGGTTGGTTCAACTACCGGGCGGTGACCAGCAGCGACATGCCCAGCGGCACCACGCCACCGTTCTGGCTACGCCTCCTCGCCTGGGTCGGCCTCACTTTCAGTGCCACGTTCAGCCTGCTCTTCCTCATCTGGCGATTCTTTATCAGGTAACCTCTGTAGTAAGCTGAACAGCAGATCCACTGATGAAAGTTACCTTCCTCAAATCTCCGATTGGCGGGATCATCGGTCTCGAGATGATCACCTTCGTCGAGCCGCTCGGTCTCGAGTGCGTCGCCGGCGGGCTCGAGGAGCGCGGCCACCAATGCCAGATCGTCGATCTGCGGGTCGATGGTGTGGCCGCGGGCTTTCGCAAGGCGGTGGCTTTCGAGCCCCAGATCGTCGGTCTACAGTGCAACTTCACCACCGAGCGCTACCGCACGTTGCGGGTGGCCCGCGAGGTGAAACGACAGATACCGGAAGCCACGATCGTTCTCGGCGGCCACGACACCTCACGGGATCCCGAGTGGT
>JAJRVQ010000071.1 GCA_024277255.1 Acidobacteriota bacterium | reverse complement strand
CCGGCAGGTGGACCGGGTTGGCCGGGTCGCGCACGTCGATCAGCCGCAGGCTAGAGCCATGGGCGCTCGCCAAGACCCCGTCGCCCACGGCCATGGCGGCGATGCCGGCTTCGAGGAAGGGCAGCTGGGTGACGCACTCGGCACCGCACGCCGCGAAGCAGCTGGTGCGTTGCGTCTCGCACATCGCCTCGCAGGCGAGCGGATCGGGATCGCCGGCACAGCTGTTGAGACAGGGGAAGTAGACGTTGTCGCAGTCGAGTTCGCACTCGTCCTGGCAGCGGAACTCATCGAGGGCGATCAGTTGGCTGGTGAGGACTGGATCGGCCGGATCGCTCAGATCGAACAGGGAGAGCGTGTGGCTGATGTGGCGCGGTGGTCCGACCGTGGCGAAGATCACCCCGTAGTCCGGGCAGTCACAGACCGCCAGCAGATCGCGGCGAACCGCCATCTTGAGCGACGGCTGGCTACCCTCGAAGGTGATAGTCGCCGGTGCGCTGAGGCCGGAGCCGAACGGTCCCAGGGTTACCGCCGCGCTGGCCAGCGGCGTGCTGTGGCCGTCGGTAGCGACCAACTCGAAGATGTCGCTGGGCAAACCCTCGATGGGCATGCCGAACGAACCATCGAGCGCCACCGCGCCGGTGGTCACTTGGCCGGTGGCGAGGTTGGTGAGGGCGAGGGAGATCGGCCGGTCGGAGTCGAGGACGGCGCCGGCCTGGCCGAACAGCTCGGAGCCCAGCAGACCCAGACCAGGAGCGATGAGGCCGGCATCGACCACCGGCGGCCCCTGGTTGGGTGCCTCCAAGACGACGTGGATGGTGCGGGTGAAGGTAGTGCTGTGACCCGTCGGGTCAGTGGCGACGATCTCAATCGGCAGATCGCTTGGGCCGGTGACGGTGGGCGCCGGTAGGGTCGCGGTGAAGGGGGCGTCTGAGTCCACGAAACTCTGCGTGCCCAGCTGGAAGCTCACCGAGGCGACCCGGTTGTTGTCGGTGACGGCGGCGCTGATCGCTACTGGATCACCGGTGAGGAAGACGGCGCCTTCGGCCGGGGTGACGAGGCCGAAGACGGGTGCATCGACATCGTGGACGATGGTGACCCGTTGCACCGGTGAGGTGACGACGTTGCCGATCCAATCGGTCGCTGTCACCGCTACCTCCAGGAAGAGCGGGTTGGCGGTGGCGGGGATGGAGATCGAGCGATCCAGCACGAAGCTCGTCTCGCCGCTCAGCGGTGAAACCTGGGAGAAGTTGAGCGCTCCATTGAACTGCACCTCGACTCGGACCAGCCCGGAAATATCCTCGACCGTGCCGGCCATAACGACGCTCTCGCCGGCGAAGACGGTGTCGGCCGGCGTCAAGCTGAACTGAATCACCGAAGGCAGATCGGCCCGGATGGCCCGCGTCTCGACCACCGCCGCGCCGAGGTTGCCGGCGTCATCCAGCGGCACTGCCGAGAGATCCACCGTGCCCGCCGCCGCGTCGGCCGCGCTGGGCGTGTAGAGCGCTTCAAAGGGGACGGTGGTGTCGGTGAGGAGTAGCTCGGTGCCCTTGAAGAAGCTGACCGAGACCAGATCGGAGGTCGCCACCGGAGTGGCGGTGAGAGTGACTTCGATTCCTTCGGCCAAAGGCCCGGCGGGCACGGCCAGAGTCACTACCGGCGGCGTGGTGTCGACCGTGCCGAAGGTGGCGAGGAAGGGGGCCATGGCGTTGCCGGCGAGATCTTCGATCCCGGCCAGGGTGAGTTGGTATTGGTGGTCGCCGACTAGCGCCGCGACCGGTGTGATGAGCAGTTGTTGCGCTCCCGGTTGCAGGGTCACGGTGGTGGCCACACCGGTGGCCGTCGTCAAGTCGGTGAGCTGAATCGCCGTCCCCGAGAGCGAGGCTTGCGTCACGGGCTCGCTCAAGTCGGCCACCAGCTGCACCTCGACCGGCACCTGCACGGCGCCGTCGGCCGGCGCGAGGTTGACCACGGTCGGTGGCACGACATCGGCGGTGACGAAGGTGGTGGTCACGGTTTGCCCGAGAGTGCGGCCGGCCAGATCGGCGAGGCGCGAATCGATGCGCACCGTGTAGCTGGTGAAGCTGGCGAGCGGCTGCTGAGGAGTGATGATCACCCGCCGGTCGCCGTCGGCGAAGGCACGGGTGGTGTTGACCTGGAAGCCGCCGGTGAAGTGGAGGCGGATCAGGCTGAGGTGGTTGAACAGCTCGGTGTCCACCGGCTCGCTGAAGAGCACCTCGATTGTGGTGGCTACCGACTGGCCGATGCTGCCCGGCGCTGGAGTGATCGCGACCACCGCCGGGTCGGTGTCGTCGAGCACCAGGGTGGCCAGATCGACGATCTCGCCGTTGCTCGCCACGGTGCCGGTGAGTTTCAGGGTGCCGGGGCCGAGGTTCTCTTGGATGTCGATTGTGAAGGCGCCCAGCGGCACCGAGGGGAAGGCGAAAGCACCGCCGGCGTCGGCCAGCTGGGTCAGGGTGCGGTTGCCCCTCGCCAGAACCACCAGCGCGCCGGCCGCCGGGGTCAGGCCGTCGGCGAGCAGGGCGGTGCCGATCACCTGGCCGGCCTCTTCGAGCGGCAGGGTCAAGGCGACTGTCTCGCCTTCGAGGGTGAGGGCGCCGTTGATCGCGCCGCCGAGGCCACTGGCTGGATCGCTCGCGGTGGCGGACAAGGTGCCAGTGCCGACGTTGGCGAAGAGAATGGTGCCATCGGCCGCCGTCTCCCCGGCGAAGAGCTGGCCGGGGTAGGGTCCCCGGCTGCGCAGGGTGACGGAAGCGCCGGCGACCGGGACGCCGAAGCTATCGACCACGGTGATCAGGACCGAACCGATCGGCTCCATCGGCAAATCGAGTTGCAGATCCTCACCCTCGGCCGCGAGCTGGCCGGAGACTGAGCCGATGTGTTGGCCGCCCGGCTCGCTGGCCGAGAGGGTGAAGCTGCGCCCGGCGATGATCCCCTCGAAGTGGTAAGCCGAGGTCGAGGCCGAGCCGATCACCACGCCGTCCTGGCGGGCGACGAGGTTGACCGGGCTAAAAGGTCCGGCCGGCGCACCCGGCGGATTCAACACCGTGCCGGTGACCGAGCCGCTCGCCTCCAAGAAGAGATCGACGGTGACCCGTTGGTCTTCGGCCAGGATCTCGCCTTCGCCGCTGGCCCGGCGGCGGCCGCCCGGCTCCTTGGCGTTGAGGGTGAAGAGCCCTTGCGGCACCCCCTCGAAGCGGAAGAGGCCGGCGGCATCGGTGCTCGAATAGGTGGTGATCGGGGTGGCGGAGCGGCTGTACAGGGCCACCGTCGCGCCCGGCACCGGCACCGCCGATTGTGGCTCGTAGAGGTGGCCATCGACCATGCCGCGCGCTTCGAGGAGGAGCGTCCCATCGAGCTGCTGGCCGTTGGCCGACAGCACCAGGGCATCCAGCCGGCCGGCGCGGCCGGTGGCCGGGTCAAAGGCGCGCAGTTGATACGTCCCCAGCGGCAGCAGCCGGAAGAGGAAGGAGCCGTCGCCGGCCGAGCTGGCGCTGTCAAAGAGCTTGCCTCGCGAATAGAGCTGCAATTCGGCCGAGACGACGGGGGAGCCATCGACCGGCGAGAGGATCAGCCCGGAGATCTCGCCGATGTCTTCGAGGCGAATCACCACGCCGGCGACCTCCTCGCCCTCGCTGGTCAGATCGACCGTCCTCTTGCCGCCCAGCCCGCCCAGGGCTGGCACTTCGGCCGAGAGAGTGAGGCGACCGGTGAAGACGTTGGTGTAGGCGAAGGCACCGCTGGCGTCGGCCTGCTGCTGGCGGGCGCGGAAGGGCCAGATGCTCTCCTTGAGGGTGACGGCGGCGCCCGGTATGGCGACGCCGTTGGAGTCTTCGACGAGTCCGCTGACCATGCCCTGAGCGGGCAAGGTGAGTTCGACCGCCAGCTCCTGGCCGAAGCGGTCGAGGCGCACGAAGACCCGCGCCTGGCGCAGCACCATGCCGTCCTCGAAGGTCGCCTCGATGGCCATCGGCCGCGGGCTCGGCGCCACCAGGTCGAAGAGGAAGTGGCCGTCGATGTCGGAGATGACATCGAAGAGGCCGAGATCGGGATGGCGCAAGCTCAGCGTCGCTCCCGCCGCCGGAGTGACGCCGTCGTGGTCCAAGAGGGTGCCGGTGATGCGGCCGGCCGATTCGAAGACGAGTTGCAGATCCACGATCTGGCCGTGCGTGGTCAGCTCACCGGTTACCGTCTCTTCGCCCAACAGGGCGTTGAAGGCGGTCAGGGTGAAGGGGCCGGCCAGCACGTCTCTCAGCTCGAAGAAGCCTTGCGGGTCGGTTTGGATGTCGTGCGATTCGAGATCGAGGCCCACCAGCCCTAGCCGCACCACCGAGGTGCGGTAGCGCAGGATGGACTGCACACCCACCAGGGCTCCCGCTTCGCGCTGGACGACTTGGCCGCGAATCGTGCCCTTCTTGAAGCGGATTTGCACCGCTGGTGTGTCGCCGATGAAGCGCACTTCGGCCGTGGCCACGCCGCCGCTGAGGCCGCGTATGGCGTGAATCTTGTAGACCCCGGGGGCCACATCCGGCAGCACGAACCGGCCGTCGGCGGCGGTGAAGGCTTCGCCGGACCAGGTTTGATAGCTCACCGCGATATGAACGGTCGCACCCGGCACCGGCAGCCCGGCGAAGCCCAGCACCTCGCCGGTGATCGCGCCGGCCGGCAGGGTGTCTTGGAAGATGAGATCGCGCATGACCGTGGCGCCTTGGACGACGGTGGTTTGGGCGATGACTTTTTTCTGGGCCACCAAGTCGGCGGCGGTGATGCGTTGCAGGCCGGCGAAGAGCCCTTCGAGGCGGTAAGAGCCGTCGGCGGCGGTGAGGGTGTTAAACGGCAGGCCGTCGGCGTAGACCACGGCTCCGGCGATGGGCACCAGCGTGCCGTCGAGCTGCTGGCGCAGCACGCGGCCTTCCACATCGCCCCGTTCGTCGATCAGCAAGACATTGACATCGGCCACCGCGTCGGGCGGCACGGTGAAGAAGAGGCGGGCGCCCGAGATTCCCGTCTCGCCCGAGAAGGCTTGGATCTCGGCCTCGCCGGCCGGCACCATGCCGAAGTCGAAGCCGCCGTCGAGGCCGCTTCGCATCACGCCGGCCAGCTCGCCCTCGACGTAAAGGGCGACGAAGGCGTCAAAGACGGGGCTCACCCCATCCACCGCGAAGACCCGCCCACGCACCTCGCCGATGGCGGCGGTGGGCCGCTTGAGCAAGGTCAAGTCGCGCTCGACCAAGGCGCCGCCGGTCGGGATCTCGACCGTGGTCACCGCGAAGGCGCCCGCTTCGTCGGTGGCGGACAAGGTCACCGTGCCCACCGGCATGTCCTGGATCTCGTAGTGGCCTTGCGCGTCCACGGTTCCCAGCCGCGTTTCTTGGAAGGCGGGGTTGAGCGCCTGGACGCGCAGCCTTGCCGGCACGCTGCCGTCGTCGTAGAGCACCTGGCCCGAGAGAGCGCCGCGACCGAGCAGGACGATATCGAGACTCACCGTCTGCGCCACGAAGCGCACCCGGCCCCGGGCCTCGCCCTTCTGGCCGGTGGTCGGGTCCTGGGCGCGCAAGACGAACAGATCGCCGCACGGGGTCTTGCGCACGTAGTCGAAGAGAAACTCCCCGGCCGCGTCGGTGCGCACCGCCGCCGTCACGTGCGGCCGGCACTGGGTGACGCAGACCGGGCACTGGTCGGTCTCGACCAGCTCGACGCGGGCAAAGGGCACTGGCGCTCCGTCGGCGCCGATCACCCGGCCGCTCACCAGGGTGCCGTCCATGGTGACGGTCGTATCGACCGCGACCACCGTCTGGACGATGTGCTCGCCGGTCACCGAGGTTAGATCGCGCACCGTCAACGGCTGGCTGACGTAGGGGCTCAAGGGATTGTCAAACAGCACCCGCACCATCCGGCTGTTGGCGAAGCCGGCCAAGGGATTGGCCGGCTGGCCGGCCACTGGAGCCGAGTCGATCTCTGCCTGGATCACCCCGCCGTTGCTCAGTTTGCCCGGTATCTCGAAGCGGGTTGAGTCGCGCGGCAGCAGGCTCAAGCCGCTGACATCTTGCGAGAGGAGCACTTCCACGATGTGGCCGGTGGGGTCCACTTGGCTGTTCTGCACCGCCGCCACCACCGCGAAGGGGCGCGGGAGCAGCGGGCGGATCGCGCCGGTGCGGGTGGTCTCTGGCGTGCCGTCGCCGTCGGAGTCGATCGACAGAGTGAAGGCGTTGTCGGTGGCGGAGTATTCGACGAAGGCGAGGCCGTTGGAGCCGAGCGAGATGGGCGAGAAGCGCACGGCGCGCGGGGCACCGGCGGCGTCCGGGACGAGCAGTTCGAGGGAGCCCGAGGCGCTAGTGCTGCCGGCGGCAACGCGCAGCTCCACCCGGTAGCCGGTCGCTTCCGGCACCGCCATCGTCGCCAATTGAGAGTTGGTCAACTCGTAGAGATCGGCAAACGGCAGGCCGCGCAGCCGGTCGGCTTGGGCGCCGCCGCCTGAAAGCACGCCGCCGCTGATCCGGCTGCGCACGGTGAGCTCCAGATTGGCACCCACCGCCAGAGCGCCCTCGACGGGCCCGAGGTAGGCGGTGGTGGCGGCGAAGCGCTCGAACATCGCTACCGGCGTGGTGGTGGCCGCTTCGCTGGCGAAGATCTGGCCCAAGGCGGTGCCCACCAGGCCGCCGCGTTGGGTGGTGCGGCGCAGCTCATCCCACTCCCAGCCTTGATCGCGCGCCCCGTTCCATTCAAGCGCCAAGACCGCCGCCGCGTCGAAGAGATCCTCGCCAAAGTCCACATGGCGCCCCGCCTGGGCGAAGCTGTAGACCCGAGAATCCACCTGCTGGCGGGTGACCTCGGGGAGCGTCCCGTCGAGCAGCGCTGGCGGCGCGGTGGCGAGCGAAAAGCCGAGGCCGATCAGCCCCAGACCGTGGCGCACCAAGGGCGGCGGGAGCGCTTCGCTCGAACGGGGCAGGATGATGGTGGTGGGCGAAAGCGGAATCCCGTTGTCGCCGACGCCGACCGTCAGCTCAAAGACCGGGTTGATCTGCGAGGGGCTGCGAACCGCCGCCGAGACCACCCGGCCGGTGCGCAAGGAGCGCAATTGGAACTCCGCCACCGCCGACTCGCCCGGCAAGAGCTGGGGAATCGTCACCGTGCGGTCGCCGATCACCTCGACTCCTGAAAGACCGACCAGCGGCAGGGTTACCGAGATCAAGTTGGCCGGGGCGTTGGAGGTGTTCGAGAGGGTCAAGAAGAGCGGGTATTGCTCGTCGGCGCGCACCACGTCCGGGTGAGTGATGGTGACCCCAAAGGTGGGATCGCGCACCACCACGGCACCCCGCGCCGTGCCGGTGATGCGGCGAATGCCGGTGGGCAGACCGTCGAGGATGCCTTCCAAGGCGAACTCCACCACGTGCGTGCCCTCACGCCTGCCCTCCACCAAGAACTCCGCCTCGCCGAAGGCTTGCGCCACCAGGAAGGTGATGTCGTCGGCCGTGCCCAGCTCGCCGTCTGGTCCCGGCACCCGCAGCGGCACCGGCACGCCCAGCGGCGTGGGCGGTGAAGTCTCCGCCTGGCGCAGCCCCGGCGGCAAGGCGATCTTGGCGGTCAAATCCCGAATCACCAGCGCGTCGCCCTCGGGCGCGCCGTTGCCGGCCATCAAAACCACCGAGAAGAACTGGTTGAGCAGGCCGATTTCGGTGGGGAAGAGAATCACCCCCGGAATCGGCGGCGGCTCTTCGATGAAGCAGTTCCCCGAAGGATCCTCGCAGCCGCCCACCTGCGGCCCGGCCGGCTCGGCGAAGCTCAACTGAAACGGCGCCATTCCCGGCGGCGAGAAGCGCGACTGCCGGCCGCTGGCCCCGCCGCCGCCCAACCCCACCATTAGCGGCTCCTGGCCCGGCACGAAGAGCACCGGCACGTTGTAATCGACCACATCGCCGGCGATGCCGAAGCCGAAGGTGAAGTTGAAGGCCTGGAAACTGTCGTCGTTGACCACGATGCCGTAGCTGCGAATCTCATCCAAGGTCAACGCCCGCGAAGTCACCCGCGTCACCAAAACCTGCGCCACCAAGATCGTCGTCGAACGCGGGCTGGCATAGCCCACCAGCTCCTCGCCCTCCATCAACCGGATGTCCTCCAGCCGATACTCGCCTTCGAGCCGCAGCCGCGGAATCCGCAGCGGCTCCCCCGGCGCCGCGCTCAACAGCAACGTTCCCTCGATCTCCGGCCCCCGCAAATCCCCCTCCACCCGCAACCCCGCCGGCAAAGTGCCCAAGGCTGGATCAAACCCCGCCAACGTCGTCTCGACAATCGTCGGCGTATCGAACGGCACCGTCTGCGCCTCGGGCGAGATGGTGAGCTGAGTGCCGGTGATCGGCAACTCCCCGGTGGCTAGCTGCGCTTGGATCGGGGCGGCAAGAAGGAGAAGAAGAAACGACGCGGTCAGTGAGGCAAGGCATCGCACGCTAGAAACTCCCAGGGGACAAAAAAAGAATCAGAATTCACACTGAGACAGGCACCGGTGGGCGGACTATCCAGGATGGAGAAACACAAACCAAGAGCGAATGGGGGTGTGACGTAAGTCTCACCGCTGCCGGCCCAACCAGGGCCAGCGACACCAAGGTGAGTGTTGCAAGACCGGAGAACCGGCCCACGGCACTGTCTCCATCATCGTAGGCGGTTGAAGTCAAATCGCCAATAAGGTTGTGCGCGCAATCGTCTTTCCTCCCGCCGTAGAGAGCACCCAAACTCAAACATCGGCGCTGCGCGCACCGTTGCCGTGGCCATGTTTCGCAACGCACCGCGACGAGCGCCCGCCGGCCGGTAAGTGACTGATTCTCCGGGAAATAGGGACAATTCAGGACGAAACGAGCCAAGTGGTAGGACAGATTCGAGCGCCCCGGCGCACTTCTCTCTTATCGTGGTGGGTATATCTGGAGATATACACCACTTTTTTTCACTGGACGCGACCCGGCCGCGCTGGCGCGGTGCCGGCGTCGGTGCGGGTTGCTCTGAAAGGAGGAAGCATGATTGCTCCCCGCGTTGGCCGCCGGTTGATCCCGGCTGTTCTGTTAGTTCTCGTTCTGGCCCTGGTGCCGACTTTGTCGGCGCAGGCTCTCCCCCTCGATCTCACTCTGCAAGCACAAGGGTTGTGGTCGAGGGTTGTCGATCTATTCGCCCAGGTGTGGGCAGGGGCCGACACGCACCGCGCACCGGCTGGGGCTTTGACCAAGGAAGGGTCGAGTATCGACCCACTCGGTACGCCCACCAAGGAAGGGGGAAGTATCGACCCGCTTGGTACGTCTGTCGAAGCCGACTCGGCGACCGAGCCGGCCGGTTCGTTCACCGAGGAAGGGGCTGGTATCAGCCCGGATGGCTAGAACCTGCAACCTAGCCGGCGTTGCTTACTGGAGCGGCGCCGGCGTCTTTCTGGTCTTTCCTTGTCTCGCATTTGCACGGCTGCGACACATCGCTGTTGGGAAGCCTTTGTGTTCTTGAGAGGAGAGCTGTATGCACCAATTCCACCTCACCCGCAAGCTGTACCGGGCGATTGCCAGCGGCAAGCGCAACCCGGGAGATCTCGCTGATCTCGCCCTGGGACACCTCTTTCACCTTTGCCCGACCTGCCGGAGCGAATTCGACAAATGGTGCGCCGAGCGTTTGGAGGAAGGCTCGCCAGCGAGTTACGAGCTGGCGGTGGAACGAATGATCGCGGCCAGTGAAGAGATAGCGGCCGAGGTGGACGAGCAGCGGCAGGCGGCGCAGCCACAGCTCAAAGGCCTGCTCGCCCTTCCCCACGAGGCACGGCGGGCGGCGATTGAGAAGGAGCCGCAGCAGTTCCAGGGGCCGGCCATCGCCGAGCTGTTGATCGACGACAGCCTCGCCCAGATGCCCGGCAGACCGCGCGAGGCGATGGCGCTCGCCGAGTTGGCGATGGCGGTTTTGAGCCACTCGGAGTACTCCGGCTACGCGGTGGAACTCTACGCGCGAGCCATGGCGCACGCGGCCAACGCCTTGCGGGTGTGCGGTCAGCTTTCGGAGGCTTCGCTGCTGCTCGACTCGGCGCGTTTCTTGCTGCGTAGCGAGGGCGGAGGGGATCGGCTGGTGCGCGCCGAGCTAGACCATCTTGAGGGTGTCTTACGAAGGGCGCAACGCCGATTTGACCAAGCCGAGGCACTTCTTGGCCGCGCCACTCTGACCTTTGAAGCTCAGGACCTGCCGGAGCTTGCAGCTCAGAGCCTACTCAGCCTGGGAGTGATGTACCAGGAGCAGCAGGATGGCCGGAGGGCGGCGGAAACCGCTGAGAAAGCGGCGCGGCTCCTCGACCCTGAAACCGAACCCACGCTTTATCTATACGCCCGTCACAACTACGCCGACGGCCTCTGCGAGGCGGGGCATTTCAACGAAGCGCGCACGGTCCTTAACGAGAACGCGCCGCTCCATGCGCGCTATGGCGATCAGCTGAGCCACTTCCGCGTCGCCTGGGTCGAGGGCAAGGTCGCCCGTGGTCTGGGCCACCTCGGGGAGGCCGAAAGTCACTTCCTCGTCTCGCGCCACGGCTTCTTGAAGCACGACATTGCCTTTGACGCCGCCCTCGTCTCGCTGGAGCTGGCCTCGCTCTACCTCGAAACGGGACGCACCGCCGAGGTCCAGGAGCTGGCGGCGGAAATGGTCGCCGTCTTCAGCCGGCTAGAGATCCATCGCGAGGCGACCTCGGCGCTGCTCCTCTTCCAGGATGCGGCCGCGCTGAATCGGGTGAGCCTCGGGTTTGTTAGCCAGCTCTCGACCTACTTGGTGCGGGCACAACGCGATCCTTCGTATTCTTTCGAGGCGGGCTCGTAGCGGGCTGAGTCCGCAGTGCCACCAGTAGCTCCCGAAAGTGTCCTCCCAAGCCATCGAGAACAAAACGGGCCCGCCGGCGCGCGTCGCTAGGCTCTTCGCCGCGGTAGAAGTATCGGCTCCCCTGGTCAACGAACCATTGGGCATCTTCGAACTCCTCGCGCGTAACGCCGAGAGCGGTCAGTAGGCGGGCGAAATTTTCCTCGCGCGGCCGGTGGGTGCCCTTCTCGTAGCGGCACCAGAGGGAGGGGTGTAGGCCCGCTCTGGCCGCAAGTTCGCTCTGGGATTGGTTGCCCCGAAGAAGGCGGACTGTTTCACCGAAGAGGGTCATCGCCTTGATCTTCCGGGGAGCGGCCCTGCGCCGTTTGCTCCACCTGGCCGGCCAATCGGCAAAGGGAGTTCTCGAGAAACTCAAGATCCATCGCAAAGGCCACTGCGGGGAAGTCCTTCAAGCTTGTCTCGGACTCGTAGATAGCACTCAACACTCGCTCCTCGGGAAGAGGTAGCGATCGGCGCAGTTCGCCGAGCTGAGTCGCTTCACCGCGCAAGCGCTCGGCGAGCGAGGGAAGTTTGGCGCGGCCGGCTTCCACAGCTGCTTCCTCCTCGGGCTGAATCCGACCCAAGTTCATCGTTCTTCCTCCAGCGGAACAAGAAAGTCCTCCAGCGCGCGGCCGGCTGCGAGTTCCTCGGCAAGCCACCTCGCCACGTTTCCGCGCCCCGACCAGGTTTCGCCGCTCACCGGGTGGCGGTACTTGGCTTGGACACGCTGCCGGCGGTCGGTCAGGCGCTTCAGCAGCCGGGTCGAACTCTCGGGTGTGGCTGCACTGAGAATGGGCGCGAGATCGGGCTGAAGCCCCGCGTAGCGCACTACCGAGGTGAAGGCCGGTGGTGGTCCCAGAATCAGATGATCGAGTACCACGATACCGACCATCCCACCGGCGAGAATCATTCGCCGGGCGAAATGGACATCTTCCGGTCTCGGTTTCGTTGCAGCGCACTGGCTGTTGCGGAAGACAATCATTGCCGCGGCGTTGGCTAGGAGTGCCCGTTGCAAGAGGGGGCGAGGTTCCGCCGTCGATCCGGCAGACCTGTACTTGAAGGGCACGGTGTAGCCCATGGTGCAACTTCTCCCGTCAAGGAAGAGAGCGCCGCACACTTCATTCTTGTAGTGCGCGACGACACTGTGAAGGTAGCGAGCGGCCGTCTCCGAGGTCGTGACTTGCCGGGCAGACACGGGTGGTTCTTCGTCGTGCCGGATGAGCCTGGTGGTGAAGCGGCACCACGATGAGGGTGGTCGAGGCACGGCGAGGGACTCCACCTGTTACTCGTCCTCGGGAGCTGGAAGGCCCAAGAGGTCCCCGACCGTTGGCGCGATGCGCTGCACTACGATAGATGCGATCAGTGAGGCCAGCTCCGTGTTACCGGGCTTGCTCTTGTCCAGCGCTGCTTCCCCCTCCTCTAGCCGTTCTGCCAGTTCTCTCAGCTCTTCGGCTCCGGCGGCCATCTCGTCGCGAAGCGCCACCTCCGGCTCTGCGGTGAGCGCGCCTACTAAGGGTTCGGCCACGGCGATCACCTTCCGGCCACATTCGAGAGCAAGGCTGAGCAGTGGCGCATTCGCGGGCGGTGGGCTGTCGTCCAGCAGTTCGCCGCACTCTTGGAGCTGATGCGCGGCGACCAGGAGGTCCGTTACGACGAGGGGGAGAAAGTCTCTGGGCTCGAAGCTAATGCCGCCACTGTCACAGTCACAGAGCGCGTCCCAAAGGCCCGCGCCAGCAGCTTGAAGCGCTCGCCGCTGCGCTGCCGGAAAATGAGCACAGAAGGCATAGGTGAAACCGATCGGGGTAGGATTGTCGATGCTTCGCATGGGACTGTTGCTCCTGGCGTAGCTCCGCTCGTCGGGGTGTTGCCGCACCCCGATGAGCACTTGGGTTGTTGGATGAGAGAGCGAGGACGATCAGCCCTCGCTCATTCTGGGTCGGGTTCCCCTCTCGTGGCCTGCTCAACGGTCGAAGCGATGAGTTCGGCCGCGCCGCGCGTTGCCTCTGGCAAGTCCTTCCAGCGATACCAGAAGGCATCTTCTAGGACGATATAGGCGGCTTTGTCCTCAAGCTGCGCGAGCGCCTTGAGGCGGAGTTTTGCCTTGCGACTCATCTGCGTGTTGAAAACGAGCAGATCCGGCTGACGGGTGCGAGGTCGACCTGGTTTTCTGGTTTTCATGTCGAATGAAGCCTAGGTCGCATTGGATAACCTGTCAAATATCTCGTTGGCTATAGATTTGTTGGAGGCTAAAGCCGGAGGTTGAAGCGATACCATTGCAAGCCCCCCGGAATCTGCCGCGCCCGTGGAAATCGCCGGGCGATTGCCACCGCCGCTTGGAAGTGCGCCAGGCAAAGCTTGGCTCGATTGAACAGGAGGAAAGTGATGCCGACCTAAGAAAATCGAGATTGGAATCCTGCGGGTATGAGTCCCGCCCGGCTAATGCTCAGCCAGCAGGCCGGAAGTGAGTCT
>JAJRVQ010000070.1 GCA_024277255.1 Acidobacteriota bacterium | reverse complement strand
GAAGAGCACCTCGACCGCCGCCCCCGCCGTCGCCAACTGCGCCACCAAACCTCCGCAGCCAAGCACTTCGTCGTCGTAGTGCGGCGCCAGGATCAAGGCGCTCGCCGCCTCGACCCTAGCCGTCTCGCCGGGAGGATGAAGAATGGTCATCAGTGGGGAGCGCACCGGGGTCTGTCATCCCCCCAATCGCGCAACAAATTCTACCATCTGCATCCCATCTCACACCCTCCACCCAACGAACGGAAGTGGCTGCCAGCTCCAAGCCTCTACTGGATGTAGCCCAGAGCACGCAGGCTCTCTTCGACCTCCGGGTCGAGCACCGCCGCCAAGGTCGAGCCGACCTCTCGCCGCCACAGCCGTAGCGCCGGCCCCGCGGTGGCGGACGGACGCTGCGCAGCGGTGAGCGCGCGCGCGTCCAACACCTGTCCCCGCCAACGCTCGCCATCGGCAATCAAGATGCGCTGCGCCGCCAATGGCTCGCCGTCGAGACTCACCTCGATCGACTTGACCGCGCTGGCACCGGTCAGCCATAGACCCTTCTCGAAAGGCTCGCCGATGAACTCGAAAGAGAGGACCGATCCGGTCAGCTCAACCCGGTCGCCGTCGGCCAAGAAGTAGGGGTGCCACCGCGGTGATCCGGGCTGGGCCGGATCCGCAGGAGAGGGACCAGCCTGTGCCGAATCGGTGAAGACCAGCCTACCGTTCAGTCGCGATCCGCTGGGCAGGCCGGAAACCATCAGCCGCAATCCTGGCAGGACTCGATCCAACCGCTCGTTAATCACCCGCTCCAACGCTCCGGCAAGGGCCGGCTTGTCCCCGGCCCGGTTGCTTCTCTCGCCGGGATCGGCAGCGAGATCGTAGAGTTCCCGGCGCTCCATCCGTTCCACGTCTTGACGCCAGAAACGCTCGATCAAACGGTCCTGCGGCGCGAAGGGCTCCGCCCGGTTGAAGAGGATCAGTTTGGTGCGATCGAGCACCGCCGCGGCGCGCAGCGGACCACTGATCAGGTGCTGCGCAAAAGCCACCCGGCGCGGGATCGCCCTCTCGCCGCGCAACGCCGGCAGCAGGTTGATGCCCTGCCAGGACGGGTCCTCTTCCAAGCCCACCGCCGCCGCCAAGGTCGGCAACAGATCGAGCAACTCGACCGTCCCCGTCAATCGGCTGCCGGCGGGTAAGTGTCCGTCCCAGCGGAAGATGAGCGGAACGTGGATCTGCTCGTCGTAGAGGGTGTAGCCGTGCTTCCAACCGCCGTGGTCGAAGAGTTCTTCTCCGTGGTCCGAGGTGAAGACGAAGAGGGTGTTGGCCACCACGTGCGGGTCAAAGCTCGCCAGCAGCTCCCCCAGATGGCGATCGACGTAGCGAATCTCGCTGTCGTAGAGAGCGCTGAGGTGAGCGACATCCTCCGCACCGCGGATCTCACGGTTGCCGACGTAGACCGCGTGCACATCCATCCCGGTCAAACTGCCGGCATAGTCAGGGTCGAAGTCGGTGCGACCGTCGACCAGGTCCGGGTTGTCGTACGGGTCGTGCGGATCGAGGTAGTGCAGGTAGAGAAAGAAGGGGCGCTTCTGATGCTGGTGAGCCGCGATCCACGGCAGCGCCCGCCGGTTGACCGATTCGGCGTGCAAAAAGTTGGACCGGCCTCCGGCGGAGGGGGTGTAGCGGGTGGCCAGGCCGCGACCGAAGCCGTTGCTGTCGCGCAGCGCGAAGTTGGCGTAGAAGGCAGCTGTCTCGTAGCCCAGTTCGGCGAGGCTCTCGGCAAGGGTCGGTACCGCGGCGGGCACACCGTAGCTGGCCGGATCGGAATCGCGCAGTAATTCGCCCGGATAGCGCCCGGTCATCATCGAGACCATCGACGGCAAGGTCCAGGGCGCCTGCGAGTAGGCCTCTTCGAGGACGACGCCGCGATCGGCCAGCCACCGGGTCAGCTCGGGCGTCGTCGGTCGCTGATATCCGTAGGGAGTCGTCCGGTCGGCGCGTAGCGTATCGACCACCACGAAGACGATATTCGGCGGACGGGCGGTTGTTGTCGAATCCACCGACCGCGCGCGACTCAGCCCGGCACTGGACCAGGCGAGCTGCTCGAAGAACTCGCTCTCGCCCTCCCGCGAGCGAGCGCCGGGAACGCCATCCGGCTGCGTCGCGACCCGCAGGCGTACCTCCTTGCCCGCCCACGCCGAGAGATCGGCCGCCAGATCGATCCAGCCACCGTCCGAGCGCCGCGCCACCGCCACCACCTCCCGCCGCCCTCCCTGCTCGACCTCGACCTGCACGGCGAGGGGCCGCAACGGCCTCGCCGGGCGGTGAGCCAGAGCGGGCCGCAGCGCCGGAGCGCGCTGCACCGCGACCGTCCACAGGGCACCGTCCCGCGGCACCCGCCCCCGCCAACACAGACCACCCGCGGTGACCACGGCACGACGGCGCTCGGAATCGACCTCGATTACCGACAACTTCACTTCGCTGTCGAAGGCCAGCACCAGCGGCAAATCCTCGCCGTAACGGTCGCAGGGGGCCAGCGTAAAGCGGCCGGCCTCCACCTCGTCGACAACGGAGAAGCCGGCCTCCTCCAGTCCTCCCCCACAGGCCAGCCCGCCGAGCAAGGCAAGAGCGGCCAAGAGGGCCAGCCAACGCACTCTAGTGAAAATCGAAATCTCCCATGCCGTAGTAGAAATCCTGAGCCGGCCCCGTCAGTTCGGCGAGATCCTGGCCAACCCGGCCCCGGTAGGCGAGATGAATCTCCTCGGCCTCGACCAGACCCAGACCCTCCAACCACCCAGTGCCGGGCGGAGCCATCCAGAACTGCCATCGTGCCAGACCGGCGGCCCGCAAGTCGGCGGCAATGGCGGCCAAACCACCGGTCCACGCGCCACCGGGCGGCAACCAGAGTTCGGTCACCGCCGCCTCGGTGCCGCAGAAGGCGACGACAACCAACCCATCCACGCCGCTGGCGGACAACCGGTAGAACCGATAGTAGCGCTCGGGGCGCGCATGGTAGCGCCAGTTGAGAAAGGCGGCGTCTCGGCGAACGCCATGGACACCGCAGGCGCGCCACACCCGCTCGGCCCAACCACCGGGGTCGAGATCCTCCGCGCCCCCGTCCGAACTCCCGCCACCGGGTGCTTCGATGGAACAGGAGTCTCCACTCTCGATCCACACCTCGCCGCCCTCTTCTCGCTGAGCCGGCTCGACCGCCGCCAACTCACCCACCCAGCGGCGGATTCCGCCCAGCCGGCCGGAACGTAGGATCCGTTCGGTCAGTCGGCGGTTGCGCGGGTTGGGAAAACCGATGATCCAGGGCGTATCGCCGGGGCGGGGAAGATCCTCGATAATCCACTGCATCAGGGGCACCACCGGCGGCCGTAAGCCACCGCCGCGAGGGGTGGCGACGAAGTCGACCGTCTGCCAGAGAAGATCGCCCCGCCCGCCGCTGTCGCGGCTGCCCCGCCAGCGAGCGGGTAGACCGATCGCTCCGGCGTGGGCCAAGACACGGCCGTCCTCGGCGACGGCCACGGCACTGCGCGCCTCGCCGGGAATAGCCCGGTACTTCCACTCCCAGGCCGCCCGGCTCAGCCCGTGGCCGAATCCCTTTGCGAAGAGTTCGTCGACACCCGCCAGGTCGCGCTCTTGCGTCCAACGCAGCTGCATCACTCGCCGACTCTTGGCTTGTCTCGACGCCCTGAGCCACCCAAGTGGCGGAAGCGAAACCGCGACACATCCCACAGCATGCGTAGCGAGTCTCGAATCGGGTGGACCCTGGACTCGGGCGTGTGCGCCCAAATCACCCCCACTTCCGCCACCGACGCGCCGAGCCGGCGGGCCAGCCAGATCATCTCAACGTCGTAAGCGAATCGGTCCACGGTCAAGCGGGAGAACAGATCGCGAGCAAAATCGCCCGACAGCACTTGGAAGCCGCATTGCGTGTCGCGAAAGCCGCGCACTCCCAGAACTCGAATGATGAAGTTGAAGATCTTGCCCATCAGCTCGCGGTAAGCCGGCTGACGGTGGGTGATCTGCGAACCGGCGAGTGCCCGGCTCCCAATCACCAGATCGTGACTGTCGAGGTAAGGTTCCAAGCTCGCCAATTCCTCGATCGGAGTCGACAAATCAGCATCGGTCAGCAAGAGACGGTCCCCCGTGCTGGCCAACACACCGGCCCGCAGAGCCGCCCCTTTGCCGCGGTTGACCTCCAGCTCGACCACGCGAACCGGATCTCCGAACGCCGACGCCACGGCCACGGTCCGATCACTGCTCCCGTCATCGATGACCAGAAGCTCGAACTCCTCGCCCCGCTGGCGAAAATACTCGACAATCCGCTCCAACGTCGGCACCAAGCGGGCCTCTTCATTGTAGGCAGGAATCAGCACTGACCACGACATGTCCGCATTCTAGTTTGCCGATCGGGCTAACATGTAATCGTGTCCCGTCTCGGCGAACAAAAAGACCTGCTCTGGCTGAGGTGCGGCAGCGACCGGGCCACGGTCCAGGCACATCTCCGGCACGTGGCCGGCACATTCGAGGCAGCTGGATGGGGGATCGCCACCGGGGAGACCACGCCGGAGCCACCCAGCGGCGCGCTGGCGGTGATCGACGACCCATGGGTCGAGCCGCTTCCTCGGCTGGCCCGCCGCCTGGCCGAGTTCGACCTCGATCAGGGTGGCGTCGAGGCTCGCTGGCGGGTTCCGCAAACGCTGGGTCTGTCCGGGATTCAGGGATGGCGACCACGCTATCCGCCGATGACGTTGCGAGACTACGAGCACACGACCTTGGCACGCCGGCTGTCGGCGGTCCGCGACCAAACCGCGACGCCGTGGAGCGGCTTTGCCGTGGCTGCCGCGGGAGAGAGTCGAGAGTTGCTCGAAGCCGGCTGGCCACCGCCGCCGCGGCGCCGGGCGATCATCCGCGGCGCCAGGCTGTTTCGCTACCAGGACCCGGCCGGCCATCCGCGTCACGAACTGGATCCGTTCATTCCACAGAGCGCTCGGCTACTCGTCGACGTAGGTTGCGGACATGGGTTGCTGGGCGCACGTTTTCGCAGCTCTTCTCGTAGCGCCGACCGAATCGTCATCGGCATCGAGCCCGACTGGACGCTGGCACGCCTCGCGGCTCGAAAGCTCGACCTCGTCTTACCTGTGCGAGCCGAACTCGGCTTGCGGGCACTGCGCCGCCCCGCCGACTGCATCGTCCTGGCCGATGTCCTCGAACACACCGGCGACCCGGCGGCGGTGCTGCGGCAGATCGCCCTCTCGCTCTCCTGCGAAGGACGCGCGGTCCTCTCGCTTCCCAACGCAGCCTTCGCCCCGGTCCTGCGCGCGCTGGCGGCGGGGCGCTGGGACACGACTCTCGCCGGCGTGCAGGCGCGCGATCACCTCGCCCTGTTCACCCCTGCCTCGTTCGGCAAGCTGGCTGCGGAGTGCGGCTTGACGGTGGAGTCCACCACACCGCTGACGCAACCGCTGCCGTTCAAGCTGCGGTTGTGGAGCTGGCTCGCCGCCCGCACCGCGGGAGGCGAGCCTCAGACACTCGCGGCGCCCCAATGGGTCGCCGTGCTGCGACGCTGCTGACCCCTCGAAGGCGCCATACCCACCGTCAGGGATTGACCGGAGGGGCGATACTGATATCCGTAGGACTCGCAATCACGTTGTCGTAGGCAATCGCATCGAAGCCCACGCTGAGCACACCTTTGGCGCTGATGATCGTGGTAACCCAGTTCTGCATGATGGGATCGAACGCCGGCAAGCCCCCGGTATAGTTGTTCAAATTGAGGTACATCCAACCGATTTCCGGAGTCACCGGCATATACGGGCCTCCAACTCTGACCCGGTTGGCGCAGGCTGGGAAGGGAACCACATCGATGGGGGAGGGCGGAGGTGAAAACGGCGGGGTTGGCTCCACCTCAGGATTCTCCTCTTCGTCGAAAACCACGATCTGGTTGGCCGACAACGGATAGGGAGAGGGGATGAACAAACAGTTGAACGGACTCATGATCACCTTGGAATCGCGCCAGACCACCAGGTCCGTGGTCGCCTCGATATTGCAGTCGAACATGGTGGCGAATCGGGTGGCGAAGGTCGTACCGAGACCTTCGCGGTTGTCTTCTCCACCGCTGAACTTGGCGTAAAAGGTGTAATCACCAACCCCTATCTGGTCGGAGGCTTCGATGTGAACCAGCGTCTCGCCCTGGGCGAAACCGTTGATCGGGTCGACGTAGAAATAGTCACCCCACAGCTGGTTGAAGTTGTTGGCGGCGCCGAAGCCTCCGTCGATGAAGTAGCCCACGTCTCCCGGAAAATCCAGCGTGCAGAAGTTGACGTTGTCGATGGTGATGTAGCCGCGCGCCACGTTGTCGTCGAGGTTCTGCGCCGAGCACTGTCCACCGAAGACCGCCGAGGGCTGGCCGGTATGGGCAGCTCGGATGTGGGCCAGGAGCGCATTGGGCAACGGCGGCAACGGCAGCTGTGAGTCGCAGCTGACCGAACCGGGTCCGACTCCCGAGATCGGATGGGTGGCGACCGAAAAAGCACCGACGGGCGAGATCACCGTGTCGTTGTGCGCCGAAGCAGGCACCGTACCCGAGACGAACAGGTCGCGCAGGTTGACCGTCACCACGTCGTAACCGGTCAGGTAGACATTGAAGTCGAGCGTCGGCACCGAGACGTCGGTCCACAGGGTGACATGGGCGATCGCCGGCACGGCCGCCGCATTGTTGAGCGAAAACACCGTCGTGGTGCTGTTCGCGTTGGCGAGATCCACCTCGAAATAGGGCAGCAAGAGGGTCGCCGCGGGCACGTCGTCGATCACGCCGATCTCGGCAACCGCCTGGCTGCCGAATACCAGCAGGCAGATCATGATGAGGCCCTGGACACAGTTCTTCATGGCGCGTTTCTTCATGGTGAACGAACTCCTTCTTCGGATCCGGCAACTGCGGCGGAACGCCTCACAAGATCCGTCTTTTGCGGGTATGCACGAGACTATATAGCGCTGACCGGCGAATCGGAAGTCGGCTTGCCGACCGTGGCCAGGATCGCAACCCGCCCCCTACGCGAGCACCTAGCCGAGCGACTCTCCTCCCGCCCAGCGCCAGACTCCTAGCACTTTGCCCCGGCCAGCATCGAAGCCGATCAGAAACGGATCGGGGCAAGCCGGCTGTAGAGTGAGGAAGCGCTCGATCGCTGGTGGAAGATCCTTGCCTATGAGCTGCGTTCCTACCGCCGGCAGCCCCTGGGGGTTGAAGGCCAGTAGCCACCAGGAACCCTCGGGAACAGCGCGCAGTGCAACCGCGCTGAGCTGGGCGACCCGCCGCGGCCTCTCAGTTGAGCTGCGTCGCCCCAGCCACCGGCCGAGGAGGCCGAAATGGCGGTCGTAGAAACGGCGGCGCGAGCGGACGAAGACCTCCTGGTAGGCGACCGGCCCGGCGGCATGACCCCAGCTGTGCGTGACCCGCGCTGCCGGCACAAGAGCGACGCGCAACCCGGCGCGACGCGCTCGGCGCAGCCAGTCGGTCTCCTCGAAGTATAGAAAGTACTCCTCGTCCCACGGGCCTACCTTGCGCGCGGTATCGGCGGTGTAGGCCAGAAGAGCACCGGAAAGCGCCGAACTGGCCATGGGCTGCGTTGCTTGCCAGCTGTCACACCAGCGCCGCGCCTGGCGCACCAACACCCGGCGCCCCAGACTCGGCCAGCGCGCCGCGACGAGTCGAGCCAACTCCGCAGGTGGCGTCTGCACGTCCGAGGGCGGCAGCAGAAAGTCGCCGAGCAAGAACTGCGGTCCGACCACATCCCAGCCGCTCTCCAGCGCAGCGACCAGCGGTGCCAGCGCGCCCCGATGCAGCTCGATGTCGGGGTTGCCGACCAGCAAGAGTTCGCCTCCGGCCTCGGCGACCCCGGCGTTGATTCCGGCGGCGAAACCGCGGTTCGGCCGGGCGAGGAGCCGGTCCGGCCGGCAAGCGGCGATTCGCTCCCGCTCCGGCTCGTCCTCGCTGTGATCGACGACGATCACCTCGCAGGAATAGCCGTCGCGCTGGCACTCACCACGGAAGCTGTCGATCGCCGCCGCAAGGCAGTGTGCTGAGCGGTAGGCCACCAGCACCAGGCTCAGTTTCACGGCTCCTCTTGCCAGCGACCGCTGGCCACCCAGCGCAGCGCCTCGTCGACCTGAGCGCCGACCCGCGCCGGGCCGAAGTCTCTACGGGCGATCTCCAGCCCACTCTCCCGTGCCCGGCGCCAGCCTTCGGCATCTTCCAGCAGCCGTCGCGCCGCGCCGGCGAAGGCCTCCGGTTGATCGTGCGCCACCAGGTCGGCGGCGCCCTCGGCGTAGCCGCGGAAGCAAGCGATGTCCGAGGCCACCACCGGCACGCCGCTACCCATCGCCTCGAGCACAAAGAGGCCGAATCCTTCCGCTTCGTGCGAGGGTGCCAGCAGGAGATCGCAGCCGCGCATGAGTTCGGCAACCGCTTCCGGGTTGAGCCGGTGATGAAACTCGTCCGGCTCCGCGATCCGCCGCTCCTCCTCGGTCAGCGGCCATTGCGAAAGGCGTATCAGCCGGCAGTCGAAACCCCGGCTGCGCAACTGAGCGACCGCCTCGACACCGGTCGCCACCCCCTTCCAGGTGATCTCGAAGGGTGAGATCACCAGGATCCGCGGCGGCCGCGAGGGACCCTCCCGCTCGTCGGGTCGAAAGTAGGGTTCGAGCAGCGGAGGAGCCAAGCGCCACGCCCGGCCGAAACGCTCGGCGAGCAATGCGCCGAGATGGGGGGAGAGCACTATTGCCGGCAACGAACGCCCGTAGGCGGCGAGAATCGCCGGATGCTCCGCCAGGTTGTGATCGTGGATGGCCTCGAAACCTTGGCAGTAGTGGACCACCGCGCCGCGCGGGCTGCGCAGCACCGGCTCGATGGTGGTCCAGTAGGTCGCCACCGTCACGTCGGCCGGCGGCAGATGGGGAGCCGAAAGATCGGCGGCTTGGACGAAGTCAACGTCGAGGCCGGTCCAGTCCGGGGGCGGACCGGGGCTGGCCACAGTCACCCGATGGCCCAGGCGAGCCATCAGCTCCGCCTGACGCAGGACGATCTTGACGCCGCCGAAGAGCGTCGTGTCCGCCAGCAGATAGGTGACGCGAAGAGTGCCGGGAGCGGCTTGCGGAGCTCCGGTCGGGGGGTAATTCAAGAGGGCAACTCGGCCCCTGCCGCGGCGGCCAGTTGCCGGTGAGCGTCGGCCTCGGAAAGTGGTTCGGCATCCCCCACCTGCCATTGATGATCCATCTCGACCAAACCGGGTGTATAGCCTTCTCCACCGATCTTGAAGGCACCTTCGAGCAACCGCTGGTCGTAGATGTGCAAGCCCTCTTGGTCACCGAGAAAGACGTGCACCGAGAACTCTCCCTTGGTCAACGGCAAGGAAGGTACGCACAGGCTTGCGCTGTAGTGTCGCTTCCCCTGCAAGCGAGGCAAGCCGGCTTTCACCGTGCTCAGGAAACAGACCACCACGCCGTCGCTGCGGTTGACGCCGATGCCGAGGTGAAACTCCAACTTCGGATCCAGGCTCTCCCACTCGACATCGACCACCAGAGGCTCACCCGGATGGTAGACGGCCGGCAACTCGGCACAATCTCGCAGCGAGATCCGGCGCAAGAGGGCCGGACCCACCGACGACGGCTCGTCGGGCTCCCCGGCCCTCGAAGAGGCGGCGCCGTCCGCCGCTTCCTCGGCCGAGTCTCCGTCGCTCTTCGAAAGCAGAAAAGCCTCATACTCGCGAACCACCTCGTGGCTCGGCCCGTAGGCCGCCATTTCGCCGCGGCGCAACCAGAGCGCCCGTGAGCACAGCGCGGTCACGAAATACATGGCATGGGAGCAGAAGAGGAAAGTGGTTCCCTCCGCATGCATCTCGACCAGCCGATCCATGCATTTCTTCTGGAAATAGCCGTCGCCCACCGCCAGCGCTTCGTCGATGATCAGGATGTCCGGATCGACCTGGGTGGCGATGGCGAATCCCAAGCGCATCGCCATGCCGGTCGAGTAACACTTGACCGGCTGATCGATGAAGTCGCCCAGCTCGCTGAAGGCGACGATCTCGGGCAAGCGCTCGTGCAGCCGCTCTTGCGTCAGTCCCAACATCGCTCCGTTGAGCACGATGTTCTGGCGCCCGGTCATCTCCGGGTGAAAGCTGGAACCGAGTTCGAGTATGGAGGCCACCCGGCCGTGCACCGCAACCTCGCCGGCGCTCGGCCGGACGATCCCGGCCAGAATCTTGAGCAGGGTGGATTTGCCGGCGCCGTTCTGGCCAATGATGGCCAGCGACTCACCGCGCTTGACGTCGAAACCGATACCGGAAAGCGCCTTGAACTCGCGGTGCCGGCGACGGCGAAAGAGCAGCTCCCAGAACCGATCCACGGGCCGGTCGTAGACCCGGTAGACCTTCGAGACGCCACCCGTGTGAATGATGTTCTCAGCCATGCCGGAGGTCATTCTACCGCCCGCGTATCGATTCGTTGCTCGTCGTGCTCCTAGCGGATCGCACCGGCGACGAAGGCCGGGTCGTTCGTCTGGTTGATCACCACCTGCGCGGCGAGCAACAAGCCGCCCGACTTCACCTCGACTTCCACCGAGAAGCCTCCTTCGACACCGCCGGCCGGCAGTTGCAGCGCGGCCGGGTTGATCTGCCGGATAGCTCCGGCGCCCACCGAGTAAAACGGCGTCCTACCCAGCTCAAGACCGTCGAGACCGCGGTAAATGATCGAGTAACTTCCCGCGCTGCTCTCGGGGTTGAACAACCACAGGGTGGTGTTGGCATCGTCGTCCAGCTGGCGCAAGCCGCTGAGATAGACCTTCTGCCCGGCGCGGGCAATCTCGCTATCGCGCCTGGCCGGCATGAAGAGGCCGAACCGGCTGTCGACACCGCCGTCCTGGAAGGTCTCGCCGTGGATCATCGGGTACAACCCTCCGGCGCCGGCGCTTTCGAAGGTCAGAACTCCGACCCCCTCGAGACCCCAGACTTGATCCAGAATGTTACCGATCCTCAGCGTCTCGTTGGGCTGAATGGCGCTGGTCACCGGCGCCTCTGGCTCGGCGCCGACACCGACGTTCAAGAAGGTCGCCGAGACATCCATCGCGGCGTTGGTCGGGTTGGAGAGAAGAATGTCGGTGCCGAACTGCGCATTGTTGGCACCCGGCTTGTTGGCGACTCCGAAGAGGTAAACCTTCTCCAAGTTGGGCACGCTGACCCGAACGAAAGAGGGATCTTGCGTTCCCTGACGGATCAAACCGGCGAAGGCGAACAACGTCTTACCGCTGACCTGCTCGATCTCGACCCGGTAGTCGGCAATTCCTTCGATGCCGAACTTGGTGCGGATCTCCTGCACCTGGAACTGCTTCTGCCCCCAACCGGAGATGGTCTGCAAGTCGGAAACACCGCCCAGCTGGCTGCCCGTCGCGTCAAAGAAACGCAACAGATAGGTCGCGACCTCGGGGTGAGGGTTGGTGAGGCCGAAGGAGGTCAGCCTCTCCTCGGTATCGTTGAGGCCGAGCAAGTACTGTTTGCCGCCACCGGAGGCCGCGAGTTCATCCAGCTCGGAAAGCGACAGCCCCGGGATCATCTGCCCGTACTGGGTGCCATCGCTCTGCCGGGTCCGGTTGAGCGAAACCGCCACCGGCGCCGTCTCCGCCTCAGTATCGATGACCAAGAAACCGCCGATATTGTCCCGGTCGTAGAGGGTGGTCAGCGCATCGGGCACCAGCAGGGTGCCGTGGGCCGGAATCGACTGGTTGCTCGTCGGCGGCTCGGGCTCGGGTAGGCCGCGCTTGCGGAAGGTGATCTCAACCTCGATCTCCTCCGCGGTCGGATTGGTGATGTACAGATCGGAATCTTGATTGACCGCACCGGTGGTGTCGGTGATGAAGGGTACGATCACCGACCCGGAGACCTCCGGCGGGGGCTGCGAGATCTCAAAGATCTTGACCAGCGAGGCTGCGCCGCCCTTGCCGTCCTGCACCCGTAGGGTGACCACGAACTGGCCGACCGATGCCCAGGAGTGTGTAGCCACCACCGTGTTGGCTGTGGCGCCGTCACCGAAGAGCCACTCGGTGATGGTCGCGTTCTGGGAAGTCGAAGTCAACGTCACCAGTTGACCCACCTCGGCATCGCAAATCTCAAGTCCGCCGGCGAAGGGACCACAAGGCACGTCGACGGTAAAGGTCGCCGTAAGGCCGCCACCGCCGCCACCGCCACCACCACCGCCACCGCCACCGCCACCACCGACGATGACCTGCTTGGTCTCGGTGTCGGTGCAGGTGTTGAACGGTGGACAGCTCGGATCATTGAAGCGCGTCACCTCCAAGACCACCGTGTAGGTGCCGGCGGCCGAATAGGTGTGACTCGCCGGAGAACCGCTGGCGGTGGAGCCATCGCCGAAGGTCCAGTCGAGTTGATCCGGGCCGCCGGTGGAAGTGCTGTTGAAGCTGACGGACTGACCAGCATCGGGCGCCGTGGGAGTGAAAGTGAAGCTCGCGTTCAGTGTCCCACCACCGCCGGCGCTGGTGATCGAGACCGATTTGCTACCACTGGTCCCACTGCAACCGCCGCCCACCGCCGTCGCCCGCACCACCTTGGTACCCGTGGAGCTGTAGGAGACGGAGATCGAGGGTCCGCTGGAACTTCCCGAGATGGTGCCGCCGGTACCCACGCTCCAGCTCCAGCTGGAGGGAGTCGGTGAGCAGTTGGTCGCCACGGCGGAGAAGCTGAGCGAGTTGCCCACCAGGCCGCTCGACGGTCCGGCAACGCTGACACTCGGAGTACCGCCGCCACCACCGCTGCTGACCAGGATGGAAGCATGGGTGAAGGTGTCGGAGTCGGTGCCACGGCGGACTTTCAGCTTGGGCAAGAAGGTGCCTGACGTGGTGTAGGTGTGGCTGGTGACGGGAGTGGTGTGGCTACTGTCCTCAAAAACACCGTTGCCGTCCCAATCGTAGTCGAAGAAGTCCGGGCTTCCCTGCGAACTATCTTGGAAGGTGATCGCCTGACCGACCGAGGCGGTACAGGGGCCGAAGGCACAGATGCTGAGCGCCTGGAACTGCGCCACGAGCGGTGCCACATTGGTGATCTGGACACTGGTCGCGTTGCTGGTGATCGCCCCCTGCTGGCAGTTGCGAATCTCGACGGTGACCGAATAGGTGCCGGTGCTGGCGTAGGTGTGGCTCGGCGCCGGACCGGTGGTGGGATTGTTGGTCCACACCGGCGTGGTGCCGTCACCGAAGTCCCAGCGCCACTCGGTGGCGCCCGTCGTCTGGATGCGAAAGTCGACGGTCCCCGAGGTGAAGGGGGGGCCGTTCAAGGTCTCCGGCGCTCCACCGGCGCTGGTGAACGAGAGGGTGGCGAGAGGATCGAGGGTCAACACCGGGCTGGTCGCGCTCGCCGAGCTGAGGGTATTCATCACCGTCACTTCGGCGGTGTAGGTGCCGTCGGTGGCCCCGGCGTCGGTGGCCCAAACGAAGGGGTTCTCGTTGCCCCCGGTATCGACCGTCGCCCCCTGGCTGTCGCGCACGATCCAGCTCAAGGTCAGCGGTGGGAGGCCACTCACCCCTTGCGCGGTGAAGGTGATCGGCTGGCAAAGTAGGGCCGGGTTGGGCGCCACGGTGATCGCGGTCACCGCCGGTGCCGGGTCGAGCACGTTGACCTGCTGGGTCGCGGTGTCCGGACCGTTGACGTTGGATGCCGTCAGGCTGACCGTCTTCGAGCCCGTGGAGTTGAAAACCACGTTCTGCGGGTTCTGCGCCGTCGAGGTGGCAGGCGAAGCATCCTGAAAACTCCACGACCAGCTGGTGGGGCCGCCCAGGGAAGTATCGAAAAAGTCGATCTGCTCGTCGCGATAGACCTCCGCCGGCGTGAAGTTGAAGGAGGCGCTGGGAACGAGGCCGGTGGTCAACATGTGAATGTCGAAGATGTTGAAAGCGGCCCGGTAGAAGTACTGGCCGGAGAACTTGCCCATCCGCCCGGCGGTATTGTTGAACCCGGTGGGATTGCGCCGGTAGTACCAGCCCCAGTAGCCGGTCGTCTGGCCGCCGACCAAGCCGTCGGGAGGTGTAATGTCATTCGGCGAGTTGGGGTTGGAGACGTCGAACAGCCATTCGTTTTGGGTCAACTGCGAGCAATTGTTGACCGTTCCCAAGGAGATGAATTCCCGGGTCAAGGTGCGCGAGTAGGTCATGAAGAACTCACTGCCTCCGCCGGGCAGGTTCAGGCTCCAGATCGGTGAGCCCAGAGAGCTGCACGAGCCCCCCGCCAGGCAGCTCACGTTGTAAATTCGTGCCGCAATGCCGCCGCTACGATTGACCACCAGGCCCAGGTAGTAGCTGCTGCCGTTCTGCCACAGGGTCACTCCATGAACAAACTCGCTGGGCAGCGCGTCCAGCACCAGAGAGGGTGCGGCAGGGGTACTGACATCCCAGATCTCGAAGCCAAAGTCGAAGGCGCCGGAAGAGACGACCACGAAGTCACCGGCACCGTCGACATACGAGGTGTCGTTGCGGCTGCCGATCCTGCCGACGTAGGGGCCGCAGCTGACCGAAGCCGGTGAGTTGTCGACGCAGCGCAATGCCAGCCCCTTGGCCGTGGTCAGGTTGTAAGTCAAGAACCCCTTGTTGCGGGTTGCGACAAAGACATAGTCGGCGGCACCGATCCGGGCTGCATGGACCTGCATCGCGTTCTTGTCTTGGTCGCCGTATTTCCCCTGAGGAGAGGTCTTCGAAGTCGTATCGAAGACATTGAGACCGCTGTCCTTGACCAGAGCCACGGCGAGCACATCATCGTTTCCGGGTGGTGCATCGACATCGCGAACCGGGTTCTTCTCCTCGCTGAAACCGGCGCTCCAGTAGGGAAAGCTGTTGCGGCCAAGAACAACTTTGAGCACCGGGCTAGCGGCATTGGCACCGCCGATATCCCAGATCTGAAGACCCTGGTTGATCGCGGCGAAGAGAGTGGTGCCCTCGATGTCGATCGACATCCAGCGCGGCTGTGTCTCATTGTACGGTCCGAAGATCGGATCGAAATCCGTGTTGTCCCTCTCCGGGGGCAGCTGGCCGACGTCCACCGGCTGCAACTCACCCCAGAGCTGAGACGACACTCCGAAAGCGGGCGTGCGACAGCTGTTGAACTGACAGGTCAGGTCCAAAGGCAGAGGACAGTTATCAGCCTGCGCTGGCCCTACGAGGCCCCCGAACAGGGCGAAAGCCAAGAAAAATAGGGCGCAACAGCATGAACTGAAACGAGAGTATAGCCTGGTCATCGAGGTGACTCCTGTGGAACTGCCTAGTTGGAAGCTACCGGGTAATCGCGGGAGGCAGGAGGGTATTCTGTCGGCTTCATGGAAGAGAACTCTCTGGCGAGGACAGTGGTCTCGCCTCTCCAAGCTGCCTCCTCACCTCGGATAAGGAGGGGGCAGGCTGCAAAGGCGCCAGCTCGAAAGCCGGTTCAAGAATCTCGGAGAAACAAAACAGGGCGGGCTCAGTTTTACCCGAGCCCGCCCGGCAAAGTTCAGATCTCAGCTAGTGATAGCTCGATCGTCATTTTTTCTAACTGCTAGACCTAGTTAGGAGCGACCGGCAGAATGATGTCGGTCGGGTTGTTGGTGACGTTATCCAGCTGGATCGCGTCGAAACCAGCGCTGAACAGGCCGGCGGCACTCATGATCGTGGTCACCCAGTTCTGGGTGGCCGGATCGAAGGCCGGCAAGCCGCCGGTGCTGGTGTTGAGGTTGAGATAGAGCCAACCGGCGTTCGGCGTAACCGGGAAGGACGCGCCGCCTACGGTGACGCGGTTGGCCTCCCACGGGAACGGAATCAGAACATCCGGGTTGATCGGCGGCGAGAACGGAGTCGTCTCCGGAACCTCGGGGTTCTCTTCCTCGTCGAAGATCACGATCTGGCTCTGGCTCAGCGGGAACGGAGCCGGTAGGCCACCGCAGCCGAAGGGGCCAACGACCAGCTTCGAATCACGCCAGACGGCCAGGTCGGTGCCACCGGTGAGGCCACCGAAGTCCAGCACGTAGCGGGAGGCGAAGGTGGAGGCGAGGCCTTCACGGTTGTCCTCACCACCGGAGTAGCGAGCGTAGAAGGTGTAGTCACCGACGCCGATCGCGTTGTCGGCTTCGATGTGAACCAGGGTCTCACCCTGCGCAAACGCGTTGGCCACGTCGACGTAGAAGTAGTCGCCCCAGAGCTGGTTGATGTTGTTGGCGGCACCATTGCCACCGTCAACGAAGTAGCCCACATCGCCCGGGAAGTCCAGGGTGCAGAAGTTGACGTTGTCGATGGTGATGTAGCCGCGGGCCACGTTGTCACCATGGTTCGCCGCCGAGCAGGCACCACCGAAGACGGCGGAAGCACCACCCGTGTGGGCGGCCCGAATGTGGCTCAACAGGGCGGCCGGCAACGGCGGAAGCGGCAGCTGAGAGTTACAGCTCACCGAACCAGGACCCACACCGGAAACCGGGTTGGTGACCAGCGAGAATGAGCCAACAGGGCTGATCGCGCCACCTAGATGCGAGGTCGACGGAATCGTACCCGAATCGAACAGGTCGCGCAGGTTGAAGGTCACGACGTCATAACCGGTGAGGTAGACGTTGAAGTCGAGGGTCGGAACCGTGAGGTCCGTCCACAAGGTGACGTGAGCGATGGCCGGGGCGGCCGACGCGTTGTTGACCGAGAACAGGGTAGTGATGTTGTTCGGATCATCGAGGTCGACCTCGAAGTACGGCAGCAGCAGAGTAGCCGCCGGCACATCGTCAATCGTGCCGATCTCGGCGATCGCCTGCCCACCGAGAGCCAGGAGGCCCAGCAGCGCGAGGCAAAACGCAGTTTTTTTCATTTCAGACAATCTCCTCAGACAATTCTGTTTGGTTACCCGTCGACAATCGACCGGCAACGTACTTTCGGAACTTAACGGACTTGGTTGCCAAAAACTCTGCTTTAAGCCGATCACCTCCCGATTAAAAAGTCGAATCCGGCGGAGTCTACAACAGATTCGGGCTATTGTCACGCCCGAACCTGGTTTGCTTTCAGAGTGTTAGCACCGAGCGGAGAGTCTCTACTCCGTCGCAATCCGAGGCGACCCTTGAGTGAAGCTCTCGACCACGCTACCGGCTCGCAGCCCATGCCGAACTTTTATGGTGATGCACTATATTGAGCCGCGACCACGCTGTCAAGCACCACTGCCCTGATCCGGCCTGATCGCTTAGCGAGTTCTATCGGTGTTCGTCCAGGCCATCATCCCGCCGCCGGTGAGACAGCGATCCGGATCGAAGTAGGCCGAGGCCTCGTCAGCATACGAGGCGATCGCCTCGTCACGGCCGTCACCGTCGAGATCCACCAGCCGTACCCTATAGCCTCGGCACCGGCCACGAGGCTTGTCCAGCTCGGGCGAGGCCTCCCGGACGAAGAATCCCTCTCCGTCCCCCAAGAAGACGTAGCCATCGCCATCGCCATCGACTCCGACGAGATCGATCGCTCCGTCACCGTTCAGGTCTCCTTGATCCAGCGCGAAAATGCCTAGCCTTCTCTTGCGGTAGAAGAGCGGCCGGCGCTCGGTCTCTCCCCCCTCCATGGAATAGAGGATGTCGATACCGCTGCGCCACAGGTCGGTCTCGAAAGCGGTATAGCTCACCGCCAAGTCGTCGAGACCATTGCCGTCGAAATCGGCCGCGACCACGGAGCGGACGAAGGCGAAGGGGCGCACCAGCGGTTCGTTGACGGCCTCCCACGAGAGGCCCTCCGCCGGCGCCAAGTTGATCAAGTCTCGGCGCGACATGCGGCTGCTGGAGGTGGCGAAGTCGGTGCGCCCATCGCCATTGAAATCACCGAGCGCCAGATCATCGCCGAAGATCTCGTAAGGGCCGACCGCCTTCTGTTCCTTGACCCAGCTGCCATCTCCCTGATTCAAGAAGATCGCCGGCCCATCGGCCACAAAGAGCGTGCGCGTGGCCCGCTTGGCGCGCTGCGAATCGCGCAGCCCTTGAGGACTGCCCACGCGCGGCCCCTCGCCAAGGGCCAGAAGATCCGTCAGGCCGTCGCCGTTCCAATCGAGCGGCATCACCCGTCGCGAGGAGAAGCCGTTCCCGTCACCGCCACGGCCGGGAATCTGGTAGTCGATGCCGCGGCTCCATTCGCTGAATCCACCGACGCCGTTACCGACCAGGATCTTCACCCCGCGCAGGTGAATCCCGAGGGCGATATCGAGGTGACCGTCGCCATTGAAGTCGGCGACCGCCGCATCGCCGTAGTCGTAGCCCGCCTGGTAACGAGCTTCGCTCCACGGGGTCCAGCTACCCGCTCCGTCTCCCAGCAAGATCACCGGAAGGTCACCACTCTTACGCGGCGGCGCATGGACGATGTCCAGCTGACCGTCTTCGTTCATGTCGCCGATGTCGAAGCCGTTACGCCATTGACCACCGGTGGGAAGCCCCTCGTCGAACGGCTCGAAGCGGATGCGATCCACCTCTTCGGGGGACCCTTCATAGGTCGCGTCGACGGCGGCGATCTCTTCCGCCGTCGGCGGCTTGTAGCTGAGATCGAGGGGCTCGCCCGTGGCGCGATAGGACTTGGTGTAGAACCAGTCGTCGTCGTGACCGATGATGTCCACCTTCACGCCATAGAGGTTGACCCTCTCTTCGCTGATCATCTGGAACTTGCCCGGGTACTTCTTGATCTTGTCGACGAAGTACTGTCGCCCCTCATCGTCGATCAACCATCGACCGTCAGGCGGCAGATGCGGCTTGTCCTCAAACGGCACATACTCCTCGCCCAGTGCCTCCATAGCGAGTTTGCGACGGCGTTCCGCCACATCCATCACCGCGGCCGCATCGGGATGCTTGCGGCGAAATTCTGCCAACTCCTCCTCGCTGAGACCGTCCGGCGGCTCCACCTGATCGCCGGCGGACGCTTGAGCGGCTCCCTGCGACACCGTGGCCGCTGCCTGCTCGGCCGTCGAGCTTGCCGCCGGCGCCTGGGAGCAGCCGGCGAGCACCATGCTGGTCAGGACCAGCGCCAGTCCAGCGGCGACGGGCCAAACTCGGAACGTACGGATTCTGGACAGACTCATCGCATCTCGCATGAAAGGCATCTCCGCTATTGGTCTTATCGGCTGGTCTTGTCGGCGACTCGAAGGAAACAACTCGCTGAAGGCGGCAACAGGATCGCCAGAAGGAAGCAAAGACTACGCCAAGAGCACCACGGGGGTCTATGGTTTAGGTTGTTAGACTTCGTCGACGAAGGCGGGGCTCAGCCGCTTGAAGATCCACCATCCTGCCGCCAGAACGGCCAAAGACAATACTGCCAGAACGGCAGTCTGCGCGGCGATCGACGCAAAGCCCGCACCCTGCCCCTGCGGCAGCAAGGCCATCCGGTAGAGGGTCACCAAGGTCGTCATCGGGTTGAGGGCGAGAAGACGGTCGTAGGGATGCGGGGCCAGGCTCATGGGATAGACGATCGGCGTGGCGTAAAACCAGCCCATGAAGACCATACCGACTATCTGTGCCGTGTCGCGAAAAAAAACGTGGATCGCCGAGAGCGCCAGCGCCAGCCCCACGGTCAGCGCCAACTGGATCGGCACCGCCAGCAGGAGCAAAGGAAGTCCGCTCCAGCCCAGATTCCCCGTCACCAGGAGAATTGCCGCAAAGACCACGGCCGCCACCGCCTCGTGTAGCAGAGCGGTCAACACCACCGACAGCACCAGCAGTTGCGAGGGGAAGTTCAGCTTGCTCACCAGGTTGGCGTTGTCCGTAACCGCCGTCGCCGAGCGCTGTACGCCCTCTTGAAAAGCGGTCCACGGCAGCAAGCCGCAGAAGAGGAAAATGGCGAAGCTGTCGGTTCGCTGCCCGGTCAGCGGGATCTTGAGGACGGTGGCAAAGACAAAGGTGAAGAGAATCAGCTGCCAGATGGGTTGAAAGAAGGACCACAACAACCCGAGTACAGAGCCTGCGTAGCGGGCCTGGAAATCGCGCTTGGCCAGCTCGCGCAGCAGGAAGAGATTCTGGATCATGGGTGCCCTGGGAAGGTAGCGTCGCCGCCGAAGGTGCTGCTCCTGGCAGCGAGATATGCCGAGACGACATCTTGACAGCCATCCCGACGTTGCATACTATCTCCTGGCAAGACTTCACTGCTATGCCACGGTAGCATTTTCAGCTCCTGGCCCGGACGTAACACATGGCTACTGTCTACAAACTTCGCCCCATCCAGCTCGTCGGACGAAAAATCCGCCAACTGAGGAAGCAGCACAACCTGACCCAGACCGAGCTCTCCTCGCGCATCGGAGTACAACAATCCGATCTGTCACGCATGGAAAAGGGCGAGTACCGAGTCAGTCTCGACACGCTGTTTCGGATTCTTTCCGAGTTCCAGATCAGTTTCGGCGAGTTCTTTGACGACATGGCCCGCGAGTCGATGTCGGAGCGTGACCAGCGCCTCGTTCGCGACTTCAAGAGTCTGGATGAAACTGCGCGCCGCGAGGTGGAGGACTTCATCGCCATCAAAGCACCGACCAACGCAGCCAGCGGTGCCAAGAGAGCACTTCGCCGCCGACCGCTACCCAGCGCGATCGCACCCAACCTCGGAGCGGAGAGTTAGAGGGGCACGGATCCTTGCACAACACGACAACCCGTAAGACGACGGACCGATAGAGAGTCGGGAAGAGCCCAGAGGGAAGAAATGGCACTAACGATGCTCAGCAAACCAGCCGATCCGGTGGTGGAGTACCAGCGTCTACGCGACGCGGGAGCCCATGCCGTCGAAAGCGGTCGCTACGAAGAGGCCCTACCACTCTTCGAGTCCGCACTGGAATTAGCCCACTCGATCGGTGACTCGATTCTTGTCGACCGAGCTTTCTGCAACCGGGCGACCGTCGCCATCGCTCTGCAGAGGGTGGACGGGGAAATCTCCGAGTTGCGCTCTATCTTGATGCGCGATCAAGATGCCGAGAACTCTCGTCTATCCGCCTACCACATCGCCTGGTATTTCATGTCCCAGAAGGCCTTCAAGAAAGCGCTCTTCTACGCACGTATCGCGCTGGACCGTTCGGTAACCCTGGATCGCCAAGAGTGGATCGCATCCAGCCACAACCGCATCGGCAACATCTTGATCGCCGAGAGCTATTTTGACGAGGCGTGCACCGAGTATGAGAAGGCGCTAGCGCTCAGCAACACCATGTCTCCGGTGGACAAAGCGCGAATCCTCGACAATATCGGCTACTGCCGCATCATCGACAAGCGGTATTCCGAGGGCTTCGAGTTGCTCTATCGCAGCCTGCGCACTCTCCGCAGGTTCGACGCCGAGTGCTATCTGGTCCATCTCGACTTGTGCCTCGCGCATCTCGAAGTGGGCCGCTGGCGCGACGCTCAATGCCACGGCGAAGCGGCGTTGGTCCGAGCTCGGCAACTCGGCCAGGCGGACGTTATCAAGAACAGCCTCTACCTACTTGGTCAAACCGCCAGCATGTCCGGCGCTGGCAAGGAAGCGGCCTGCGCCTACTTCGCCCAGCTGCAAAGCTACTTCCCCGACGCACCGTTCCTTACCGAATTCTTGCTCTCGATCGACGTGCGCAAGATGATCAACTTGAAAGCCTGATCTGCCATGAAGAAACAACTCATAGGCTCCCTTCTCCTGATCCTTGCCACTACAGGGATCTACTGTGCCCCGAGCTTTGCAGAACCACAGGTCAGCGCTCTCAGCAGCCGCGGCGATTTCTACAAGGTGCACGTCGGAAGAATCGGTGCCCTCTTCCCCGAAGCACCCGCCGCCCTCCACGCCCACACTGGAATCGCGCTCGAGATCAAGAGCAGCGACCGAGCAGCGGAGTGGCAACTGGTCCCCTCCACGGAAGGGGAGGAAGTCGAGAGTACGCCCTTCATGCTGGTCGATGGACGAACCAATGGAGTCCATCTGGTCTGGGAGAGCCGCCGCAACTACATCTACTCGCGGATCAACTTGGCGAGCTACGTCGATGGCACATGGAGCGAGGTGATCGAGCTTTCCGGCGAGCTGTTCAGCCAGAAGAGCGCACCCCGAATCGCTGTCACCCGCGACTCCTACCAAGAGGTGGATGAGGAAACCGGCATCGAGGTCACCTACCACGTCACCAACGTCCACACGGTGTGGTTCGAGGACGCCTCGAATGGACGCCGGGCGGTCTACTCATTGGTTCAGTTCAGAAACGGGATCTTCCAGGCGCCGAACCATGTGTTCGTACTCGGCGACTTCGATTCCGCGCAGAACCAGATAGCGGCGGATTTTGGTAGCCTGCTGCAAGCGCCCACCGTAGTCACCGGCCGTGATGACGAGCACGCGGTAGCAGCTTTCGCCGATCTCGAAAGCGGGCGGCTGGCGACTCTCGAGTTTGCGGTGGTGCCGTATTCGATCGTCGGTTTGGCTGAAAAGATCCGATCGGAAATCGTCGACATCGGCCATTCTGTGCGAGACAAGGACGCGCTAGCGTTGGCGTTGCAGGCAACGCTTTTGGCCAACGGCCACAACATCCATCCCGACTTCCTGAACTACCTCGGCCAGGCCATCGCCGACTCTGTGCTGAATTCGCCGCCGGAGATCTCGATCGGCCAGCTCAGCGAAAAGATTCGCTCCGAAATCGTCGATATCGGTGCCCGCTTGACCGTCCTTGGCAAGAACGACTTCACGCAAGTCAGCGAGATGAGTACAGTGGAGATTCCGTCGGCGCAAGAAGGCGGTCTACCGAGTATCCTCCTGGCTCGCGTCGGCTCCAGTCGCCCGGTGCCGGAGGTCGGTGAAGGACCGATCACCCTCTACCCGTCGCCCAATGGGGGCGATGTCATCGCCGCCTGGCAGGGTGAGTCGGCGCTGTACTACGTCGAGAGCGAAGGCGCCGGTTGGTCCGAGGTACGGACCCTCCAGCTAGACGAAGAGCTCAACCTGGCCGCCGCGCACCAACTACTGGAACGCCGTAGCCGCGACCGGTAGAAGGGGGCCGTCGCCCACGGTAACGGCGACCCCTCCCTGCGCCGGCTGCACCGCAAGGACCTCGGCTCCTAGTTCGGCGAATTTCGCCTCGATCGCGGCACGGTTTCGGGGCGGAGCCAGCACCGCGATGCTGCCGCCACCACCGGCGCCGCACGCTTTGCCTCCCCAGGCGCCCAACGCCGCGGCTTGATTCAGCAACGTCTCGATCTTCGGTGTCGAGACTTCCTCCGACAAGCGGCTGCGCGCCGACCATTCCCGCGCCATCGCCGCGCCGACCCGCTCGAAGTCCGCCGCTTCGATGGCCTCCGCAACCTCGGTGGCAGCCTCGGCAATGCGCTCGAACAGAGCGACGATCTCCGCCTCACCGTCAAGTCGCCGCCGCACCACCGACCAGTTCGCTCCGGCGGAGAAGTGGCTCGATCCGGTATAGGCCACGATCAAGCACTCACCCAAGGCGGCGAGGTCTACATCCAAAGCTCTCACCCTCTCGCCACCGGGGGCATAGGTGATCTCCAAGGCGCCACCATGCATTGCGGGATAGTGATCTTGCACACCGGTAGGCAGAGACATCATCCTCGCCTCGAGATCTCGCGCCAAGGCGGCACGCGCTGAGGGCGAACTGGGCTCGTGCCCCAGGAGAGCCTCGCCGGCGGCGATCAAGACGATCATCAGCGCCGAGCTGGCCCCCAGGCCACCGCCGCGCGGCGAGTTGCTGAGCAGCTCAACTTCGACCGGTCCGGTGTCGAGCTGGGTCAGAACCTGCCCGACCAAGGCGCCTTCGGGTTGCCGGCACAGGGCTGCCACCGAATCCTCTTCGATCCGAGATGCCCCTTGGCGCACCACATAGCCGGCTGAGCGGCGGCGAAAGCCGGCTTCCACCGCCAGATCGATCGCCAGGTTGACCGTGCGACTACCGGGATGCAAAAGCCCCAAGGGCCAGATGTCGAGAGTCCCACCTGCCAGGTCGACCCGGCACCAGCCGCGGGCGTGAGAGTGGGCGACCGCTTCGCTCACCGGCTACCGGCAGCCACGGAGGAAGTGGCGAGCGGTTCGCTCGACGGAGACTCCACGACGAGATCATCTCGATGTGGTGACGGCCAGTTCAACGGTACCGACGATGCGGCGAGTTGAGCGCGCAGCTGATCTCGCAGGCGCAGGAACTGCTCTCGCTCCCCGGCTGACAGCGCCTTTGCGGGCACGCTCTTGATCGACAGGGGATTGATCCACCGTCCGTTACGCTTGACTCGGTAGTCCAAGTGTGAAGCGGTAGCCAAGCCGGTCGATCCGACGTAACCGATCACCTCGCCCTGGCGTACCGAGCGGCCGGGGCGTATCCCTTTGGGGTATCCCGACAGATGGAGATAGTTGGTCTCGTAGCCGCCTGGATGACGCACCTTTACCGTTCTGCCGCCACCCTTGTTCCACCCGACGAAGGTGACCGTACCGCTGGCGGTGACTCGCGCCGGCGTGCCGGTCGGCGCCCCATAGTCGACGCCATAGTGCGGCCGGTACCGTTTGAGCACCGGGTGAAAGCGGCGGCGACTGAAGCGCGAGGTAATACGCGAAAACTTGAGCGGCGAGCGCAGGAACATCTTCTTGAGCGGCCGACCTTGCGCGTCGTAGTAGCTGGTGCCCTCGGCAAATCGATAGGCCTCGAGGATCTCGCCCCGATTCTCGTATCGCAAGGCCAGCACCGAACCCAGTGAGGAGTACTCGCCATCCAGAAAGACCTCCTCGTAGAGGGCATAGAAGCGATCGCCAACCCGCAAATCTCGACTGAAGTCCAGATCCCACTGCAACACATCCGCCATTTCATAAGCGAGCACGGCCGGCGCTCCCGCCGTGCGCAAGCCGTCCTCGAGCGACGAAGAGAGTGTCCCGGCGATCGCCCGCCGCTCCACGGTGCGCACATAAGGCTGCCATGTGCTGGTCCAGCCGTCACTCTCGCGGCTCAGATGGACCTTGCCCCGATCCTCGACTCCGATCTCAAAACCACTCAGATGAGCCGCGTCATCGAAGTAGGCGGCGTAGGTGCTGCCCGCCCTGATCTTGCGCGGCTCGACATGGCGCGCCAGCTGGGCGGCGGCATCGTGCGCCTCGTTCGCAGCCAGGCCCAAACCGGTGAGCAGGGTGCTCAAGGTGTCGCCCGACTCGACCTCGAGCAATACCGGCAGCGGCTGGGCCAAGAAGCGGCGTTCCCACTCGGCGGAAGGCGGCGGTTCTAGGATCCGGTCCGGATGGAAGGCCGGAACCGGCGTCACCTGAAGAGGTACCTCACGCCCACGCTCCGAACTGCTCAGCCGGACAGCGAGAGACACAGCAGCCAGCAGAGCGAAAAGCGGCACAACCACGCGGAAAAACCACGCCAATCGACTCTTGCTGGCCCTAAATCGCATCTATCTTTGGTTGTTTAGAGGGCTTTTCCCACCAGCCCCGCGCAAGGCTACCACAGCAGCCTGGACCTCCTCACCAAAGCACTCTAGAGAGGGCGATTGTCAGAGTCTTCTCTTGAGGATGATCAGAAAAAGCGCTCTAGCGTGCGATCCGCGTCGGCGGCGAAACGGCCTTTATAGGGAATCTTGCCGTCTTTGAACACCAACAGGCCGGGAAGCCAGGTCACTGCGTGCTTCTTGGAGAAGGCGCCGTCTCGATCGAGAAAGACCGGAGCATTCATCGTCTTGCCGGCGAGGAAAGCCCGCGCGACTTCCGGTTCTTCCTGGAAGTTGATGGTAATCACCCGCGCCTTGTTCCCCCACTGTTTCTGGAGCGCATTGACTTGCTCGACGATTCTGCGGCAGCGGGGCGACCAGGAAGCCCAGACGACGACGATGGTGGGATCCCTGGTGAGGGAGGCTTCGCGCAATGGACCACCGTCCAGCGCCGCGAGTTCCGCCTGCGCACTGAGCCCTGGCACCACCGCCAGCGAGAGGAGTAGGCAGAAGATCCACCACCGTCCTCTGAAGCGGTCACCGATGTCCCGACTTCCCAGGTGGCGAGAGGCTGGTCGGAGCTTCATTACGCCCTCCTCAGTGCAGGGTTTGCGCGCCTCGCCCGAGGCGCAAGCGTGTGACGATACGCAGTCTTAGCGCTGTTGGCGCCGCCTGCCGGCCACAGGAGCGACGAACCAAGATCAACAATTGCCGCGTGTACCTCATGCGGCGGGCACATTGTGGACAATCGGAGAGGTGTTTCTCGAACTGACTTTGGTCAGTCTGATCCATCTCGTTGTCGAAGAACAGGAAGAGCGTTTCCTTGACCTTCGTACAGTCCATGGGGCATGGCCTCCGGTTTACGCGCCCGGCCATCAAAGCCGGGTTCACGTTAGTCTAACCTCCGTCCAGACAGCGAAATTCCTCTTTTTTCGTCCAATCCCGTCAACAGGCCCTACCGCGGTCGCTGACCTTGTCGCGGGGCCGGCCTACTTGGCGGCGGGGCTCTGAGCCCGTCGCGAACGCATCTTCGTCGGCTCGCCGGCACGCAGGTAGCCATGCTCGCGGGCGTAATGCAGCATCGCCGCTTCGAGTAGGCGTCGACCGCGGTACAACCGGCTCATCACCGTACCGACCGGCACCTCGAGGATCTCGGCGATTTCCTTGTAGGAGAAATTCTCCAGGTCGGCCAGGACCACGACCATGCGGTAGTCGGGAGGAAGCTCGTCCATCGCCACTTGCACGTGCTCATCCAGCACATTGGCGAGGAATTCTTCTTCCGGGTTCTTGATCTTCCGGGTCGCCTCTTCGCTGAGGAGACTCTCGAAGGACTCCTCGATGTCGGAGAAATCGCTCTGCGGAGGGGCTTGCTGCTTCTTGCGGTAGTTGTTGATGAACGTGTTCTTCATGATTTTGAAGAGCCACGCCTTGAAATTGGTCCCCTCCTCGAACTTGTCGTAGTAGCGGTAGGCCTTGAAGTAGGTCTCTTGAACCAGGTCTTCGGCATCCTCGGCGTTGCGGGTCATGCGATACGCAGTGTTGTACAGGGAGTCGACGAACGGCATCGCTACCGCCTCGAAATCCCACCGTCGCTGGTGGTTCCCTGATTGTGCCACTTGTGTCGACATCGCTCTCTCCTACCTCCTACGAGAAACTCGAACTCTTTGTTCGCACAGATCATGCCAGGAGGCAGCGATGGTCCTCACCGCTCAACACTAAGAGCGAGTTCGAGGATTTCTCCACGAACCGCGACCCACAGCGCCATTTTGGCCTCGCCAGGTGCTTAACTAGCAGCCTTGCGAGCAGGTGGCTTGCGCGATGAACTCTACGGAAGAGGCAACGCCGCCGACTTCACCATCTCGATGAACGGACCGGGGATAAGGCCGAGTGCCAGGGTCGCGATCGCGCAGAAGATGATCGCTCCCACCAGAGCCGGCGCCGTCAACGGCACCGGCGTTTGCTGGTCCGACTTTTTGAAGTACATCTGGACAACTACGGCGAAGTAGTAGTAGAGCGAGACGGCACTGGCCAGAACGCCGATCACCGCGACCCAGATCCAGCCGGCCTCCACGGCGGCGGCGAAGAGGTAGACCTTGCCGACGAAGCCGCCCGTCGGTGGGATGCCGGTCAGGGCCAGCATGAAGAGCGTCATCATCGCCGCCAGCAGCGGCGCCCGTGAACTCAGGCCGGCGTAGTCGCCGAACTCCTCACCCGCATACTCTTTGCGCTCGAGCAGGATGACCGTGCCGAATACTCCCATGGTGATGAAGACGTACGCCATGAGATAGAAGAGCACCGCCCAGAGCCCAATTTCGTTGACCGCCAGCACACCGATCAGAATGTAGCCAGCTTGCGCGATCGAACTGTAGGCCAGCATCCGCTTGACATTGGTCTGCGTCAAGGCGGCAATGTTGCCCCAAATCATGCTGGCCACCGAAACGATGGCGATCATCATCTGCCAGTCGAGACCGCCCAAGCCACGATAGAAAATCCGCACCAAGATGGCAAAGGATGCCGTCTTGGAGGCCGCGGCCAGAAATGCGGTGACCGGGGTCGGTGCCCCGACGTAGACGTCGGGCGTCCATACGTGGAAGGGCACGGCCGCCACCTTGAACAGCAGGCCGGCCGCCAGCATCAGCCAACCGAGTGAAACCAGGGGAGTGTTGCCGATCTCGGCCAGAGCGCTCGCCAACGATTCGAGCTGCACCGTGCCGGTGGCACCGTAGAGTAGCGAGATTCCGTAGAGCAGAACTCCACTCGATAGGGCTCCGAGCACGAAGTACTTGAGCGCCGATTCATTCGATTTGAGTTCACGTTTGAAGTACCCGGCGAGTACGTAGCTCGACAGCGCCATCGTCTCCAGCGAGATCCAGATCGACAGCAGAGAGTCTCCGCTGGCCATGAACAACATGCCGACGGTGGCGAAAAGAATCAACGAGTAGTATTCGCCCGCGCGGTAGTCGCTCTCTTCGAGATAGCGCACCGAGAGGAGGACGGTCAGGAAGGTGGCCAGCAACAGGAGAACCTTCCAGAACATCGAGAAGCCATCGATGACGAACATCCCGGAGAGAATCGATCGCGCCTCCGGCACCTGAATGTGCACCCACCACAACATGGCGCCGGTGATCACCAGGCTGATCTGGCAGAAGCGGGCCGCGCTCCTGCTGGTCAGCTGGCGCTTGGCGGTACCCAGCAAGAGCAACCCCATCGCCGCAAAGGCGAGGAAAAACTCAGGCGCGAGGAGAAAATACTCCCCAAAGTCCATGCCGGCCACCCGTCAATCCCCGTGCTCTGAGTCGGTGGCGCTATGAGTGATGCCGGGAGTTGCTCCGTGCGCCGCGTCATTGGCGACAGTAGCCGCCAGTGAGCCACTCTTGCCGTAGTCCGGATCGACCCGCTCGACGAGATAGTTCACCGGCTTGTCGAGGATCTCGAAGAATGGCTTCGGATAGAGACCGATCCAGAAACAGAGCACGACCAGGGGTGTGAGGTAGAGCAACTCGCGCTTGTTGAGATCCGAGAGCTTCTCATTCTCGGGGTTGGTCAGCGGACCAAAGAAGACGCGCTGGTACATCCACAGCATGTAGGCCGCCCCGAGAACGATCCCCAAGGCTCCGATCACCGCCCACCACCAAACGCGGTTGAAGGCTCCGACCAGAATGGAGAACTCGCCGATGAAGCCGTTCAAGGCCGGCAAGCCGATCGACGACATGGTGATGATCAGGAAGAAGGTGGCATAGACCGGCATCTTGGCCGATAGACCTCCGTACTCGGCGATCATTCGGGTGTGCCGACGCTCGTAGATGATTCCCACCAGGAGGAAGAGCGCCCCGGTCGAGATGCCGTGGTTGATCATCTGCAAGATGCCACCACCGATGCCTGCGCCGTTGAGCGCGAACAGCCCCAGCATGATGAACCCCATGTGGCTGACCGACGAATAGGCAACCAGTTTCTTCATGTCCTTCTGCGCCATGGCGACCAAGGCGCCGTAGACGATGCCAATCAAAGAGAGCGCCGCCACCCACGGCAGCAGGGTGCGCGTTCCTTCGGGCAGGATCGGGAGCGAGAAGCGGAGGAAGCCGTAGGTTCCCATCTTCAGCAATACGCCGGCCAGGATCACCGATCCGGCGGTCGGCGCCTCGACGTGGGCGTCGGGCAGCCAGGTATGGAAGGGGAACATCGGTACCTTGATGGCGAAGCCGACGAAGAAGGCAAGGAAGACCCAGAACTGCAAATCGGCGGGGATCAACGAGGCGATCTCATGAAAGCGCAGGATGGAGAAGGTCTGTTCCCCGGTCTGCAATCCGCCCCAAATCGGCAACGACTTGTAGTTGAAGAAGTAGAGAGCGAGGATGCCCAGCAACATCAACACCGAGCCGGCCAAGGTGTAGAGGAAGAACTTGATCGCCGCGTAGAGCCGCCGCTTGCCGCCCCAGATGCCGATCAGGAAGTACATCGGCACCAGCATGACTTCCCAGAAGACATAGAAGAGGAAGAAGTCCATCGCCATGAAAACGCCGAGCATGCCGGTCGACAGCGCCAGGATGAAGAAGTAGTACTCCTTCTCCCGCGTCCTGATCGCATTCCATGAGCAGAGGCATGCCAGGACGGTCAGCAGCGTGGTCAGCAGAACCAAGAGCAAGGAGATTCCGTCGATGCCGAACTCGTAGCGAACACCGATCGTCGGAATCCAAGAGAGACTCTCACGGAACTGGAAAAGCTCTCCCGCACGGTCGAACGAGAACCACAGCGGTATCGAGACCAGAAAATCGAGCACCGCGATCGCGGTGGCGAACTTACGGATCGCCTCCCCCTGGTCTTTGTTCATGAAGAGAAGAACCAGAGCACCCACCAGCGGCAGGTAACAAACGATACTCAGGATCGGAATTTGCTCAAGCATGGGTGACCTCTGCCCTTAACGCAGGAATATGTAGAGACAGACCATGGCGAAAAGACCCAGCACGAAGACGAAGGCGTACTGAGAGACGAAGCCTGTCTGTACCTTGCGCAGAATGCGGGATCCAATGGAGAGACTCCAGCCCGTGGCGTTCACTAAGCCGTCGACGACGTACTTGTCGAACATGGCTGACATCGGCGCCAGGAAGGCGGCGGTGAAGTGGCGTGTCCCGTTCACCAGACCATCGATGACGTTGGCATCGAAGCGGAAGAGTTGGCGCGCCAACGCCCAGGTTCCGCGAACCGCTGTCGCGTCGTAGAGTTCGTCGACGTACCACTTGTTGACCAACAGCCGGTGGACTCTCGGGAAGCGCTGGGCCACAGCGGCACCGCGCTCCAGCTCTTTGCCGGGGCCGTAGAAGCGCCAGGCCAAGAAGATTCCGAAGGCGGCGACAGCAACCGACAGACCCATCAGCCCCCATTCCGTCCCCGGCGAGAGGTG
>JAJRVQ010000069.1 GCA_024277255.1 Acidobacteriota bacterium | reverse complement strand
CCCTAAGAGGCTCGATAGCCTCCATGGAATCGCAAAGATAAAACGCAAACCGTCTGCCAGCCCGCTCAGCTCTGCCAGCCAGTGGAAAACAACAACCTGGATCTATCCTTAATGGACCGGGTTTCCGGCCGGACCTCTAGACCGGAAACGATGAGCGGGTGATAAGCATCGGGCCCGGCGGACGTGAGTACAAGGAGCTGCGGCGGAACGAGTGATACATCGCTTGGAAACACAAGAGCAGCGAGTCCAACGAGTCGTGCGCGAGGAAGTTGCGATCGTGCCTTACGATTGTGCTTGGCCTGAGTTGTTCCGCCAGGAAGTGGAGCATCTACGGACCTGCTTGCCCAAAGAGCTGATCCGACGCATCGAGCACTTCGGCAGCACGGCTGTGCCGGGACTCGCGGCGAAGCCTGTCGTCGACCTGCTCGTCGAGGTCACGGACCTGCGGGCGACCAGAGCGAGAATTGCACCGGTGCTGGAATCGCAAGGCTATGACTACTTCTGGCGCCCAACGCACGGGGACGATGGGCCGCCGTTCTACGCTTGGTTCATCAAGCGAGACCCGTGGACCGGTGTTCGCACGCACCACATTCATATGGTGGAGGGTCATTTCACCGAGCACTGGGATCGGCTGCTATTCCGCGACTATCTGGTTGAGCATGCGCAAGTGGCCAGGGAATACCAAGCTTTGAAACGCCGTTTGGCGTCAATCTCACCGCGGGATCGAGTGGCGTACACGCGAGGCAAGGCAGATTTCATCAAGCAGGTGACCGAGCGGGCGAAAGAGTGCAGGCCATAGCCGCCATGAGCCGGTAGGGTATGAGTTTGCCGGAGGGCGAACTGCTGGACGGGTGGTGATTTCGCCACAATGGTGACGCGCCAGTTGCCTCTGCTGGCACCTCTCTAGGTGAATCACGGTCGCTCGGCGTCGGCATTCGGTCGGCGGGGGTGGCGGCCGTCCGAGAGGAGACCTCCATGATGACTTCCCGTCTTCGTCGCCGTTTCGTCCTGGCGCTCGTTCTGACTTTGGTGCTTGGCCTCGTATCCACTGCCTCGGCGGCCGCTTCGCCGTTGATCTTCGCAAACTGGCTCACCGCGCCGGCGCGGCTGTGGGCGAGAGCATGGAGTTTCATCTCGCAAGAGTCGACCAAGGCGGGCGGCGACTCTCTCCCTGACGGAACTTCCACCCAATCAGGCGATAGCTCCAGCCCGAGCGGCGCTCCGCTCCAAGCCGGCGCCGGCCTCGACCCGATCGGCTAGCCTCTCCTCTACCGTCGGCGCGGGACTTTCCCGCGCTGGCGGTGCTCTTCTCCTGTCCCGCATTTCCGGCCCTGCAACACCTCACGGGTAGAAGAACTTCGAGCGTCTATGGAGAGGAGCCGGAATGCGTCACGTCCATCTCAGCCGCAAGCTGTGGCAAGTCATCCATGAAGGGCGGCGCGGTGGAAACGATCTGACAGATCTCGCCTGCGGCCATTTGATGCAGCTTTGTTCTACTTGCAGAAAGGAGTTCGAAACCTTCCAGCTCGAAGCTGCCCAGGCAGGTCAAGCGATGAGTCGCGCGGGCCATCGGCTGGCGGTTACGGAGTCGATCGAGTGGGCCAAAGAGAAGGCGCGCGAGGTGGCGGACGAACGCCGGGCGGCTGAGCCCAAGCTGGCTGCGCTGCTCGCCATGCCCGAGTCCGCACGGCTGGCAGCGGTGAAGGGGGCGAACGAGGATTTTCGAGGGCTGGCGCTGGCCCAACTGCTGATCGAAGCCAGCCGCGGCAAGCTGCCGGGGGCTCCGCGTGCGGCGCTGGGACTCGCCGAGCTGGCCGCCGTGATCCTCACTCATGTTCCCTGGTCACCGATCGGGATCGAACTCTACGCTCGCACCACCGCCCACATGGCCAATGCGCTGCGGGTGACCGGCCAGCTCTCCGAAGCGTCACGCCTCTTCCATACCGCTCGTTTTCTGTTGCGCCACGAGGGTGGGGGCGACCGGCTGGTGCAGGCTGAACTGGACCACTTCGAAGGTGCGCTGCGCCGCGACCAGCGCCAGTTTGCCGAGGCTGAACTCTTGCTGCGTCGATCGGTCTCCGCGTACCGTGGCGAAGCGCTGCCGCTGCTGGCGGCCCAGAGCCTCCTTACGCTCTGTGTCATGCATCTCGAGCGCGACGATGGCGACGAGGCATTGCAGGCGCCGGAGCAAGCGACAGAACTTTTGGCCGGAGAGGAATCCCAGCGCCTGTTCTTCTATGCTCAACACAATCGCGCCTATGCCTTGTGTCTAATAGGACAGAATCGAGCGGCCCGGGCCGTGGTGGAAGAGAGTCAGCACCTCTATGCACGATTCGGCGATCAGCTGACCGTGCTTCGTCTCAGTTGGCTCGAAGGCAAAATAGCCCTTGGCCTCGGCGAGCGCAAGGCGGCTGAAAGCTCCTTGCTGGCCGCCCGTCACGGCTTCTTGAAGCACGGCGTTGCCTACGACTCGGCGCTCGTGTCGTTGGAACTGGCTTTGCTCTACTTGGAAGAGGGTCGCGCCGCCGAGGTCAAGCAGCTTGCCGACGAGATGGTGTCGATTTTCGAGGAGCAAGAGGTCTACCGTGAGGCAACCGCTGCCCTCCTCCTCTTTCGCGATGCCGCCGAGCTGGAGCGCATCTCGACTCCCTTGGTGCGCCAGCTGATGCTCTACCTCACCCAAGCTGACCGCGACCCCACCTTTGCCTTCCAGGTTGCCTCGTAGTCGCTTGCCTGCCCTTCCCCCTTTCGGGCTGGCGCGCTGGGCGCGGCTTACTCGTAGATCATCCACAGCGGGCCGGGGAAGAGCCATGAAAGCCCTTGGCGTAGCCGGTCGCGCCAGTTTTCCCAGTTGTGGCCATCGCGGGCCTCGACGTACTTGACCCGCATGCCGGTCTCTTGGAGGAGAGGGACCATCGAGCGGTTCTCGTAGATCAAGGATTCGTAGGTGCCGCAGCTGACGAAGACTTTCTGTGACGGCTGCCCCGGTTGATCGCGGAAGGCGTTGACGAATTCGACGACCGGGTCGAAGGCCGGTCCACGGTCGTGGTCGCTCCCGATGTCGGTAAAGGCGAAGGAGCCGGATTGTAGAAGAAGGCGGCCGTACATCTCCGGGTATCGCCAGGCGGTCGACAGCGAGGCGACGCCACCGAAGCTGGCGCCCATCAGTCCGCGCCCCTCGGGCCGAGCGATGAGGGGATAGCGGTTTTCGAGGTGCGGGGTCAACTCCTCGGCCAGGAAACGGGCGTGCGCCGGATCGTCGGCGTACTCGACCAGCCGGTTGTCGGAAGTGGTCAGCGCTACCACCATCGGCGCCACTTCAGAGCGGTGGATCAGATTGTCGAAGACGGTCTTGAGCGCCGAGAAGCGCAGATAGTCGTCACCGTCATGAACGATCAGCAGCGGGTAGCGCCGGGAGGGGCGGTAGCGTGCCGGGAAGTAGAGCTTGAACGGTACTGCATGGCCGAGGGCGTCGCTTTCAAGCGTGTGTTCTTCGATTTTGCCGGGTCGCGCCTGGTCATCGGGCTTTACCCAGCCGGGTATCTCGTAGCCTTCGCCGTGGGCTACCGAGTTGGCACCGAAGGGGTCGCGGGCAAGATGCGGGTTGAGCGGGTCGCGAATCCACTTCTGCCGGCCGCCGCGCGCAACGCTGAGCTTGTACTCGATCCGCGACGCGAGCGGCACCTCCAGAACCAAGTACCAGAGGTCGGTCTTGGCGATGCGGTGGAAGGGTTGCGAGGTCGGCAGACCGAAGATGAAGTGCTGCAAGAGAACCCGCGAAGCCTCGCCGCGATAGACGAAGGTCATCGAGGTGCCTTCGACCAGAGGGAAGTCATGTTCGGCCAGGAAGGCATCGATCCGCGAGCGGCTCAGTGGGCCGCTCTGCTCCAGCTGGTGGATCGCCAGACTCACGGTCTTAGCTTCCGGACCCTGACTTTGCGCACCTTGCCGCGGGAGGTGAGTCGCTGGGTGCCGCCGTGTGGCTGCCAGACGCCGTCTCGGCGCTCGATGCGGTTGCCGTCGTCCAGGGCGACGCAGAGGGCCGGAGCGAAGCGGCGGGCGAAGATCGCTACGCGTAGCGGATCGTCGAGTCGCAGGCGATAGCGCGCGTGGGGTAGCGGTAGAAGGTCGGCGAAGAGTCCGAGTCCCGCATCTAGGATCTCGGCGTCGCCCGCGCCCTGGGGAGGGTGATCGTGAAACAGCACCACGCGCTCGGCTAGTGCCATGGCTCCGGCGGACCAGGCGACGATAGGCAGCTCAGCGGCCAGCTCCAGCAGGCCGAAGAGGCGCAGCCGGTTGAGCAGGACGGCGACGTGGCCTCCGGCGATGGCCAGTGCCGAACAACCATCCAGCTGCTCTGCCAGCTCCTCGCGCTGCGCGGCCAGGGCGCGGTGGGCGAAGGGGCGGTGTTCGCTTTCGAACTGCTGGTGGACTTTGCGCAGGCTGCGCAAATGGCGGGCATCGAGCCGGCGCACGGCGGCGATGGCCGCTTTGCGCTCCGGCAGCAGGAACTTCGGGTCGGTGCGCAGGGTGAACATCTCCTTGGCGCCCGCCAGGGTGTGGTTGAGGCGCAGGCGGTAGAGGCGCTGTAACTCGATCGAGGTTCGCTGCCGTTGACGGTAGGCCTGGGCGAGGTCGGGGTCGGCGGCGAAGAGTCTCTCGGCACGAGCGTGGAGCAGGAGATTGACCACCGGCCGGTCGACGTGCTCGCGCATCTCTTCGACCTCGGCCTCGCGTTCCTGCCAACCGGCGGTGACCGCTGCGATCGTCCCTTCGATGTGCAGCTGATCGAAGGCATCGACCAGCGTCGGCTCGATTCGCTGCGGTCCCAGAAGAACGAGTGGGAGGTTGGTGCTGCGGGCGCTCATCGCGGTGTATTATCGTCGCAAAACCCTGCTGAGATAACCCCGTGCATGTCCTTTTCGTAGAACCCGCCTTCCCCGCCAATCAGCGCAAGTTCGTCCACGCGCTGGCCGAGGTCGGAGCTCGGGTGACCGCGATCGGCGAAGCGCCGTGGGAGATGCTCGGCGACGGCCTGCGCGGTGTGCTCGATGGTTACGAGCAGGTTTCTTCGGTGGTCAACCCGGAAGCGCTGGCCGAGGCGGTGCGGCGGGTGCAGGCCAGTCGGTGGGTAGATCGTCTGGAAGCGACCATCGAGGCGCACGTCATGGCGGCCGCCGAAGTGCGCGAAGGCTGTGGCATTGCGGGAACTTCGGTGCGCACCACCTTCCTCTGTCGTGACAAGCCGGCGATGAAAGAGTTCCTGCGCGGCTGCGGTGTGCCCTGTGCCCGGTCGACCGGTGCCGATAGTCGCCGGGAGGTGGAGGCGTTTGTCGCCGAGGTCGGCTACCCGGTGGTCGTCAAGCCGCGCGACGCCGCCGGCGCCGCCGGCACCTACCGCGCCGACGATGCGGCCAGCCTGGCGGCGGCGATCGAGGAGTGTGGGCTCGACCAAGGTGGTTCGGTGGCAGTCGAAGAGTTCATCGAGGGCCACGAGGCTTTCTACGACACGCTGACCATCGAGGGCCAGGTGGCACACGAGTTCATCACCCACTACTACCCGAACGTCTTGGCGGCGATGCGCGACCGGTCGGTATCGCCGATGTTCCTCACCACCAACCGGCTCGGCGCATCCAGTTATGACGAGGTCAAGCGGCTTGGTCGTCAGGTGATCGAGGCCCTGGGCATCGCTACCGCGCCGACCCACATGGAGTGGTTCTACGGGCCGAAGGGGCTCAGCTTCTCGGAGATCGGCTGCCGACCTCCGGGCGTCGGTGCCTGGGATCTGTATTGCGCGGCGCACGAGATCGACCTCTATCGGGAGTGGGCGGCGGCGATCGTCCACGGCAAGCCGACGCAGCAGTGTTCGGCTGGCTACAGTGCCGGCATCGTCAATCTGCGCCCCAATCAGGACGGAGAGATCGTCGGTTACGAGGGCGTCGAAGAGATGAATGGCGCTTTCGCCGAGTGGATCATCGACGCCCACTTTCCACCGATCGGCTCGCGCACCCAGCCGGTCGAGGCGGGCTACATGGCCAACGCCTGGGTCCGGCTGCGCCACCCCGACTACGATGAGCTGCGCCGCATGCTCGGCGTGGTCGGCCGGCGGGTCAAGGTACTGGCGCGGTAGCCGGGTCCGCGCCGCCGATGGCCGCGAGCAAACCGGCGCTGGCCCTGCACGCCCATTGCTACCAACCCGATCGCCGCGATCCGTGGAGCGGGCGCATCCCTACCGAGCCGGCGGCAGCCCCTTTTCACGACTTCAATCGCAAGATCACCGCCGAGTGTTATCGGCCCAACGCCGAGTTGGGTAATTTCGACCGGCTGAGTTTCGATTTCGGCCCCACGCTGGCCGGCTGGCTGGAGAAGTCCGAGCCGGCGGTCTGGCGACGGATTGTCGAGGCCGAATCAGGCTATCGAAGCGAGCATCGCCAGGCTGGAAGCGGAGAGGAAGTGAGCAATGGGCTGGCTTCCGGTTACCACCACACCATCCTGCCGCTTGCCACCCGCGCCGACAAGGAGTTGCAGGTGGCCTGGGGAATCGCCGACTACGCTCACCGGTTCGGCCATCGGCCCCAAGGCTTTTGGCTGCCGGAGACGGCGGCGGACATCGAGACCCTTAGCGTGTTGGCCGAACAGGGAATCGCTTACACCCTGCTGGCGCCGTGGCAGGCGGCTTCCGAAGATGGCTTGGACATCACTGTGCCCTACTGGGTCGAGTTGCCGGCGGGGCGACGGATGGCGGTCTTCTTCTTCCACCGGCAACTCTCGGCGGCGCTCTCTTTCGACGACGAAGCCACGGCAAACGCCGGCCGATTCGCCGCTCGGCTGGCAGCGGAGATGGCAGGTGGTGGGCAGGAGCAAGAGAGTTCAGCTCGCCTGTTGCTGCTAGCCACCGACGGGGAACTCTACGGTCACCACAAGAAATTTCGCGATCTGTTCCTGGAGGAGCTGCTGGGCGGCGCCGCCGAGAAAGCGGGCTTTGCGCTGTCGACCCCGGGGCGCTTCCTGAACGCACATCCGCCAAGAACCGCGGTGGCACTGGCTAGCCCCAGCTCGTGGAGCTGCCATCATGGCGTGGAGCGCTGGCGGGCCGCCTGCCCGTGTACCCCCGGCGCCGAATGGAAGGCACCGCTACGCGTGGCGCTCGATCGCTTGGCCGCGCAACTGGACGCGGCCTACTGGAGCTTCGCCAAGCGCCATGTGCACGATCCTTGGGCTTTGCGCCGGCGGTGGGTCGAGGTCCTGCTCGGTCAGCGTGCGGCCGGCGAGCTATTGCGCGCCGAGGCGCTGACACCGCTCTCGATACCCGTGGAGGGCCAGCTGGAAAAGCTGCTCGCCGCCCAGGTCCAGCGCCAGCGGATGTTCACCTCCTGCGGCTGGTTCTTCTCGGACCCCGAGGGTCTCGAACCTGGCTACAACCTGGCCGCGGCAGCGGCGGCGCTCAGCCTGACCCGAGCCATCACCGGTGAGGATCCCGAGCCGTCCGTGCTCAGTGACCTCAGCAGTGAGCCAGCGTTGGCCGGCGCGTTGCGCCGAACGTTGCGTACGACCGAGGAGTTGGTCAGGATGTAGCAGAGTCCCTCTTTGCCGCTGCCTCTTCCAGCATGAGATCGAGCCGGTAACCGGCCTCTTCGGCTCGTGCCAGGAGACGACGAGCGGAGTCGAGGACGGGCGCCGTTTCTACTCCGGGTTCGCCGGTGGCGAAGCCCGCGGCTGCCAGCACAATCCACCAGCAGAGCGTTTCGAGCGACTCGCGGTGCAGGTACTCGACACCCTCCCAGCTGTGCAAGCGCAGGTAGGCGGCGATGGCTGGTTGGTGTAGCCAGGTGGCGAGTGGCTCGGATGCGGTGCCAAGCGGTGGCAGGCGAGCGAGATCCTGGGCCAGCAGCCGGAAGAGAAGGCGAGCCTCGATGGCCAGATCCTCGTCAACGCCGTAGCTCTTGAGGGTGGCGGTGATCTGGTGATCGAGGAGCAGGCGATCGACCCATGAGTCCGTGGTTCTGTCGTTGCCTGGCATCTCACCTTCTTCGGCCTCACCCTCTCTCACCGTCAGCTGCCGCGCCGCCAGCCAGCTGATCAGGGTGACCCAAAAGGTGCTGTTGTCGTTCCAGCCTTCCGCGAGGTAGCTCTCGACCGTCTCCCGTGTCGCGGCTTGAGGATCGTCGGCTCCGCGCAGCCGTTCGAGAAGGGCCGCTATTCGATCGAGATCTTGGCGGAACTTCGTTCTCAGCTGATCGGCGCTGGCTGGAAGTGTTGCGCACTCGCCTTCGCGGTGGGAGAGCAAGGCAGTGAAGAAGAGGTGGGCACGGTGCTCGATCTCGTCGCGGGCGGTGGCGGAGCGCTCGCCCACCAGTCGCATGAGCAGCGCCGGATCGAGTAGGCGAAGGAAGGGGTCGAGAACGGGGAGCAGCTCGATCTCGAGCAGCGCCTCCTCCAGGCTGGGAACACCACGACCGGCCAGCGCCGCCGCCAACTCGCGCCACGGCTCGCTCGCTTCCACCGGGCGCAAGTCGAGAAAGGCGTGGCACTGGTAGGGGCCGAGTTCGAGGACCAAGCCGTCACGGGCGAGGATTCGTGGGTCAAAGAGATGTTCAAGGCCGCTCGCCTGGTCGTGGCAGGCGAGCAGCCACTGGCCTGACGGTGGTGCGTCGAGGGCGGCCGAGAGCTTGAGTTCTTGGTCCAAGGTGGTCTGTTCGAGCTGCTTGTCGCCTTGCCGCTGGACGGCGAAAGGCAGGCTGTGGCGGATGCGACCGCGAGTGGTGGAGTCATGGTTGTGGAAGACGATCAACGCCCAACTTTCATCCGTTGCGCTGGCGACATTGTTCGCCGGTGCGGTGCCGGCAGCTTCGGCATCGTTGCTCTGCGAGTCGGTGGCCCCCGTCCGGTCGGGCTCGGTCTCGCCGCCGGTGCGGTTCGAGTAGACAAAAACGTTGGGGTCGATGCGCGTCTTGGCGCCGGTTCGCACCTCGTCGAGTTCGAAGTCGTACAGGCGGAAGTTCTCGGCGCCGGCAAAGAGCGCCCGCCGTCTCAACAGCGGCGCGATGCGGCGCTGGTGCTGGTCGAGCAACCAAGCGTCCGGCTGTTCGTCGTGGTAGGGCTGCTGGTACTCCATGCCGTAGCGCTCGGTGAGCCCTTCCAGTTGGCCGTGGCCGAACATCGGCAGGCCGGGCAGGGTGGCCATCAGGGTGCAGACCCCGAAGTACTTCGCACCGGTGCCGAACTGCTCCCGGGCGGTGCGCTCGTCCGGGTTGCTCATGAAGTTGACGTAGCGCTCGAGGATCCGCGGGTCGAACTCGAGTACGTTGGCCAGCGACTGGCGGTAGTCGGCGTTGCGCTCGTCGCGGAGCATGTGCATGAAGGCGCTGTTGTAGACCCGGTGCATGCCCAGGCTACGTACGAAGTAGCTCTCCATCAGCCAGAAGGCTTCGGCCAGCAGGAGGGTGTCGGGCGCCTCTTCGGCCATTCGATCGACCACCTGGCGCCAGAACTCGGTGGGCATCAGGCGGTCGAACTCTTCCTGGCTGAGCCCGTGCCCGCTACGCGACGGGATGGCGCCTCCTTGCCCCGGGGGCGGGAACCAGAGCCGCTGGATGTGGCGGCGGGCCAGCGTCATCGCGGCGTCGAAGCGGATCACTGGAAAGCGGCGGGCGACGTCGAGGATGGTCTCCATCACCGCTTCGCGGACTTCGTTCTTGAGATAGTCGAGCTGCGCCGTGTCGTTCCACGGAGTCGAGGTTCCGTCGTTGCCGTGGTAGAGGTAGCGCACCTCGCCGCTGGCATGGTCAAGGCGTTGGAAGACGACGGCGGCGTCGCTCTTGTCGTAGTAGTGGTCCTCGATACGCAGTGTGACCTGTGGATCGGAGGAGAGATCGGGGCCGGTGAAGCGATAGTCGGCAAACGGCGGCTCGGCCAGCGACAGGAACCGTTCAGGGTGGTCGATTACCCAGCGCGAATCGATCCCCATGTGGTTGGGCACCATGTCGCTGGCCAACCGGATGCCGCGCGCGGCGGCCCGCTCGGTGAGGATCGCCAAGGCCTCTTCGCCGCCGACTTCCTCGGCGATGCGGTAACCGTCCAAAGAGTAGGCGGAGGCGGCGGCTTGCGGGTTGCCGCATAGCCGTTTGATACGCCGAGAGGCGCGGCTGCGCTGCCAGACTCCGATCAGCCACAGGCCGGTGAAGCCCTGCCGGGCCAACTCGTCGAGGGCCTCGTCGGGGATCTCGTCGAGCCGGGCGATCGGTCGCTCGAAGCGGTCGCTGAGCTGGTGCAGCCAGACGAAGGCGTTCTTGGCGACGAGTACCAGTTGTGGCATCCAGTCGCGGTCGAGGGTGAAGCGTTCGGGACCGGTTGTCTCATGCGTGGCCGGTCGCGGTGACCCGTCCGCCGGGAAACGGATGACCTCCACCGGCCCCGGTCCCGGCGGGAAGATCGGTCGCTCCTCTTCGCGCAGCAGGTCCACCCCGCGCAGCACGCGGTCGAGGCTTGGTGCCGGCGCTTCGAGGGCGACGGGGCGCAGCAAGGCGAGTTGGGCGGAGAGCGAGTCGCCGGCCTCGCTCAGCGGCTGGCGCAGATGTTCGAGCAGGCTACGAGGCGCGTCGCCACTCTCCTCCTCGCCACCGCTGACCACCGCTGCATCGACGGGTGGCAGGGTGAGGAAGAAGTGTTCGAGTTCGTCGATCACCGCGCGGTAGTCGCTGGCCAAGAGGAGTTCAGTGTCATCGAAGAGCTCTTTGAAGGGTCCGAATGCCGGGTTCTCGTTGGCCAGGTGCAGCAGCAGGAGCGCATCCAGCAGCAGTTCGCGGTGCGCCACGCCGCGGGTGCTGCCCGCCAGGTACTCTTCGATCGTCACCTCCGCTCGCAGGACCGGCAACGGTGGGTAGAGCAGCGCGAAGCTGGCCAGCGTCGCGTCGAGCCGGTCACGGCCGAGCTTCTTTTCGATCCAGGTGAGGGCCTGGTCGGTGAGCGGGGCGGCCAGTTGGTGGCGATAGCGATCGACGAGAGCGATCAGCAACTCATGGATCAGGCCGAGAGCGAAGAGCCGCCCCGGGGTGGCGTCGTCGCGCGGACCTCGCTCACCGCGCAGCCTCGCAGCCAACCGGCGGGCCGCCGCCGGATCGGGGAGGACAATCCCACCGCCCGCGGCAAAGAACTCCTCCGTCAGGGCGAGGCGCCGGTAAGCCGCGCGCGACAAAGGGAGACCTTGGCTCGGGCGTGAGAACTCCTGGCTACCGGGTTTGTCCTGCATCGGGTTGTCGTCGAAGTGCGCTCGGTAGTGCGTGGGAGTCACTGCGCGCGGTGGAGCGAGAGTATCAGCGGAAAGATCGCTGCTGCGTGGTTCTCCATCGGAGCGGTTCTCGCTGGGCGGCGAGGGCTGTTACGATTCGCCGCTATGTTGACGACTGCCACCCGCGTTGCGATCCCTTTCCTGCACTGTGCCGATATCGAGTTGCCACGCCAGGTAACCAAACTCTACGACCTGGCCTACAACCTGTGGTGGAGCTGGAACCCTTCGGCACGAGAACTGTTCGACCAGATCGACCCGAGCCATTGGCGACATTACCGGAACCCGGTCGAGTTGCTGATAAACATCGAGCCCTCCCATTGGCTCCCTATCCTGGAAGAGGGCTCGCTGCTGCGCCGCTACGAGCGAGTGACCGACGATCTGGAGAGCTACCTTGAGAGGCGCGGTGGCTGCTGGTTCGACCACCAGCATGGGGGGCAGTTGGAGAGTGGACCGGTGGCTTACTTCTCGATGGAGTACGGCCTGCACCAAAGCCTGGCCATCTATTCCGGGGGCTTGGGCGTTCTCTCCGGCGATCATTGCAAGAGCGCCAGCGATCTGGGATTGCCGATGGTCGCCGTGGGTCTCGCCTACGCCAACGGCTATTTTCAGCAGACGATCGACGCCGACGGGGTCCAGCAGCATTTCTACCCCGAATACGATTTCACCCGTTTGCCGCTACGGCCGGTGGCCGATCCCAACGGCGGCGAGCTGCGTGTTTCGGTGCCGCTGCCGGGTCGCGAGGTGCTGGCGCGAGTGTGGGTGGCGGAAGTCGGACGGGTGCCGCTCCTATTGCTCGATACTTGTCTGGCGGAAAACGATCCGGCCGATCGCCCGATCACCGGCCAGCTCTATGTGCGCGGTCGCGCCATGCGGCTGGCCCAGGAGATCCTGCTCGGCGTCGGCGGTGCAAGGGCATTGGCCGCGCTGTCGATCAAGCCGGCGGTGTGGCACATCAACGAGGGCCACTCGGCGCTGCTGCAGCTCGAACGGTCGCGCCAGCGGATCGAAGAGAGCGCGGGCTCCCGGTCGCTGGCCTCGGTGGTCGATGAGGTGCGCCGGGACGTGGTCTTCACCACCCACACTCCGGTGCCGGCCGGCAACGAGCAGTTCGATCGCGAACTGGCTCAGCGCTACCTGGAACCGTGGAGTGAGCTGCTGGGCGGCCTCGATGGTCTTCTCGCTCTGGGTGATGCTCACCCCGATGAGGAGGGAGGAGCCTTCAATCTCACCGCCCTGGGGCTCAACACCAGCCGCTGGGCCAACGCGGTCAGCAAGCTCAACGCCGAAGTGACCAGCCGCATGTGGCAGCACCTCGATCTGCCGCGTGCTGCCGGCGAACCGGTGATCGCTCCGATAACCAACGGAATTCACACGCCCACCTGGGTCGGCGAGGAGATGGGTGGGCTGTTCGCCAAGATCCTCGGCCGCGATTGGCAGTCGCGCCTTCTCGACGAGGCGGCGTGGCAGCTGTTTCGCCAGGTGGAGGATGGCGAAGTCTGGGAGGCTCATCAGGCGCAGAAGAGACGGCTGGGCCGCTTTGTTCGCCACCAGACTCGCCGCCAGTTGGCGCGCCACGGTGGCTCTCCGGAAGAGCTACGGCAGGTCGACGTTCTCTTCGATGAAGAGGCTCTGACCATCGGCTTCGCGCGCCGCTTTGCCACCTACAAACGGGCGAAACTCCTCTTCTCGGACCTCGATCGGTTGCGTACCTTGCTCGCCGATCCGCAGCGGTCGATACAAATTCTCCTCGCCGGCAAGGCGCATCCGGCGGACCGTGCGGGGCAAGCGTTGATTCGAGACATTTTCGCCCTCAGCCAGACCGAGGATTTCCGCGGTCGGGTCTTTTTCCTCGAGGGCTATGACATGAAGATCGGGCGCATGTTGGTTCAGGGGGTCGACGTCTGGCTCAATACGCCGCGCCGGCCGATGGAGGCCAGCGGTACCAGTGGACAAAAGGCCGCGATGAACGGCGTGCTCAACTGCTCGATCCTCGACGGCTGGTGGCCCGAAGGTTACTCCGGCGACAATGGCTGGGCGATCGGTGAAGAGCAGGTCAACGAGACGCTGAGCGAGGAAGAACAGGACCAGTACGATGCCGAAGCGCTGTACCGGCTGCTCGCCGAGGAGATCGCACCGGCCTACTACCGGCGTGACGGCGATGCTGCGCCCGCGGACTGGGTTCAGCGTATGAAGGCCTCGATCGCCACCGCGACGCCTCGCTTCTCAAGCCATCGGATGGTCCGTGACTACATCGAGCAGAGTTACCTGCCGGCGGGCTCTTGAGAAGATCCAATCAAAGGCGGAAGTTTTCTTGCGGGTAAACAGCGCAAATAGTAGATTGGGCCACTGTCCCTAGACCCTCGGTCGGGGGGCCAACTTCTTCGCTACCTTTGCATCCTCTCTGGGAGTGCCTCCATGACCGAGTTCGCCAGTCGGGGATATGCCCATCCCGAAACCTTGGTCTCCACTGAGTGGGTTGCCCGCCATCGCGACGATCCGAACGTGCGGATCATCGAGTCGAACGAAGATCCCCTGGTCTACTCATCCGGCCATGTCCCCGGCGCGGCCGAGGTCAACTGGGTCCGGGATCTGAACGATCCGATCAACCGTGACTATCTGGATCGAGATGGATTCACCGCCCTGATGCAACGGCTAGGCGCCACCGCGGACACCACCCTGGTCTTCTACGGAGACAAGAGCAACTGGTGGGCCTGCTACGCCTTCTGGGTCTTCCATCTCTTCGGCCACAACAACTCGCGGGTGATGGACGGAGGCCGCCTGAAGTGGGAGTTCGAGGGCCGAGAACTGACCATCCAGGAGCCGCAGTTCACCGCCAGCGACTACCGGGCTGCAGAACGGGACGACGAGATCATCCGCATCTTTCGCCAACAGGTCATGGACCATCTGCTGGCCGGTGGTCGACTGGTCGACGTACGCAGCCCGGCTGAATTCCATGGCGAATTGCTGCACATGTCCGACTATCCCAACGAAGGAGCCGTCCGTGGTGGCCACATTCCCACCGCCGACAACATTCCTTGGGCGCGAGCGGTGAACCCCCATGATGGAACGTTCAAACCCGGCGCCGAACTGGAGAGAATCTACCGCCAGGAGAATGGGCTGAAGCCGGATGACGACGTGGTGGTCTACTGCCGCATCGGGGAACGCAGCAGCCACACCTGGTTCGTCCTGCGCTACCTCCTGGGCTTCGACAAGGTGCGCAACTACGACGGCTCCTGGGTCGAGTGGGGGAACCTTGTGGGTGTACCGATTGAGCGTTAGGGAGCTTTGGAGTAAGGGGGACTGAGAAGTCTCCGGCCTTTGTTAGAGCAACCCACAAGGTTCTTTCAATTTTCGGGGGCTCTCTCCGAGCCCCCTCAGACGAAAAAAGCGTCGTTTTTTCGTCTTTCACCCCGAGGAGCCGGCCTTTGGCCGGGCTCGTCCGGAGGGCTCACGTGCTCAGCCAGCACGGCGATTCGCAACAAGAGACGCCAAGCGGCGAGGTCTCGATATCTGGAGCGGAACCGAAGCAAGATCGCGCGAAGCGCGAGCGAGGCTTCAACCAACGTCCAGCGACGAGTCCCCGCTGAAGCGACCCTGAGCCCGCGGGCAGGAGGCCACGCCGGGCACGGATCGGCTCGCGGAGGAAAAGCGCCCGTGAATGTCTGAGCGGCGCAGCCGCGAGTTGCGCGGGCGCCCGTAGCGAGCCGACACGCCGGGCAGGATCCAATGACGCGGGCGACCGGGGAGCGCCGCGGGGACGAGGAGCCCCCGGGGAGCGCCGCGGTGGCGGAGTCAGTCTATGTAGCCGAGCGCCTTCAGCTTCTCCAGCGCTTCTTCGTCCAACTCGGCGGCGGGGAGGTCGTTGGATAGCTTCAGCCCTTGACGCACGACGGCTAGCCAGCTTTCTAGCCTGGTGGAGGGTGGCGTTGTGGAATCGGTCAGGTTGCGCAGCTCGCGGGGGTCTTGGACGAAATCGTAGATCTTGCGTTTGGGGCCTTTGGCGCTCTTGGCGCGCAAATCCAGCAGCTCCTTGCGTTGCCCTTCGATGATGGCTACCTCCAGCAGTCCACCCTCGCGCGCCTTGTTGTTGGCGTTGTCGCCGACCACCGCGCCCTTGTGCGCCTGCAAGAGGCTCAACCGCTCGTCGGGTGGCTGGCTCTCGCCGCTGAGTACGGGGCTCCAGTCGTAGCCGCGAAAGCTTTCCGCTACCGGCAGACCGATCAGGCCGAGCACGGTGGGAGCGACGTCGAGGATCAACGCGGGCGCATCGATGCGCCGTCCGGGAGGTACCTTGCCGGGCCAGACGATGCCGAACGGGATCCGCAGGGAGGGCTCCCAGAGGTGGCGGCCATGACCCCAATAGCCGTGCTCGCCGAGACTCTCTCCGTGGTCGGAGGTGAAGATGATCAGGGTGTCTTGAGGCGCCGAGTGGTCAGCGATGCCGCGCAGCAGAACGCCGATCTGATCATCGACGAAGGCGATCTCGGTGTCATATCGGTCGGAGCGCTCGACACCGTCGCCGAGCTTGATTCCCAACCGGGAAGCGAACGGCTTTTGCAGCCTGTAGGGCGCGTGCGGCTCGACGTAGTGGATCCAGACGAAGAAGGGGCGATGAGGCTCGGCGCGATGGTGCTTGGTGGTCCAGCTGAGCGCGGCCTCGGTCACATCGGCGGCGGTCGCTTCGGCGTTGAACAGGCCGAACCATCGGCGACGGGTGAAGAGCTCTTGGTAGCTTTGGAAATGCTCGCCGAGGCCGGTCAGCTTGTCGCGTAGCGTCCAGTTGCCGATGAAGGCGGCAGTGGCGTATCCACGCTGAGCCAGCCGCTTGGGTAGGGAAGCAAGACCGGGACGCATCGCCAAGCTGTTGCGGCTGGCGCCATGTTCGTGCGGGTAGATCGAGGTGATCATCGAGCAGCTGGCGGGGCCGGTCAGCGGCTCGATGGTCCGCGCTTGGGTGAACAGCGTGCCGTTGGCGAGCAAGGCATCCAGCTCGGGCGAGGTCTGGCGATCGTAGCCGTAGGTTGAGAGTCGATCGGCGCGCAGCGTGTCGATGGTGATCAGCAGGATGTTGGGGAAGCGCTGCCTGGCCTGGGCTGGCGAGGGAGTGACAAGGGTAAGAGCGAGGAGGGCGAGAGGGGTGGATCGCCGGAGGACGGCGGCAACTATTCTGGGAGCGAAAAAGGTCAACGGCTTCAAAGGGGAGTTGATGAGATCAAGCTTTGCACTGTATCCGGTGCCGGAATATATCACCGACCGGGGCTACGCCGGCCGGCACCGAGGAACCAATCCACATCCTAGAGGGTCAAAAGGGCGAGGGGGAAGAGTCAAGCTACAAGGAGGTCGCGATGAAACCGTCACCGTCCCAGTCCGCCAACCGTCGCGGAGGGGACACTTCCCTCTGTCTCCTCGACAGCTGGGCCGGTGCTCGCCGCGCCGACCGCAATCGTCTGCTGTGGGCGATGATCCCCGCCACTGTGCTGCACATGGTCCTGTTTGCACTCCGCCTGCCGGTCGGTGAAGCGGCGGCTGTTCCTGCCAAGCCGGAGCGACCGGTGGTGCTCATCCGCCAGTACCGCATCAAACCGCCGGAGCCGCCACCGATCCGCGAAGTCATTCCACCTTCGCCGCAGCCCTTGCACAGGACGATCCCGATGCCGGCCATCGAAGAGAGCGTGATCGAGCCGCGAATTGAGCCGCTGCCAGTGCCCCAGATCGAAATTCCGGCTGATGCCGAGGTCGTCTACATCCCGGCGCCTCCGCCTCCGACCGTGGACGCGGAGCCCGACGGGCCGATCCTCGTCACCGGTGAGGTGGTGGGACCGGTCAAGCTCTTTGCCCCGGAACCGGTCTACCCGCGCACAGCCCGGCTCGCCCATGTTGGTGGAACGGTCATCGTGCAGGCGACGATAGACCAACGAGGCGAGATCGTCGATCTGAAGGTCCTGCGCTCCAGGCCGCTGGGCCTCACCGATGCTACCTTGCAGGCCATGCGCCGGTGGCGCTACGAGCCGGCCACCCTGCACGGCAAACCGGTAGCTGTTCTCGTTACCCTCACCGCGACCTACGACGTGCAGTGAACGGCGAGAGTGCGAAGGCAGCCGCAACTTGTTCATCCCGGCCAGGCGGGATACGGTCACCCCATGCCCCGCATCACCAAGGTCTACACTCGCACCGGCGACCAGGGAACCACCGCCCTGGGTGGCGGCCAGCGGGTGGCCAAAGACGCGGCGCGAATCGAGGCCCACGGCACGGTGGACGAGCTGAATTCCCATCTGGGCGTAGCCATCGCGGCCGGCTTGGTCTCCAAGTTGACGGAGGCGCTCGCCACCATCCAGAACCAACTGTTTCATCTCGGCTCGGACCTGTGTATCCTCGAAGAGGACAAGGAGACGATGCCGGTCCCCTCCATCGAGGCGGGTCATGTCAGCGCCTTGGAAGAGCTGATGGATGAGCTGTCCACACAGCTGGAGCCGCTTGAAAACTTCATTCTGCCCGGTGGCTCGGCCGGCGCGGCCCAGCTGCATGTGGCGCGGACGGTATGCCGCCGGGCCGAACGCCGGTTGGTGACCCTGGCCGGAGAGGAAGCGATCGGTTCCCACGCCGTCATCTACCTCAACCGCTTGAGCGACGCCCTCTTCGTCATGGCGCGCTACGAGAACCAGCAGCGCGGCATCGACGACCCGCTCTGGGATAGCCGGGCTTGACGACTTCTGGTCGGTCAACTGTCTACCAACAACAGACTTGGCCCATTTGAAGGAACGCCTGCAGGAGATAAAGCCGCAGGCTAAGATAGTCGTACAAGTGAGACAATGATCGATAGGGGCAATGACTAATGGCGCGAGCTGACATCCTTCTCGAACTGGTACGCGCTGGTGCACGGGGTGATCGGGTCCTCTTCACGAAGGCTCTCGAAGCCTTGGTCACCGAAGAGCGGGCGAAGCAGCACCACATCTTTGCGGATCGCCTCGCGGCCCACCTTCGAGTCAACGGTGCTGCAAAGAACAGCCTCGCCTCGATTCCTTTGAGGGGAAACAGCTCGCACCGAGATCTGTACCACGAGATCGCGCCTTCACGTAGCCTCGACGACCTCGTGCTGCCGCCGGTCGTTCTGGAAGCTTGCCGCGAGCTGATCGAGGAATATCGACGCGCGGACCTGTTGCGTGCTCACGGTCTGGAGCCGAGGCACAGGGTTCTTCTCGCCGGTCCTCCTGGAAATGGCAAGACATCCTTGGCTGAGGCGCTTGCTACGGAACTGGCTGTTCCTCTGCTGTCCGTGCGCTACGAAGCGGTCATTGCCAGCTATCTTGGAGAGACTGCTGTACGTCTTTCCCGGCTTTTTGAGCAAGTGAGAACGAGGCGCTGTGTCTTGTTCCTCGATGAGTTCGATGTCATCGGTAAAGAGCGTGGCGACATCCACGAAACCGGGGAGATCAAGCGCGTTGTCAGCTCTCTTCTTCTCCAGATCGACAATCTTCCGAGCTTCGTTGTAGTGGTCACCGCGACGAACCATCCTGAGTTGCTGGATCGGGCGGTTTGGCGCCGCTTTCAGCTTCGCCTCGATTTGCCTCCTCCGACTCCGAAACTCGCGCAGGAATGGTTTCATCATTTTGAGCAGCGGCTCGGCGCGAAGCTGGAGTACGCGCCTTCCACCCTAGTGAAACGCCTCCGAGGGTTGAGCTTTTCAGAGTTGGAGCAGTTTGGCCTTGATGTCCAGCGGCGCTATGTGTTGAGTCTTCCCGAGGGGGATGTTCGTTCCATAGTGGCTAAGCGGTTGAAGCAGTGGGGCAACCGCTTCTCGCTTCCCAAGACCCAGAACGATCAGCGGACGCGGTAATGGCTGAACGCCCACTATTGATCCTTCCAAGTCCGGGCGAACCAGCGATTCGTCGTCAGAGGCACGGTCGCGCTGGGAAACTCCATCTTCCGGATCGTGAGTGACAAGGAGCACGAATCGCGCCCCAGTTCCAACTCCTTCAGCAGGCGTTTGAGGAGAAGCGTGCTCGTCTTCAGACAGAAGCTCACGGCGTAGTCCCCGAAGAGGTGGTTGTGCTGGAGACGGTTGGAACAGTCGACCAGTTCATACGGGCAGTGGAGAGAATTTCGGGGATGGAATGGCTCGCCGAGATTGCGAAGGAGGATATTCCTCCTGACGATGATTTCTTCGCCCTCGATAGCAAGGATGTGGCTAAGAACGATAAGAGTCTAAGTGGGCGACTGTTCATTATTCTCACGAACCAGGATGCGTTGCGGCAGATGCTGTCTCTGTGGCAGACCTGGCAGGATGAAGAGCAGCTGCCGCACGGTCTTGGGCGATGGAAGGCGCTCTTTGAACAGCTTCGTGAAGTACGACGATGGGGAATGCAGGACAGGCTGTTCGAAACCGGTGTTGTCGACGATTGGCGGGAGCGCGACAGGTGGGGGGACGAGGTGCTGCCGTGTGAGATCGAACTTTGGTACCGAAAAACGCCGCAACAACGACGTACGGCGCGTAACCGAGTTGCCGACCTCGTAACAAACTTGAGCGGTGCTGCAATCATCGCTGAGGCTGAGATCGAGGAGATTGGCTATCATGCACTCCTAGTCCATCTTTCAGTAGCTAGTGTGTCCGCGCTCGTAGAAGGCTCTGATAGCGATATTGCTCTGACTCGGTGCGAGCAAGTGCAATTCTTCCGGGCTAGTGGCCAAATGGCGGGTTTTTCTCCCGGCGATGAGCAGGAGGAAGATCGACAACCGGTGTGGTCGGATGAGCCTACCGGCACTCCTGTGGTGGCCTTGTTCGACGGCTTACCGCTGCAGGCACACCGCCGCCTACAAGGGCGGCTCATCATCGATGATCCTGACGATTTCGAACAGGACTATCCTGTGAACACGCGTTGTCACGGCACGGCGATGGCCTCGCTCATCGTTCACGGCGATCTTGGAGCCGCCGAAGACGCATTGCCGCGACCTCTCTACGTGCGTCCGATTCTTCGGCTAGACCCAAGAGATTGGCGGGAGCCTAGAGCTGAGAGGGTGCCGGAGAACACCCTCGTCGTTGACTTGCTGCATCGGGCGGTGCGTAGGTTGTTTGAATCGGAAGGAGGAGAGTCTCCAGTCGCGCCAGAGATAGCCGTGATCAACCTCTCAATCGGGATCCTAGATCGCTCCTTCGAGCAAGCTCTGAGTCCACTTGCTCGGTTGCTCGACTGGCTTGCCTGGCGGTACCAAGTCTTGTTCATCGTTAGTGCTGGCAACCACGTGGCTTCGTTTGAACTATCCCTGGCTCGCGAGGTCTTTCGCTCTCTTCCTCCAGCGGCCCTTCAGGAGCATCTCATTCAGGCTGTCGCAGCAGACGCACGTCACCGCCGACTTCTCTCACCCGCCGAGGCGGTCAATGTTCTTACGGTGGCTGCAATTCACGACGATGCATCGACTAGTGCACTACCGCCACGTTGGATCAACCCGTATCACTCGCGGGATCTCCCGAGCCCCATCAACGCGCAAGGAATGGGCTATCGACGAGCGATCAAGCCAGACCTGCTCGCGCCTGGAGGTCGCGTCCTTGTTCAGGAGCATCTTGCTACGACGGCGCGGGCAACACTCGATATCTACAAAGGGTCTCTTGCTCCAGGCCAGTTGGTGGCAGTGCCCGGACCAGCCCCGGGAGACTTGGGGTCTGCACGATATCAGCGCGGCACGAGCAATGCGACGGCGCTAGTAACTCGCGCGCCGGTGCTGCTGCATGGAGTATTGGACGAGTTGCGTGATGATCCCGGAGGTAGTCTGATTGACACGATTCCGCGGGCTGTCTGGCTCAAAGCGCTCGTCGCTCATGCTGCGGATTGGGGAACGGCGGGTGCTACTCTGAGTGAGATTCTTCGCAATGCGCAGAACAGTCGCCGATTCAAGGAGTATCTCTCGCGTCTGCTTGGCTATGGCACCATCGATATCGGTCGCGTGCGGGAGTGCACTTCTCGTCGTGCAACGGCGTTCAGCGGAGGGACGCTAGCCAGTGATCAGTCTCATGTCCACCACTTTCCCCTTCCTCCTGTATTGAGTGGGCGGCGTGGCCTCAGGCGTCTGATTATTACTCTTGCCTGGCTAACACCTGTCAATCCGCGACACCAGAATTGGCGGCGCGCACACCTTTGGTTCCATCCAGACCCAAGAACGTCGCGTAGAAATAGCGACTCTTACACTTTGCTGAGGCTTAGACGCCAACAGGCAGATTCGCGTGCTGCTCAGCGAGGTACTTTGCAGCATGAGATTCTAGAGGGAGAGAGAGCAGGTGTGTTTGTTGACGGTGACCATTTGGAGGTCCAGGTGAGCTGTCGAGCCGATGCCGGAACTCTAGAAGAGCAAGTTCCCTACGCCCTTGCCATTACTTTGGAAGTGGACGAGGAAGTGGGGGTGGTCATCTACCAAGAGATCAGGGAACGAGTTAGAGCGCGCGTCGCCATTTCGCCTTCGACCCTCGCCAGTCCAAGTTTCATGGATTGATTCCTCACTCTACATCTTCTTGGGTGCCTCTTGCGTGGCGTGGAGGTCTTGAACTTGGCGACAATGGAGGAGTGCCAATCAAAGGTTTGTGCTGGATGATCGCCGTAGCCGACCCGCTCTGGGATAGCCGGGCTTAGAATCGGCTGGACCCCTAGGCCACCGTCTCTCGCACCACTTCCTCGACCGTGGTCACTCCGTCGCGGATCTTCTGCATGCCGCTCTGGCGTAGGCTGGTCATTCCGTTTTCGACCGCCTTCTGGCGTACTTCGAAGGCGCTGCCGCCGGCCAGGACCAGTTCGCGGATCTCATCCCCGACCTCCATCACCTCGTAGAGGCCGACTCGGCCCTTGTAGCCGGTGCCGCTGCAACGCTCGCACCCTTTGCCTCGAAACAGGGTCAGTTGGCCCACTTCTTCTTCCGAGAAGCCGACGTTGATCAGTCCGGCGGGAGGCACTTCGATCGGCTCCTTGCAGAAGCTGCAAACACGGCGGACCAAACGCTGGGCGACGATCATGTGCACCGAGGTGGCGACCAGGAAGGGCTCGACTCCCATGTTCATCAGCCGGCTGATCGAGGAGGGTGCGTCGTTGGTGTGCAGCGTCGAGAGCACCAGGTGGCCGGTCATCGCTGCTTTGATCCCGACCTCCGCGGTTTCGAAGTCACGAATCTCGCCGACCAGCACGATGTTGGGATCCTGGCGCAAGAAGGAGCGCAAGGCGGCGGCGAAGTTGAGGCCGATCTGCTCCTTCATCTGCACCTGGTTGATGCCCGGGAGGTTGAACTCGACCGGGTCCTCGGCGGTCATGATGTTGACTTCCGGCTGGTTGATGCGCGACAGCGCCGAATAGAGGGTGTTGGTCTTGCCGGAACCTGTCGGTCCGGTCACCAGCACCATGCCGTAGGGCTTGAGGATCGCCTGCTCGAAGAGGCGCAGCGACTCCGGCTCGAAGCCGAGCCGAGTCATGTCGAGCATCAGGTTGTCTTTGTCGAGGAGCCGCATGACGATCTTCTCGCCGAAGATCGTGGGCAACACCGAGACGCGCAGATCGAGGTCTTTGACTTTACCTTTGACCTTGGTCTTGATCTTGATTCGGCCGTCTTGCGGCAGCCGCTTCTCGGCGATGTCCAGCTTGGCCATGATCTTGATGCGGCTGGTGATCGCCTCTTTGAGCCGGATCGGCGGGTGCATCACCTCGTAGAGGATGCCGTCCACCCGGTAGCGAACCCTGTATTCCTTCTCGTAGGGCTCGATGTGGATATCCGAGGCGTCGCGCTTGATGGCGTCGGTGAGGATGATGTTGACCAGCTTGACGACCGGCGCCTGCTCCGATTCCTCTTCGAGCTCGGCGAGGTCCATGTCCTCTTCGTCGTCGAGAACCTCGAGGTCGGAGTCGATGGGATCCTCGGAGAGATCCTCCATCACCTTCTTGAGTTCGATCGAGTGGGTCGAGCCGTAGTAGCGGTCGATCGCCGCACGGATCGCCGTCTCCGAGGCCACCACCGGCTCCACCTTGTAGCCGGTCATGAACTTGACGTCGTCCATGGCGAAGACGTTGGTCGGATCGATCATCGCCAGGGTGACGGTGGCACCCGCCTTGGAGACCGGCAAGATCGTGTACTTGCGCGCGATGTCGGGCGGAATGATCTTCAGAACCGAGTCATCGACCTCCATCTCGTTGAGATCGATGGACGGCACACCGAAGTGCTGCGACAGCAGATCGACCAGATCGATGTCGTCGAGGTGACCGAGCTTGACCAGGATCGACCCTAGCCGCCCTCCCTGCTCCTTCTGGATTGCCAGCGCTTCTTCGAGCTGCTGGACGCTTACTTTGCCAGTGCTGAGCAGTATTTCGCCGAAACGGTTCGCCATTATTAGCCCTTTCTTCTCGCCGATTTCGTAGCGAGAAGCCGTAGATGCCTGTCGATGCAAGGCATCCGGCCGAGGAACGACGTGGACGTACTAGAAGTACGTCGAGGAGTGGAACGGTTGGATAACGCAGCAGATGCAGGCATTTACGGCTTCGTAGTAGAAGATCGGTGAGAAGGAGGGGCTAGCTCCTTCGGAAAGGAAAGACACGCGAGCGCAATTGGGCGTGACAGGAACTCCCCCACGAGGCGGAGTCTAGCCTAGTCCCGCACTGTTCGTCAGCTGGGATCGCCATCATGCTGTTGAGCGTGGGTCAGTAGGTCCAGGGCACGATCGGCGACAACCTTTGGGGAGAGGCCCCACAAGCAGGCGCGAGGAGAGCCGAGACGTTGGTGACAAAAGCTACAGGCCAAGCTGAGAGCCAGCGCCCGCTGCGGCGCGGCGTACGGGCCGTGGGTCGCCGGGTCGGTGGGTCCCATCAGGCTGAGCACCGGGGTGCCCAGCGCGTGCGCCAGGTGGATCGGTCCCGTGTCGCCGCCGAGGACCAGGCTGGCGCGGCGCAAGAGGTGGCCCAGCGAGGGAATGTCGCTGGCCTCGGTGAGGTGAGCCGCGCCCTGGCTGGCGGCGACGACGCGGCGGACGAGATCCTCTTCGGCTGGACCGCCCGCCACCCGCACTGCCAGACCGGCGGCGGAGAGGTGCTGCGCCACCTGGCCCCAGCGCTCTGCCGGGTAGCGCTTGTTCTCCCAGCCCGCACCGGGGTGGAGGAGGACGAACGGTGGCTGGAGTTCCTGGCGCAGGACGGTGTCCGCGCGCTCATCGCTGTCTTGCTCCGCCGACGACGACTGAGTGAACAGCTTGTCGGCGCCGAAGTCGGCGGGCTGGGGCTCGATTCCCAGTCCGTCGAGGAGGCTAAGTGCCCGCTCCACGGCGTGCACCCCTCGCGGCATGACGGGGTGGTTGATCCACCAGGCGCTCGACGGCTCCCGCCGGAAGCGCCGTGCCAGCCCGATGCGCAGGTCGGCACCGCTGAGACCGGCCAACACACCGGCCTTGTGATTGCCCATCAGGTCGAGGACGATCTCCGGCGAAGCCCGGTCGAGAGCTTCCAAGAGTTCCCGCCCTTGGCGCCAGGTACGGCCGGCGAAGGGCCGTTTGCGCCACGGCTTGAGGTTGACGGTGATTAGCGAGTCGAGATCGGCGTGGCCGGCGAGCAGCGGCGCCCATTTCTCTTCCACCAGCCAGCCGATCCAGGCCCTTGGCCGGGCGCGGCGCAGGGCGGTCAGCACGGGAAGGCCGTGCACGATATCGCCGAGGGCGCCGGTGCGGATGATGAGAACACGCATGGATTCGCTACCTCGGGATTGGGCGCGGAGAGTGGATGGCGCGGTCGGCCGACTCACTCCTTGGGTCGCGCTCCTTCCTTGAGGAGGGTGGCGATCTTGCCGATCAAGTCCGTGGTGGAGTGGTCCTTGGGGTCGCCGACCAGCCGGGTTTGGCCACCGTAGGCGCGCACCGTCGCGAACTCGGGTACACGCTCGGGCGTCCCGTAGTCGGGACCCTTGCAGTGCACGTCGGGGCGAAGTTGAGCCAGCAGCGGCGCCGGGCTGTCGCCCGCGAAGACGGTGACGAAATCGACCGGGTCGAGCGCCGCTAGGAGTTCGGCTCGTTCGGCGGCCGGTACCAGCGGTCGCCCGGGTCCTTTGAGGCGCGCGACGGAGTCGTCGTCATTGATCGCCACCACCAGCAAGTCTCCCTGCTCCTTGGCATCGCGCAGGTAGCGCAGGTGGCCGACGTGGATGAGGTCGAAGTGGCCGTTGGCGAAGGAGATCTTGCGCCCTTGGCGGCGCAGAGCTTCGAGTCGGCGAGCCAGTTCGGCAGCCTCGACCACCTCACCCACGGCGGTCGGCCTCGCCGCGGATGCCGGCTACCGCGGTGCGCAGTTCGTCAGCGTCGAGCGTTGCGGTCCCCATCTTCATGACCACCACGCCACCGGCGTAGTTGGCGAGCAGCGCCGCTTCGAGCGCGCTGGCACCGGCCGCCTGAGCCAGCGCGAAGGTGCCGATCACGGTGTCGCCGGCGCCGGTGACATCCGCCACCTGGTCCGTGCCGTGGACCGGCAGGTGGTGGGCCGCTCCATCGCTGACCAAAGACATTCCACGACTGCCGCGGGTGAGCAACAGGAAGCGCGCCCCGAGGCGGCGGCGCAGCTCCTGGCCGGCCTCGGCGACGGCGCCGGTGTCGTCGCCCAGCGGTGCGCCGAGGAGCTGTTCGGCCTCTTCTTCGTTCGGCGTGGCGCCGTCGAGCCCCGAGAACTCGGCCAGCCGGTAGCGACTGTCGCATAGCAGGATCGCGTCGTCGCCCAGCGCGCGGCGCAGCGGTGCCACGAAATGGGCCGTGGCGGCACCGTAGCCATAGTCGCTGATCACCGCCACTCGCGCCGGTCGGGCCATGTCGGTCAGCTGGGTGAGGCGGGCGGTCAACCGTGCGCGATCCTCCGCGCTGAGGTCGAGCGGATCCTCGATGTCGAAGCGCACGATCTGCTGCTTGATGGCGTGGCGCCCGCCGCCGAGTACCCGCGTCTTGGTTGGTGTCCGATACCCCGGCCGGATCTCGATGCCGCCGGTGTCGATCGCTCGCTCGGCCAGCGCCGCCAGCAACTGGCGGCCGCTGTCGTCGTCTCCCACCACGCCGAGCACCCGCGGCTCGCCGCCGAGCGCGGCGACGTTGGCCACCGCGTTGGCGCCGCCGCCGGGCAGGAGCCGTTCCTCCTCGTGGCGCAAGATCAGCACCGGCGCCTCGCGGCTGATCCGTTTCGGCGTGCCGGTGATGAACCGATCGGCCACCAAATCGGCTACCATGACCACCGGTTGCCCGGCCATCGCATCGATCAAGTCGAGAAGACGGCGGGTCGAGGGAAGCTCTTTCTGCTCAGCCATTTGGCGGCGGAGTTTAGCATGAGGGTCGGGATCGACCTGCGATAGCCTCGGAGTGATGACGACGCCCGCGCAGCGCCTTCGGGTGCGGATTGGCCAGGATGGTCCGCTGCCGTTCGCCGATTTCATGGAGGAGGCGCTGTACGGCGAGGGTGGCTACTACCGCCGGGAGCGGGCGGCGATCGGAGAGGGGGGAGATTTTGTGACCGGGTCCTCCTTTTCGCCCCTTTTCGGCCGTTCGACGGCGCGGCTGTTGCAGCGACTCGATCGCCTGTTGCAGGCTCCGGCGGAGCTGTTGGAGGTGGGCTACGGCAATGGGGATCACTTGCTGGCGACGCTCGGCGCCCTTCCCGCCGAGCCGCGGCGGCGCGTGCTCGCCTGTGACCGCGCTCGGCGGCCGCTGCCCGGCGAGGCGGCTGGCGCAGTGCTGGCCAGGAGAGTGGCCGAGGTGGAACTGCTGACCTCGCTCGACGAGGTGGATGAGGGCGAGATTTCGGGCCTCATTTTTTCCTACGAGCTGCTGGATGCCCTGCCGGTTCACCGGCTGATCGGCACCGCGGACGGCCCGCCGGAGGAGCTGTGGGTCGATCTCGACGCCGGCGGCGCCTTCGTTTGGCGCCAGGCGCCGCTGTGCGATGGGAGTCTGGTCGAGTTGTTGGGTGGTTTTTCGTTGGCGGAGGGTCAACTCGCCGACCTGTCCCCTGGCTGGGCGCCTCTGTATCGCCGCCTTGCCCGCCGGCTCGGTCGTGGCCTGCTGGTGACTTGCGACTACGGTTTTGAGCGCACCAAGCTCTTCGACCCTCGGGTGCGGCGCCACGGGACCTTGGCTTGCTACCGTGGCCAGCGGGTCCATCGCGAACCGTTGATCGATGTCGGGGAGCAAGATCTGACCGCCCACCTCGATTTCAGCCGGCTGATCGAGGTGGGGGAAGAGGAGGGGTTGCTGAGCGTCGCGCTGACCCGGCAAGCCTTCTGGCTCACCGCCTGCGGCCTGTTTACCGAATTGGCGGGTGGTAAGGTCGATCCGCTGATGCGCGGGCAGGCGATGGCGCTGCTCGATGGTGGCGGGATGGGAGAGGAGACGCGAGTTCTCGTGCAGGCGCGCGATGTCGACGTGGCGCAACTCTTCGACCTCGAAGTTCTGCGTGCGGCTTCCTGAATGACCGGCTCGCCGGGTGACAATCCGGGGGATGACCAAGCCTTCGCGCCGTGCGAGGACGGCGCGCCTTGACAGCCCTTGCCCCTCGGATACAATGACGGCGCTTCAAAACTATCGACTCCCGTAGGGGCGGCTTTTCGGCTTTCGGCTTGGCGAATTGAGCGGTGATGGAACGCTATCTCCCTATCCTAATCTTCGTGATCGTCGCGGCCGGATTCCTGGTCGTGACCTTGCTGGCAGCTCGGCTGTTGCGCCACGCCAGCGTGCAGAACACCAATCTGGATCCGTACGAGTGTGGCAACGAGCCGGAGAGCCTGGCGCTGGATCATCGCTTTTCGATTCGCTACTACCTGCTCGCCGTGCTCTTCGTGGTCTTTGACGTCGAGACCGTATTTCTCTATCCGTGGGCGGTGAGCTTGGACAGGCTGGCCTGGTTTGGCTTCATCGAGATGATGATCTTCCTGGGGATTCTGATCGCCGGCTACATCTACGTTTGGCGGCGAGGAGCGTTGAATTGGGCATGAACCCAGCCGCGAACACCGAGGCGAACCTCGACCCTGAGATCGCCGGCAACGTCCTCACCACGTGCTACGACAAGGTGGCCAACTGGGCGCGGCGCTCCGCCATCTGGCCGATGCAGTTCGGCCTCGCCTGTTGCGCGATCGAAATGATGGCGGTGCTCGATCCGCGTCACGATATGTCCCGCTTCGGGGCGGAGGTCTTTCGCGCTACTCCCCGGCAGAGTGATCTGATGATCGTGGCCGGCACCGTGACCGAGAAAATGGCGCCGATCGTTCGCCGCCTCTGGGACCAGATGCCGGAGCCGAAGTGGGCGATGGCGATGGGTGCCTGCGCCACCTGCGGCGGTCCTTACCGGACCTACGCCGTGACCCAGGGGGTGGATCGGGTGATTCCGGTGGATGTCTACGTCCCGGGATGCCCTCCGCGCCCCGAGGCTCTGATGTGGGGCCTGCTCCATCTGCAGCGCAAGATTGACCGCATGTCGATCGCCGGTCAGAAGGGCTTTCGCTCGCGGGCCAGACTGAATCTCGGTGGGGATCGCCGATGAGCGACCGCGAGCCTCCGTCGAAGCCAGAGGCCAAGCCTCCCGAGGAGGCTGTAACTCCGGTCGTCACGCCCGAAGAGGAGGCGGCGAAGAAGGCGGAAGCCGCGGCGAAAGCCAAAGCTGCGGCTGAGGCCAAGGCCGCTGCGGCCGCCAAGAAGGCGGCCATCGAGGCCGCCAAACCGCCCTGGGAGCGCGATGCGGCGACCCCTCAGTGGGAGGAGGCCGGCGACGATCCGCTGGCGGCGGCCATCGGTGAGAAGTTCGGCGAGGCGATTCTCTCGGCTAAGAGCTTTGCCGGTGACCTCACTTTCGAGGTCGAGATCGGTTCGATCGCCCAGGTCGCCGGCGAACTCAAGACGGAACACGGTTTCACCTACATGGTCGATCTCTGCGGCGCCGACTATCCCGATCGCGACCGGCGCTTCGACGTTGTCTACCAGCTCCACAGCTTCACTTTGGGGCGCAGAATTCGCCTGCGCGTGCAGACGGATGAGAAGACTCCGGTGCCGACGGTCTGCGCCGTGTGGAAGGTGGCCAACTGGTGTGAGCGTGAGGCCTACGACATGTACGGCATCCGCTTCGCCGACCACCCGGACATGACTCGGATCCTGCTGTGGGAGGGTTTCAACGGCCACCCGCTACGCAAGGATTTTCCGGTCGAGGGGATCAACACCGGTGCGGCGATCTATCCCGAGTACTACGAGGAAGAGGCGGGGCCGATCGCCGGTACCGGTACCGGCTGGAAGCCGCCTCAGCCGCCTGAACCCGCTGAAGCGCCGGCGGAAGCTGACGTGGAGACGGGCGAATGAGCGAGACGATTCGCCCGGCGTTCGACGATTCGACGCACGACGATTCGGTCTTCGGGGCCGAGGAGATGGAACTCAACTTCGGGCCTCAGCACCCGTCGACGCACGGCGTGCTACGGCTGAAGCTCAAAGTCGACGGCGAACGCATCGTCGATTGCTATCCGATCATCGGTTACCTGCACCGCGGTACCGAGAAACTCTTCGAGCTGCATCCGTTCTCGCAGAACGTGCCGCACACCGACCGCTTGGACTATGTGGCGGCGGCGACCAACAACCTCGCCTATGTCGGCGCGGTGGAGAAGCTGATCGGGCTCACCGTGCCGCCGCGCGCCAGCTACATCCGCACCATCCTCTGCGAGTTGCAGCGCATCTCCAGCCACCTCTTGTGGCTGGCGACCCACGCCATCGATATCGGTGCGATGACGCCGTTCTTCTACTGCTTCCGCGAGCGCGAGTTGATTCTCGACCTTTTCGAGCAGTACTGCGGAGCGCGCTTGACGCTCAATTGCATGCGCCCGGGCGGCCAGCCCTACGATCTGCCGCACGGTTGGGTCGACACCTGCCGCGAGTTTGTCGAACTCTTCCCCGCCAAGGTGGATGAGTACGAGAACTTGCTGACCGAGAACCGCATCTGGAAGAAGCGCACCATCGGCATCGGCGTGCTGGAGCCCGATGTGGCGATCGAGTACGGGATCACCGGGCCGATGCTGCGCGCTAGCGGCATCGACTTCGATCTGCGCAAAGCGCTGCCCTACGAGGTTTACGGCGAACTCGACTTCGAGGTGCCGCTGGGCAAGAACGGCGACACCTACGATCGTTACTTGGTGCGCATGGAAGAGATGCGCCAGGCGAACCGAATCCTCGCCCAGTGCTTGGATCGGCTGCCGGAGGGGGCGCTGATGGCCAAGCGGGCGCGGGTGATGAAGGCGCCCAAGGGCGGCGAGATTTACCATGGCATCGAAGGGCCGAAGGGTGAGATCGGCTTCTACATCGTTGGTGACGGCAAGCCGATTCCCCATCGTTGCCACGTTCGCGCGCCCTCGTTCATCAATCTGCAGTCGTTGCCGGAGTTGGTGGGCGATCATCTGATCGCTGACTTGGTGGCGATCATCGGCACGACGGACATCGTGCTCGGCGAGGTGGATCGCTAATGCCCGGTTTCATGCAATCGCTGCGCGACTGGGTGGGGCCGACGCTGTTCGACTACGGCGTTTCGCCGGCGATCAAGATCATCATCGTGTTGAGCTGCGTCATGTTGTTGATCACCTACTTGGTGCTCGCGGAGCGCAAGATCCTCGGCTTCATCCAGGCGCGGCTCGGTCCCAACCGGGTCGGTCCGTGGGGACTACTCCAGCCGATCGCCGATACGGTCAAGCTGCTTCTCAAGGAAGACGTGATACCCAACCAGGCGGTCAAATGGGCATTCATCCTTGGCCCCTGCCTGGTCGTGGCGCCGGCGTTCATCATCCTCTCGGTGATTCCGTTCGGTCCGCCGTCGAGCGCAGAGGGGGTGCCCAACTGGTTCATCACCGATGTCAACACGGGCGTTCTGCTGGTCATCGCGCTGGCGACGATCGGTGTCTACGGTCTGATCATCGCTGGCTGGGCCTCGAACAATAAGTTCTCGCTGATGGGCGGTTTGCGCTCAGCGGCGCAGATGATCTCCTACGAGGTGCCGCAGGGCCTTTCCGTGGTGGTGCCGCTGTTGCTGGCCGGGACGCTGTCGCTGGTCGGGATCGTCCAGGCGCAAGCCGGCCACCAGCTGTTTGGCATCCTGCCGCGCTGGTACGTCTTTCATCCGACGGGACTCTTCGCCTTCTTTGTCTACATGGTCGCCGGAGTGGCGGAGAGCAACCGTAACCCCTTTGACCTGCCCGAAGCCGAGACCGAATTGGTCGCCGGATTCCATACCGAATACAGCGGCATGCGCTTCGCCCTCTTCTTCCTGGGTGAGTACGCCAACATGATCGTCATCTCGTCCTTCGCGGTGACGCTCTTCTTCGGTGGCTGGTTGCCGCCGTTCGATTTCCTCGGGATGAGCTTCCTGCCGATGGGGTTGGGCAACGTTGTCTGGTTCGCCGTCAAATTGTTCGTCTTCCTCTTTGTCTACATCTGGTTCCGTGGCACCTTCCCGCGCTACCGGTTCGACCAGCTGATGGACCTCGGCTGGAAATGGATGATCCCGTTGGCGCTCGGCCTGGTGATCGTCACGGCGCTGCTCAAGCTTCTCTTCTAACCATGGAAACTGTGAATCATTCATCGACGATGAGTAACCGGCCCGGTGAGCTGCGCGGTGAGGCGAGGCGAGCACGATGAGTGCGGTCAAGAGATTCCTCGACAGGATCATGTTGCTGGACCTGTTCACCGGTCTTGGCGTCACCGCCAAGAACATGTTCAAGAAGAAGGAGACGGTGCAGTATCCGGAAGAACGCTGGGAGCCGGCCGATCGCTTCCGCGGAATGTTCCGGCTGGATGAGGATCGTTGCATCAAGTGCACGCTTTGCGCCCGCGACTGCCCGATCGACATCATCTACATCGATTGGCACTCCGAGAAGAACGAGATCACCGGCAAGAAGCAGAAGCTCCTCAGCCGCTTCGACATCGATATTCAGCGCTGCATGTTCTGCGGCCTCTGCGAAGAGGCCTGCCCGACCGAGCCCAAGTCGATCTGGCTGACTTCTAAGAGCTACGAGTTGGCTTCCTACGACCGTTGGTCCAACCTCTACGCCGACATGGACGACCTGATGGACTGGAAGGTGCGGCCCGGCTACACCGACGAGGAGATTCGGTGATGAGAGGAAGGGGCCAGGCCTGATGGAATTCCTCACGGCGCATGGTGGCGCGATTCTGTTCTATCTCTTCGCCGCTTTGGCGGTCGGCGGAGCGATTCTTGTGGTCTCGCTACGCAACCCGATGTACTGCGCCTTTTCGCTGCTGTTGAGCTTCCTGGCCATCGCCGGCCTTTTCCTGCTGCGCCAAGCGGAGTTTGTCGGGATCGTGCAGATCTTCGTCTACGGCGGCGGCATCATGGTGCTGTTTCTTTTTGTTGTCATGCTGGTCAATCTGCATCAGCTGCCGGATGTTGGCCGCTTCCTCGGTCAATCGCCGCTCGCCGTGGTGGTGGCTCTGATGCTTCTCGGCTTGATCGGTGCACTGTTCGTCGGCGTCCACTTCGGCCCGACGCCGGCGAGCCTGGAGATCCTTCGCGCTGTCGATGGAGAGGTGGTGGGAAACACCGAGGCGGTGGCGATGAGCCTTTACCGCGACTACCTGCTGCCCTTCGAGATCGCTTCGGTCTTCCTGCTCGTCGCGATGATCGGTGCCGTGGTCTTGGGGCGCAAGCAATGAGTCTGTTCAGGGCAAGCGTGGGACGAGGCTAGGAAGATGGGCGAAATCACCACCAACCACTATCTCGTGGTCAGCTTGATCCTCTTCACCATCGGCATTACCGGTGTCATGGTGCGCCGCAACATGATCGTAGTTCTGATGTCGATCGAGCTGATTCTCAACGCGGTCAACCTCAACATGATCGCCTTCTCTCACCAGCTGGCCGATCTGACCGGGCAGGTCTTCGCCGTCTTCACCATTGCCGTGGCGGCCGGTGAGGCGGCGGTCGGCCTGGGTATCTTGCTCGCCTTCTTCCGCTTGCGTCAAACGGCGCGCCTGGATTCGGCGATGGAGCTCGAAGGATGAAGCAGCTTCTCTGGGTGATTCCGGTGCTGCCGTTCCTCGGCGCTTTGCTCAATGGCGTCTTGCTGCGCCATCGGGTGGGCAAGAAGGGTGTCGTGGCCATCGCCTGCGGCAGTGTGGGGCTGGCTTGCCTGACCGCCATTGCGGTGATCGGCTCGTTCATGGGCAGCGCGGAGCGTGCCGCCGGCGAGGCATGGGAGATCGTCGCCTACCAGTGGATTCCGGCCGGTACCCTGTTGACCGATTTGGCCGGGACCATGCGGCTGAACATCTCGATGGGGTTCCTGCTCGACCCGCTGTCCGTGGTGATGCTCTTCGTCGTCACCTTCGTCGGCTTCTTGATCCATGTCTACTCGGCCGGCTACATGGCGCACGAAGAGGGCTTTCAACGCTACTTCACCTACCTCAACCTGTTCATGGGCGCCATGCTGATGCTGGTGCTGGGGAGCAATTACCTGGTGATGTTCGTCGGCTGGGAGGGCGTCGGGCTTTGCTCTTACTTGCTGATCGGTTTTTACTACAAGGAAGAGTTTCCGCCGTTTGCCGGTCGCAAGGCGTTCATCGTCAACCGGATCGGTGACTTCGCCTTCATCATCGCTCTCTTCGCGCTGGTCGCCCGCTTCGGGACGCTCGACTACAGCAAGATTTTCCCCCAAATCGCCGAGCACAGCTCGCTGGTCAGCGGCGAATACCTTCTCGGCCTCTCCTTCGCCTCGTTCGTCGCCCTGTGCCTGTTCATCGGTGCTACCGGCAAGAGCGCGCAGATTCCGCTCTTCGTCTGGCTGCCCGACGCCATGGCCGGCCCGACGCCGGTCTCGGCGCTGATCCACGCGGCGACGATGGTCACCGCCGGCGTCTACATGGTGGCCCGCTCGAACGTCCTCTTCCAGTTGGCCGGCAACATCTCGATG
>JAJRVQ010000068.1 GCA_024277255.1 Acidobacteriota bacterium | reverse complement strand
CCGCTGTGGTTGATGATGAACCGGTTGTCCACCTCGTAGCGCCAGAAGTTGCCGCTGTTGGTGTCCTCGAAGCGCAGGTTCACCTTGCCGTTGTTGATGAATTCGGCGAGGTTGCGCGACTGCGCCGTGGTGCTCTTCTCCTCGATCTTGATCGCCGCGGTGCCGTCGGAGCGCACCATGTGCAGGCCTACATCCGCACTCAAGATGCCCAGACCGATTTGCCCTTCGCTATCGATCACCAGTGCTTGGCTCGGCGCATCCGGCCGGATGCGAAAGGGCAGCGTCGAACCATGGGTGACGTCGCGAATGAAAAAGCTGGTCTCGTTACCGGCCACGTCCCAGATCTGCGGAGCAAAGCCCGAAGAGCCGTTCTGATCCAAGCGGAGGGTCGGGGTGTTGCCGGAAACCACGTGCAGGTCGACGGAGGGAATCGAGGTACCGAAACCGACCCGGCCACCGTCATCCACGTAGAGCGAGTTCGAAGGCGCCCGTGCTTCGATGGTAAACGGGGTGCGGCCACCGTCGATGTCATCGATCGAGAACTTGCTCTGGCCGCCATTGGCGGAATCATTGGCGGTGAGCTGCCAGTCGTTCGTCGGAAACGAACCTCCGCTCGATGTGTCCTGGAACTTGATCCGTAGGTTGTTTTCCTTCAAGCGGAGGGTGTCGAAGCCGAAGCTCTCACCGTTGACGCAGTCGAAACCGATGCAGGCGCTGCCGTCGACGATCAGGTCGTCTAGAATCACCTGGTCTTTGAGTGTCGACATCGGCCCTCTATCGTCGGCAGCGAGTGCCGGCTTGACGCCGACAGCCTTGGTCCCGCCCTCTTCCTGGATCGCGTCGCTCACCAGCACCCCTCCGGCGATGGTGAAGGCACCGTAAGCGACCTGCTCTTCCTCCGGCAACACTCCCTGCCTGCGCAGACTGTCCGCCAGCGAATCGTCGCCCGCGGCGCGAGCAGCGACCAGCGCTCGACGCACGTCCGGTGAGAGCACCGGGGTCAGCCGCAGCTCCCAACTGTAGGCACCGTCCACCAGCGCATTGCCCGCCGCATCGAAGAGCCCGATCAACGGCTCGGTGCCGGAATCGAAACGCTCCCGAACGACGAAGCCTTGCGGGCCATTGACGGTGAGCGTGGCACCATCGTGCCGCACGTGAGTGACGAAGCTCAAGGCATTGGGCCCAGCGACCAGATCGGCCACCTCTCCCGCAGTCGCTGGCAAGGCGGTCACAGCTAACAAGGCCAAGGCACAGACACAGAAACTCCCTCTTCTTACTCTCTTCAAGTTCTTCCTCCTCATCTTGTTCCGAGGGACCGAGTATTCAGTCCACACGAGGAGATAGGCAGCGCCGGCTTCGATCCGTTACGGCGGCCACGCTGAGGTTCCAGGTCCCTCACCCTTTTCGGGTCGACTGAGGTGCTAGGTGAGTCCTCACCCTTTTCGGGCTCCTCCCCTTTTCCAGGTCAGCTTCGTGCCCGTTTTCCAACTATCTTGCGAGTTCTCGACAGAGGTAGCCCTCCCTTTGCGTCTCTACAGGGTGATATGGGCTATGACCCTCGATGGATACCTTCCGGAAAACTCGTGGAAATTACCTGCCGGGTGATGCAGGGGCGCTTCTTGCTGCGCCCTTCCAGGGAGCTGAACGAGATTCTCACCGGTGTTCTAGCCAAGGCTGCGCGCCGCTACCCGGTGGGTGTGGTCGCTTACCATGCTCTCTCCAATCACCTGCACCTGTTGGTGGTCCCCGAAGACGCCCAGGCCCTCTCCGCCTTCATGGGCTTCTTCGCCGGTAATCTCGCCAAGGAAGCCGGTAGGCTCCACGGCTGGAAAGAGAAATTCTGGGGGCGACGCTACACCCACGTTGTCATCAGCGACGAGCCAGGGGCTCAGGAGGATCGCTTGCGCTACCTGCTCAGCCAGGGGTGCAAAGAAGGCCTAATACGCCGACCTCAAGACTGGCCGGGGCCTTGCTCCACGGAGGCATTGCTTACCGACAGAGTGGTACAGGGGGTCTGGTTTGATCGCTCCGCCGAGTACGAGGCCTGCCGCAGTGCTAAGACCTTCTCCAAGTACGAGTTCGCCGAGGTGCTCGACCTGGAACTCACTCCTCTTCCCGCTTGGGTGCACCTCGCCGCGGGGCAGCGCCAACAACGAATCGGTCAAATCGTGCGCGAGATCACGCAAGAAACACGGCAGCGAATCGAAGAGAGCGGGCAAAGTCCGCTCGGTGTCCGACGCATTCTGCGCCAAGATCCCCACGAGGCTCCTTCCAACCCCAAGCGTTCTCCCAAGCCGATCGTCCACGCCGTCTCCCATGCGGTACGCAAGAGGCTGAGAATGCAGTTTCACCTCTTTCGCCTCGCCTACCGAAAAGCCTCTCTGGAACTTCGCGCCGGTAACGCAAAAGCGGAGTTTCCGCCGGGTTGCCACCGACCGGCGATGCCGTTCGTACGCGGGCAACCTCCTCCTGTCTTCGCCTGAGGATCTTCGCTTCCAACATCATGGTGAACACGTTTGAGGGAAACCTCAGCGGTGGGAGGAGGTTCGCATCGAGGAGTCAAGAAAACATCGGAATAGTACGACCGACTCTAAGCCGGCTTCGCTACTGCACCGCCAAACCGTCTTTCTCACGATTCGACACCCAATCGCCGGGTAGGAGTTCAATAAGGAACTCTCCTCTTCCCGAAGAGGGTGAGGCCTCTCACAGGCCTGGGCCTCTCACAGGCCTGAGTCCAGGATCAATCTGCGCTTATTTCAGGACTAGCAGCCGCGTGTCTCTGTGCCCCAAAGCTGCTTGTGCAATTGAAGCGAGAGTCGCACCGGCAACCGGTCGGCGAGGATCCACTCGGCCAGTCGGCCCGCTTCGAGGGTGCTGCTCACCGGGGAGAAGCTGACCGGGCAGATCCGCTCCAGCCGCCGTTGGCGCACCAACTCACGCGCCCACCGATAGTCCGCTCGGTCGGCGAGCACCATCTTGAGTTCGTCGTGTGCGGTCAGTAGTTCGAGGTTGCTCCAGCGGTTGTTTTCGACCTCTCCGCTGGCTGGACATTTCACATCGACGATGCGCCGCACCCGCGGATCGACCGCGGAAATATCCACCCCGCCACCGGTTTCGAGCAATACCTCGTAGCCGGCGTCGCAGAGCCGTGTCAGGAGGGGCCGCGCGCCCGGTTGGAGCAGCGGCTCGCCGCCGGTCAGCTCGACCAGCGGACAGTCGAAGCTCGCCACCTCGCGCAAGGCTCGATCCAGGCTCCACCACTCGCCGGTATAGAAGCTGTACTCGCTATCACACCAGACGCAACGCATCTGACAGCCGGTCAGCCGCAACAAGACGCAAGGCCGGCCAACCGCCGTCGACTCGCCTTGGATCGAGTAGAAGATCTCGTTGACCTTCACCCGCTGCGTCGCGGCCAGTCCTAGCGGCGGTCCAGCCGCGCTAGCCCGGCTCATAGACGGCGCAGGAGCGATCGTTCTCCCAGACCTCGACGCGGGTCACACGCACCCGGCCGGGATCGTCGCCGAGTTGCTCCACCAGCCGTCGGCCAAGGCCGGCGACCACCTGTTCGTAGACGTATTCTGAGAACAGCTCGGCCGTGGTGTTGCGCTCGGTGAACGGCGGGATCTCGTTGATCACCCGGTGGTCGAAAGGGTCGAGGACTGCACCCATCACCGCCTTCAAGTCGGCGAAGTCGACCACCATGCCGAGTTCGTCGAGCTGCGTGGCCGCGACATGAACCCGCACCCGGTAGTTGTGACCATGCAGGTTCTCGCAGCCTCCGGTGTGACCGCGGATCGAGTGCGCGGCAGCGAAGGTGAAATCTTTGAAAATGGTGAACATCTTGCCCCCGAACCCCGATGGTGGACCAGGGCGAGTGGCGAGTCAAGAACTCGCTGGCTCCGGTAGTGGCTCCTTGCCCAACAAGAAGGGCAGTGTCTCGGCGAGCCCTTCCGCCAGGGCGCGGGGCTGCCAGCCCAGCTCGCGGCGGGCGCGCGAATCGTCGAAGGCCCAGTGGCGGGCCAGACTGTCGATCTGCCCCTTGGACAGCGGCGAGCGGCGACCGCGCAGACGGTAGAGCGGGTTGACCACCAGCGACAGCGCTCGCGCCGCGCCCACCGGCAACCGCACTCTCGGTGGCCTGATCTCCGCCAAGCTGCAGACCTGTTCCACCAGCCGCGCCACGCTCACCCTCTCACCGGCGAGGAGGTAATCACGCCCGGGGTGTGACCCTTCAAGGATGCGCACCAGCGCCTCCACCACGTCCTCCAGATGGACCCAGCTGGTGATTCGATCGCCGCCCACCAGCACCGGCATCCGCCCCAGGGCGATGGCGCGCAGCAGCACGTTGGCACCGCTCTTCTTGCCCGGCGGACCGTAGATCAGGCTCGGGTAGATGACGTTGAGCCGCAAGCCGCGCTCGGCCCACTGGCGTACCCGCCCCTCACCCGCGTTCTTGGTCGCACCGTAGAGGCTGGGGAAAGGGACCAACACCGCAGACTCCTCCGTGGCCGGCGAACCGTCCGCCGGGCTACCGCCAAAGGAGGCGATCGACGAGAAGTACAAAAAGCGCCCTACTCCCAGCTTGTACGCCAACGAGGCCACGTTCTCGCTACCCTCGACATTCGCCACCTCCATCCGCTGGCGATCGCCTTCAAGATCGACCAGGGCCGCGGCGTGAACCACCCAGTCGGCCCCTGCCATCGCCTCGCGCATCGAATAGCGATCGGTGATGTCACCCACCGCCAGCTGCACACCGAGGCGCTGCAACTGCGCCGTCTCGCTGCCCTCGCGAACCAGCGCGATCAACGTATGGCCCATGCCGGCCAACCGACGAACCAATGCCCCACCCACGTAGCCGGTGGCGCCGGTCAAGAAAATTCTCATCCGCCGAGTTTACGCTCCTCCCGCCGGCAAGTTGAGCCATCACCGACATCCAAAACCGAGACCCACCGGAATGTTGAGTGATTCGGTCGTGTTTTATTTCTCGCCAGCGGGTTGACTGGGAGTTGAGCCCGCCCGGCGGAGCCGCAAGGCTCCATTGCCAACCACAACTCCCTCTCCTCCACCCCGTGCCGACTCCCTCCTCGGCACGGGGCTTTTTCGTTCCGCAACGAGGTTCGCTCAGCCGTCAGCCAGCTGGCGCAGCACGTAGTGCAGGATCCCGCCGTGACGCCAGTACTGCACCTCTTGCGGTGTGTCGAGCCGCACTCGCGCCTGGAATTCTACCGTCTCACCGCCTTCGCGATGGGCTCGGATGGTGACTTGAGGGTCCTCGCCAAAACCGTTCTCGGCACCGGCGGCCAACCCTTCGATGTCATAGCTCTCAGTACCGGTAAGGCCGAGCGTCTCGGCGCTCTGGCCGTCGACGAACTCGAGCGGCGCGACTCCCATGCCGATCAAGTTGCTGCGGTGGATGCGCTCGAAGCTGACGGCGAGGACCGCCCGGATACCGAGCAGCAGAGATCCCTTGGCCGCCCAGTCGCGCGACGAGCCGGTTCCATACTCCGTACCCGCGATGACCAGCAAGGGTGTGCCGTCTTCTTGGTACTTCATGGCGGCATCGAAGATGCTCATCGTTTCGCCGCTGGGCAGATAGGTGGTGAAGCCGCCTTCGGTGCCCGGCGCCAGCTGGTTGCGCAGCCGCACGTTGGCAAAGGTGCCGCGCATCATCACCTCGTGGTTGCCGCGCCGCGAGCCATAGGAGTTGAAATCCTTGCGCGCCACCCCTTGATCGAGAAGGTAGCGACCCGCTGGGCTGTCCACCTTGATCGCGCCAGCGGGCGAGATGTGGTCGGTGGTGATGCTGTCGCCCAGCAGCGCCAGCAGCCGCGCACCCGAAATGTCGGTGATCGGCGCCGGTTCGCGTTCCATTCCCACGAAATAGGGCGGAAGTTTGACGTAGGTCGAGTCATCCGCCCATGCATAGGTATCGCCGGTCGGGATTTCGAGGCTGTTCCAGTGCTCGTCGCCGTCGTAGACCCCGCTGTACTCCTCGGCGTACATCTCCGCGTGCAGCGACTGGGCCACGGTCTCTTGAACCTCTTGCTGGCTCGGCCAGACATCCTTGAGGAAGACCGGTTCATCCTCCTTGCTGAAGCCGAGCGGCTCGTTGTAGAGGTCGATGTCGATGCGTCCGGCCAGCGCGTAGGCCACCACCAGCGGCGGCGACGCCAGGTAGTTGGCGCGCACGTCCGGGCTGATGCGGCCCTCGAAGTTGCGGTTGCCGGAGAGCACCGAGACAGCCACCAGGTTGTTGTCGTGGATCGTCTTCGAGATCTCGGGAAGCAGCGGGCCGCTATTGCCGATACAGGTGGTGCAACCGTAACCGACCAAGTGGAACTTGAGCTTCTCGAGATACGGTGTGAGCCCCGCCTCGTCGAGGTAGCTGGTGACCACCTTGGAGCCCGGCGCCAAGCTGGTCTTGACCCAAGGCTTGACGTCAAGTCCCAACTCCACCGCCTTCTTGGCGACCAGCCCGGCGGCGACCATCACCGACGGATTGGAGGTGTTGGTGCAACTAGTGATGGCGGCGATGACCACCGAGCCATCGGCCAACTGCGCAGAGACACCGACCTCGGGCTCGGCGACGGCAACCGCCGCACCGCCGCTGACGGTGGGCAGGGGGGAGGCTGCCGGAGCCGATTTCGCCGCCCCTTTGAGCCCCTCCAGATCCTGCAAGAAGACCGTCTTGGCCTGCGACAAGCGAATGCGATCCTGCGGCCGCTTGGGTCCGGCCAGGCTGGGTTCGACCGTCCCCAGATCCAATTCCAACGCATCCGAATACTCCGCTTCCGGTGTCGTGGCGGTGTGGAACAGCCCCTGTTCTTTCATGTAGGCCTCGACCAGGGCCACCCTCTCCGGCGAGCGATTGGTGAAGCGCAAGTAATCGAGGGAGACCTGATCGATCGGGAAGATGCCGCAGGTGGCTCCGTACTCGGGAGCCATGTTGCTGATCGTCGCGCGGTCGGCGAGGGGAAGGCTGGCCAAGCCGGGGCCAAAGAATTCGACAAACTTGCCGACCACGCCCTTGGCGCGCAGCAGCTCGACCACCCGGAGCACCAGATCGGTGGCCGTGGCACCCTCGGGCAAAGCTCCGGTGAGACGGAAACCGACCACCTGTGGAATCAGCATCGAGATCGGCTGGCCGAGCATCGCCGCTTCGGCTTCAATGCCGCCAACGCCCCAGCCGAGGACCCCGATCCCGTTGATCATGGTGGTGTGCGAATCGGTGCCGACCAGCGTATCCGGGTAGGCGAAGGGCATCGCCCCTCCCGGCGCCGCGCCATCCATCACCACCCGCGCCAGGTACTCCAAGTTCACCTGATGAACAATGCCGGTGTCGGGCGGCACCACTTTGAAGTTCTCGAACGCGGTCTGGCCCCAGCGCAGGAAGGCGTAGCGCTCTTCGTTGCGCTCGAACTCGCGCTCGATGTTGATCAGAAAAGCGGCTGCGCTCCCATATTCATCGATCTGAACCGAGTGATCGATCACCAGTTCCACCGGCTGCACCGGATTGATCTGCGTGGCGTTGCCTCCGAGGTCGACCATCGCGTCGCGCATCGCCGCCAGATCGACCACCGCCGGCACGCCGGTGAAGTCCTGCAACAGCACCCGGGCCGGCATAAAGGCGATCTCAACGCTCGGCGTAGCCCTGGCATCCCAGTTGGCCAGTTGCTCGATGTCGCTCGCCGGAACCGCCTCGCCGTCTTCGCGACGCAGCAGGTTCTCCAGCAAGATTCGTAGAGCGTAGGGCAGGCGCGCAACGGAAATGCCCCGCTCTTCGAGGGCGCTCAGCCGGGCGATTCGATACTGCCGTCCTCCAACGTCTAGAACACCGTGACTTCCAAAGCTATCTGGCATGGCGATTTCTCCTGATTGAGCCCGGTGCCGGAAGGCCGCGGGGGGGCAAAAGTCTAGCATCCGCGGCAGAGGTTAAGATGTAGGTTCAATGTCCAATACGTCCGACTTGAAGGCACCGGTTCTGCTCATCGCCATGCCCCAGATTCTCGACCCCTTCTTCCACAAGAGCGTCGTGTTGCTGGTCCACCATGACGAGGAGGGCAGTTTCGGTTTCATCGTCAACCGGCCCACCACCACGCGGGTTTCAGACATCCTCAGCGGCATGGAGATCGAGTGGCACGGCGAAGAAGACTCGCTGGCCTATCTCGGAGGGCCGGTACAGACCGAACTCGGCACCGTGCTCTTCTCGCCCCATGTGGAGCCCGCGGAAGATCGGTCCGAAAAAGACCGACACGACGAGTTCAAAGGCAGCACCGAAATCACCGCCGAGAACTCGATCACCCATCACATCGACGATCTGGTGACCCTGGCGGGTCAGCCGCCGAAGGCCATGCGCCTGTTGCTCGGCTACGCCGGTTGGGGGGCGAATCAACTGATCGCCGAAATCCTGCGCAACGACTGGCTGACCGCGCCGGTCAGCCACGATTTGATCTACTGCGCTGACCCGACGACAGCATGGCAGGAGGCGCTGAAATCGGTCGGCATCGATGCCGACGCACTTCTGCCCTGGTCTCCCGCCATGGGCGACGACGGTCAAGCCAATTGAACCCCTGAATACCCTGAGTTCCCTGAACCTGTGAAAACCGAGGATCAATTCTCCGCCGGCGGAGTGCTGGTTCGGGGAGATGAAGTCTTGCTGATTTCCCCCAACGGCGGCGACCACTGGCAACTGCCCAAGGGGCACATCGAGCCCGGCGAGACTCTCGAAGAGACCGCGGTGCGCGAGGTCCGTGAAGAGACCGGCGTCACCGGGCGGGTCATCGCCGGCCTGCCCGAAATCGACTTCTGGTTCATCCAGCGCGGCACCACCCACGTCCACAAACGGGTCTACCTCTTTCTTCTCGACTACGTCGAAGGCGATGCCGCCAACTTCGATCGGCGCGAGGTCTTCGCCGCCGCCTGGTTCCCGTGGCCGGAGGCGCTCGAACGGCTGACCTTCGCCAACGAGCGGCAGGTGGTCGCCGGAGCCCGAGAATTGGCGAACAAACCGTCCACCGAGGCGCGGCGACAGCAGAGCCCGGTGGATTCGCCGAGCTGATAGCGTTGGAACACCGATGAACAATTCTCTCTTCGCTTCCGCTCTCATCCCCGGCTCGACCTCCTCGGGCCCGTCCTATCGAGCAGTCATTCCAGCGGCGGTCACCGCCGTCCAACGATGAGCGCACCGCCTGTTGCCGTCGTCACCGGCGCCAGTGCCGGAATCGGCGAAGCCACCACGCGAGCACTGAGTCGAGCGGGTTTTTCCGTCGTCTTCGGTGCACGCCGCCTCGACCGGCTGGAGAAGCTGGCGGTGCAAACCGGTGGCCGAGCCATCTCCTTGGACGTCACCGATCCGGCCAGCATCGAGTCGTTCGCCGCCCAGGTGCCGGAGGTTCGACTGCTGGTCAACAACGCCGGAGGCGCTCTCGGCGTCGACTCGATCGAAGAGGCACAAGTCGAGCGCTGGCTCACCATGTTCAACGTCAACGTCCTCGGCACCCTGCGCATGACCCAGGCGTTGCTGCCCAAGCTGCGCGCTAGCGGCGACGGCCATGTGATCAACATCGGCTCGATCGCCAGCTTTGAGACCTATCTCGGCGGCGCCGGCTACACCGCCGCCAAACATGCGGTGCGGGCGATGACCAGAACTCTACGTTTGGAACTCCTCGGCCAGCCGGTACGCGTCACCGAAATCTGTCCCGGCATGGTCGAGACAGAGTTCTCGCTGGTGCGTCTCGGTGAGCGTCAACTCGCCGACCAGGTCTATCGCGGCATGACACCGCTCACCGCAGACGACATCGCCGACGCCATCTCCTGGGCGGCGACCCGGCCGCCCCACGTCAATATCGACGAGATCGTCATCCGCCCGCGGGATCAAGCGACGGCTCACCATGTCCACCGCCGGCAGGACTAGCCAACGAGTGCTGGCGGCCGTCGGTTTGCTCGCCATGTTGGTCGCCGGTTGCAGACCTCAGGTCGGCGAGCTATGGAGCGAGCACTGCGCCGAGTGCCACGGCGAAGACGGTCGCGGCGTCGAACCGCAACGCACCTTCTATCCCCAGGCTGACCTGACTCGTTCGGAGCTGATCGCCGACAACGCCCGCGGCTCTCTCTACCAGCGCATCGCCTTCGGCTGGGGCACCATGCCCGGCTTCAAGCACAAGATGCGACAACGCGATATGGAAAGACTGGTCGACTTCTCGATCGAACTCGCTCGCCGGCCGGACGGCACCGCCGCGAACCCAGACGAACGTCCACGTAGGAGATGAGCCATGGACCCACAACGCCTCAAGTCCGCCTACGAGCGCTTACAACTGCTCGACGATCGGTTGACCTACAAGATTCGACCTCACGGCGGCGGCCTGATGCGCCCCAGCGGCGAGCAACTGGAGGAAAAGATGCGCCATCTGGCCGAATATACGGTTGAATTGAAGGATATTCTCAATGAAGTCATTCTCGCCTTCGCCCGCGCCAAGGCGACTCCGGACAACCCCGCCGGTCCCGGCGGGTAGGCCGGAAGACCGTTGCCCCCTGCCGAGCTTGCAACCCGGCCCGGTAGCCAAATGCCCATGATCATCGGGGTTTAGCCACGGCCGCAGCAGCAGTTCAAAAATCCGGATGGAAGCTGCCACTGGACAAGCTAGGACACCCCTCCCAGCGGTGCTAAAATTCGCTCAGATTTGACCAGAAACACGGACCGGCTCTAGTTATTGGGACTGGGTCTGTGTATCGGATCGTGAGGATCACGGGCTACTCATGATGCGGCTTGAGCCAAGCTCAGTTGGAACCGCCGGAGTACAAGGCCCAACCATCTCTGCCGCAAGGTCGGCTTTCCTGAATGGGCGCTCCGGGAAGCGCAAAGAACCACTAGCTGCCAAGTCAAACTTGGTGTCGCAAGTAGGAGGACTTGATGAGATTCGCTAAAACTTTGCTCTGTGTGGCCATCCTGGCCGCGGTCTTGGTCGTCGGGGCCCTACCCGCCAACGCCCAGGGAACTACCACCGGCTCGTTGACCGGCGTCGTGGAAGCCCAAGACGGCTCGCTCCTACCGGGCGCGATCATCACCGCCGTCCACGAGCCCACCGGGACACGCTACAGCGCGGTCACCCGTGCGGACGGTCGGTTTCGCATCCTCAATGTGCGCGTCGGTGGCCCCTACAAGGTCGACGCTCAGATGGACGGTTTCAAGACGCAAGAAGACAACAATCTGTTCATCAAGCTCGGCGACACGCTCAACCTCACTTTCCAGCTGGCACTGGAAACGGTATCGGAGACGGTCACCGTGGTCGGTACCAGCAGCTCGTTGATCAACCCCAACAAGACCGGCTCCACCAGCAACGTCTCGACCCAGGCGATCGAAACCCTGCCAACCATCGGCCGTGGCTTCGAGGACTACGCGCGGACCAACCCCTTCTTCTCGATTTCCTCGGACAACGACGACCCGAACTCGATCAGTGTCGCCGGTCGTAGCAGCCGCTACAACAACATCCAGATCGACGGTTCGGTCAACAACGACCTCTTCGGCCTGGCCGACCAGGGCACCCCCGGTGGCCAGGCGGACGCCACGCCGATCAGCATCGACGCCATTCAAGAGCTCCAGTTAGTCTTGGCGCCCTTCGATGTGCGCCAAGGCGGTTTCTCGGGCGGCGGTGTTAATGCCATCACCCGCAGTGGAACCAACCGCTACAAGGGCTCGATCTACTACTTCACCCGTGACGACAGCCTGGTGGGCGACGGCCCCGAGCAGCTCGGCCAGTTCGGCGAGTTCTCTGAAGACCAGTACGGTTTCCGCCTCGGAGGCCCCATCAGCAAAGACAAGATCTTTTTCTTCGTCAACGGTGAGATCACCGACAAGCAGCGACCAACCGGCTGGTCCTTGGACGGCTCCACCGGCCAAGCCTTCGCCAACGGCGATGCCGCGGACGAAGCGGCAACCTTCCGCCAGGCCTTGATCGATCGCTACGGCTTCGATCCCGGCGGTCTCGGCGAGCAGACGCGCGAAACGCCCTCCGACAAGTACTTTGGCCGTATTGACTTCAACCTCAACGAGAGCCACAACTTGACCATACGGCACAATTTCGTGGACGCCGAGAACGACGTCAACCGCCCCGGTTCGCGAACTTTCGAGTTTGAGTCCGAGACCTACCTCTTCCGCAGCAAGACCAACTCGACGGTCGCCCAGCTCAACAGCGTCTTCGGGCCCAACACCTTCAACGAGCTGCGCCTGACCAACCAGACCGTCCGCGATCGGCGGGCCGGCCTGAACGGCCTGCGCTTCCCGTGGATCCAGATCGAGCGCGTCTTCGACACCGTCACCGGCGCTCGACTCGGCCAGTTCGAAGCCGGCACCGAGCCCTTCTCGACCCGCAACGCTCTCGACCAGGACATCTTTGAGATCACCAACGATTTCACTTGGCTCAAGGGCAACCACACCATCACCTTCGGTACCCACAACGAGATCTTCTCGTTTGACAACCTTTTCCTTCAGAACTTCTTCGGCTCCTACGAGTTCGCCACCCTGGATGACTTCTTGAACGGTGGTACCGCTCGGCGCTTCCGCCTGACCCTGGTCAACCCGGGCCAGCCGGACTCGCAGAAGTTCGATGTGACCCAACTCGGCTTCTACGTCGGCGACCAGTGGGCGGCGCGCGACAACCTCACCATCACCTACGGCTTGCGGGTCGACATTCCGCTGTTCGGCGATAAGCCGACGCGCAACCCGTTCACCGAGGCGACCTACGGTGTGCGCACCGACAACATCCCCGACGGCGAGCAGTTGTGGTCGCCGCGAGTCGGCTTCAACTGGGACATGAAGAACGACGGTCGCCAACAGCTGCGCGGCGGTGTCGGCATCTTCGCCGGTCGCCCGCCCTACGTGTGGATCGCCAACAACTACGCTCGTACCGGTCTAGAGCAGACCTTCATCCAAGAGCGCAACGTGCCGTTCAATCCCGATCCTGACAATCAGCCGACCTTCGGCGGCGCGGGTGGTGGCGGTGAGTTCAACTTCATCGACCCGAACTTCAAGTTCCCCACCGTGCTGCGCGTCAACCTGGCCTACGACACCCAACTCCCCTGGTGGGGGCTGGTCGGCTCGATCGAAGGTATCTTCGCCACCAGCGTCGACGAGATCGACTACAAGGATCTCAACTTGGTGCAGACCGGGACTCTGGCCGCCGACGGTCGCCCGACCTTCACCCGACTCGATTCGGGTGTCAGCGGCGCGTATCTGATTACCAACACCAGCAAAGGCGAGCAGACCAACTTCGCCATCAAGGTGGAGCGTCCCTACCGCGATGGTTGGTTCGGCTTCGTCTCCTACGCCTACGGCAGTTCCGACGTGATCAACGACGGTACTTCCAGCCGCGCGGTCTCGAACTTCCAGTTCACGGAAGCTCTCGATCCCAACAACGTGCAGCTCAGCCCCTCGGACTTCGAGGTCGAGCACCGGTTCAACGCGGCGGTCTCTTACCGCTTCAACCGCCGGTCGAAGTACTCGACCACGGTCTCCGCCTTCTACAACCACCAATCGGGTCGCCCGTACTCGACCATCTTCGGCTTCCAACGCTTCCCCAGCGTGAACAACGATCGGTACTTCGGAAACGACCTGATCTTCGTCCCCGCCAATGAGGGAGATGTCGTCATCTCCTCGGGAGGCACCTGGGCTCAGCTGGATGCCTACATCCGCAACGACGACTGCCTCAACTCCCACCGTGGCTCGATCGTTCCCCGCAACTGTTCCAAGGCCCCTTGGAGCCATTCGTTGGACCTTCGCATCGCACAGGACATTCCGATCGGGAATTCCACTCTGCAACTCACGGCGGATATCGAGAACCTCATGAACCTCTTGGACAGTGATTCGGGCCAGCTGCGCTTCGCCCGTTTCAACTCCCTCTCCCCGGTCGATTTCGACGGTATCTCCAGCGACGGGCGGCTGATCTACGGCCTCAACCCGATCGTGACCGATCCCGACAACAACGACCGTTTCACCACCCACAACACCGCCTCGCGCTGGCGCGCGAAGCTTGGGGTTCGGTGGTCTTTCTAGGTTTGTAGCTTCGATGGGTTAGAGGCGCCTGACGGCGCCTCTAACCTAGGCTGAGGAAGCTTGGTGGTTGCGGTGTCTAGGGGCGCCGAACCCCAAGCTTCCTTCAATTTTAGGGGTCCCTCTCCGGGACCCCTCGCCGCGAAAAAACGTCGTTTTTCGCGGCTCACCCCAGGGAGGCCGGCCTAAACGGCCGGGCTCGCCCCGCCCGAACAGCCACGATGGCTGCCGGAGGTACAACTGGGTGCCCGGCAAAGAGGTGGTTGCGCGGGCAGGCTGCTCGCTGATGCTCGCATCCCTACGACGAGCACAAAAGCGAAGAGCGTGAACCGGCCGAATTGCCTCGACAGCTGCCGGAGGTACGACTGGGTGCCCGGCGAAGAGATGGTTGCGCGGGCAGGCTGCTCGCTGGTGCTCGCATCCCTGCGACGAGCACAAGAGCGAAGAGCGTGAACCGGCCGAATTGCCTCGACAGCTGCCGGAGGTACGACTGGGTGCCCGGCGAAGAGATGGTTGCGCGGGCAGGCTGCTCGCTGATGCTCGCATCCCTACGACGAGCACGCAAGCGGAGTGCGTGAGCCCGCAGGGCGAACCCGGCCGACCAGGCCGGACTCCTTGGGGTTGAAGACGAAAAACCACGTTTTTTCGTCTGAAGGGGTCTCGGAGAGAGACCCCTATAAACAAGAGGGAGGGAGGGCGGGTGGGAAAGCAAGGCGCTCCCTGACGCTCGTGACACGTTCACCTCCGCTCCCGCGCCTTACCTCATAGGAAGCGGCGGTTGTCGTCGTTTCTGGTCGGCGAGCTCGTTGTTGCAATTCATCGGTGTGCGTCTCTTTGGACGTTCAGCTACGGAACTTGGAGCATCTTTCATGCGACTCTTGAAAATCGTCCTCTGTATGGCGGCGGTGGCCGCTCTCACGGTAACTTTCATTCCGACTTCGGCGCAGGGCATCGAGTGCTTGCTTTGTGACATCAGCCTGTCTCGCGGTGTTTGGGGCCATGGTGCAACTTGCAGTGCGGCCACCTCCGATCTTTACAACCAGGCCGCGGCGATTCCGGCGCAAGTCTGCAACTCGCAGTATCACAGCCAGTGCGGAATACCGACCACCACGGTGACCAGCAGCTGCTACAGCTCCAACGGACAGAAGGTCGTCGACGGCGTCGTGGCCTTCAATTGCCGCAGTGGCGCCACTGGTTCCTGCATCCCCGGCGGCCCGCCGTTGATGTAACCACAGTATCGACATAGCCAGTGCAGATGAGAGGAGGCTCACCATCACGGTCGAGCCTTCTCTCTTCTTAACCCTACACCGACCTTGGTTTCCGGCGCCCTGAAAAGGAGAAATCGATGAGGCAACGCCGTTTCCTGACCTACTCGACCCTAGTTCATCTTCTCCTGGTCCTGTTGACCGCCGCACTACTTTTCGTGGGCCATCAGAATCGGCAATGGAATGAGGCCCTGGACACCGCCTTTCCCGGCGACCGAACGCCGGCCCTCGGTAGTTCATTCGCTCGTTTGGAGATCACCACGCCTGACGACAGGCCCGCCGTGTGGGGCATCGAGGCCGCCGGCAAGCCTACGGTACTCTTCCTCTTCTCCGCCAATTGTGCCAGCTGTAACACTCACCTCGATGCCTGGCTCGATCTCTACGACCAGTTCGGCGAGGAGTACCGTTTTCTGGGTGTTGGCCTCGATCCAACCTCGCAGGTGGCCGACTTTGTCGAACGCTCGGCCTTGCCTTTCCCGGCCGTCGTGCCCAAGGATCGACGCCTCTTCCAGCAACTCAACGGCATTCACGCCGTGCCGCAAACCCTGCTGATCGATCCCGCCGGCTTGGTGACACGACACCGTGCGGGACGAGTCTCCGCCGATTTCCTGGCTCGCACTGCGCCAGCGGGCTAACCGACGGCCCTCATCACCTCGAGCGCCTCGGCTTCTTATTTGCTCTTGCCATGGGTTCGCGCCACGTGCAGCGTTTCGTTGAGCAATTCTCGGGCCTCGTCCGATCTTCCCAGGCCGTGCAAAATCTCTGCTTCGAGGATGAGGGCCGAGAGCCGCGCTCGGTGGGCTTCCGGGTAGCCTTGTTGCAGAATCGGCAGCGCTTGCACAAGCGCCGCCTCAGCCTCCTCGAAGCGTTCCTGGTCGCGCAGCACCTGGGCCAGACTTTTCCAGCAGACCCCGACGCTGCGATGTGAAGCGCCGAGAGTTCGCTCGAAGACCGGCAGCGCTTGGCGCAACAATTCCTCCGCTTCGCGGGCGGCCCCCGTCGACTGCAAGAGCACGGCGAGGTTGTGCTGGACCCCCGCGGTGCGCGGATGCTCGGCGCCCAGCTTGCGCTCTTGCAGCTCCAGAACCTCTCGGTAGACCTCTTCCGCCGAGGCCAGTTTTCCCTGCTTCTTGAGCAAGATCGCCAGGCTGTTGAGCACCACCACCAGCTGCGGATGATCATCGCCGTAAGCGGCACGAAAGCCGGCCCGAGCTTGGCGCAGTAGCTCTTCGCCTTGGTCTAAGAGCTCTAGATCGATCGCCGCCTGAGCCTGGTTGTGGCGCGCCACGGCGACGAACTCGTGTTCTTCACCCAGGGCGGGAACCAGAACCGTCAACGCCTCGGCGTGCAACTGATACGCCCCTTGCACATCGCCGCGGCGGCGGCGAATCAGGCCGAGCAGGTCGAGGGTTTCCCCAACTTTGGGGTGTCCCTCGACGTAGCCCTCACGGCGGGCGGCCAGAGCCAGGCGGGCGAGTGTCTCGGCCTCTTCGAGTCGCGCTCCATCCGCCAGCAGGGCAGCCAGGTTGTGCCGGGTCGTCGCCAGGCTGGGATGGGAATCCTCATAGAGACGCTGCTGAAGGAGCAGTGCCTGGCGCAACGCCGCCTCGGCCGCGGACGCGTCGCCCAGAGACTTGGTCGCCAAGGCCAGACCGTTGTAGAGGTTGGCGACGGTCGGGTGGGTTTCGCCGTGGACGGTGATCGCCAGGTCGAGTGCCTGCTGGTAGGAATCGGCCGCTTCAGCGAAGGCACCCTGCCTGAATTGAAGCCCGGCGAGTTCCCCGAGATCTTCCGCCACCCGGCGGTCATTCGCACCATACACATCCCGCGCCAAGGCCAGCGCCTGGGAGCTCAGAGCCACCGCCTCTTCGTGCCGCCCTTGCCGCGCCAGCGCTTGCGACAGCCCGGCGAGACTGCGCTCCAGCTGTTCTCTCTCTCTACCTGCTGAAAAAGCCGCCACCGACTGCCGGTAGAGTTCTTCCGAACGGCCATACTCGCCAGCCAACAACTTCTGCTCAGCCAAGGCCCGCACCACTTCCATCCGCAGACGCTGGCCCACCCAGGCCAACGGCGCCAGCAGCTGCCGCGCCTGCTCGAGCAACGGTTCGGCCTTCTCGAATTCGCCCAGGCTCAAGTAGACCTTGCCGATGGTCAACATGCCGCTGGCGCGCAGATCCGGTTGGTTGGCGAAGTCACTGCCCACGCGCAGAGCCGCTTCATCGAGCAGTTCGCGAACGGTCACTTCGCGTCCCTGGGCGACCTGTGGGTCGGCGCTGTAGAGGATTCCTTGCAGAAATCTGTTCAGATCATCGGTTCGTCGCTGCTCTCTCTCAACCCGTCTCTGTTGCACCAGCAAGAGCGCGGTGAAGAGGATCAGACCGGCCAGGGCAGTGGCCGCCGCGGTCACCGCCCACCGGTGGCGGCGTATGAACTTACCCCAACGGTAGCCAAAGGTATCGGGGCGCGAACGCACCGGCAAGCCGCGCTGGTATCTCTCCAGATCGTCGGCGAGGGCCTGCGCCGAGGCGAAGCGGCGAGCCGGTTCCTTGCGTAACGCCTTGAGGACGATGGTGTCCAGATCACCGGAAAGCTGGCGGCGGATAGGCGAGCTCTGATCGAGGACCGCCGATGGTGCCGGCGGCTCCTGCTCACAGATGATCGAGATGATCTCCTCGGCCGACTGCCCTTCGAGAAGGAAGGCAGCCTTGCCGGTGAGCAGCCGAAAGAGGAGCAAGCCCAGTGAATAGACATCGGTTGCGGTGGTCACCGGCCGGTTTCGTAGCTGCTCCGGACTGGCCGCCGAGAGGGTCATCGGCGCCATCCCGGTACCGGTCATGCCTCTTCCCGTCATACCAATGCCGCTCATTCCGCCGGGGCCGACCAAGCCTTGCGGCGCGAGAAGTTTCGCCACTCCGAAATCGAGAAGTTTGGGTTCGCCATCCTGATCCACAAGGATGTTGCTCGCCTTCAGGTCTCGGTGAACGACCAGATTCTGATGGGCGAACTGGACTGCTCCGCAAACCTTGCGAAAGATCTCCAGGCGATCGCGGATGGCGAGTCGATGCGCCTGGCAGTAGTGATCGATTGGCACACCGTCGACGTGCTCCATGACCAGGTAAGGGCGGCCTTCTTCCGTCGCGCCCCCGTCGAGAAGCCGAGCGATATGCGGATGGCGCAGACCCGCCAAGATCTGGCGCTCACTCTCGAATCGGGCCACCAGGTTGCTAGTGTCGATATCGCGACGCAGCAGCTTGATCGCCACCTCTCCCTGGTAGCTGCCATCGGCGCGCGACGCCAGCCAAACGGCACCCATCCCACCTTTGCCCAGAGGTTTTTCCAACAGGTAGGCACCCAGCCTGCGCGAGGAGGCCACCTCACCGCCACTTGGTTGGACTGTCTCCGCTTCGTCCGCCAGCAGGTGAAACAACGGTTCGACGAGGAATCGGTCCGCCGAATCGTCTGCGTGCAAGAGGGAGCAAACCTCCGCCTCGAGTTCTCGATCCTCACCGCTAGCCTGACGAACAAAGGCGTTACGTTTCGTGGGCTCCATTTCGCGCGCCCGATCGAAGAGCGCCAGAACCTCGTCCCACCGCTGCGGGTTCATCCCCGCTCTCGCAAGTTGAGTTCCCTGAACAACCACGCTCGAGCGCTGGCCCACTCCCTATTTGCCGTAGCCAGGCTAATGTCGAGCATGTCGGCGATCTCCCGCATCGCCAAGCCAGTGAAGCAGCGCAACTCGATGATGCGTGCCTGCCGTTCGCGCATCCTCTCCAACGTCTGGAGAGCATCGTCGAGAGCCACCAGATCCATCTCCTGAGCCTGGTCCACCGCCTCATCGAGGGGTAGCCACTGAATCCCTTGACCGCGTTTCGAGGTTCGCTTGCCGCGCGCATGGTCCACCAAGATACGTCGCATCGTCGTCGCCGAAAAGGCAAAGAAATGGGCCCGGTCTTTCCAGTTCATCTCCCGGCGGCCAACCAGCCGCAGGTAGAGTTCATTGACCAATGCCGTCGGCTCCAGCGTATGGCCGGACCGCTCCTGACGCATGTAGTTCTTCGCCAGGCGGCGTAACTCAGTGGCCACCAGCGGCATCAACTCATCCAAGGCCGAGCGGCTGCCCTCACCCCAAGCATCGAGCAGCCGGGTAATTTCATGCGAGTCGTGGGGTGAGGTCGAGTTCGGCATAGGAATTGCGATTCTAAGCGACCTAGCTAACCTCAGAAACCGCAGCCAATATTTCCTGATACAAAATACCCTCCCTTTTTCGCCGAATCTTGCAGGGGGGCGTGGATCGCCTTCAGATTTGTCTGTGGGAACACGTACCAGTCTTGACTCGGATCACTCGGAAGGGAGTAGATACCATGAGATTCAATACCTGTACCTCCGTCTTGTTCGCTGCTCTCGCGGCGCTCATCCTGTGGGCTGCACCAACCTCGGCACAGAACGATCTGATCTTCCTCTCTCGCCTCACCGGCCCAACAGAGATCTCATTCGATCGCCTCACGGCCAACGACATGGCCGGCCCCCCCAGTACCACGCCGACCTTCTCGTCTACCAGCCGCGGCAGCCTCTCCGTCGGCGCCAACTCCGTCACCTACTCGCCGAGCCCTGGTTTTCGCCAGTTCGGACTCGACAGCTTTCAATACAGCTACTCGGCATCCGGTGCGGACAACCAGACCCTCACGATCAACGCCACCGTCTTCCTGGTCGCCGACCTGAAGGTCTCTCTCGTACCACTGGATCCGCCTGGTGCCACCGCGCCGGCGTGGAGTCGACTCGACCTTCTGAGCCTATCGCCGCCGACCACGCCGCCCCCCGGGGCGCAGTCATTTACCGCCACGGTGAATGGCCAGGACGGGTTTCTCCTCTACAGCTCGCTGGCCAACGACCCCGAACCGCCATCCGGGGGCACCATGATCTTCGAACTGGACGTCGGCGAGTGCGATGTCTGCGCAACGGTGATCGCTCGCACCAGCTTCGGCAACACAAGTGCATTCGAACTCATTCTCGAGAGCGGCGAGATGATCTTCGCTCGCGCTTGGCTCGATGACGGCAGTTACGTCGACACCGCCAAGGTCCCGATCTCACAGAACGCGATCGAAGTTACCTGGTGGATGGAGCACGCCGGCGGCGCCGGCGACGGCGGATTGATCCTGCTTGTCGACGGTGAAATGGTCGGTGAACTGACCGCTCTTGAAAACCATGGATTCACCACTGCGGCAACTCTCGCCCAGCGCTTCGGCACCATGGACTCGACCGGCGGCCCGGGTACTCTCGACTTCTTGAACGTCCGGATGTGGACCAGCGAACAGCCTCTTCGCTACCGGCCGCGCTTCGCCGACGGCGCCGAGAGTAACTCCTTCGACTCCTGGTCCACCATCACACCGAACGGCCAACTGGCGGTCAATTCGCTGGCCTCCTCCTTGACTCAGCGCTCCTTCAGTGTCACCGCGGCCATCGGCACTACAGCGGCGATGGTCCATTCCACGACTAACGACGAGCACTCCCTACGCCTGCGCTTCATGCTGGATGGCTACTCGCTGAGCGCGGGAACGAGGACACGATTGGTGGTGGCGAGCGATCCCGTCAACTCCACGCCGGCGTTCGAAGTCGAACTTCGCAGGCGCTCGGACCGCGTCAAGCTGCGCCTTCTGGCCGTTCAGGACGACGGTTCTCAGTCGATCTCCCCGTGGCTCGTCTTTTTCGACGAGGAGGGTCCGCTACAGGTGGACCTCGCCTGGTGGGCGGCTACCGCCGGTTCGACGGGCGGTTTTGACTTCCAGGTCACCGGCACCACCTTGAAGAGAAGCACACAGACTCTCGACAACGGTGGCTCTCGCATCGACCAGCTCGACTTTGGAGCCACCAACACGACCACCGGTTCCACCAGCGCCAAACCCGACGGCGGCTATCTGCTGCTCGACGACATCGAAATCTGGTACTGAGCTTCGCCTACGCTAACCAAGACCGGTGGAGCCGAATCCGCCGGCGCCACGCTCCGTTTCGTTCAGGGAGGAGACCTCTTCGAAGCGGAGCGTGGAGTCCGCCAGCGCCACCGGCGCCAAGACCAGCTGCGCGACGCGCTCCCCGCGGCGCACCACAAAGGGCTGGCTCCCGTGGTTGATCAGCAGCACCCGCACCTCGCCGCGGTAGTCGCTGTCTATCGTTCCGGGGCTGTTGAGCAACGTCACCCCATGGCGCGCGGCCAAACCGCTGCGCGGCCTCACCTGCCCTTCCCAACCGGCCGGGATGGCCAATGCCAAGCCGGTCGGAACCATCGCGTAGCCGCCCGGCTCGATGGTGATGGGCGCTTCGGCTCCGACTGCGGCCGGCAAGTCGGCGCCGGCGCTGCCGGCGGTCTGCGGTTGCGGCAACGGTAGACCGGCGCCGTGAGCCAACCGCTGAACCCGGACCACGAACTCACCGTGACGCGTCAAACCGTGCCGGGTCACCGCGACAGACTCACGGACGGCGTCCGTTTCCCTGCCGGCCAAAACTCGAACCCTGCCGCCGCCCGTTGTTGCGCTGGCCGTCTTGCCCGGCACCGGCTCCCCGCCCACCGCGATTGCCGCCCACGCCAAACGGGCTGGACTGTCGCTGCGGGTTGCCCACTGCGGAGCCCGGTTGCGTCTGTCCCGGCTGAACGGCTCCACCGGGTCCCGATCCCTGAGGGATCCGCCGATTGGGCCTTTGTAACTGCACGGTGATGCCCTTGCGGAACGGGCGGCCGATCCATCGCGCCGGCATGATCGCGGTGACGGCGGGAGAGTTCGCTTGCTGAGTACCTACCGCGATCGTCGACGCCAGCAGCTGGGTGTCGAACTTCCACTCGCTGTGTTTCTTGGCATCGGCGAAGGTCAGGATCGAATCTTCGGTGCTGCGGCTGTAGACGCCCGAAATCGGTCCTACCGTGACCTGATCCCCTTGATCTCCGCGCTCCAACCCCGGACTGGTGCCCTGCGCCAATGTTCCGGCCGGCGGCCGCCCTCCGCGCCCACCCGGCTGAGCGTTGGGGTTGGGTGCGGCAATTCGGCCACCGTTGGCCCCTTGGAAGATCAATCCCCATTTGCCGTCTTTGGTCATCGGGTCTTTCCACAGCTGGCGAATGCACCGAGGCTTGACCTCGATCAGCTCTTCGAGGCGGATCGGCAGCCGCCCATAACGGGTTTGAAAGACCTGAATCGCCTGCGCGTACTGCAATCCCCGCGAGATCAGCTCTTCCTCCTTCTGCCGCTGGATCTGTTGGCTCCACAATGGCAGAGCCACGGCGAGCAGGACGTTGAGCACGGTCACCGCGACGATGAGGGCGACCAGCGTGTAGCCACGCTGGTCGTCACCACGCCCAACGGGCGGGAAGCTACCAGTCACTGTAAAGAGTTCCATCCAACGCCGTTCCCGGAGCACTGGAGTGAACATCGATAATGCCCGGCTCTCCGCTCTCCGAGTGGTCCGTTTCCGCCGCGTCTTCGTCGAAATCCGGCTCGTCGTAGTCGATCAGCCAGCTCTCGTTATCGCCGACGATGGGGTCCTTCGGCACGGCACGGAAGAACCCTTCGTCCACCAGATCTTCCAGGGCGGCCGGGTAGAAACCGTTGGCTCCATAGTAGGCATCGAGCTGGCTGCGTAAATGGTGGAGGTTGGTCTTGAGGACCGCCTCCTGGGCGCGCCGAGGCTTGTCGATAAGTCGCGGTAGCGAGATCGCGGCGAGGATTCCCACGATCGCGATCACCACGATCAGTTCGATCAAAGTAAAGCCTCGCTCGCCGCGTGACTTGCCTCCGGCTGCTCGGAAAGGTTGAGTCCGTCTCATTGCTCGTTCACCAATTCTCGTATGGGATCCCGTTGAGTCCCACTCCCTCGGAAAGGGAATAGACGTCGAAAACGTTCTCGCCACCCCAGCTGGTGGCGTCCCAATCATCTTGGAAGCTGCGCAGTCCCCACTCTTGCTCCCCGGTCATCGGATCGATCGGAATGCGACGCAGGAAACGAACCTTGCGATCGATCTGGCCGACGAGATCGACCCCTTCCACCAAGAGTTCCAACTCCGACGGGTAGCCCTCGGTGCCGAGGTCCACCGGCAGCAAGCCGGCATCGCTGTAGCGTTTGTACTCGTCGACCGCCAAGCGCATCGAACGCAACGCCTGGCGTAACTCGGCCTCTTTGTTCTGCTTCACCGCGAAACGGGCCAAGGGGAGGCCAGTCGCGGCCAGGATGATCAGCAGAGTCGCCACCATCACCAGCTCGGCCAACGTGTACCCCGCCGAAGAGCGCAGCGAGAAAACTCTCCTTCGCTTGTCGACGACGGTGGGTATAGGGTGATTCAACTCTTGGGTCCTCGAGATTCCTGTCTACTTGTGCTTACGGCTGAAGCCGCGGAAACGTCATGTCTCGTGCGGCGGCTTGGGGCGATCCGAGTGATCCGCCGGACCGGGAGTTTCACGCACTTCGATGGCGGTGGGTTCCACCGCCACCGGTCCGATCTCCTCCAGCATCGAGCCCATCGCCCGACCCGTGAAGAAGCCGATCTCGGCCGTGCCTTTGGCCACAGCACGGAAGGTGATGTGCGCCAGAGTACCTGCGCCGCGCACCCCTTCGACCTCGCCCAAACGGCTAGCTCCAATGACCACTTCGCCCGGGCGAGAGAAATCGGCGAGGACCTGCGCCTCGCCCGCAGCGCCGAGAAATTCTCCTGCTCGTACCTCTTCCACCGCCAGTATCTCGGGATCAAAACCCAGGGTCACCGGCAGGTGAGAGACGGCGACGGAGGAATCGACCTGGAGCGTCAACTCGAACAGATCACCCGGTTTGGCCCACAGACCGCGTGGGCTCAGCGACAGGCGTACTTTCGGCATCTCGCTGGCGGAGTTGGCCACGGCGATCGTGGCGGTGCTCGTCGCACTCTTGGTGTTCCGGATAGTTCGAGAACTCGGGCGGTTGGTTGCGGCCAGCACGGCGAGCGATGGCTTTATCCCCAACCGCGATGTCGAAGAGGCGTCGTTGCCTCCGAACGGACTGGGTGGCGGCTCATTGCTGGCGCTTCCACCACTGCGCGAACGGCCGCGCCGCGAGTCCTCGTCATCTGAACGGTTGGCGTTGGGCACCCGGAAACCACCACCTTGATCGTCCTCCTCCGGCGGCTCCTCGAACAGGTTACCGGGCGGTGCCGACGGTACCAGCTCGATGCCCCCCGGTTCCTCGACCGGCTGGCCGCTACCGCCACCGGCTTGGCCACCCTGGCTGCGCAAACCGCGCGGCAAGCGCTGAATCCGCTGCTGGATCAGTTGCCGAATATCCTCGGCGCTACTGCCGGCTTGGCGGTCGAATGGACCTTCCACGTTCGACTCGACCCTCGGGCTACCCCCTCGGAAGGTGATATTGGATTCGGTGCCGACCCAGATCGGCTCCAGATCTTCGGGCGTGATGTCCGCACTGCGAATGATGCGCGGAGTGATGGTCAGGATTACATCCGTGCGCTGGTTGTTGTTGCGGTTCGAACCGAACAGGCGGCCGATGATCGGCAGCTCGGAGAGACCCGGCACACCCGATTCCGACCGGGTCTCATCGGTGCGCAGAAGACCGGCGAGGAAGTTGGTCTCTCCATCCTTGAGGCGGATGGTCGACTCGAAATTACGCGTTCCGATGATCGGCTGCGATTGACCACCGCTGACCACTTCACCCGAGAGGTTCGAAACCTCAACTTGAATGGTGAGGGTGACTTCCTTGTTGTGATGAACGCGCGGCTCGATCGAAATCTGAATACCGACGTCCTGGTACTGGAAGGAGGTGATCGGGACGATGTTGCCGCCGATGGTGTTGCCGGTGTTGAAGCTGGTCACCGGAACCGGAACCCGGTCACCGATGGTCAGCGAGGCCCGCTCTCCTTCACTGATGCGCAGCTGCGGCTTGGCCAGCAATTGCGCGTCGGTGCTGGTCTTGACGAAGTCATAGACAAAGCTCGGGATGGTGAGGGTCCAGTTACTCTGATCGAGGAACTCGATATCGGAGAGGCGCAAGGGCGCATCGGCACCACCGCCGGTATCGAGACCGGCGGAGATCTGGCTCGGCCAGGTCACCCCAAGATCGAGCAGCTTGCTGGAGTTGATCTGCAACAACTCGATATCGACCACCACTTCGGCGCGCGCCTTGTCGTTGGCGCGAATGATGCGTTCCGCGACCTTCACCTTGTCGGCGGTATCGCGAAGGATGATCGCGTTGAGCTGCTCGTTGGTGGCGATTTTCTTGGCGTCGATCAAGCTACGCAGCATGGTCACCACGTCTTTGACTTCGGCGTTGGACAGAAAGAAGGTCTTGATCACCAGGTCTTGATAGTTACGCCGGTTCTGCGGCGTGTCGGCAGCCACGATGATCGTGTGCTCATCCATCACCTTGTAGAAATGGCCGGCGGCACGCATCAGGAACTCAAGAGCGTCCTGGGCGACCACCTGCTTGAGCATCAGCGGGATCTCCTGGTCCTTGAGGTTCGGATCGAAGAGAACGTTGATGCCAAAGGCCTTGCCCAAAGCGTTGTAGATCGTCTGGATCGATACCGGCTTGGGAAACTCGAGATCGATCGGCTCGTTGGAACGCGGATTGAGCGTCGGAGGTTGATTGCGCGCCGCGGCACGCTCTTTCATTTCGGCGATCGTCGCCGGCCCGCGGCCTGCGTCGCGTGACTTGATCTCCTCCCGCACTCGGTCGAGTTCGACCAACGCCGATTGGTTGCTCGGATCGAGCGATACCGCCTGCTGGTATTCGATCAGCGAGCGCTCGAGAAGACCGTTCTGCTGATACTTGCGAGCCTTGTCAAAGTGGACTTGAGCAGCCTTGGCTTTTGCCCGCAGCAGCGCCGCTTTGTAGGAAATGTTGTTCGGGTTGTCCCGCGTGGCTTTCATGTAGAAGAGGACCGCCTTGTCCCAGTCCCCTGTCTGAGAGGCCAGCTGTGCCTGGCGGTAGCTGCGATAGCTCACGCATGCGGACAGACTCCCCAGCAGCAGAACCACAATCAAGATCTGTAGAGTTCTCATCTTTCGCATCGTTCAGGTTCCCTCTGTGCCGACCGGCAACCGGGCTGCCGGGACATCTGGAAAATCGACATACTCCAGCTCGACGGATTCCATGCCGATGGCAACCAGGCGGAATTTGTCGTCCAGGACGTCACCGAGGAGCACATTGTGTATTTCCTCACCCACGGTGAGGACTGCGATCGGTCGGCTACGCGGACCGAATCGACCAAGGTAGGTGTACGGGATGGGTGGTGGCTGCGGTACCGGCGGTTGATTGGCGCGCGCTAGCGCTTCAGCCGCCGCGCGTGCGGCAGCCTCTTCTTGGGCGCGACGCAGGGCCTCCAGCTCTTCAGCGGTAGGACCCGGCGGCGGTGGCGGAGGAGGCGGCGGAGGCAGATAGAAGGCAAACGGGTTGCGGCCACCCTCGTAGCTCGCCGTGCGCGGGTCGAGCTTGTCCAGCTGCAAGGCGACAAACCTGGTGCCGGTCGCCACCGAGCTAGCGGCACCTCTTCGTCTCGGCGAACGAGCGTTGGCGGCAGAGCCATCCTCCGCCAGCATCTGCTCGACGCTGCGCGGACCGCTGGGCTCTGTCGCCACCTTTGGCTCGCCGCTAAAAAGGCGCGGGACGATCCGCTGCCAGGCAAAGAGAGCGAACAGCACTCCCAAACCCAGCAGCAACAACTTGGTGCGCCGCTCACTACTCATCAGGAGCGCCCTCTCACCGGCGGCAGAGCATCGTCGCGCACAAACAGGGTCGACATGGTGAGGTTCATCCGCAGCAGTTCCTCCGAACCTCCGGACGTCCCGACCAGAGAAACCCTGCGCAGCGCCAGGAAGGACGGTGAGAGTTCGAGAAAGTTCACGAAACGGCGCAGCTGTTGGTAACTACCCTCGACGCTGAAGACAAACGAGCGCTCGACCAGCGAGTAGCCATCGACCTCCTCTTCCGGATACGAGATGCTCTGCGGCTCGAGCCCGGCCTGGCCGGCCAGCTGGCGAATCTCCGCGGTGATCTTGGTCAACCGGCGACGGCGAGTTGAAAACCGCTCGCGGTAGAGCTCTTCGATTTGCTCCTGGTTGAGCCGCGCCTGGGTCACCAGCGCATCGAGTTCGGCTCGCCGTTGGCTCAGGCTGGCCAGTTCCCCTTCCCGCGTCGCGATCCGACTCTCCAATCCGGCCGTCTCATCAGCATAGGAGAGACGATAGACCATATGGGCGCCCACGTTCAGCAGGAAGAAGAGAAGAGCCGGTAGCCACGACCCGAGCCGGCGTCGCCACATCGTCGCGCTCATGGTTGGCCTCCCAAGCTCGCCGAGTTCGCCGGGTCAGTGCTCGGCCGATATTGGGTTTCCAGCTCGAAGGCCACGACACCTTGCTCAAGACTATCTCGCTTCAGATTCGGGTTGACGAAGGCCTCATGGGCGAAGAGTTCGTTGACGAATTCCAGCACCGCGTCGGTATCTTTCGCTTCGCCGCGAATCGCCAGCTCGATCAAGTCCAGCGAGGTCGGCTCGCCCGGGCGCTGCGCATCATTCTCTGCGGTGTTCGGCGTCAGGGAGAGCAACCGCACCTTCCCGGGCAAGACTTCGGCAAGGCGGTCGAAGAGCAGGCTCCAAGAGAAAGATCTCTCGGAGATCTTGGAATTGAGAAAGAGTGCCATCTCGTTACGTTGCGCAAGATCGAGGTTGCTGACCTCGCCTTCGAGCTGACGCAACCGGTCGCGCTCACCGGCGAGTTGCTGCTCCACCTTCAATAGCCGTGCGCTGGAGGCACCGCGGCCGACAAAGTAGCCATAGTAGTGCCACAGGTTTGCCGCCAAGAGCAGCGCGCCAGCCAGCCAGAGCAAGGTGACTACGCGGGTCACCGGACGGCTGTTGACGAAGCTCTTGCGCGCCAGATTGACCGTTTGCATGGTCAGGCCACCTCCAGGCTCGCGGCACCGACCAGGGGTGCCAACTCGGCCCAAGAGCTGAACAGGCCGGAACCCGGCAGAAGACCCTCGTCGCTTTCTCCGGAGGTGGCTGCGAGCGGCAGATGTTGCGGTCGCATCAATTCCACCGGGCTCTCCAGCCCTTCGCCCAGCCAGTCAGCCCACAGTCCTTCCAGTGCCGCGGGTGCCGCCAGCAACACTCCTGCCAACTGAGTTCCCGGAAGCTGCTGCTGTAGAAAATTGCGGGTCAAGCGTAAATCCCTACCCACCATCTCCGCGCGAGCCGACTCGGGAAGCGATGAGCTGATCGCCTTGAAGCGATGCAGCACAGGCTCACCGTCGCGAGCGAAGACCAGCGTGTAGCCCTTCTCATCGACCAAAGCCATGGCGATCAAACCATGATGGAACTCTGCTTCATCGACCGATCCGAGGAACGACAAGCTGGCACTGGTGATCTGCCCCAGTCTGACACCGGCGCCGGCAAAAGCGCTCTCGAGTTGCGACATGAGTGACTCGATGGCAAAGGCCATCATCACCCGGTGCGAATCCGTTTGGCCGACGAGTGGCGACACTGGGGTCGCTGCCAAACGCAGTTCGTCGACCCGGAAGGGAACCAGCCGTTTCAGTTTCCAGCGCAGAACCTCCTCGCGGGCATCCTCGTTCCTCGGTAGCTCTTCGCATTCGGCAAAAGCAACTCGCACCCAGGCGTCCGGTAGCACCAGCGAAGCCGCCTTGACCGAAACGCTGATCCCGCTGACAAAGCCCTTCACCAGTTCACCGAAAGCGACCGTGTCGGTGAGTGGTCCGCCCAGTAGCCCTCGCTGGAACACATCCGGCGCCAATGGCAAGGAGCGCAATTCGCGTACCTCCAGCTGCCTCCCCACCCGCTCGAAACGACCATAGTCGAGCCGCTGGGGACTGAGGCTGAACACGTGCGGTGGCACCGGCACCGAAGCCAAACCGATCGCGGCTCTAATCCACGAAGGTAACTTTATTGATCTCACGAAGTGTGGTGATTCCTTCAAACGCCTTGTCGAGCGCCGAGTCGCGCAAGAAGGACATTCCTTCGTCGCGGGCGGCGCGTTTGATTTCCGATGCGGGTCGCCGGTCGAGGATCATCTCCCGAATAGCGTCCGAAAGATCGAGCAACTCGGAGACGGCAAGCCGGCCGAAGAAGCCGGTGCCGTTGCATTCGATGCAACCGGCCCCCTCGTAGAAGGTGCGCCCGGCATGCTCCTCCGGGTCAAGACCGCTCTCTTCGAGCAACTCCGTAGACGCTTTGACCGGACGCCGGCAATTGTCGCAGATCTTGCGCACCAGCCGCTGGGCCAGGATGCAGTTCAGCGCCGACACAAAGTTGTACAGGTCGACCTTCATGTTGAGGAAACGGCCGAGCACGTCCACCACGTTGTTGGCGTGGACGGTGGTAAACACCAAGTGACCGGTCAACGCCGACTGGATTGCGATCTGCGCCGTTTCCTCGTCGCGAATCTCACCGATCATGATCTTGTCCGGGTCGTGACGCAGAATTGAGCGCAGGCCGCGGGCGAAGGTCAGCCCCTTCTTCTCGTTGACGGGAATCTGGGTGATCCCGGTGAGCTGGTATTCCACCGGATCTTCGATGGTGATGATCTTGTCTTCGGAAGACTGGATCTCGGAGAGTGCAGCATAGAGCGTGGTGGTCTTTCCCGAGCCGGTGGGACCGGTGACCAGGACCATGCCGTAGGGTTCGCGGACGAATTTGCGCAGCTTGCGCATCGTCTCTTCGTCGAAACCGAGAATATCGAGCCGCAGGTTCTTGAAATCCTTGTTCATCGACTCCTTGTCGAGAATCCGGATCACGCAGTCCTCACCGTGGACCGAGGGCATGATCGAGACGCGGAAGTCGATGGTGCGCCCCTTGAGTCGCACCTTGAACCGGCCATCCTGCGGAACTCGTTTCTCGGCGATGTCGAGTTCCGACATCACTTTGATGCGGCTGACGATGGTCTGGTGGTGGCGCTTGTCGATCGGCTCCATCGCCTGGTAGAGCACACCGTCGATGCGGTACTTGATCAGTACTTCCGTGTCGCGCGTCTCGATGTGGATATCGCTGGCGCGTCGCTGAATGGCGTTGAAGATCGTCGAATCGACCAACTTGATGATCGGGCTGGTGTCCGCGGTGATGCGGTCGATCGACAGAACCTCTTCGCCCTCCTCGTCCTCTTGCACGAGTTGGATGCGGAAGTCCTCCGTGGCCTCGTCGAGAACGCGCTGCGCGCTTTCCGACTTCTGCAAGATCTCGTCGATGGCCGATCCCGCTCCCACCCGCACCTCGACCGGCTGGCCGAGGAGCAATTCCATCTCGTCGATCTTGATGACGTCGGACGGATCGGCCATGACTACCGCCAAGCGGCCGTCCAGTTGCGTCTCCGGTACGAACCGGTAGCGCAGCATGAGGTCGAACGGGATGCTGCGGAAGAGATCGTTGTCGATCCGGAAGTGGTTCATGTCGACGAAGTCGAGTCCGTAGCGAGCGGCGAAACTCTCCGCCTCACGCGACTCTTCCGCCAGCTGCTCCTCGGATCTTTGCAGCGGGACTACCTGGGGTGCTTCGAGTTCTACCGCCATGGCGCCTCCCCTGGTGGTCCTTCAGCAATCAGCTCCTCAGCACAAGGCCGGATGTCTCGGTTTCGGGTCATCGTTTTTCTCCCAACCTAGAAGTTCGAACTGCCCATCGAACTGAACAAGGGCAAGTAGATCGAGAGTAGGAGCATAGCGACAACCAGCCCCAAGAACACCATGAGCAGCGGCTCCAGAAGTGACAGAACTCGGCCAAGCTGGGTCTCCACCTGCTCGTCGAAGAAGTCGGATACGTTGGTCAGCATCTCGTCCAGCGCACCGGTTTCCTCACCTACCTTCACCAGGTTGATCGCCAGCGGGTAGAAGACTCCACTGTCTTCGAGAGCCTGATAGAACGGCTGGCCCTCGCGAACCTGCTGTATCGTCGGCGCCAGCCGGCGGCGTACGAAGTTGTTCCCCACCGCATCGGTGGCAATCTCGAAGGCCGACACCAGCGGGATACCGCCGGCGAGAAGAGTCCCCAATGAACGGGAGAACTCTGAGAGTGAGAAACGGTGCAGGATCGATCCCACCAAGGGAATGCGCAATTTCAACCGATCCAGAGTCAGCCGGCCGAGGTCGCTACGGCTCCAGCGCCGAATGAAGAAGCCGCCGGTGACCACCGCCACCACGACCCACAAGAGATTCTCGGTCAAAAACGAGGACATGCCGAGGGTGATACGTGTCGGCAACGGCAGCTCGACGTCCAGGGTGGCGAAGAAATCCTCGAATTTGGGGATCACGAACAGCGACAAGACTCCGACCATGGCCAAGGAGAGAACGACCAGAACGACCGGGTAGACCAGCGCGGAGGTGACCCGCTTGCGAGCCTCGCCCACCAACTTGAGATAGCGGACAAAGCGGCGCAGCACGTTTTCCAGGTCGCCGCTGCGCTCGCCAGCCTTGAGCGAGGCGGGGTACAAGCGGGGAAACATGTCGGAGTACCGTGCAAAGGCATCCGACATCTCCTCGCCGGCGCGCACCCGGTCGCGAATGTCGGTCAAGACCTCTTGAACACGCCCCGGTTTCATTCGTTCGAGCATCAGGTCGAGAGCCTGCAAAAGCGGCAGACCGGCCTTGAGCAGCGACGCCAACTCCTGATTGAAGATCATGAACTCGGTAGGAGGGATCGCCTTTTGCCGGCGGCGGAAACTCGGCAAAGAGAAGTGCAAGCCACTGGGCTTGGCCTCGAAGATGTGCAGACCGCGGCGCTCCAGCTCGCGGCGCAAAGCCCGCTCATCGATGGCGCTGTGCACCTCCTCGATCACTCTCCCGTCGGCGGTACCGAGCCGGCAAACGAACTGCGTCGCCACTTTCAGCGCTCCCCGGAGAGTCGCGACGGATTGGGGGTCAGGACCACCATCAGCGCCGAGGCACTCGCCTCATCGTTGGCCAAAGCGAGGGCCAGGGGCTGATCGAGCCGCATCGAGAGAGTAGCCTGGAACAGCTGCTTGTGCGCCTGCTCGTCGTCGCCGCCACCACGGCGCGCGATCCGAAACTCGTGCAAGCGGACGTTGCGGCCATCGAGAATGGTACCGAGGCGAAAACTAACGCCGAAACCGCCACCCATCTCGACCATCACCTCTTCCCCCTCACCGGGGCTCACCTTGGTGCGTGCCAAGACACGATAGGTGCTGTAGGGAAGAAGGTTGTGGAAGAAATGCGACAGATGTCCGGGGAGATCTTCCCCTTGGACCGCCGGCGAGAAGGCAACCCGGTGCGCTTGCACCACCAACAGTTCGAGTTCGAGGTTGCGCGGTGGATGGTCGAAGCGCCGCAAGACCGGAATGATCCGGGTCAGGGAAGCCAGGCTGTCCCGCACCATCAAGGTGTTTTCCGCCGGCCGCAGTTCAACGGTTCCATGCGAAGAGAGCAAGCGCTGGACGAACGGCAGCGCTTCCGCCGCCTTCTGATGCTCGAACTTGTAGATGTAGTGTGAATAAGCTTCTTTCGCCCTTTTGGAGTCGGCCTCGGCCCGCCTCGGGACGCCAAATGGCGACTGGGCCAATACCGGCAACGGTGCCAACAGAGCCGAGGTGAGGATCACGGCTAGAGTGCGTTTCATCTTCAGAAACCTCGCCTAACCGTGGCGACCGGCAGCCAGCGGATGAAACCCGCCCGCCCCCTGCCACGATTCTCTAGACATCGAGACTCGCATTCACCACGGTCACGATCGTCATCTCCTTACCGGAAATCTGATAGACGCGCGAGTTTGGAAGATCGACATCTTCAATCGCGGATTCGCTGAGAGCAAAGGGCTGTAACTCCTCGCCGAATCCGGCGGCCTGATAGAGCGAGCCAACACTGAGCGCCGCCGCCTCTTCGGCTGGCACTTCGCTCTGCTGTGCGGCCCGCTGTTCGTCCACCGCGGCCCGCTGTTCGTCCACCGCTGCTCGCCTGCCACCGACACCCGGTGCCAGGCCGAGAAGGGCGACAAAAAGCAGCCCAGCCGCCACCGCCGAGAGTCGGCGTTGCAAGCTGCGCGAGCCCTCGACTCCGCCGGCGTTGTGCAGCGGCCCGGTGCGTCGCAAGGTCGCCACCGCCCGCTTCATGGCTTCGATATCCACCGCGACCTGCGCGGCGCCGGGCAGCCGCCGGAAGAGCAAGGTCGGATCGGCGGCCAGGGCCTGCGGGCGACAGTGCCGGCAAGAATCGAGATGGTTCAGCGCCGAGCGCCAACCCGGCGGATCGTCGCTCCGGCCGTCCCGACACCCCTCCCGCAGGGCCACCAATCGAGGCCAATCCGGGCAGTTCATTCGCTGCTGGTGGTCGAGATTCACGACACACCTCTGCCGTTGACCCCTGCGTACTCGGGGTAGCGGCGCACCAGTTCGGCGCGTAAAATCTTGCGCGCATTGAACAGGTGGTTGCGCACGGTGGATTCGCGACAGCCGACGATCTCACCCACCTCTTGCGAGGAGAGTTCCTCGACCTCGCGCAAGAGGAAGACCAGACGCTGCTTTTCGGTCAGCTCACCCGCCAGTTCGTGAAAGATCCCCATCACTTCGCTCTCGCCGAGCCGCGCCATGGCACTGGCGGCTCGGTCTGTCGCCACCTGGCACAGATGGAGCCGCACCGGCTCGGCCGAGCGCTCGCGACTCTGCCGCGAGCGCAGATGATCGATCGCCAAGTTACTGGCAATACGGTAGATCCAGGTATTGGGGCTCCACCGCATGTCGTACTTGAGACGATTCTCCCACAGCCGCAGGAAGGTCACTTGGACCACATCCCGCGCCTCCTCGACATCGCCGAGAATGCGGTTGGTGAGCTGTAGAAGCGGGCCGGTCTTGCGCTGAATCAGCTCGTCCAAGGCTGTTTCGTCGTCGCGCATCAACGCCTGGAGCAGTTCGCGGTCATCCGCTTCGCTCCACGCGGCTTGCTGCGGTTTTCGGGAGTAAATCAGGTGTGGCACAGGTGTTTCTACAGGTGGTTTCTTGCGTTCGGGGTCGGTGGTTTGTGTTGATCTCTCGGTACGACCTCGATCTATTCCTACGATCCGCAGCCCAACAGCGTCTATGCCCGCGGCCAGTTCTCCCGTGGGCTACGATCGACCGCAAAACGGCGCCCGCGGCCCGAATAACCGATTATACTCCTCGGCCAGGTCCAAAACGCCGTTGTCTAGGGCATAAGTCGAGATAGGCAAAGCCCAAACCGGAGTCGCCGGGGCGGAAAAATGGGCCCAACTCTTGGCCGATACCGCGTTCGATCAGTCGATGTGGCTCTTTTACCAGGCCGGCATGGCCCTGACGCTCGCGCTGGCGGGCCCCTTCTTGCTCGCTCGCCGCGGCCGCCACTACTTGGCTACGCTGGCCGGCCGGCTTGGCCATTACCCAGCCGGCCACACCCCGGGGAGCCCTATTCCGCCACCGGGAGGGGGCCTTTGGCTGCACGCCGTCTCCGTCGGCGAGGTCGGGGTCGCCGCAACGCTGGCCCGCCATCTGCCCGCAGAGGCCGGCTCCCCTCTAGTCACCACGGTGACTCCCACGGGCCAGGAGCGGGCGCGCGCCGCCTTCGGAGAGGAGGCCGCCGCCTACCTCCCGTTCGATCTCGGTTTCGCCGTCCACCGCTTCTTCGCCCGCTTCCGCCCACGCGCGCTGGTCCTGGTCGAGGGCGACTACTGGCCGCTCGTCTTGCGCGAGGCACGCCGCCGCAAGATTCCCATCGCGGTGATCAACGGACGGGTGAGCGAGCGCAGTTTCCGGCGCATGCTGCGATTCAAGCGCTGGCTCGGTCCCTTGCTGGGCGGGATCGATCGTTTCGGCATGCAGACCACTGTGGATCGCCAACGGCTCCTCGCTCTCGGCGTCGAGGCGGATCGTGTCGTGGTCACCGGCAATCTGAAATACGACACAACCGAGCCGGATCTCGATCCGGCCCTCGAAAGCCTGATTCAGCGGCTGGCGACGGGCAGACCGGTCCTGGTGGCCGGCTCGACGATGGAGGGCGAAGAGGCGCAGGTCGCCGACGCCTTCGAACTCCTCGGCGGCGGCGAACGGGCCCTCCTGGTGCTCGCGCCGCGCCACCCCGAGCGCTGGGACGAGGTGCACCGGCAGCTGCAGCAACGCGACCTGCGCATCGCCCGGCGCAGCCGGTTCGCCGCCAAGCCGGGCGAACCCGATGAGCCACCGCCGAGGGTGGATCTCTTGTTGCTCGATTCTCTCGGCGAGCTGGCAGCTCTCTACCGGCTGGCCGCCGCCGTCTTCATCGGCGGCACCTTGGTACCCACCGGCGGCCACAACCCGCTGGAGGCCGCCGTCTTCAGCCTACCGATCCTGGTCGGACCTTCGATGCACCACTTTGCGGAGATGGCCCAGCATTTCGACCGAGCCGGAGCCTGGGAGCGCGTCGCCGATGCCGAGAGCCTCGCCAACGGCTGGTCACGAGCTCTCGACGACCCGCGGGCGGCAGCCGGCCGTGGCGAGCGCGCCCGGGTGCTGGTCGAGGCCAACCGCGGCGCCACGGCCCGGACCCTCGAGCTGCTCGAACCCCTGCTGGCCACCCTTCGCGGCGCGCAAGAGTCATGAGCGCGCGACCTTCGCCTCTCGCCGTCGTCGCACCGGCACCACCGCGCTCGCCCTGGCAACGGTTGTACTCCGCCGGCCATGCTCTGCGCTACATCTGGTACCGGCGGCGTGCTCGACGGCTGCCTCGGCCGGTGGTGAGCGTCGGTAACCTCCACTGGGGCGGCAGCGGCAAGACGCCGCTGGTCGCCGCGCTGGCCGCCCATCTGCGCGACAGCGGCCGGCGGGTGGCGATCCTGTCGCGCGGCTATCGCGCCGCCGGAAGCGGTGTGCGGATGGTCAGTGGTTGGGACGACGGCCCCCTGCTGGGCCCCTCGACCGCCGGCGACGAACCGGTGCTGCTGGCCGGCGAGTTGCCCGGCGTCGCGGTGGTGGTCAACGCCGACCGCGCCGCCGCCGGGCAAGCGGCCCTCGAGCGGCTCGACCCGCCGCCCGACCTCTTCATCCTCGACGACAGTTTCTCACATTTGGCGTTGGCCCGCGACTTGGATCTGCTGGCCTTTCCGCTCGCCGACCCTTTCGCCGGCGGCCGGCTCCCACCGTCGGGACGGCTGCGCGAACCGCTCGCCGCGACCCGCCGAGCCCACGCCGTGCTACTCACCGGAGAAGGGGCTGACGCACAGGCGGCACGCACCCTGGCTCGTTCTCTCGTCCAGCATGGCTTCCAAGGTCGCGGCTTCGCCGCCCCCACCACGGTGTTGGCGCCGCGCAGAACCGACGGGCAACCGCTGGCGGCCGGAAGCCGCCTGCTGCTAGTTTGCGCCATTGCCAGGCCGGACACCTTCCACGCTGCCGCCGAACGGATCGTCGAAGAGAGTGGCCTGACCATCGCCGATGCCATTACCTTCCCCGACCATCACGCCTACCCGCCGCCTTCACTGGCCAAGATCGCCCAACGGCTGCGCCAGTCGGCGGCCGAGGTCGTACTCACCACCTCCAAGGACCGGGTCAAACTCCTCGGCCGGCTGCACGCTCCGCTCGCCGAACTACCGATCGAGGCGCGGCCGGAACCGGCCTTCTGGCGCTGGCTGGGCGAGCGTCTCGACGAGATCGTCACCAGCGCCCCTCCACCGGCGGTAACCGCACGATGAAAAACGCCCCCGTCCAACACCGCGTCGAGCTGTTCTTTTTCCACCTCGTCTACGCGCTGCTGCGCCTGCTTCCTCATTCCGTGGCGCGACGCTTCGGCAGCCTGTTGGGCGGTCTCTTTTTTCGCCTCGGCCGGCGCCGCCGGCGGGTCGCCGTCAACAACCTCGCCGGCGCTTTTCCTCACTGGTCCTCGGCGCAACACAGGCGGGTAGCCCGCGACAGTTCGCGCCATCTCGGAGCAAACTTCTGCGACAGCCTCTCGGCGCGACGCTTCGACTTGCGCCAACTGTGCAAGCGGGTGCGGCTGGAGGGGTTCGAGCACTTGGCGGAAGCCGCCGGCGGCGAGGGCGGTTACCTGATCACCACGCCGCACTTTGGCCACTGGGAGATCTGCGCTTGGATCATCGGCGCTTACTACCCGCCCTTCAGTGTCGTCGGGCGACCGCTCGACAACCCACACCTGGATCGCGTCCTCACCGAGCTACGAACCCGCTTCGGCAACCATCTGATCCCCAAACGCGGAGCGGTGCGCGGCATGCTCAAGGCACTCAAGGCGGGGGGAGGGGTCGGTCTGCTGATCGATCAGCGGGTGCAGAAGCACGAAGGCATCATGGTGCCTTTCTTCGGCCGCCCGGCCTCGACCAGCCCGATGCTCGCCCGGATGTCGATGAAGAGCGGCGCCGCGGTGGTTCCAGCCTACTGCTACCCCGAGCCCAAAGGCTGCTACCGCGTGGTTTTCAAGCCGGCCATCGAAGCCAAAAAGCCGGACCATGCGGAAAGCAGAGAGGAAGCGGCGGCGGCGCTGACCCGCCGCTACCTGGAGAGCGCCGAAGAGGCGATCGGCGAAGACCCGCACCTGTGGCTCTGGGCGCACGATCGGTGGAAGGAGTGAACGGCCGGCCGGTGAGAAGAGGCGGCGGTTCAGGAGCGTTTCCGGCGGCGGCGCTGAAAGAGAATCCCAAAGAAGGTCAGGGCAACCAGCGCCAGCGCGGTCCAGCGCGGCTCTAGCGGCAATGATTGAACGATCAGAAAGGCGCCGGCGATCGACGAGACGACGATCAGCGCCAGGCGGAAGAAGAGCTGGCCAAACAAGGCCGCCACCGCACCACCGATCAGAAAGACGACCCACGGGGCAAACTCACCGACCGCCGTGCCGACCACCGCCATCGCTGCGAGATTGCTCACCAGCCAAAGAGCCGCATACCCCCCAACCAGGAAGGCGGCGAGCGCCACGGCCAGCTTCTGAACGAAGCGCACCACCGCGATCGCCACCAAGCCTGCCGCCACCCCCACCGCCAGAGCGACCCACGCTTGCGCTTGCGCAAAGAAGTGCTGCGCAAAGGCGAAGCCGGCGAGCAGGCCCACCGCGGTCACCAACAGCCAGAAGAGCCGGCGGCCGAAGAGCAGCACGACGACACCGACAGCCAAGCCCACCCACGGCGTCGCCGCGAACTGATCCCCGAGCCGCTCCAGCATGGGCAGGGCATGAGCCTGCAAGCTGTCGATCGAAAACCCCGGAATCGGTGGGCCGGCCAAGGGCTATTCCTCTGCCAGCAGCTTGAAGACTTCGTCGACCTGCTCCCAGCCAACCCGCATGAGGAAGGTACTATTGCTGCCGTAGGACTTGGCGCCGAGAATGAAAAAGCCCGGTTCCGGGTTCTTCAACGTGTCGGCGCCGTGGCTGGTTTGATCGAGACAGTCACCTCCGGCGCTGCCCAGTAAGGCGGCGGCCAGCTTCATCGGTGCGCCGGTGGCAAAGCATTCGTGAACCTGCAGCTGGCGATAGAGTTGATGGTCTCCGGCCGCTCCGGTCAGGGCCAGCACGCGATCGACCCGCACCGCCTCTTCGGGTCCGCCGAAGCGAGGGCGCAGAATCACCTTGACGCTGGTGTTGCGCCGGATCAGCCGCTCCACCACCACTCCGGTCTTGATCTCGACCGCCGGATGGCCTTCCACCAAGCGGGCGGCGCTTCGGGTGAGTGCGGCACGCTCGGGCAAGGGGTCTTCGGCCGAAGCATCCCACGGTGGTTCCTCATCGCGCAGCGCCCAGACGATCGTCGTTCCCAGGTGTTGCTCCGCCAGGGCGGCGAGGTCTCGTGCCGCCGTCCGCGCCGACTGCCCGGCACCTACGAGGAGCACCGACTTGCCCGCCCAGTCCTCCTCCTCAGCCACGAAGTCCGGCAAGCGACGCACGATCCTCTCCTCCACATCGACCTCACCCGGAGCCGGGATGCCGCCATCTCCCAGCCAATTCGGATGCTCATAGGAGCCGGTGCAATCGAGCACGATGTCGGCCAGATCGATGCGTTCTTCGCCCTCCGCGTCCACCACCAAGAGGCGAAAAGGTTGTTGGCCGCGTACCTCGGAGCCGATCTCCTCTTGCTTCAACAAGCCGGCACGACCGATCGCCTTCACTCTTTCGCCAAGGTGAATCGAGCCACTGAGCGCCGGCAGCTGGGCTATGGGTTCCAGCAGCTGCTCCACCAACTGCGCGCCGCGCGGACAGGCCGCTCCCCTGGGCACCCCCACTCTCGCCGCCGACAACATCCGCCGCGCTCGCGGCGAGACGTTCAAATCCCAGGGAGTAAACAGGCGAACATGGCCCCAACTGCGAACGTTGCCGCCGACCCCCTCGGCCGAGGCTTCGTAGAGGGTAAACGAGAACTCACCTTCCGCCGCGGCGAGAGCCGCCTCGAGCCCGGTCGGACCAGCGCCGAGGATGGCAATGTGGGGGGATGACTCACTCATTTGTCTCTTCTCCAAGGAGTCCCTGTCTCTTGGCCTCTGGTTTGGGGTCTCCGGGTTACTCGTTACCGGACTCGACTTCCCAGGTCCGAGATCACGGGTTGCGGGATCGCGTTTCAGAATTTGGACAGTGTTCGCTCGCGCGGTGGTAGAACTTCCAGGCAGGTGGTCCACCAGCCGGTGAGAATGGTTTCGACGAACTCTTCGGGCAGTTGCTCGCGCCGCATTTCGGCCGCCAGAGCTTGATGATCGTAGGCCAACGGCACCAGCTCGATGTGGACTCCGCCGTTCTCCTTCGCCGCCAATTCAGCGAACCAGACATCGGTCGTGCCGTCGTTGGCCGGCCGGCCAATCACTCCCACGTTGGCCACCTGGCGACCGGAGTGCAGAGTGCGCCGCCAGTGTAAGCCGGTGTGGGTGCACAGCAGCAGGTCGCAGTCCTCTTGCTCCAGCAACACTTCGAGGAAGGGGTCCGGGCTGGTCGAAGCGAAGAGGAACTCGTTGATCCGTCGCGGCGAACCGTGCACCATCAACACCTCTGTGTCGCCGACAAGAACCCGGCGGCGCAACGGCAATTCGCCCATCCAGAGCTTGAACTCTTCCGCCGTCCGGTCGGCCGTGTAGCCGTACGAAAGTTGAGCGAAGTGGTTGTCCCGGGGATCCGCGTAGCCACAGTTGCAGTCTCCGGCACCGCTCGACAACGACTCTTCGTAGTTACCCTGAATGGTGCGCACTGCGCCCTGCTCGAGCAGCGGCTTGACCTTGTTGGGGCTTGGCCCGAAGCCACCGAGATCTCCCAAGCAGTAGACCGCATCCGCGCCCCGGCGTTGAACCTCGTCGAGGAGCGCGGCGAGGGCACGGTGGTTGTTGTAGACGCCGCCGAAGACGATCACCTTGGAAAACGGTCCCTCGACGGCCACCTTGTCACCGCGCGGTGCGGTGTAGGCGGCGACCTCGGCGGCGCGCTGGGCACTGGTCAGCACCCGGCCCGAGCGCTCCACCGCGCTGCGGAACTCGCCCAGCGGCACCAACTTCTCGCCCCACGTCGCCTTGCCCCGGTGGGCGGCCAGCCGCGCCCGTTCCTCGGCCAGCCGCTGGCGCTCAGCCTCGTCCTTCGGTGTTCGCGCTTCCATCATGTTCTACAGCTTACGCCGTCGACGTGGCAGGTCCAACAGGCAGGGTGTTCGAGCGGGTAGCTGTTCAACGTGTCGGCCAGAGTTTCACCCATACGGCCTTCCGGCTCGTTGACCAGGATCGGGCAGACCCAGACACCTTGCGCGGTCACCATGCGACAGGAGCTGCACTGCAGATGATCCCAGCCGTCGGCCGTCACGTCGCCCCCAGCCAGCCGCTGCCAGCTCTCATAGGCGCCGCTGCGCTGCGCCTCGGCGCCGAGCCGAAAGACCGGCAGGACCTTGAGACGAGGCTTGTCGACGCCGAGACCGCGCACTAGCTCCAAGAAACGCTCCTTGCCCGTCGCGCTGGCGTTCTCGCACAGAACTTCGGTCACCGTCAGCACCGGGTTGATCCCCACCTCGGCCAGCTTGCGCACCGCCGCCATCACCCGATCGAAACTGCCCGCGCCGCGAATCGGGTCGTTCTCTTGCGCCGTCAAACCGTCGAGCGAGACGCGCAGGTCCAGCGAATAGGGCGAGCCTTCGGCCAGCAGCTTGAGCCGGCGGCAACGATCACCATCGAGTAGCAGTCCGTTGGTCAGCACATTGGCCGGCCCCACTTTGAGGGTCGCTTCGAGGATGCGCTCCATCTCCGGGTTGAGGAAGGGCTCGCCACCGGTGAAATAGTACTCCTTGACCCCGAGCTTGGCCCCTTCCGCCAAGTAGCGCTCGACCTCGGCCAAGCGCATGAACTCATGGGTGTGGTTGGTCGGCGAGCAGGAGATGAAGCAATGGCGGCAGGCCAGGTTGCAGACGGTACCGGCGACCTGAAACCACAGCGTGTCGAGCGAGCGCAATTCGACCCTCGGTGCTCGCTGTACCGCCGAGGCCACGGGACCGGCCGGTGAATTGGAAACCGGAGCTGAATTCATCAAACCACCTCTTCCACCGTGCTGCCCAGTTCGCAGTGCGAGCCCTCTTTCAGGCTGACACACTCACCGACACAGCCGGCACCATCGCGGTTCTCCATGCGCAGGATGCAGCCGGCGATACGCTCTGCCTGCGCCGGATCGTGGGTGACCCACAGGACGGTCGTTCGGCCGGCCAGCGAGAGAACCAGTTGTTCGATCGCCGCGGTCGATGCCGGATCGAGGGCGCTGGTCGGTTCATCCATCAACAAGACTTCGGGTTCGAGAGCCAAGGTCCTTGCCAGACAGAGCCGTTGCTGCTGTCCGACCGAAAGCTCGGCCGCCGAGGCTGACAGGCGGTCGGCAACCTCATCCCACAACGAAACTTGCCGCAGGACGGATTCCACCCGCTGTGGCCACTGCGCCTTCGGTACCGCGCGGCGAACTCGCCGCAGGCCGAAGAGCACGTTCTCATAGATGCTACGCGGGAAGACCACCGGCTGCTGGAACAGCATGCCGACGCGGGATCGTAGCTGATCGACATCCACCTCGCGCGCCAAGACCGAACGGTCCCCGATGGAGACCTCGCCCTCCAGGCGCAGCCCCGGGGTCAAGTCGATCAAGCGGTTGAAGCACTTGAGTAGCGTCGTCTTGCCCACGCCGGACGGGCCCACCAGCGCGCAGATCGAGCCCGCCTCGACCCGCAAATCGACGGCGCGCAGCAAGAGGCGCCGGCCGGCCCTCACACACAGACCCCGCGTGGCCAGCGCCGGTGCCGTCCCCGGCCCCACCCCCGGGTTCGAGATGATCCTCTCTCCGGCGACCAGCCAAGGAGCTGCCGCGGGACGTAGGGCTTCAGCCATCGCGAGCCTCCTCGTGCAGTTTCAAACGGGCCGGTAAAGCCACCAGGCTGACAATCAATACCAACGCCAAAAGCAGGAAGGCCGAGGCCCACAAGCGCTCCTGGCTCGCCGGGTCGAGTGAATCCTGAGCCAAGACGAAGATGTGGTACGGCAAGGCCAGCACCGGGCTCTGGCGGATCCCGCTGGGCCAGGTGGCGCCGGAAAAGACCGCCGCGGTAAACAAGATGGGCGCCGTCTCGCCAGCCGCTCTCGACAGGCCGAGCAGCAGCCCGGAAACCAGCCCCGAAGCACTCTGCGGCAAGACCACGCTGCGCACGATCTGCGCTCGGCTCAGCCCCAACCCGGCCGCCGCTTCGAGATAACGGCCGGGCAGAGACTCGATACGGTCGATCAGTGCGACACAGGCTGTCGGCACCATCATCATCGCCAGAACCACCCCACCGGCGAACCAGGACTTGCCCCAGCCCAGCCAACGCGAGAAGACCATCAGTCCGAAGATCCCGAAAAGGATCGAGGGAACGCCGTTGGCCGTGAGCAGTGCAAATCGCAGCTTGCGACCGACGGAGGCCGGTAGGTAGACCGTTTGCAGCAGCGCCAGGGCGACGGCCGGGGGTGCCGCCAGCAGTAGGGCGGCCGCCATCAGGATCAACGTCCCGAGCAGTTGGTAGCGCACCCCGCCCGCGGCACCCGCCGAAGCGCTCTCGCCGAGAACGAAGTTCAGGCCGAGAGCCGGCAAGCCGCGCAGCAGCAGAATTGTCGCGATCGAAAGAAAGAGCACGGCGGAGAACAGGGCGCACAGGCCGGCGCTCGCCGACAACGATCGATCGAGCCACCGGGAACCCAGCCAAGCTCTCGGCACTATGCTCATCGGTTCGCTCACCAGCCGGCTCCGCGCAGCATTTCGGTGGCGGGTAGTCGCCGGGTGGTGTTGCGCGCCAAGACACCGCCGAGCAGCGTCCCGAGCAGGGTGACGGCGCCGCTGCCGAGCAACAGCACCAAGGCCAGGGCAGCGATCGCACCCCAGTGCAGCGGGTCGCCATAGGCGAGGAACGTCTCCGAACCGCCGAGCTTGGAGGTCAAGGTCTGCCCGGCTTCGCTCAGCGGTCGCAAGCTGAGCAAGGACTCGGGCCACTGGTTGTCCTGCCGGCCGATGACCAAGAAAACGGCGATCGTCTCACCCAGCGCCCGGCCCCACCCTAAGAGCACCGCCGACACCCATCCCGGCAATGCGCGGGGTAGAAGTACCGCCGTCAGCGTCTGCAACCGGTTGAGGCCCAGCGCCCGCGCCGCCAGCCGCTCTGCCGGCGCAACCGCCCGCAGGCTATCGTCGGCGAGAGTGGTGACGGTGGGCAGAATCATCACCGCCAGCAGCACGCCGCCGGTGAGCAGGGTGTCTCCGGAGAGTGGATCGAAGGGGCTCAGCAGGCGGAATATCCAATCGCGCAAGATCAAGACACCGAGCAGGCCGTAGATCACCGAGGGCACGCCGGCGAGCAGTTCGATCGGCAGTTTGAGCGCCGTGCGCAACCGCAGCGGCGCCACCTCCGCGATGAAGTAGGCAGCACCCAGGCCCAGCGGCACTGCCAGCAGCAAGGCCACCGCGGAGACCATCACCGTGCCATAGACCATCGCGGCGGTACCAAAGAGTCCGGCACGATAAAACCACTGCTTGCCGGTGAGCAAGCCGAGCCCGGCATGACGCCAGGCGGGGAGGCTGTAGGCCGCGAAGAGGACCCCCATGGCGACGAAGGCAGCCATGACCAGCAGGCCGAGTAGCCAGCTGGCGTCGCCGATGGAATCCCGGCGATGGCGTGCGGTACTCGCAACAGGGCTCATGGCGAGGGGGAAGCCTCCGCCACCGGCTGGTGCAACGGCAAGTAGCCGTGGCGCTCCACCATGGCCTGCCCACGCGGACTGAGCAGGAACTCGATCAACTCGGCCGCCGAGCCGCTCGGCGGGCCGTTGGTCACCATCAGCAGCGGCCGCGCCAGCGGATAACGACCGTCCGCCAACGCCTCGCGCGTCGGCCGAACCACCTGGCCGTCGTCGCCGCGCAGACCCAGTGCGAAAACGGTCTTGCCGTCGGCCCAGGCCGCCGAAAGTTGCGACAGGGCGCCACGGGTGGCACCAACCTTGTTGCGCACCTCGCGGTTGGCTCCCACTTCAGGATAGCTGACCAGCGGTGCCTTGGAGGAATCACCGTAGAGCCACTTGGCGAAGACTTCCCAGGTGCCTCGGCCTGGCTCCTTGTTGAAGAAGGCGATCCGCCGATCCGGGCCGCCGAGTTGCTTCCAGTTGCGGGTGCGACCTTCGTAGATCTCCCGCATCTCGGCCCGCGAGATCGCTCGCACGCCGCCCTCCCAGACATCTTTGGAGACCACCAGGGCTACCGCGTCGAAGCCCAGACCGTGGCTCTCGAACCGAATCCCCGGGAATCGCTCACTATCCGCGGGGCCGAGCGGGCGCGACGACATGCCGACATCCGCGCGGCCGTCGGCGAGCGCCGCGATGCCTCCGGAGCTGCCGCCTTGCGTATCGACGAAGATCTCCATTCCCCGTTCGGCCCGCAACCATTCCGCCGCTTCGCTGACCACCGGATTGACCGTCGTCGAGCCGTTGACCCGCAGCGCCGCCAAAGCGGGTTGCACCACGAGGCTCAGCGCCGCACACGTCGCCAGCAACAGATTGCGCTTTAACAACATTCGCCCGACTCACAGCAACTGGCCACCTCGGTGGTGGCGTCGTAGTCCACCCCTTTGCTCTCCCGCGGATGGCGCAACGCGGTGCGCGAGCAGTCGAACGGCTTCGCCTCGGCGAGCGGGATCTCCTGGCGCGGCTCCACGAAGTCGAAGTGGGTCGCGTAGGGCTCCTGGCTGTAGAGGCGAAAAGTCTTGTCGCACACGGCGTAGCGCTCGCCGCGCTCCATGCGGTGGCCGTCGTCGTCGAGGACCTCCTTGAACGGACCCTTGTAGATCACCGCCTGGTTGCGCTCCAAGCACTCGCCCTGCTTGCCCTTGAAGGCCTCGACGGTCAACGAGCGAAACTCGATCCCGGCAACCGTTTGCCACGGTTCGCTTTGGCGTTCCAGCACTCGGATGCCGTGGAAACCGACCTGCTCGAAGGCCTTGAGGAAACCGACCTCGGAGAGGGCGCCCGAGATACAACCGCTCCACAGATCCGGATCGCGCTGCAATTCCATCGGCACCGGCTCGTCGCAGACGATGTCCGAGATCACCGCTCGTCCGCCACTGCGTAGAACGCGGAAGATCTCGGCGAAGAGCTTCTCCTTCTGCGCCGCCTCGACCAGGTTGAGCACGCAGTTGGAGACCACCACATCGATCGACTCGGTGGCCACCAGGGGTTGGGTGGCGCGCAGCTCGTCGGCGATCGCTTCGGCGGCCAAGAGGCCTTGCGCGTCGGTGATCGGGCTCTGCGCCAGCCGGCGGTCCAGCGCATCCAGATCGAGCGCCAGATCCTGGATACGGCCGCGGCGAAACTCGACGTTGGAGTAGCCGATCTTCTCGGCGACCTCCGGCGCGTTGCGCCGCGCGACGTCGAGCATGTCGTGGGTCATATCGACACCGATGACCTTGCCTTCGGCACCCACCACCTGCGCGGCGATGAAACAGATCTTGCCCGTGCCGCTGCCCAGATCGAGAACCGTCTCGCCCGCTTTCAGGTGGCGGCTCGGGTCACCGCACCCGTAGTCACGTTCGAGCACTTCGGTGGGGATGACGCGCAAGTACTGCGGGTCATAGTCCACCGGACAGCACAGTTCGCTGACGCACTCGTTGGCACCTTCGGCGTAGCGTTCTTTGACAACATTTTCAACGGCGACGACTGAGTCCATCGTCTTTCTCCCTGTAACCAGATGCAAAGCAAGCTCTAGTAAAGAAGCAGCGCACAGCCGACAACATCGGCGACGGCGCCCCTTGGCGAAGTGAATAGCAACCCGCGCCAGGGCGGGCGACTAGCGGCTAACGACGGCGCGAGAGGCGCGGCGGGCCGCGGCCGACACGCACCGGCACGATGGCCGGGCGCGGGCAACCGAGGAGGGAAGGCACGGCCGGGGCGCGTAGCGCCGCCAGCAGATCGCGCAACCGATCGAGCAACGCCCACCAGCGGCGCGACAGCGCGGCAGCGGCGGTGCTCAACAAGCGATCGAGGTCGGAGGGCTGGTCGAGGTCGGCCAGCGGTTCGAGCAGATCCACCTCGAAACCATCGGCGATCAACGCCGCGCGCAGCTTGGCCAACGTGTCTCGGCAGCACCAGGGCACCTGACCGAGAAGGTGGTCGATCGGCTGTGTCGCGGCGATCAAATAGCAACCGCCATCCGGTGAGGGACCGAGAACCACCCGGCGCCCTCCTTGATTCAAGCTAACCAAGGCCTGCCGCAAATGGGCGGCGCGCAAGCCCGGCACGTCCGCACCCACCAAGAGCAAGGGGGCGTCGGGACGCTTCGCCGCACGCCATGCCGACAACAGCCGGTCGGCGAACCCACGACCCCGTTGCGGCACCGCATGGACACCGCTGGGCAGGTCGAGCTGGTGGGGAGACGAGACTTCAATCCGGCAACCGGCTCCAAGACCCGCACCCAAGGCCGCATCGAGGCAGGTGCGATGCACCTGTCGCTGATAGCCCGCCAGTTTCGGCGGCAGCAGACGGCGACGCAGACCCTCCGCTTGCGGTCCGAGGGTGAAGATGAGCAGTGTGGGCCGAGATGAAGTCATGGTCAGTACAGATGAGTATACGACTGGGCGCCCAACTCGGATGGGCCCGGCGTGACTTCTCCCATCCACCTGCCAGCAGCCACCGCACTACCGTCCACACCAGCCCCGCGAGTTCTTGCGGGCCATCGCGGGTTATCATCGCCCGTCGTGTCTCGATTCCTCATCTTCGCCCTGGTCTTGCTCCTCCTGACTCTGGGCCTCTATGCCTTCGCTCTCGACAGCTTCGGTGCAGCGATCGGCCAACGCGCCGGCATCGAAGGGTTCGAACTGGGCAGACTCTCACCCGCCATGCTGCTCGCCGGCTGGCTGCTCGAAGCCATCGGCCTGACCGCCCTCTTCCTCCTCCTCCTCGGTCGCACCCCCAGCCGCTGGCTGGACGGCCTAGCCACCGGCTGGATCGCCTGGATCTTCCGTGGCCCGCTCCTCGTCCTAGCCATCACCACGGCAACCCAGCTCGACCCAGTTCGTTGGTGGCGCATCGCGCTGGGCTGGCTCCTGCTCTACACCCTCTGCGGCCTGCTACTGGCGGCGTTGGGGCGGCGGTTGCCCGCTAAAGCCTAGCCTTGCGCACTGGTGGCTCGGCGCCACCGCCATTGGTGCCAACCCCATCCTCCGGAGAGTCGGTTATTCAGAGTGGGAAACCGGTGAGGATTAGGATGTGGCCCACCACCTCGCCGGCCTCCCCGGCAACCAAGGTCATCGCCGGGCGTATCGTCGTTCAAGTCCTCAGGAGGGGGAGTTCTCCGGCCCTGGACAGTGACTGCGAGCAGCTGAGCGAGCTGCTCCTTGAACCACCCTGCTCAGCTCCTTCATTCGGTGCGCAGGTCGACCTCGGCACGCGCTTTGATCTCTACCTCGCCCAAGTCGCGTGACTTCGAGCCCAGAAGACGAACCCGGTATTTCCCCGGCAGGAGTTGCACGGCTTCGCCGTTGACCACCCCGCTCGCCACCACCTCATCGCCGGAGAGAACCTCAAATGTCACGTCGAGCGAGCGGTTCATCGCCTCGCGCAGCTCTTTTTTGTCGTGAGCCTCGATATAGCGACCGTTGCCGACCCGCGCCCAGCTCTCGAACCGCTCTTGTAGCTCCAACTCGTTGATGGCGAAGCCGACGATGTTGACCCGTACGTCAAACCCCGCAGCCTGTAGCTCTTCAATCGCCACGCGAGGGTCACCGCCGCAGGTCTCTTCGCCGTCGGTCAACAACACCACCGTGACCGGGCCGGAGATCCCGGCGAGATCTTGCTTCACCTTCGCCAGGGAGTCGGCGATCGGTGTTTTCGCCAGGTTCATCGCCTGAATCGTCCGGATCTTCGCCGCGATCGCACCCGCATTGAGAGGAGCGACGGGAATCTCCAGGTCGCTACGGCAAGAATCGGCTTCCCGGTGACCGAACACCCGAAGGGCAAAGCGCGTCCCCGCGGGAATGACCTCGCGAACCAGTTTGTCGAGCGCCTCTTTGGCGATCTCGATGCGTCGCTCTCCTCCCAGCCGCTGGAGCATGCTCCCTGAAGCGTCGAGAATCACTTCCACCGCCGCCGTCTGCCCCGCCATCGGGGCTCTTGAGGTAGCGGAGACACGAAGTTTCCCGGGAATTGCACCTGGCGTCACCTCGATCGCAACTTGGGCAAGAATGGCGCGCGATCGGCCGGTCATGTAGCGCAACTCGTAAGCGCCCGGATCCAGCGGTGCCTCTATCGTTCCGGGGTTGCCGGCCTTCGTGTAGTGGTAACTCAGGTAGTCACGTGCCGCAGCGCCCCGGGGAACGATCGTAATGTAGTCGCCGGCGTTGTCGGGACCGCTCCACTCCACCTCGAAATCGGAGCCTCCCACAGCCGAGGGTGGTCCCGAGACGGTGGCGCTGTTGGCCTGAACCTCCAGCGGTACGCGGGCGATCACGGTACGCTTCTGACCCTGGTGGTAACGAATCTCGTACCTTCCCGGTTCCTCGGGAATCCGGATGAGCGCGGGATTGCCGGAACGAGTGTAACGGTATTGGAGGTAGTCGCGGTCCGGCGCATCCGGGGGATCAATACTGATGTAGTCCCCCTGCCCGTCGGGGCCCCGCCACCGCACCGAAATCTCACCACCCGCCCGCACTCGTGCTGGCGCTTCCAGCGAAGCGCTCACGCTGCCCACAGTCAAGGTGGTCTGCCCAATCACGCGGTAGCTTTGAGCCAGATGGTAGCGAACGAGGTACTGCCCCGGCGCCTCCGGGGCGCGGATCGACGACGGGCTCTTCTTCGCGTAGACGTACGGTCCGTACTTTCGCTCGTTGCTGCCCACCGGATCGATGCTGATGAAGTCGCGTTCATAGGCCGGACCACTCCAACGAATCTCGACCATCCCGCCCGAGTCGGCGCGCAACGGCCCCTCGATCGTCGCCTGCGTATCGATCACCGTGAGCGGAGACGAGCCGCGCACGGGGTATCCCCTGCCGCCCGAGTGATACCGCACCAGGTAGCTTCCCGGAACATCGGGCACGCGAAGTCTCCCCGGCTCGCCCCGGCTGGGGTAGATGTAGTGGCCGTACTGACTCTCCGGCGCCCCCGCCGGATCAATACTGATGAAGTCCTGCTTGCCAATCTCGTTCTCGCCGGGCCAGCGAATCTCGATGCTCGAACCGACCACAGCCTGGGCGGGCACCTGCATTTGGATCGGCGAAAGGGGCTCCTGCGCTGCGCATTGGGCAACACTAACGAGGCTCAAGAAAGCCCCAATCATTCCCCTTCGAACAGCGTTTGAGCGAGCGGTCCTCAGCATGGTCCCTCCTGCCGGCCAGATCTGTTGTCGCCCACCGCGACGCGGTGCGGCTACTGAATCAATCGACTTTGATTGACCCCATTCTAATCGCAAGTTCAGAGGCCGGATCTTCTGTGGCCCGCTCCTCTGTTCGAGCAGCCCCCGTTGCCGCGCGTTCCAAGTCCCGCCCCCTGACATTGACACCGCAGCGCGAGGTCGTCAGCTCATATCCTGACTCACGGAGCCCGGATCAAGACGATGGAAATTGCCTTCTCGGTCGCGAAGCACGGGCGCCTGAAAGCAGAGACCCAGGCACGACACAGGCGAGATTCCCTCGAACTCCGAACCTAGGCAACCTGGATCGTCCCGCAGCCGGTCGAGAAGCGTAGAGGCTCCCCTCAGGTAGCAAGTGAGATCGGTGCACAGGCCCGCGCCGCATCTCTCTTCACCCAGGTCCGGGTAGCTGGCGAAGAGGTCGGATACCAACTCGGCGTCCACGCCGCAGGCCTCTGCGATGCTGGATACCGCCGTGTCATCGATGAGGGTCTTTGCTGCGACCTCTCTCGCAATCCCGAGGACCGCGAGTTCCTTGTGCTCATAGCTACCAGCAAGCTCCTCGACACGTTCTCTAAGAACTCTTACCACGATCTCCTCCTCTGGCCGACAGTGAACCGTTGCTCCCTTTGCTCGCCGACTGGAATTGCGCCGGGTAGCGTTCGAGGAGAGCTTGAATCCCCTGCGCTGCCTCTGTGACATGGTGGCAATCGCCACGAAACTTGAAGAACTCGCAAAGCTGCTTGATCTTGTCGAGACCTCGCACGGTGTCCGTGTAGCTCACCCCTTCGATCCTGCCCTCCATAGAATTGCCAACCACTTTGAGTGGGCTGTCTCGGCGGGGCGATGGCAAACGCTCTCTCCCTTCCAGGTCGATCGATCTCTCGTTGAGGCGATCGAGGTGGCGAAGCATCGTTAGCGTTCGGTCACTGCTGTCCCACTAACTCGACCAAAAAAGGTCTGATTTCCTAGTCCTTTGTTACAATGGAGGTACAAGCCAAACCACTGACAACAAAGAGGAAACCAGACCTTGGCTCACTATTCTACCGTTTTCTCCCAGATCCT
>JAJRVQ010000067.1 GCA_024277255.1 Acidobacteriota bacterium | reverse complement strand
CTCTTCCTTGCGAAGGCACCGCAGGATCGCCTCCTCTCGCTCACCAACCGACAGTCCGCTCTTTCTACCCATCGCTCGTCCTCCTTGGGATCCCTGGATCCCTAACGCTATCCCAGGTCCCAAGAACTCCGAGCAAGACACTACCGCTTCGGTGAGACAGGCCATCCGCATGGCGATCCGGTGCTGCTGCGCACTGCTTCCGGTGAGCGAATGGCGGACGTTGTCGCCTTTGCTGCCGCCGGAAATCAAGTGGCACTCGCCACGCCGTTCAATACGCTTCTCTACAAACAAGATGGCCGGCTCATTGCCGAGAAGTCGCTCCTTTTTCCTGGGGACATCACCTCTACGAAGGCAGGAGTCTGGGCGTTGTCCTTGGGGGCCACACCACGGTCGGATAACGGTGAGTTTCTCGGCCGCGAGGAATTTCCTGGGCTGCCGCCACGGCTTATTGAACTAGGCACCAAACTCAAGCTCGGGCGGCGGGGTTTTCCGATTGAGGAAGAGGACCGCACCATCAGTGGGAGCCGTGCCCTGGGTCGAACGCTGAGCCTCGCCTGGTCAGGGGATCGATTGTACGCGGCGGAGCTGGCCAACTACACCGTGTATGAGTTCGGCAGTGACCTCAAACTACGCGCGACCTTTCGCGACCCTGAGCTTGCGCTTGAGAACGACGGGGACAGCTCGACGTCTGAAGAAATCCGCTTCGAGAAGAAGGTTCAGCGCACCCTGGACCATGCGCCCAGCGAGGCGACCAAGCCGGACGGAGAAGAGGGCGAAGAACCCAAGGTCGTCGCCGTCTTCAACCACCAGCAAGTGATCCGTGACATCGCCTGGCACGCTGCGACCAACCGCCTGGCCATTCTGGTCAAGCGCGGCGTTCTCGAAACCGGCCCGGTGCTGGACCTGCTCGATCCCCAGACGGGCGAGGTAGAGCGTTTTCACCTCAGGATGCCCGACGGCTCGGAAGGCAAACAGCCGGTTTCCCAGCTAGCCGTTGGCAAGTCGTACCTCTGGCTGCGGGCACATTCGGGAAGTCAAGAGACATGGCGGGTCGGCCATGCAGAGCTGATCGAGGGACAGCGGCTAGCCATGCCAGAGGTGGAAATACTCTCCGTGGAAGAGGAGCAGAAGCCTGCGGATCGCGCCTCTCCGGACGTCGCCTCCGCCCGCGACCACCAGTGATAGGCGCTCCCGCTCGACAGACCGCCGGCTACTCGCCAGTAGTTGGTGCGCGCCCCTTCCGTCGAGCGCCAACATCTTGACCGACGGAGGCGTACTCCCGCTCTAGCTCGTCGACCAGCTTCACCCGGCCGGTGGCGGCCCACTCTTCGATCAGGCGACGGCTTTCGTCATCGATCTCGGGAATCACTCCCAGGTTCTTCTCGCGGGCCAGAGCGCCGATGTCGTAGGCCGTGGCATCCACCCAGTGGGCGGCGCGCGCCAGGGCCAAGCCCCGGCTGGCGGGGCGCCCGAGGCGCAGCCAGAGGTCGGCGATCAAGGTCAACGAGCCCGCCAGTTCGCGACGGGGTGCGGCGCGCATCGAGGGCCCCGGAACTGGGCGGCGCAGGAAGGAGGCCAGGCCGAAGCTCCCGGCGACCGCGGCGAAGGGCCGCTCGGCGGGACTCGGACGGTGAAACAGGGCGTCGAAGGCCTGCTCGCGCTCCTCGACCAACCGCCGGCGATCGGCCGGCGACAGGGTGAGACTGACCGCCTGCACGGTGGCCAGGCCGCTGGCCGCCAGTTTCTCGCAACCTCGGCGCCACTGCTCGGGGTCATCGGTCAAGCCGGCGATCAGTGGCCAGACCGCCGTGTGGCCGGCCGGCAGCCGGGAGAAAAGTTCGAGGTTACCGGCGAGCAGCGCCGGCAGCAGATCAAACACCCGTGTGGCGCCGGTCAGGGGACCGTCAGCGCAGACGATCTCGGGAAGTTCTTCTTCGACCGCGACCTGCACCAGCACCGGCGTTCCGTCGGCCAGCCGCCGGCAAGCGGTATCGAGCCGCTGGCCCTCGAAGCAGGCGGCGACGGGCGGCAGGTAGAGCACATCGTCGAGCACTCGATCGACCCGAACTCCAAACTCCTCTCGGGAAACGCCGAGGCGCCCGCCCGCCAGGTCGGTCCACGCAGTCGCCGGCCCGGGCCATCCGCGCGGCGAAAAGCGGACCCAGAAACGGCCGGGATCCGGCAATTGGGTCAGCAAGCGAACGGCCGCGTTCGGCGCTGTTGTTGTTGTGATGGTGGTCAAGACTGCGAACTCCGGCAAGGTGCGACTTCAAGCACCGGTCAATCCCCGGGCGTCGAGCGCCCGGGCGATGTACTTGGCGAGGATATCGACTTCCAGGTTGAGGCGGTCGCCCGGCTGGCGTAGAGACAGGGTGGTCACCGCCAAAGTGTGGGGAATCAAGGCGACTTCAAACCGGTCGGCGGTGCAAGCACTGATCGTCAGGCTGACACCATCGAGGGAGACGGAGCCCTTTTCGACCAGAAAGGGCGATTGTTCAGCCGGCAAGGAGAAGGCTAACTCCCGGTGGTCGGTGAGATCTCGGCGCTCCACCAGCTCCACCGTCGTATCGACGTGGCCCTGCACCCAGTGGCCGCCCAGCGGGTCGCCCACCGCCAGCGAAGGCTCCAGGTTGACCTCGTCACCACCTCGCAGGCCGCCGAGCGTCGTGCGCGCCAGCGTTTCCGGCGACAGCTCCACCAGCGACCGGCGCGCGGAGCGCTCCTCGTCCAAGACGGTGAGACAGACGCCGGAGACCGCGAGGCTGGCGCCCACGGCCAACTTCGCTCCCAGCTGCGGGCTGTGCTCGATCGATAGCCGCACTCCACCCTGGCTCGAAGCCACCGGATCGCGGCTCAGCCGCCCACGCTCGACAACAAGTCCTGTAAACATCCCTGGCGCAGTCCCTCCACGATCAGATCCTCGCCACAGCGGCGAGCGCGTAGTGTATCGAGCCTTGGCGCTCGCCGCAGCACCGCGGCCCCTCGCCCGGCGAGCGGGCCGAGCGCCGTCTGGCCGCCGATCAACAGCGGCGCGCAATTGACCGCCACGCGGTCGTAGCAGCCGGCTTCGACAAAGGCGGCGGCGATACCGCCGCCACCCTCGACCAGCACCCCGGCGACACCCCGGCCGGCCAGATCCGCCAGCACCGCCTTGGGCTCGACCTTGGGTAGGACGATGACTTCGGCACCCGCCTTTTCGAGCACCCGGCGCGGCGCCGCAGCCCGGCGCTGGGTGTAGATCCACACCGGCCCTTCGCGCTCCAGCATCCGCGCCGCCGGCGGCAGCCGCAGCCGCCGATCCATCACCACCCGCGCGATCGGACCCTCGGCCAGCCCCGAACGCCGGTCGAGCCGTGGATCGTCGTCCAGAGCCGTCCCGATACCGACCACGATCGCGTCGTTTTCCTCGCGCAAGCGCAGCCCCCAGCGCCGACCGGCGGGCGACGAGATCCACTGGCTATCCCCTTGCCGGGTGGCGATCTTGCCGTCGAGACTCATCGCCCACTTGAGGGTCACCGCCGGCCGGCCCAGAGCCAGCGGCACCAGGTAGCGTAGGTTGAGCCGCAACGCATCCTCGGCCAAGGCTCCCACCTCCACCTGAACGCCGGCAGCCGCCAAGCGAGCGAGGCCACGCCCGGCGACTCGCGGGTCGGGATCCCGGTGGCAGGCGACGAGGCGCCGCACGCCCGCGGCGAGCAGCAGCTCACTGCACGGCGGCGTACGGCCGTGATGATCACAAGGCTCCAGAGTGACGAAGACGGTGGCGCCCCGAGCCTTGTCGCCAGCCTTGGCCAGCGCCTCGACCTCGGCGTGTGGGCCACCCACCCGCGCGTGCCACCCCTCACCCACCACCTCGCCGCGGCGCACCACCACGGCGCCGACCATCGGATTGGGCGAAACGCGGTAGCGACCGCGACCCGCCAAGCGCAAAGCCCGGCGCAGGTGGCGCCGTTCCTCGCTGGCCAGCACCACCTGTCGGGGGTCCATAGCGATCGGCTATCCCTATCCCAGCAGAGCCGAAGCGAACTCGCGGGGATGGAACTCGACCAGATCTTCCATCCCTTCGCCGACTCCGAGATAGAGCACCGGCAAGCGCAGCTCACGGGCTACCGCCACCGCCATTCCACCCTTCGCCGTGCCGTCCAGCTTGGCGAGCAGTACGGCATCGACCCGCGCCACGTCGGCAAAGCCCTGCGCCTGGCTGAGCGCGTTCTGTCCCGTCGTGGCATCCAGAACCAGCAGGGTGCGACGCTGCCAGCCCGCCGCCTCGCGCTCGATCACCCGATCGATCTTGGCCAGTTCGTTCATCAGGTTGTCTTTGTTGTGCAAACGGCCGGCGGTGTCGACGAAGATCCGGTTGCTGCCTCGCGCCCGTGCCGCCTGAATGGCATCGAAGACGACCGCCGCCGGGTCCGCACCTTGACCCTGGGCCACCACATCAACGCCGAGTCGGCCGCCCCATTTCTGCAGCTGCTCGATCGCCGCCGCGCGGAAGGTGTCGGCGGCGGCGAGCAGTACTTTGGCGCCCCGCTCGCGCTCACGAAAGGCCAGCTTGGCGATCGAAGTGGTCTTGCCGACGCCGTTGACCCCGACTACCAGGGTCACCGTCGGCCCGTCGCCGGCGACCACCGGCCGGGGAGCGTCGAGCAGCATCAAGGCCACCTCGTCGACCAACCGCTCACGCAGTTTGAGCACGTCGACCGCCTCCTGGGGCCGCGTGTCCCGGCGCAGCGTGTCGACCAGCTCCAGCGCCGCCTCGACGCCGATGTCGGAGGAGATCAGAATCTCTTCGAGGAACTCGAGGGTCTCCTCGTCCACCGTCTTGCGCCCTTCGACGGCCGCCGAGATCTTCTCGATCATCTCGGTATGGGTCATACGCAGACCGCGCTTGAGCTTCTTCCAAAAGCCCTTCTCCCGCTCCTCGGCGGGGAATTCGAGCTCCGGCGCGAGTTCTATCGAGGGAGGTTGTGAGTCCATCTACGAAGTCCTTGTGCTCGGTTCTCTGGAGCTTGGGTAAGGTGCCGCGGTGAGACGAAACGTAGGGTGAACCGCTCGCACGATGAGAGGCCCACCGAGCGTAGCGTCAACCAAGAAAGAGTTCGGCCGTCATCTGCCGCTTCGCCTCTGCCAAGCTGCGCCGGGCCTGAGCGAGGATCGCCGGGGAGCGCTGGATCAAGACCAGCGCATAGCCATCCGGCAGGGTGGTCGCCATGACGTGCAACGATTCGTACTCGACGTGCAGCAGTGAAGCCTCGCCCATCTCGTTTTCGCTCGTCATCCGCTCGAGCTTGCGCAGATGAATTCCGAGGTAGGCGCCGACGATCTTCAGGTCGTACGGTTCGAACTCGGAGGTCGCCAGATCGACCGTCTCACCGCTGTCATCGAGGAAGAGAACACCGACCGCGTTGTCGTTGGCGGCCAAGAGGTTGGCGAGGATGTATTGGAAGGGCATTAGGGCTTGAGTCTAGCAGTTGCGCGGCGCTCTTTCGGCATCGGCGGCAGCGCGGCAGAAGGTTCTCCGGCGGCCTGCGAGCTACCGACGATACCCACGTCCGAGACCATCAGCGCGGCACTGGCTTCCATCTGTTCGGTCGGCTGAGAGGCCCGGCGAATCGCGTTCTCGATCAACCCGGTGTTGAAGGCCTTGAGGAACGCGGTGGTGATCTTGGCGTCGAAGCGGGTGCCGGTCAGTTTGGTGATGGTCTCGACGGCGAACTCCAGCGTGTAGGCCTGTTGGTAGGGCCGGCTGGTGGTCACCGCGTCGAAGGTGTCCGCGACGGCGATAATGCGCGCGATCAGCGGGATATCTTCGCCGCGCAAGGCGTCCGGATAGCCGCGCCCATTCCAGTTCTCATGATGCCAGCGAATCGCCGGAACGATGTCGCGCAGCTGCTCGATCCGCGCCATGATCTCGGCGCCGATCACCGTGTGCAGCTTCATCTGGTCGAACTCCTCGGGAGTCAACACGCCGCCCTTCTTGAGAATCCGATCGTCAACCCCGATCTTGCCGACATCGTGCAGCAGCGCACCGAGCCAGACATGCTGCTGAAAGTCGGCCTCGAGGCCGAGACTGGAAGCGATGCTCCGGCTGACCGCGGCGACCCGCTCGGAGTGGCCGCGAGTGTAGGGATCCTTGGCGTCGATCGCCGCCGCGAAGGCGCGGATCGAACCGATGAACAGCTCGCGATTGGCCGCCGCCGCGCGCTTGAGCTGCTCGACGTAGCTCTCCACGTGGCCGCTCATGCGGTTGAAGTTGTCGGCCAGGTCGGCCATCTCGAAGGTTAGTCCCAGGGTGTCCACCCGCTGGCCGAAGTTGCCGGCGGCGATCTCGTGGCTGGTCTCCGCCAGGTGTTGGACCGGTTTGCCAACCCAGCGGCTGGCGAGCAACGCGAAGAAGGCCGCCAGCGCCACCAACAACAATGAGATCAGCACGGTGCGGTAGATCATCCGTCCCACCGCGGCAAAGGCAGCGGTCATCGGTTTGAGCACGACCACGGTCCAGCCGGTTTCGGGATGCGGCTGCCGGTCGCCTCGACCTGGATTCTCTTGCCGCCCACTTCGGCCTCGAAAGGGGCGGTGAAGTTGACCGGATTGCTGCTGAGATCACGCACCAACTGCGAGCTGGCTCCGGCGGCGCGCAGCAGTGGATCGCCGCCGTCGGACCATAGAAGCTGGCCGCTCGAGTCCATCAGCAGCAGGCTCTGGGAGCGGCTGCCTGCGGCCGCCACGACGTCGCGCAAGCGCAGCCGGCTGAGCCCCTCGACCACCAGCGCCGGCGCGGTTGCAGGCTCGCTCGGGGAGACAGCGGGCGCCGAACCCTCGCCGAGCAGCGTGAGCGCTGCGGACTGAGTGAAGATCGGCACCGCCAACACTGCTAGAGGATCGTTGGAGCCCGGTTCGGAGACCATTCGATAGACCGGTTCTCCGCCGTCGCGGGCTTCTTCATAGGCTCGCTGCAGAGCCGCGCGCACCGGCGGCGCCAGCTGCTCAGGCCCGAACCAGACACCCTGCCCCCCCGGCTCGATCGCCTGCACCGCCAGCAGCGCGTTGTTCGCCGCCACCATGCTGGTGAAGTAGGAGCGCACCCACGGCTGGCGCAGTCTCTCCTGAGGATTCTCCGGTCCCGGCAAGCTCAGCAGACCCAACCCGCGCTGGGTCAGATCTCGACGCAAACTTTGCAGAACTGTCTCGACCTGCAGTGAGGCACCGGCCGCCGAACTGAGCAAGTGCTCGCGCTCCTGTTCGACCAGCAAGGTACGATTTTGGCGAATCAGCAGGGCGCTGCTGATCAACAGCGGGATGATCCCGGATAGGAGGAGGCCGAGAAAGAGGAAATGGCCCATCTTGAACCTCCTACTGACGGCTGGCGCCTCCTCCCACTGCTCAGTGCTGGTGAGCCCCTCGTGTTCTATCAATTCGGACATTTCGCCTCAAAGTGTAAGTTACCGACTACTTCACCGCAAACGGGGACGCCAGAAAAGGGGCGATCTCAGCCTCGACCTGCGCCATCGGGATGTCGTGGACGATCACCCCCTCGCCGAGCTTCGCCGGGAGCACCCAGGCTAACCCACTTTCGCGCGCCTTCTTGTCGCGCCCGACCAGGGCGACAAGTTCTTCGCGGTGCAACGAAGGCGGCAAGGGCGGTAGTTCGAAGCGGCCGAGCAGGCGAACCAGCCGCGGGGCCAGCTCCGCCGCCAGGCCGCGGTCCCGGGCCAAGCGCAGCGCAAAGAGCATGCCGTAGGCCACCGCCTCGCCGTGTCGCAAGCCCCCGAAGCCGGCCGCGGCTTCCAGGGCGTGGCCCATGGTGTGGCCAAAATTGAGCAGGCGCCGGCGATCCGCCTCTTCCGGATCCTCTTCCACCACCCCGATCTTGGCCCGCGCCGAGGCCGCCACCACCGGTGCCAGGGCAATCGCATCTCCAGCCAGCAGCGCATCGAGGTCGCGCTCCACCCGCGCCAGCAAGTCGGGATCGAGCAGCGCCGCCATCTTCACCACCTCGGCCAAACCGGCGCGGATCTCTTCGCGCGGCAGAGTGGACAGCAACTCGGTATCGCTGATCACTCCGGCGGGATGGTGAAACAGACCAACACAGTTCTTCGCCCCCGGCCGATCCACCGCCGTCTTGCCGCCCAGCGAGGCGTCGACCTGAGCCAAGAGAGTGGTCGGCAGCTGCACGTACTCGATGCCGCGCAGGAAACAGCCGGCGACGAAACCGCCCAGGTCGCCGACGCTGCCGCCGCCGAAGGTGAGCAAGCGGCTGTCGCGCTTGCCTCCCGCCTCCAGCATGCGATCCCACAGCTCGCCCGCGACGTCCAGCCTCTTGGCCGCCTCCCCCTCCTCCACTTCCAGGATCTCGGCGGTCGCGCCACGCTCCAACAGGGGTCGCAAACGACTCCCGTGCAAACGGCGAACCCGCGGCGTGGTGAGTACGAAGAGCGTCCTGGCCCCGAGCCACTCGCCGAGCCATTCGCCAGGCGCAGTCAGTCCCGGCTCCAACGCGCCGGCGCCCACGACGATCGACGTCTCGCCCCTCGGATGGCGCAGGCTCAGCAGGTGAGGGTGGCGCAGGCCACTCAATCTTGCTCCTTCGACTCCACCGCGGAGGGTGCCGGCGCTTCGGCGAGAAGAGCCAGCCCCAGTTCCTCGACCTGAGCCTGATCGACCACTGCCGGGGCCTCGGTCATCAAGCAGGTCGCCGACGCCGTCTTGGGGAAAGCGATGACATCGCGGATCGAGTCCGCACCGACCATCATCATGATCAGCCGATCCAGTCCCAGCGCCAGTCCGCCGTGCGGCGGCGCACCGTAGCGCAGGGCTTGCAGCAAGAAACCGAAGCGGTGTTCGGCCTCCTCCGCATCGATCCCCAGCAGTTCGAAGACCCGCGATTGGATCTCGCTCTGGTGGATACGGATCGAGCCACCGCCCAGCTCCATGCCGTTGAGCACCACGTCATAGGCGCGCGAGCGCACTTCGCCCGGGGCGGAATCGAGCAATTCGAGATCCCGCGGGTCGGGGCTGGTGAACGGATGGTGGAGTGCATGCCAGCGGTCGCTCTTCTCATCCCATTCGAAGAGCGGAAACTCGGTCACCCAGACGAAGGCGTGCTCATCCTCCGGGATCAGATCGTAGGCCTTCGCCAGTTCGAGCCGCAGCGCACCCAACGCCGCCGCCGCGGTCGCCTCGGGAGCCGCCACGATCAGCGCCAGCCCACCCTCTTCGAGGCCGAGCGCTGCGGCGGCGGCGCTCAGCTGCGCTTCGCTGAGCACCCCTTTGACCTGGAACTGGATCTCACCGTCGCGGCGGCGCAGGGTGAGCGCCCCGGCGGCACCGAAGCGGCGCGCCACCTGGACCCAGCCATCGACCTGCTTGCGGCTGGCCGCCGCCGCGCCGGGAACGGCGAAGCCGCGAATCACCCCACCGCCGGCGACGGTGGCGGAAAAGGCCCTGAAGTCGCTCTCGGCCAAGAGCTGCGAGAGGTCGGCAATCTCCAGGTCGAAACGCAGATCGGGCCGGTCGCTGCCAAAGCGGCGCATCGCCTCGGCGTAGGTCAAGCGGGGGAAAACCCGCGGCGGCTCGATCCCGACCAGCGGGAAGATGCGATGAAACAGACCCTCGACCAGCGCGATCACATCCTCTTCGTCGACAAAGGACAGCTCGAGATCGATCTGAGTGAACTCCGGCTGGCGGTCGGCCCGCAGATCCTCGTCGCGAAAACAGCGCACGATCTGCACGTAGCGCTCGAAACCGCTCACCATCAGGATCTGTTTGAAGATCTGCGGCGATTGGGGCAAGGCGTAGAAGCTGCCGCGGTGGACCCGGCTGGGCACCAGGTAGTCGCGGGCGCCCTCCGGCGTCGAGCGGGTCAGCATCGGTGTTTCGATCTCGAGGAAACCGTTCTCCTGGCAGAAGTTGCGCACCGCCAAGGTCGCTTCACTGCGCAGCGCCAGGTTTCTCTGCAACTCCTCGCGGCGCAGATCCAGGTAGCGGTAGCGCAGTCGCGTATCCTCACCGGCATCGCTGGCCGCGTCGGGCACGAAGGGAGGCGGATCGGAGCGCGACAGGATGCAAGCGCGGTCGGGCAGCAATTCCACCGCGCCGGTCGCCATCTGCGGGTTGGGGCTCTCGCGCGCCACCACCTCGCCTTCGACCTCGACCACCCATTCGGCCCGCGCCGCGAAGAGGATGCGGGTCACCTCCGGATGGGCCTCCGGATAGACCGCTACCTGGGCCACACCGCTGCGATCCCGTAGATCGAGGAAGACCAAACCACCCATGTCGCGCCGCCGGCGCACCCAGGCTTTGAGCAGCACGCGGCTGCCGATATCGCTCGTACTCAAGGTCCCCGCACCACGCCGTTGCATACTGTCTCCCACCTTCTTGAATCCTGCCAGTCTTTGATCTTGCCCGTCGCGGACCGGCTCAGTAGCCGGCCCCGCAGATCTCGATGTATTCGTTCTTGAGCGCCTTATATCGATCGGCGATCTCGCCGATCTGGCGCCGTTGCTCGTCGCTCAGCCGGCGCACCACACGCGCCGGCACTCCCATCGCCAGCTGTCCGGACTCTACCCGCTTGCCCGGCGCCACCAAGGCGCCCGCCGCCACCTGGGCGCCCGCCTCGATCACCGCACCGTCCAACACCCGCGCACCGATTCCGATCAGTGCGCCATCTTCGATCGTGCAACCGTGCAGCACCGCGCCGTGGCCCACCACCACGCGCTGGCCGATCACCAGCGGATGAGTCTCGTGGGTGACATGCAGAATCGCGCCGTCTTGGATATTGGTTCCAGCACCGATACGAATCGAGTTGACATCGCCGCGAGCCGTCGTCTGAAACCACAAGGAGACATCATCGCCTAGCTCCACGTCGCCCACCACCATGGCGCTAGGCGCCAGGAAGACGCGGCGGCCGACGGTCGGCGCTACACCTCGAAATGGATAGATTGGCATGGGTGATCTCAGCAGGTGGGTCGTGGGGGGGTAGCTTCGCATACAATCGCCCCGTGCCGAAACCCTTGCCGGAAGCAGTGATCGACGTTGTCATCCCCGCGCTGAACGAAGAACGGTCGCTGCCGATGGTGCTGGCCGATCTGCCGCGCGAGTTGGTGCGTCGGATCGTGGTGGCGGACAACGGTTCGACCGACGCCACGGCGAGCCTCGCCCACCAGGGCGGCGCCGTCATCGTCCCTGCCCCTCGCCCCGGGTACGGCAGCGCCTGTTTGTCCGCCCTCGCCTGGCTGCGCGACCACGAACCGCCGGAGATCGTCGTCTTTTTAGACGCCGACTACTCCGATCACCCGGACGAATTGCCCCGACTCATCGCGCCGATCCTCGCCGGAGAGGCTGAACTGGTCATCGGCTCTCGGGCGCTCGGCAGCCGCGAACCCGGCGCCCTGCTACCCCAAGCCCGCGCCGGAAACCTCGTCGCCTGCCTGCTCATCCGCCTGCTCTACGGCCACATGTACACCGATCTCGGCCCCTTCCGCGCCATTCTCTGGCATCGGCTCGAAGAGCTGCGCATGGGTGATCCCAACTTCGGGTGGACCGCCGAGATGCAGGTCAAGGCGCTGCGCCACGGGCTGAAAGTGAGCGAAGTGCCGGTCAGCTACCGGCGGCGCATCGGAGTCTCCAAGATCACCGGCACCGTCGCCGGAACGTTACGCGCCGGTTACAAGATTCTGTGGACCGTCTTGCGATACAGCATCGGCAACCGCCCCAAAGTAGATTCAAGGTGAACCAAGGTGAATAAAGAAGAGAGCCAACTCGGAGTCAGCGTGGAACTCGAGGTGCGCTACGCGGAAACGGACGCCATGGGTATCGTCCACCACTCCCGCTATCTGCCGTGGTTCGAGATCGCTCGCACCCGCCTGTGCAGCCGCTGCGGCTACCACTACAGCGAGATCGAGCAGATGGGCTATCACTTGATGGTCACCAAGGCCGAGTTGACCTACCGCCGGGGAGCGCGCTACGGCGAGGTGGTCGATGTCGAGTGCCACCTGGTGCGCCAGGCGAGTCGCGGTTTGCGCTTTGCCTATCGAGTCTCGCGCGACGGCAAAACTTTGGCCACCGGTGCCACCGAACACATCTGGGTCGACGCCAAGACGGGCCGCCCTTGCCGCACTCCGCAAAAGCTCTACGCCGGATTCGCCGCCCTGGTCGCCGGGGACGAAAAGAGCTAGCGGACGGGCACGCGCAGCTTCTGGCCGACCTTGATGCGGTCGGAGCGCAACCGGTTGGACCGCTTCAGCTCTTCCACCGTCGTGCGGTAGCGGCGAGCGATGTTCCACAGCGTATCTCCGCGGCGGATCCGATGGACGGCAGTGGTCTGGGCAGTGCCGGCCTGGGAAGTGCCAGCCTGGGCAGTGCCGGTCCGGGAGGTGCCGGCCTGGGCGTTGCGGGTCTTGGCCCTGGCGGCACGCTGGCTGTCGAGTTGAGCCAGCGCCGACGAGGCTCCGAGCTTGGTCAAATATCGGCGGTAGCTCTTGGGGAAGAGGGCCACGTGATAGTGCGGCGGCCAGCGCTCGCGGGTAGCTTCGAGAACCCCCGAACCTTCCAGGGAGAGCAGAGTCTTCTCCAACCAACGGCGGCACTTGCGGCCGCGACTGCGCCGCAGATCGAAGGCCATCCCGGTCGGGTGAACCGACTTCTTCGAGGCGTTGGGTGGTTGATGGGAGCGCGGCCGGGTCAGGCTGGTGACCACCAACCGCTCGCCACAAGCGCCCCTGTACTGTTTGCCCAGCCGCTCCAGAAGAAGCTTGACCTCGGCCCGGGCGTAGGGAAATGAAACCCTCTCCAGCGTGTAGTCACGGTTGCCGCGCACCGGGACCAGATAGCCTCGCGCCACAAAGCTGTACACCGCGGAGCGGGTCTTCAGATAGGTGAAATCATGTTGCCTCGCGGCGCGGATCTGGCGCGACATCGAACCGCTCGACGGCTTCAAGCTGGTGGCGCCGGCCGTCGTCGCCAGAGCGATCGACACGGCCACCAGCGAGCATCCGGCGACCAGACGAGCGGTGGCGGAGGAGCGCATAGCCACGTAGTCTGCTAATTCTCGCTCCGCATGTCAACTCAGTTCATCACCACAACCCCTTTGATCATCACTACTTAGCAGACGAGATCCACAGTGGAAGGAGACGAGAGGCAGTCCCCGGCCGGGGCTGGGCTGATACTCTCGCCGTCACCATGCCACGCCTCAACTTGACCACCGGCGGCGAAAGCCATGGGCCGGGACTGACCGCCATCCTCACCGGCTTTCCTGCCGGCCTGCGCCTCGACCCCGAGTTCATCCGCACCGAGATGCGCCGGCGCCAGCACGGCTACGGCCGCGGCCAGCGGATGAAGATCGAGGTCGACGACGCCCAGATCCGCGGTGGCGTACGCAATGGCGAGACCCTCGGCTCCCCCATCGTCCTGTGGGTGGTCAACCGCGACTACAAGAACTGGGAACCGATGATGAGCCCGGTGGAGACGGTGCCCCACCGCGCCGAGCAACGCCGGGTGCACACCCCTCGACCCGGCCATGCCGATCTGGCGGGTGGGCTCAAGTACGGCCGCCACGACCTGCGGGACATCTTGGAGCGCGCCTCGGCCCGCGAGAGCGCCGCCCGGGTCGCCGCCGGAGCCTTCGCCAAACTGCTGCTGGCCCAACTCGGCGTCGAGATCAAGAGCGGCGTGCGCTCGCTGGGCCCCATCGGGGTCGACTCGCCGGTCCCCGACTGGGCGCAGCTTCAGACGGTCGATGAAGAGTCGCCGCTGCGCGCCATCAACCCTTCCCTGGAAGCGGAAATGGTCGCCCTGGTCGATCGCGCCAAGGAAGAGGGGGACACGCTGGGCGGCGCCGTCACCGTCATCGCGCACAACGTTCCACCCGGCCTCGGCTCGCATGTGCAGTGGAACGAGAAGCTCGACGGCCGGCTGGCTCGCGCCGTGATGTCGGTGCCGGCGGTCAAGGCGGTCGAGATCGGTGCCGCGCTGTCCGCCGCCGCCGGTTTCGGCAGCGCGGCGCACGATCCGATCGAGCGCAAGGATGGCGAATGGCATCGCCCGAGCAACCACGCCGGCGGCCTGGAAGGCGGCATCACCAACGGTGCCGATGTGGTCATCACCGCCTATAAGAAGCCGATTTCCACCCTGCGCAAGGGGATGCCGACGGTCGATCTCGACACCATGGAGCCGGTCACCTCGCGCTACGAGCGCAGCGACGTGACCGCCCTGCCGGCGGCCGGCGTGATCGCCGAATCGATGGTTGCTCTGGTCCTCGCCGACGCCGTGTTGGAGAAGTTCGGCGGTGATTCGATGGCGCAGCTGCTGGCCCATTTCGCGGCCTCGATGGCCCAGCAGCGCGACTGGCCCGCCTCAGCGGGTAAGTAGCGACTCGACGCTGCCCACCGTCCAGGCGAGCAGATGGAGGAGCAAGGCCGTCGCGGCGCCGATCAGCTCGATGGCCGCGATGGCCAGCCAGAGGATCGCCGTCACCGAACCCCGGAGCAGTGCCCACAGCACTCCAGCCCAGCCGCCGCTTCGTCGTACCTGCCATCGCACTACAAGAGCAGGACGGCAACGCCTCCGGCCATCAGAACGATGGCGATCAGCTTGTGCGGCGTTACCGGCTCGGCGAAAAAAAGGCGGCCAAAGACCAGCGCCATCAAGTTGCCCAACCCCCGCTTGACAGTCTCCACCGCCCCGACCCAGACCAGCTGGATCGCTTCGAGCTGTAGGGCGAGAGCCACCGCGCCGACGACCAGCGCGGCGAGCAGAGTCCACGGAGCCCGTCGCGCGGTAGACAACTCGTGCATACGGCGCGCCCCGGCGAGCGCGGCCAACGCCGCCACCCCGACCCCGCCGCTCAACACCAAGCCGTGGAGCGCCCCGCTGGAGCGCTCGACCGCCATCTTGTCGAGTGAGATGGTCGCCGCCCACAACAGGGCCACCAGCACCATCAGCAGCGAGCCCCGTTCGCGGATGAAGGCTCGCCATACCGCCGCCAGCGAAGAGCCCTCACCGCCTGCCAGGTTGAGGAACAGGGCCCCTACCACCACGATCAGGATGCCCGCGGCCTGTCGCGGGGTCGGCACCTCGCCGAGGAGGGGAATGGCCAGAATGGTGGCGAAGACCGGAGTCAGACTGAGCAGCGGAATGGTCAGCGACAGCGGCGAGACGCGGATCGACTCAAAAAAAGCCAGGTTGGCGAAGACGTTGAGCAGAATCGAGGCCGTGGCGGGGGGCAGGTAACCCGGCGCGAAGGTCGCCGGCTGGCCGAAGTAGGCCCAGAAGGCGAAAAGCGGCACCATCCCCGCGGTGACGAAGAGCAGGAGCGGTAGTGAAGGGATCTTTTCGACCAGCGATTTGCGGGTCAGATCGAGCAGACTCCAGCCCAGGCTGCAGCCGAGAACGACGGTGATGGCGGCGGTGGAAACCATACGGCCGGCCGACTATAACCGCCGCGCGCGAGATAAACTCAAAAACAATGAATCTGACCCCAGAGTTTGTCGCCGACGTCCTGCATCGCCACGGAGTGATCACCGCTCCACAGGCGTTCGAGATCAAGAAAGAGTCCAAGCTCAATCCGGTGCGCCAGCGCCGCGGCTCGACGCGCAGCTTCGAGCAACGAGCACAGGCCTATGAGTTGATCGAGGGGCTGCGGCTCAAATCGCAAGCCAACGGCGGTGGCGTGGTCGGCGAGCACGACATCGCCAAGGCACTGGCCGCCGAGGCCAACCTGCCCCACATGCGCATCGACTCGCTAACCCTCTCGGCCGATCTCATCGAGTCGAAGATGTCGCGCCCCTTCGCCCGGCGCCACCGCATGATCCCGCTCGATCTCGAAGACGGAAAACTGCGCGTCGCCTGCGCCAACCCCTTCGACATCGAAGGGCTCGACCACTTCCGGCGCATCGCCGGGCGCGACCTGCAGATCGTCGTCGCCTCCGAGCCCGAAGTGCTCAGGGCGATCACCGAATTCTACGGCCTGCGCCACGCGGTCAAGCGGGCCGAAAAGGACCTCTCCTCCGGCATCGACCTGGGCAACTTAGAGCAGCTGGTCCGCATGAAGAGCGAGACCGAAATCGAGTCGAGCGACCAGCATGTGGTCAACGCGGTCGAATTCATGCTGCAGCACGCCTACGACAGCAGGGCCAGCGACATTCATGTCGAACCCAAGCGCGAGCAGAGCCTGATCCGTTTCCGCATCGACGGCGTCCTGCACGACATCCAGACCCTACCGCGCGTGGTCCACCGCGCCCTGGTCAGCCGGGTCAAGACCATGTCGCGGCTCGACATCGCCGAAAAGCGGCGGCCGCAAGACGGCCGCATCAAGACCAGCCGCGGCGGCCGGGAGATCGAACTGAGAGTCTCCACCCTGCCGGTGGCCTTCGGCGAGAAGATCGTCATGCGCATCTTCGATCCGGAAGTCCTCATGCAGGATCTCCAAGGGCTCGGCTTCTACCCCGACGAGCTGGAGAGCTTCCGAGATTTCATCCACCGCCCGCACGGCATCATCCTGGTCACCGGCCCCACCGGTTCCGGCAAGACCACGCCCCTCTACTCGGCCCTCAAGGCGATCGCCAACAGCGAGCAGAACATCACCACCATCGAAGAACCGATCGAAATGGTCTACGACGAGTTCAACCAGACCGCGGTGCAGAACAAGGTCGGTATCACCTTCGCCTCGGCCCTGCGCCACATCCTGCGCCAGGATCCCGACATCATCATGATCGGCGAGATTCGCGACCCGGAGACGGCCCGCTACGCCGTCCAAGCGGCGATGACCGGCCACCTCGTCCTCTCCACCCTGCACACCAACGACGCCGCCGCCTCGGTCAGCCGGCTGGCCGACCTCGAAGTGGAGAACTTCATGACCGCCTCCACTCTGATCGGGGTGATGGCCCAGCGGCTGGTGCGCAAGATCTGCACCCACTGCAAGACCGAGAGCTACCTGCAAGCCGAGGAGGCCCAGATCCTGCGTCTGACCATTCCCCAAGGCAAACGGATCAAGGTCTACGAAGGAGCCGGCTGCGCCGAGTGCCGAGGCACCGGCTACCTGGGTCGCTCCGGGATCTTCGAGATGCTCCCGATCGACGACGCCATCAAGCCGCTGATCATCGAAAACGCCGACGCCCAGCGGATCAAACGCGAAGCGGTCAAGAACGGCATGCGAACCCTGCGCCAATCGGCACTCAAGAAGCTCGCCGAAGGGGTCACCACCTTCGAAGAGGTGGTGCGGGTCACGGCGCTGTAGCCCACGTGCTTCCAGCTCCGCGGAGATGGCGGAGCCGCTTCACGACTCCTTGACCAGCTCGACTCTGAACCGGCGCACCGGGGGACTGCCGGCCTCCTCGCCGTCGGTGTCCTGAAAATCCTCGAACTCGCGCACCGTCAGCCCGTACTCCTCGAAGCCGTAGATCTCTTCCCGGGTCAGCGGCCATGGCGCCTCTTCCGCCGGGTCGCTGGCCTCGCGGCCCCGGCAAATCAGCAGCATCTTGCCGCCCGGCGCCAGCAAAGGCGGGATGCAGGTCATCGCAACCCGCCGCACCTCCTCGGGCATCGCCTGCAAGGTGTAGGACTCCAGAATCAAGTCGTAACGGCCCGTCCAGCTGCCCGGCGCGTGCAGCAAGTTGGCGACCCGATAGTCCACCCGCGTGTCCGCGAAGCGCTCGCCGCACCAGCCGATCGCCGTCGGCGAGATATCGAACGCCGTCACCGCGAGCCCCTTGGAGGACAAGAATTGCGCATCGTCCCCCAACCCGCAGCCGACGACCAAGGCTCGCCCCTCGCCCCAGTCCGCACCGCGGCCCTCCATCCACTCCACCAGATGAGGATTTGGCCGCCGATCGGCCCACGGCACCTCCGCCTCCCCGACCCTCGCAGCGGAGTACAACTCCTCAAACCAGGCCAGAGGCTCCCCCCTGGTCAGATGGTTGGCGGCGATCTCCCGGGCCCTTGCTCTCGCTGCGTCCTTCATTCCCATCCTCCCAGCCGTGGCTCTGCCAGAACTCATCCGACGCTGAGTGTAACCGCCGAGCATCGCAGCGACCATCGAACAGGGTCCGAATCAGGCGCAAGAGTTGACACGGTGTGGAATCTGAGTGCCGATCGGGTGCCCGTCAGACCGTTGGCGGGCACTCTGACCGCCCGACCAAGGCTTACTAGCAGAGGCAACAGCCGCCAATGCATACACCATCCAAGGTATGGCAAAAGGCGACACAAGCCGTACCGAAGGTCGTACAAGTTGGACCAAAGGGACACTGTTGCGGCGGCGGGGGGGGATTGCCCGAGCCAGACCCGCCGGAGCCCACACAGGTGCCAATACTGCATATGCACTGACCGCGGACACACACTCCACCGTCGATACAACCTTGGTTGCAGTCGTTGTTGGTCGAGCAACCACAGCCGGTGAGGAGCGTAGGTTCGGCGAACAGCTCCTCCAGAAGATCAGCAACTTCCGCCTCGTCGCTCTTAGCCGTGATCTTGACCGGGGCGGTGGTGGTCGCCTCCATGGCAGGGGACAGCACTCCTTCCCGCTGGGCGACCTGACTGTTCGCTTCCGCGGTGGCACCGACCGCCAGAAAGAAAGCCACGATAACGAAAAGGAACAGAGAGTAGTTCGAATTCTGGTAGCGAGTCATTGGAGACCTCCTTTGTCGATCACACACTTCGATGGAGGCGGAGTGCTGCTGGCGAGGCCCTTGTTGCTCTTGCGCGAGCCCAAAGGAACCAAGGAGCAGAGCTCGCATCGAATACTTCGCCTATTGCACTTCCGCGATAGCTTTCTCTAACCGTCGACGACTATATCACGCAACTGAAATCTGAGTGCTGGGGTGCGAAATCTGGGTGCCAGAAGTCAAACCGTTGGCGGTCAAACCGCTGGCAGAAGAATCTGCCTAGACATATTGATGCCTCATGAGTATGCTCAGACATATGAGAACGACGGTGCGATTGGACGACAGCCTCTCCCGGCAAATCAAGCGGCTGGCTGCCGAGGAACAGACGACCTTCACCGCACTGCTGGAGCAAGCGCTGCGCGAGATGCTTCAGGCCCGGAAGGGTCGAGGCGATGGAAAGCGCGTGCCACTGCCGACCTTCAAGGGCCAGGGTCTCCAGCCGGGGGTAGACCTCGACGACTCCGCCGCTCTGCTCGAGCTGATGGAGGGTTCGGATGAGGCTCTGTGACGTCAATGTGCTGGTGACCGCCTTCCGCGAGGATGCTCCTCACCACCGAGAGATTCGCCGGTGGCTTGACGACCTGGTCAACTCCCCCGCCGCCTTCGGCCTCTCCGACCTGGTGTTGAGCGGCTTCCTACGCATCGTCACCCACCCCCGGATCTTCCAGCCTCCAACCCCCATCGACAAGGCCCTAGAGTTCGCCGAGGCGCTGCGCTCGCAACCCAACTGCATTCGCCTCTCACCCGGGGAGCGTCACTGGCAGCTCTTCACCCGCCTATGCCGGGAAGCCAAGGCCAAGGGCAACCTGGTCCCCGACGCCTTCCTCGCCGCCCTGGCGATCGAATCCGGCAGTGAATGGATCACCAGCGACCGCGACTTCAGCCGCTTCAACGGTCTGCGCTGGCACTCGCCTCTCTGACCTGGCGATTCGGCAAGAGTCCACACAACTCCTTCCCCGAGGATTACGGACTGCCCGACTGGCCCTTCACAGGACGGTTGAAGAACAGTCCGAATCCCGTCGCCAGCCCCTTCGCGGGTACCTGCCCCGCTCCCAACCACATCGCAATCCCCCTCGCGGTGTAGCGAGAACTCCACCGAAGACCCCCCGATCCCGCCGCTGCCTATAACAGGTGCGTCGCAATCCCCCTCAATGTGTTGGCGGCTACGGGAAAGCGTAACTATCTGGTGTAGAGGCGCAGACCAGCACCATTCTCTAGATCCCGCCGACCGGAATCATCATCCCCGCCGCAGGCGGGTCCGCGATCTTGCACAATAGGGTTATCGACGGAAGAG
>JAJRVQ010000066.1 GCA_024277255.1 Acidobacteriota bacterium | reverse complement strand
GGAAGCCGCCAAGGTGCGGTCCGAGGAATTGCTCAAGTCCGAGCGCGCCCGCATTTCCACCGAGGAAGAGGTGGAGATCGCCACCGAGAACAAGCAGCGCGAAGTGCTGGTGGCCCTGCGCAACAAGGAGCGCACCGACGCCGTGGAGCAGGAGCGCGTCAAGCGCGACCGCGAACTCGAATCCATCGAGCGCGAGCGGGTCACCACCCTCAAGGACATCGAGAAGGAGAAAGCCGTCGAGGTGGAGAAGAAACTCATCCAGGACGTCATCAAAGAGCGTGTCGCCGTGGAAAAAACCGTGGTCGAAGAGCAGCAGAAGATTCTCGACACCGAGGCCTTCGCCGGCGCCGACCGGGAGAAACAGGTGGCGGTGACGCTGGCCGAAAAGGCGGCCCAGGAAGGCTTGATCCAGAAAATCCAGGAAGCCGAGGCGGCCAAGGAATCGGCCCAGCTCCACGCCGACCAGGAACTCTACAAGCGGGTCAAGCAGGCCGAGGCCGACAAGCAGGCGGCCGAACTGCACGCCGAAGAGATTGTCATCGAGGCCGAGGCCGAGCAGATCGCGTCGGAGAAACTCGCCGTCGCCAAGAAGGCGCTCGCCACCGGTGTCAGCGCCGAGACGGCGGCCGCGGGACTGGGCGAAGCCGAAGTCATCGGCGCCAAGGCCGAGGCGGAAGCCGGCGGTATCACTTCGAAAGCCGAGGCGATGAAAAAATTCAACGAGGCCGGCAAAGAGCATGAGGAGTTCAAGCTGGAACTCGCCAAGGAACAGACCGTCGAACTCGCCGAGATCGACGTGCGCCGGGCCATCGCCGCGAAGCATTCGGAGATTGTTTCCGAAGCACTGAAGAGCGCCAAGATCGACATTGTGGGAGGCGAGACGACCTTCTTCGACAAGATCACCGGCGCCATCACCCAGGGCAAAGCGGTCGATAGGCTGGTCGACAACAGCTCCACACTCAGCGATGTGCGGGACACGTTTTTCAACGGCGATCCCGAGTATTTCAAGAGCCAGCTGGCCGGCTGGATCGATCAGTTTGGTGTGTCCAGCGAGGATCTCAAGAACCTCACCATCACCGCCCTGCTGACCCGCATGATGGGCGAGGCCGAGGACGAGTCCACCCGCTCAAAACTCGGTGCCCTGCTCGGCGCCACCAAACGCTTCGGGCTGGACGGCGACAAGGCCGCCAGCGTACTGGGCAAGCTCGGGGTGTGAGCCACACCACTGGGAGCGCAGGCGTCTCGCCTGCATCGGGTGAAGTGAGGGCAACGATGACAGAAGACGCTTTGAGAAAGAGAAACGTGTCGTAACTCGATGCAGGCGGGACGCCTGCGCTCCCAGTCCATGCCAGAAGACTCCACAGAATCAGTCGACTCCGCCCCCGACCAACTCGAGGGAGGCGCCTATGAGATCATCCGCAATCGCCTGGCCACGCAGGGGGCGGAACTCCGGGCGCGATTGGGGAAACTCAACGCCGAGCGGCAGGCGGTGTTCGGGGCGGTGGAGCGCGCGCTGCTGGCGACAGAGCGAGTCACCACGGAACACAACTGCGCGCCGCGCGACATGATCGCCATCGGCGGCAATCGCTTTCTGTTCGGCTACAACGTGCAGTTCGGCCTGAAATCGACCACGGCGCTGAAGGACGTGTTCGCCGCCTACCGCTACGATCCCGAGGGCCACACATTCACCGATATCGGGCTGGAAAGTCTCGACGGCGGTGGCGGCGGCGGCTTTGCTGAGGATTTCGGTTACCTCTACAAGTACTACCGCGACACCACTTTCGTCAAGTTTCGCCGCATCGGTCCGCATCTGTTCATGGCGTTCCGAGTCGGCAAAACCGTCGTCGACGTGAAGTGCTTCAAGTGGCTGATGCGCGACGGCGCGCTCGAATACATCGGCAACCGCTTCGACCACGAATACCAGTTCCCGCCGCAGCAGGAGTTCGAGTGGACGCGCGCTCATCGCGGCATGTACCGCGAGGGGTTGCACTCGCATGTTTCCATCGAGGACAGACTGTTCGTCGAGACCACCGGAGGCGATCTCACGGTCAAGCTGGAGGACAACACCGAGACCGGCGAAGGCATCTACGAGGAGGATGTCGTCAACAGCGATCAGACCCTCGACGACGCCGAGATTTTCTACGCCGTGGTCGGCAGTCTCACCCTGCTGAAGATTCTGCCCTACCAGGAAAAGGACTACCGCTACCTGGTCTACAACGAGAAGGTCCGCACCGTCACCCGTATCGACTCGATCGCCAACTCCTGCGTACTGCTGCCGGAGGATCACGGCATCATTTTTTCCGACGGCTACCATCTGCAGACGGGGGAGACGAAACGCTTCGAGAGCGGCCTGACTGACATGCTGTTCGAGCGCCGCATCGCGTCGCCCAACGGCGAGGATTTTCTCTACGTCTTCTACAACCGGCTCACCGGCGTCTACGTGCTGATGTCCTACAACCTCATCAGCCAGACCGTCGAGACACCCATCGTCTGCAACGGCTACTCGCTCTTCGCCAACGGCGAGCTGGTGTATTTTCGCGGCGAGGAAGAGCCGCGCAAACACCATGTCCTGCAAATCTGGCGGACGCCCTTCATGGAGGGCGAGTTTCGCGCCGGCGAGCAGACCGACAGCTACCTCTACAAAATCGGCAACGCCGACATCGTGCGCGGCATGGCTGAGTGCCACGAGGTGCTCAACCTGCTGGGAAAAGACGACACCTACGCCGGTCTCTATCTCGATCTGGCGAAAAAGACCGCCGACATCGCCGATGCCTATTTCTGGCTGGAGAAGGACGAGGCATTCAATCTGAAGTCCGTCCTCGGCGAGATCCGCGGCGCGGCCGAGTCGGCCATCGCCGAGTTCGAGAAGGTGCAGCGGCTGCGCCAGTCGACCGCCGCGGAGATGAAGCGGGTTTTCGTGAAGGCGAAGAAGCTCGCCACCGCAGGGCGCAACACGCGACCGGACGATATTCTCGGATTCGTGCATAGTCTGGCGTCGCTGCGCGAGGTGCGCGGCGAGATCATTTCCCTGCGCGAATTGCGCTACGTCGATGGCGAGAAAGTGGCCGCCCTGGAGGACGACGTCGCCGAGGCCACCGGCTTCGTCTCGGAGCATTGCGTCGAGTTTCTGTTGCGGCCCGAGGCGCTGCTGCCCTACCAATCCAGTGTCGCGGAGCAGGAGCAGCGCATCCCGAAAATCGCCAAAGTCACCGATGCAGACGAGGTCGAGGAAGAGCTTAACAAGGCCGGCGGCGAGCTGGAAATGCTGATCGACATCGTCGGCAACCTCAAGATAGCCGACTCGACGCAGACGACGCAGATCATCGACAACATTTCAGAGATCTACGCCACTCTCAACCGGGTGCGGGCCGCGCTGAAGAACCGCCGCAAGGAGCTGGCCCGGTCCGAGGGCGCGGCGCAATTCGGCGCCCAGCTGAAACTGGTCAACCAGGCGGTCATCAACTACCTCGACCTCTGTGACACACCCGGCAAGTGCGACGAGTACTTGTCGAAGACCATGGTCCAGTTGGAGGAACTGGAGGGGCGTTTCTCCGATTTCGACGAGTATGTCGAGCAACTCATCGAGAAGCGCGACGAGGCATACACCGCCTTCGAGGCGAAGAAGCTCGCCCTGGTGGAGCGGCGCAACAAGCGCGCCGGGTCGCTGGTGAAATCCGCCGAGCGCGTGCTCACCACCATCGGCCACCGGCTCGACGCCTTCGAAAACGTCAACGAGATCAACGGCTATCTGGCCGGCGATCTGATGGTGGAAAAGGTGCGCGACATCATCGCCCAGCTCACTGAGTTGGGTGACCCAGTCAAGGCGGACGACATCCAGACCCGGCTGAAAACTGCGCGCGAAGACGCGGTGCGCCAGTTGAAGGACCGGCAGGAGCTGTTTGTCGGCGGCAAAGACATCATCCAGCTCGGCAATCACCGCTTCTCGGTCAACCGGCAGGAGCTGGAGCTGTCCATCGTGCCGCGCGACGGCGAAATGTGCCTGCACCTGGCGGGAACGAATTTCTTCGAGACCATTCGCGACGAAACCTTTCTCACCACGCGGGAGGTGTGGGATCAGGAGGTGGTGTCGGAAAACGGCGAGGTCTACCGCGGCGAGTATCTCGCCTGGCGACTGCTGCGCGATCTGGAGTCGCGCGGCGGCGGCGCGGCGGTGGATGAATGGCTGGCTCTGGATGAGGAGGCGCGGCTGGAGAGCACGCGGCAGTTCATGGCACCGCGCTACCGCGAGAGTTACACCAAGGGCGTCCACGGCCACGACGCCACGGTGCTGCTGACCCGGTTGGCGCGGGTGCATCGCGAGGCCGGTCTGCTGCGATTCGGTCCCGCCGAGCGCGCCGTCGGCCTTCTCTACCACGCGGGTTGGGACAACGAAGCGCCTGAGAAAATCAGCCTGACGAGCAAGCTGGCGGCGTTCGGACTGATGCGGCGCAGCTTTCCCAACGGCGACGAGGCGGTGCAGCGCGGTTATGCCGGGGAGCTTGCCGATGGGTTGAGGGAATTTTTGGAGAGCCGGGCGGCGGCGATCCCGGCTCTGGCCGAGTCGGATCCGGAACTGGCGGCGGAATACCTGTTTCACGAACTGATCGACGACACCGACATGGTGATCTCGCCGCAGGCGGCCGCGCTGCTGAAGAAGTTCCAGCACACCCTGACCACCGGGCGGCTGGACAAGAAATTCATGGCCGCGCTGCTGGAACTGGAGGGCGATCCCGTGGCCCAGTTCGAGGTGGCCCGCGACTGGATGAACGGCTCACTGGGAGCGCAGGCGGGCGGCCCCTACCTGATCGAGGCGGCGGTTCACCTGGTGCGCGACGAGTTCGAGTTGATGGCGGTGAAACAGGTTGAGACCACCGCGACCCTGGAGGGAATGCGGGGAGACCACGCGCTGATCGAGGGCGGCGTCTATGCCTTCGACTACCTCGCGCTGACGCGGAAGATGCGCCGGTTCATGGCCGAGACGGTGCCGCGATTTGAGGCTTATGAAGCGCGCAAGGTGTCGCTGATCGAGTCTCGCCGCGAACAGATGCGGCTCAACGAGTTCAAGCCGGTGGTGATGTCGGCCTTCGTGCGCAACCGCCTGCTCGACCGCGTCTATCTGCCGCTGATCGGCGACAATCTCGCCAAGCAGATCGGCACGGCGGGTGTGGACACGCGCACCGATCGCATGGGGATGCTGCTGCTGATCTCGCCGCCCGGCTATGGCAAGACCACGCTGATGGAATACATCGCCAATCGGCTCGGGATCACTTTCATGAAGATCAACGGGCCCGCCATCGGTCACGACGTGAAATCGCTCGACCCCGAGGACGCGCCCAACGCCAGCGCCCGCGAAGAGATTCAGAAGCTGAATTTCGCTCTGGAGATGGGCGACAACATCATGCTCTACATCGATGACATTCAGCACACCAACCCCGAGTTTCTACAAAAGTTCATCTCCCTCTGCGACGCCCAGCGCAAGATCGAGGGCGTGTGGAAGGGGCAACCGAAGACCTACGATCTGCGCGGCCGCAAGGTCTGCGTGGTGATGGCGGGCAACCCCTACACCGAGAGCGGTGGCAAGTTCAAGATTCCCGACATGCTCGCCAATCGGGCCGACACCTACAACCTGGGCGACATCATCGGCGGGCACGCCGGGGATTTCGAGGCCAGCTACGTGGAGAACGCCCTGACCTCGAACCCGGTGCTGGGCCGACTCGCCAGCCGCAGCCAGGCGGACGTCTACGCTTTCCTGAAAATGGCCGAGACCGGCAGCCGCGAAGGCGTCGATTTCGAGGGCAACTACAGCATGGAAGAGATCGAAGAACTGGTCTCGGTGATGGAGAAGCTGACGCGGGTGCGCGACACCATCCTGCGGGTGAACCTGGAATACATTCGCTCGGCGGCAATGGAGGACGACTACCGCACCGAGCCGGCCTTCCGCCTGCAGGGTTCCTACCGCAACATGAACCGCATCGCGGAAAAGATTTTGCCCGTCATGACAGACGAGGAGGTCGTGGCGACCATCTTCGACCACTACGAGAACGAGGCCCAGACCCTGACCACGGGAGCCGAGTCCAACCTGCTGAAATTCCGTGAACTGGAAGGCGTGCTGACGTCCGAGGAGACGGCGCGCTGGGAGGACATTAAGAAAAAGTTCAACCGCAACCTGCTGATGGGCGGGCGCGGCGACAACGATCCGGTGAGCCGGGTGGTGGGGACGTTGGCCGGATTTTCCGAGGGACTCGGACGCATCGAGGGCGTTCTCGCCGACGCGGCCGAGCAGCAGAATCAACCCGCGAACCTGGCCGACGTGACCGTGGAGAAACTCGAGCGCATCATCGCCGAACTGCGCGCCGTGCCGGTCAATGTGGAGATCAAGGTGGTACCGGTCCATGAGGGCGAAGAGCCCGCCGCGGCGAAGAAACGGCCGCCGCCGGGCCGCAAGGCCGCCGCGAAAAAGAAGACGCCGAAACGCAAGCGCGTCAGCGGCAAAGCCAGCGGATTACCGGTAGACGTGGAATCCGTTGTTGAGCAGGGCGGAGATGCTCCAGAGTGAATGGCGGCAGTGAGCAGCGCAAAAGGGGAAGCCGCGAAGCGGCGCAGGCGAGTAGCCACGGGGTTCACCCCGAGGGAAACACAGCCTCCTCATGGAAGCCCCGAATGGGGCGAAGGCGAACCCGCAGTGTTCACCGCTACCACGTTCGGAGTTTGCCGACCTCCTGAAACGCCAAAAGGCGACCGCGACTACCAAGCCGCGCCCGCCTTTCGGGAAAAGAGAAACAGCCGCGGCTCAGTAGTAAACGCGGATGCCGACGAGGATAGACTGGTCGTTCTCATTGAGAAGGCCGCCTAGCTTGAAGGCGAGGGCGTCGGTGATGTTGGCGATGATGCCGAGCTTGGTTTCGAAGAGGTCGTTGCCGGCGCCGTAGCTGGTGTAGTAGATGTTGGCGAAGAACTCCATGCCCTGGGAGAGGCTGTAGCGGAAGCCGGGTCCGACGAACCAGCCCCAGTTGCTGCCGCTGTAGGGAGAGACGGTGAGATCGCCGTAGGCGGCGCCACCCTCAACATTGAGATGGAAGCGCTGGGTGACTGGAATGACGTAGCCGAGTCCACCCGTGGCGCCGTAAAGATCGATGTTGGAGCCGCTGAGGGAGGTCGAAGTCCAGTCGGCGGACCCGGTGAAATAAACATTGCCGAACAGGCCTTTCGACAGATTCAGGCCGGCACCGTGGCCGTTGTCGAGATTGTCGAAGTTGGTGTAGATGTACTGCAGGGCGAAGTAGTCATATCGCAGGTATTGGTCCTCAACCGGAGGAGCACTGCCGACCGGAGTGCTTGGGCCGGCAAAGGCGGGAACGGACAGCAGCAGCCCGGTCGCGGCGAGCGCGATTCCCATGGCGGCGGATAGTTTCAGAGGGCGTGGATGATTCATCTCCTTGGATAGGTGGCAGTGCGGTACGGTTTTTATTTGGGAGATCCCGAGCCGTGGCGAAGACGCCACACGGGAGCTTCGGGAAGGATAACCCTTTTTGTCACGCTAGTCAAATTTTCTATAAACACTAAAATTACTGGAAGTTTATTGGGAGGAGAGTGGCACAGGGAAAATGGAGCCTGCATCCCGATCTCCTATCTGCCATCTTCGCCGCCGAGGGCGGCTGTCAGAATCCCGCCGCAGTCTTCGCAGGGGATTCCGCTTTCTTCGTAGGGAGCACCGCATCGGGGGCATTCAGCGGGGCCGGTTTCACTCTGATCCTGGGGGCGAGCTTCCTCGGGATAGCCGATGCGCTCCAGGGCCGAGTTCAGGGCGGGCAGAAAGTGGCGCGTGTGAAAGGTTTTTGCCGCCGCCGCCGTTGGGCCGGACTCGGGGAGCGGAAAGGGATGGCGGGCGTCGCGTTTCACCGTCCGGGCAAGCTTGGTGAGTTCGTCGGGCTGAGCTAGCGCGGCGGCGGCGGCGAGCGGGTGGATGCCGGCGAGAAAGCCTTTCGAAAGCGAGTCGAGACAGCGGATGGTGTAATGCGGAAAAAGCAGAGCGAGGCCGGCGTGTTGCCAGCGTTCGTCACCGTGGGCGGGATAGAAACGCCGATGCAGGCGAAAGAATTCGATCACCGTCCACAGCATCACCAGCCAGATCGCCAGCAGCACGAGAAAGAACCGCGGGCCATCGTGAAAGCGCCAGTAGGCGAAGGGCAGCCCGATGAACACGGCAAAAAACAGCACGCCGGCGTTGAAGCGGATGGCCGCGGTGACGCGGCGCAACAGCGCGGCGCGGCGGGTCGCGTGGCAGGTGTTGAAACTTCGCCGCAGCGCGCGGTCGATGGCGTCGGCGCGTTCGTCGGGGGGCAGTGCACAGATGGTTTTCACAATCCCGGCCCAGTGGCGGGCGCCCTGCCGGGTGGAGGCAAGGGCGAAACGTCGACCGTTGATGAAGAGATACAGCCCGTCCGCGCCGACGCGATCAACGGATTCCCAATCGAGAAATCCGGCGCCGGCAGGTGGCCCGAGGGCGGGGCCGGGATTGGGATTGTCCCGGGTCAGCGGTGCGATGCCCTCGGCGGTCAGCGAGATCGGCCAGCTTTCGCAGACGAAGACGGTGCCGAAAGGCGGCAACGGGTTGAGCACGGCGAAGCCCTTGCGCAGCGCGCTGAAGTTCACCGCCGCGCGCCGCACCACGAAACGCGGTCGCCAGAACGCGATCAGGGCATAGCCCGGAGGTGTCAGCCACACCAGGCAGTCGCTCAGGTAGATGAGGATGAAGACGAGCAGGAAGGCTTCGCCGTCGGTCATCTGGTCGCGGGAGAAGGAAGGAGAAGCAGCGGATGGAAGTCGTCGCCCGCCTTACTCGCCGCCGTTGCCGAAGAGGCGCTTGAAGCCCTTTATGATGCCGGCAAACAGGGCCGCGATTCCGAGGTAGACCGCCTTGCCGCCCTTGGCGAGGACCTTGAACAACCCGGCGAACAGGCCGGTCTTGGCGGCGATGGCGGCGCCGCCCCCGACCATCAGCGCGGCGAGGCCGTACTTGGCGACCTTGTCGCCTTTCTGGTATTCGGCGTAGCCGTTGCCCTCGGTGTAGCGATAACCGTCGATGAGTTTTTGGTAAGTCGGCAGGATGCTGCCGAGTTCATCCGGATTGCAGACCAGCACCACCTCCATCACCCCCTTGCGGCCCAGTAGCCGGGTATTGAAGTTCACCGTTTCGCCGCCCCCGGAGTTGCGCAGGGTCAGAGCCCATTCCAGATTGTGCGTTTCCTCGTTGTACAAGGGCTCTTGCGCCCACCCGGTGATGGTCAGTTCGTCGAGCCCTTGCTCGGCGCGGTAGCGATTGCCCAGCTCCTGGTTTTCTCTCATGCTCTCGAGGAGTTTCGGGGCGTCGATGGAATCCTTCTCGTCGTCCTTCACGTAGCCGCTCTCGTCGAATTCGAAGACCACGATCCAGTCCAGGTTCTCCGGGGCGATGAGGCCATACTCGCGGTCGGTGGGTGGGTTGCCGTAAACTTCCATCAGCTTCCGGGTTCCCTCGGGCCCGGTAAAACGGTAGCCGGAGGGAATGTCGATCTCGGCTTCCCCTTTGAGGTTGCCGACCCCGTCCCGTTGCCATCCGAAATCCTCCACATGCTTGAGCAGCGCCTCTTTGTATTGCTCCTCGGTCATCTGCTCTCCTTGCTGCGCTTCGGCGGGATCCGCGTCCTGGGCGGACACGATTGTCGGGGCGACGGAGAAGGTGCAAGCCGCGGACAAAATCATCGCGGCACACAGGCGAGGGGAAAGGCTGGACGGTGTCATCATAGCGGGGCGAGTATGCCGTGAGATACGTGTCCCTGCCAAGCGGGAATTGAGCTGAGCCTAAAAAATGAAGATTCGGTCCTCACCGGGAATGCGTGCTTGTGGGTTCGCGGTGACTTCGGCGAGGGTGGCACCGTCGCTCTTGCCACCCACTACAGACCAAGATTCACACCGCGCCATGAGATACCCCACCCACCTTGCCATCACCGCCCTTGTCGCCGCTCTCGCGACTCTGGCGCCCGAGAGAATCTCCGCCGCCGAGGCATTCGAACTGGGGGACGCGAATTTTGCGGAACGTCCCGGCGGCAAGGAGGCCGACGCCATCGTCGGAGATTTTGTGCTGCGCAACGATCAGATCGCGGCCGTCATTTCGGGCAACCTGCCGCTGCGCCGCGCCAACATGGGCGCCTTCTACGGCGATGGCGGCGAGACACCGGGTTGTCTCTACGACCTGACCCTGTTGGGCGCCGACAACGACCAGATCACGATTTTTTCCCCGACCGCCCAGCGCGGCCCGGTCAACTACGTGCGCATCATCGAGGAAAACGGCGGCGCCAAAGGCGGCGCGGCGGTGATCGAAACTTTCGTCTCGGCGGCCAAAGCCGGCGGCATCTCCCGGCGTCACCAATACCGGCTCGAAGACGGCTGGCGCGGCGTGCTCATCGTCTCCACTCTCCGCAACGAGGGCAACAAGGCGGCGAAGGTGAAACTGACGGACGCCTGGACGCAGATGCGCAGCAAGGGCTCGGTGCGCGGCATCAACTGGGCCGACGCCATCGACCCGGCCGATAAATGCGGTTACGCCTTCGCCTGGGTCGCCGAGGGCGGCGCCGAGATTCCCGGCAACACCGAGGTCACTCTCAAGCCCGGCGAGTCTGTCACCGTGGCGCGTTTTCTCGCCGTGGCGAATTCCCCCGCCGAAGTCGTCGGCGTGGTCGCCGAGCGGCGCGGAGACAAGATCGGCTCCCTCGTCGTCACCCTAAAGGACGCCGCCGGAAAACCAGTGACCAGCGGGCGGGTGGTGGTGGACTTGGGCGGCAAAAAAGCGCTGGTTCCGGCTTATCCCGATAAGGATGGCATCGCGCGATCGCCCTTGCCGGAGGGCGCCACGCTGCTTTCGGTGGAGGATATGGGCCGCGACTGGATCGAGGATAAGGTCGAGGCCGTCGCCGGTGCCGCCGTGGAAAAATCCTACACCCTCTCACCGGCGTCCGCCGTGGCCTTCACCGTCACCGACGAAGCCGGCGTCAGCATTCCCTGCAAAGTGCAGTTTCTCGCCGTCGACGGCACGCCTCGGGTCAATCTCGGCCCCACCGACCGCGCCCATGGCTGTGTCGATCAGTATCACTCCGAGAGCGGTGCCTTCCGCGTGGCGCTGCCACCCGGGAGCTATGAGATCGTCGTCACCCGCGGCCCGGAATACAGCCATCACCGCCAGCGCGTCACCCTGGTGCCGGGGAAGACCCAGGCAATCAAGACCACTCTCAAGCGTCAGGTGAAAACGCCCGGCTGGATCAGCACCGATTACCACAATCATTCCACCCCCAGCGGCGACAATGTCTGCGGCACCGACGACCGCGTCATCAATCTCGCCGCCGAGCACATCGAGTTCGCCGCCACCACCGAGCACAACCGTCTCTACGACTGGCGTCCCCACATCGAGCGGCTTGGACTGGCGCCCTTCCTCAACACCGTGCCCGGCATGGAACTCACCGGGCGCGGCGCCCATTTCAACACTTTTCCGATGCGGCCCGACCCCAAGCGCCAGGACGGCGGCGCCCCGGTGTGGAAGAAAGACCCGCGTCTCAACGCCATCACCCTGCGCGACTGGCGGGGCGCCGAGCCCGACCGCTGGGTGCAGGTCAATCATCCCGACATGGTGGAGAACTTCATCGACCGCGACGGCGACGGGCGCGCCGACGGCGGTTACGCCTTTTTCGGCGGCCTCATCGACGCCCTGGAGACGCAGAATTACCGCGCCGGCAAGATCCTCGCCGGCGCCCCCTACCAGATCGTCCCCGCCCGCAAAGGCGGCGGCCTCAGCGTGTCGCCGGTCCGCGAGTTCATCTGGCTGCAGTTACTCAACCAGGGCCTCACCACCTGGGGCGTCGCCGTGTCTGACGCCCATCACGTCTATGGCAACGGCGTCGGTGGCTGGCGCACCTACGTCAGAAGCGGCACCGACGACCCCGCCAAAGCCGACTGGCGCGAACTGAGCCGCCATTCCAAGGCCGGCCGCATGATTCTCTCCACCGGCCCCTACCTCGAGGTCGAAACGGGGGCTGGCATCATTGCCGGTGGCCATGATCGCACCAGCGGCAAGCTCGATCTCAAAGTGCGCGTGCAATGCGCCGACTGGCTCGACATCGACCGCGTCCAGGTTCTGGTGAACGGTCGCCAAGCGCCCGAATACAACTACACCCGGAAGAACAACCCGAAGATGTTCGCCGACGGCGTGGTGAAGTTCGATCACACCCTTGAGCTCGACTTGAGTGAGGACGCCCATCTCATCGTCGTCGCCGTTGGCGAGGGGCACACGCTGGCGACCGCCTTCGGCACCAGCGGACAGGCCGCGCTCCAGCCCATGGCATACAACAATCCCATTTTCGTCGATGTCGATGGCGGCGGGTTCCAGCCCAACGGCGACACCCTCGGTTACGGGTTGCCCGTGGGCGGTGTAAAAGTCGAGGACGTGAAGGCCATACTTGAAAAGGGGAACGCGGGAAAAGAGAAATGAGAGACGGGCCGCTTGCTTCGGGAAGTTCCGCTGCGCTGAAATGAAACGCCTCTTTCCCGAAGTGCCGCAAAATTGGACACCCGGGATTCGCTGGCAATTTGCCGGGAATGCGCTCCGCTGTGCCCTGTCTTCCGCCTGGTTCGGATTCTTCCATGAGCCTTCACACCCACCTCACTACCTTGTCGCCGTCGGGCGCGCGGGTCGCCACGACGGAAATGCCGCACATGCAGAGCGTGGCCATCGGTTTCTGGACGAGCACGGGCAGCCGACAGGAGACGCCGGCGCTCAACGGCATGGCCCATTTCGTCGAGCATCTGCTGTTCAAGGGCACGGCGGGGCGCTCGGCGGAGGACATCTCGCGGCAGGTCGAACGGCTCGGTGGCAGCATCGACGCGTTCACCACCGAAGATCACACGGCTTATCACGTCAAGGGACCGGCGGACCAGTTGGAGCCGTTGCTCGCGGTGCTGGCGGATTTGTATCAGCACCCCCGCTTCGACGCGGCGGATCTGGAGAACGAGCGCAGCGTGATCCATGAGGAAATCGCCATGGTGCGCGACCAGCCGTCACAGGCGCTGGAAGACCTCATCAGCGCGGCGGCCTGGCCGGATCACCCGCTCGGCCGGCCCATCACCGGCACCGCGGAGAGTCTCGACGGGCTCGACCGGGACGCGATGGAAATGTTTTATCGCTCCGCCTACACCGGCGCGCAAACGGTGATCACTGTGGCCGGGCGAGTCACACACGAGCAGGTCCTCGGGCATTTGGAGGGTCTCCTCGCCCATCTTGCGCCGGGGGCGGCAATGCCGATTGTTGCCGCGCCGCAACCGACGCCCGGCTTTGCTTTCGCCGCTCGGGAAAATATCGAGCAGGCGCATGTCGCGGTCGGTTTCCATGCTTGCGGGCGCCATCACCCGGAGCGCTACGCGCAGAAGTTGCTCAACGTGTTGCTCGGCGAGAACATGAGCAGCCGCCTGTTTCAGGAATTGCGCGAGCGCGAGGGGCTGTGTTACGAAATCCAGAGCGATCTCATGAGTTTCGAGGACACCGGGCTGCTGCACGTTTACGTCGCGCTCGACCCGGCGGAGGTGCCGCGGGCGCTGGCGGTGCTGCGCCGGGTGCTGGGCGAGTTCGCCAGCCGAGCGCCCTCGGCGCGGGATCTCGACGAGGCCAAGTCCTACGTCATCGGCCAAAGTCGGATCGCCCTGGAAAACACGAGCACGCAGATGATGTGGGCGGGCGACTGCCTGCTGAGCTTCGATCACCTGATCGATGCCGAAACGGTGCACGAGCGGTTGGCGGCGGTGTCGCCGGAGGAAGTCCGCGCGCTGGCCGGGCGCCTGTTTTGCGCCGACCAGCTAGTGACCGCCGCGGTGGGGCCACCGAAGATGGAATCCGGGCTGCGCGATTGGCACGGAGATTTTGGGTAGGATGATTGCGTCACCGGGCACCCTCCGCGAGGCTCTCAGGTTTGTTGGCTTGCGCTTTCGCGCGCGGACTGTTTGATTGCGCCCATGACAGTTTCCGCCCGCTTTTTGTGCCCGCTTGTTGCCCTGCTGGGAATTCCGTCCATCGGCCTGATTGCGGGCGAGGGACCGTTGCACGGCGATGGAGAGACAGGCCGTCGCACGACTTTCGGCTTTGATTGGTCCGAAGGCTGGTTTGACCGCCCCGCGCTGAGTCATCTCAGCCCTCGCGGGGTCCCGCTGACCCATTCGTTCCGTCTGGAGCCGGCTCAGATTCATCAAGATCTTTTCCTGGATTACAGCTTTCGAACTGGAACGGAAGGAACGGAGCATGAGATCGAGTTGGAGCTGGAGTTGGCGTTGACGCGGCGAATCGGGCTGGTGATCGAAACACCCTACCGGTTTGTCAATCCCGCCAACGGCCCGAGCGTGGATGGATTCGGCGACCTGGCGATTTCGCCGCGCTTCTTGTTGGCGGAATACGACAGATTTTCCCTGGCGTTCAACTTCGAAACGGAGCTGCCGACGGCAAACGCGGACCGGGGCCTGGGCAGTGGCGAAGTCGCTTTGGCCCCTTCTTTTTCGACCTGGATGGACCTCGGAAACTGGTGGACTCTCAGCACCCAGACAGGGATCGAGCGTGCATTGAGCAGCCGGGACAGTGAGTTGTTCTTTCGGACATCACTGGTTCACACTTTTGGCGGTGACCGTCCGGCGGCCTTGTCCGACCGCGGGCATGATCATGGGCATGCGCATTTGCGACCGGGATTGCTTAGCGTCATTCTTGAGGCGGACGGCGCGATGGGGCTTTCGAGCGGCGCCGGGAAAGGGGTGGTCGGCGTCGAGGGAATGCTGGGCGTATACTACAGGCTCATAGAGGATTTTGATATCCGGGTAGGCTACCAGTTTCCGCTCTCCACCCCCAGAGAGTTTGATGGAGGCCTGCTTTTTGGTGTGGTTTGGCTGTATTGATTCAGTCCCGCGCCAGCGCGGCGCAGGCATCGCGCACCACCCAGGCGGAAGCTTTGAGGGCGCGCCGGGCGGCGTCTTCGTCGACACCGGCGAGCTCACCGACGATGCGCACGGCGCGGTCGCGGAGTTTGTGGTTGGACGGGTTGAGATCGACCATGAGATTGCCGAGCACCTTGCCGGAATGGGTCAGGGAAAGCGTGGAGATCAGATTGAGGATGAGCTTGGTGGCGGTGCCCGCCTTGAGCCGGGTGGAACCCGTCAGCACCTCGGGCCCGGTGTCGGGAAGGATGGCCTGGTCCGGCAGGGGATGATCGCGGTAGGCGGGGTTGCAGCACAGCAGCACGGTGGTGGCGCCGCGACTTTTGGCCTCCTCCAGACATCCCCAGACGAAGGGCGCGTGTCCGCTGGCAGTGATGCCGATGACGACGTCGCGATCAGTGACGCCGCGGTGGCACATGGCGGATCGCCCTGCCGCGGGATCGTCCTCGGCGCCCTCGACCGCTCTCCACAAGGCCCGGCGTCCTCCGGCGATGATGCCCTGCACCAGATCGGGGGGCGTGCGAAAAGTCGGCGGGCACTCGCTGGCGTCGAGCACCCCGAGGCGCCCGCTGGTGCCGGCGCCGGTGTAGAGGAGTCGCCCGCCTTCGGCAAAGGCCCGGGTGACGCGATCGATGGTCCACTCGATGGCCGTCGATTCCTGGAGAATGGCGGCGGGGAGAGACGCGTCCTCTTCCAGCATGAGGGCGATGGCTTCGGCCACCGGCATTTCCGAGAGCCGGGTCGATCGCGGATTGCGCTGCTCGGTCGGGGCGGCGCCGACCGGGCGCCAATGCGGCTGGGCAGGGGCGGCGTCGGGTTTCGCTTGCGGCGGCGGGTGCGAGTTTTCTCCGCACAACTTCCGCGCCAGCGAGATCGCGCCCCACACGCTGGGGCGGTCGAGCGGCGTGACCACGGAGTTCTCCCGCCCTTCGCGCAGGCGCCGGGCGACGTCGGTGGCGAAGGCGGGATTCTTCAGCAGCACGGCGCCATTGAAGAGAAACTGCACGCGCTCGTCGGGCCGCGCGACGCGCTCGGCGCAGTGGATCGCGTCCTTGGCGAGCCGTTGCGCGGCCCTGTCGAGAACAGCCACGGCGATGTCGTCATCGCGATCGACCGCCGCGCGGAAGACGCAGACGGCGAGGCCGGCCAGCTCGGTCTTCGGCGCTTCCAGCGACCACTCGATGAGATCTTCGGGGTCGTTCATTTGCAAATGCGCCAGGATATCCGCTCCGAGTCGGGGCCATTCGTTGTCGATGTCGGAGATGGTCATCACCGCGCGCAGGGCGTGCTGGGCGATGTCGCAGGAGCTGGCCCGGTCGCCGAGAATGTGCCCGCGCCCGCCAACCTTGACGGTCTCGCCGGAGCGTCGCCGTCCGACCGAGCACGAGCCGGTGCCGCTGAGCACGAGCACCTGCACGGGGCAATCTTTGAGCCAGGCGGTTGCCTCCAGCGCCAGTAGCAGGTCGTCGGTCGGGTGGCAGGGAACGTCGGGCCAGACGCGACCCACGGCGGCGCGCAGGTGTTTTTTGTCCGCATCGGATCGCGCCCCGGCGAGACCGATGCCGATGCCGGTCGGCGTGGCGGGAAGTCTGTCGCGAATGCGGGAGAGGTGAGACTCGAGTTCGTCCCCGTGCATGAGCCGCAGATTTGCCGGGCCGGCGGTGAATTCCGCGAGCACCTCGTCGCTCTGGTTCACCAGCAAAACGCTGGTACGAGTGCCGCCGCCCTCGATCCCCAGGAAAGTGTTTCCTTGTACCGTGGTCATGCCGTTTCTTCGCCGATCTTCGGAAGGATTGCGCAGGCTACGGCCATTCCGGCGGCGGATCAATGTTCGCTCTGCCACTTGAACCGGGTGCCTCCCGCCCGCATAGTGACGGTTCGCTGCCTTTCGTTTTGTTTCGTTTCCGCCCGCCTTGCGTTTCTTCGATGAGTTCCCCGACCCCTTCCTCAGATTCCGTCGTTGCTGTCGCCGACGCGCGGACGGCCCCGAGTCCGGACATGCCTATGGGCGTGCTGATGGACGCCTTTCCCGGTGCCCGGCGCGCTCTGTTCGCCCGTTATCACGTCGGCGGCTGTCAGAGCTGCGGATTTAGCGACACCGAAACGCTGGCCTCGATGTGCGAACGCAACGAGAACCTGCCGGTCGACGAGGTCATCGCCCACATTGTCGCCAGTGACGAGGAAGACCGCAAAATCCTCATCGATCCCGTCGACCTCGCCACTTTGCTTGCGGGAGAAAATCCGCCGGCCCTGGTCGACACCCGCACGCGGGAGGAATTCGAGGCCGTGGCGCTGCCGGGAGCGAAACTGTTCGGCGCCGAGTTGACGCAGGAAATTTTTGGCACTTGGGACAAGGCCGACGCCATTGTCATCTACGACCACACCGGTGATCGCTGTCTCGACACCGCCGCCTATCTCATCGGCCATGGTTTCCGCGAAACGCGGGCGCTGCGGGGCGGCATCGACGCCTGGAGTAAGGAGGTCGATGACAGCGTGGCCCGTTACCGGCTCGAGTTTGAGTGAGCGGCAAGGAAACACGAAAAATCAGCATGAGCGACGCCGACACCGACACCGAGGAGCGCATCCGCGAGGCCATCGCCCGACCGAAAAACATGGGCGAGATGGCCGACGCCGATGCCGTGGGCACGGTGGGCAGCCCGGACTGCGGCGACATGCTGCGCATGTGGCTGAAGTTTTCCGAAAAGGACGGTCGCAAGGTGATCGACCGGGCGTCGTTTCAGAGTTTCGGCTGCCAGACGGCCATCGCCGTGGCCAGCGTGGCAACGGAATTGCTGGCCGGCAAAAGCGTCGAGGAAGCGCTCGCCCTGGAGGCCGGCGACCTCTCGCAGCCGCTGGGTGCTTTGCCGCCGATGAAGATCCACTGCGGCCAGATGGTCGAGGGCGCGCTGCGTCAGGCGCTGGAGGCGGAGAATGAAGACGCCGCGGCGCTCGCTCCCGCACCCTCTTTGCCCGCCGACTCGACCCTGTTGGGCCGCATCTCCGGATCACGCACGGGCACTGGCGCCAAACTACGGGTGGTGAAGTTGGAGGATGAAGACGAATGATTTGTCGGGCGGCGTTGCTTTGCTGATTCCCATGCCAACTATCGAAGAGGCAGGCGGGACGCCTGCGCTCCCAGTTTCCCTTGATTCTCTCTCCTCTCTGTCGCATTTTCCCCCAACCTCTCTCCAGCCATGAGCACCCAAGATGAAATCGAACTGACCCGCGAGGTCGAAGCCATTCAGATTCCCAGCGGGAATCTGATTTCCCTGCCGGCCGGCACCAAGGTGATGATCACCCAGGCGCTGGGAGGCACCTACACGGTGGCGACGCAGGCCCAGGGGCTGGCGCGCATTGCAAAAAACAACGCCGACGCGCTGGGCATCGATCTCGGTGCCGAGGCGGGCAAGAAATCCGCCGCCGAACAGGCCATCGAGGACGGCGATGTCGAGGCGGCGGTGTGGGAGCAGCTCAAGCTGGTGTTCGATCCGGAAATCCCGGTGAACATCGTCGATCTCGGCCTGGTGTATGACTGCTCGGTCGAAGAGGAAGACGGCGAAACGGTGGCGCAGGTGAAGATGACCCTGACCGCTCCCGGCTGCGGCATGGGCCCGACCATCGCCGCCGACGCGCAATCGAAAATTCTCAATCTCAGCGGCGTCTCCCATGCCCGGGTTGATCTGGTCTGGGATCCGCCGTGGAATCAGGGCATGATCTCCGAGGAGGGCAAGATGAAGCTCGGCATGATCTGACCGGGCGCCGGAGCATCCGCGCCAGGACGGTGCGAGTCGTTTTCAAGGAGCGGCGGTTTGCAACCGCCGGATTGCCCGGGCGGGCGCTTGCAAAGCGCTCCTCCTTGAGGCTGCGTCCATTCAATCACGGCGGAGATGCCTCCGGGGCGCTCTTTTTGGGAGTGCCTTTGGTGCTGGTGATGCCGTGGTAGTAGTGGATGGAGAACAGGTTGTTGAACAGGGCGACGGAGCGACCGAGGAAATAGACGTAGTTGAGAAAGGCGTAACGGATGGTGTGGCCGGGCCCTTTCAGTTGTCTGCGTCGATGCGCCAGCACCAGGGTCAGTGTGCCGAGCACGCCCAGCGTGCCGGCGATCAGCAGCCAGGGGGAACTCCAGAATAGCAGCGCGATCAAACCGGCGAGCTGCAGCAGGGTCGAGGCCGCAAAGGCGAAGGTGCAGGCGCTGACCTTGTCGCGCCAGTTGGTGCGCAGGGACTCGAGAATGCCGCGCCCGTGCCAGATTTCGCGCTTCATGAACTGGCGCAGGGTCTTGGGGTTGCCCTCGTGGACCACGCGGATGCGGTTGTCGTGATAGACGGGGACGTCGCGTGAAGCCCGCAGGCAGAGTTCCTTGTCTTCGCCGGCGCTGAGTGACGGATTGAACCCTCCGAGCTGGTGAAAGCGCTCGCGGTGAATGAAGAGGTTGCCGGCGGGAACGAAATTGGTCTTTTCCCGCGAGGGCGAAGACCCGGCGACGGGTTCCCAGTCGCGCTCCACCCAGGCGGGGTTCTCGGGCAGGTAGTAGGGGGCCCCGGTGACGCAGGGCTCGAGATGGATGGACGCGAGACCCGCCTCGAGCCAGTCATCGGCGGGGATGCAGTCGGCGTCGAGAAACGCCAGCACCTCGCCACGGGCCAGGGTCGCGGCCTGGTTGCGAATGGTGGAGACGTTCCCGCCTTTTACGGTGATGACCCGATCCGCGAAGCGGGCGGCGATCTCGGGCGTGCGATCAGTCGATCCGTTGTCGATGACCAGGATCTCGTAGCGATCACGCGGCAGCGTGCCCGCTGTGAGGCGCCGCAGACAAACCGGCAGCCAGCGCTCCTCGTTGAAGGCCGGAATGATGACGGTAACAGCGGGGGATGATCCGGGGGAGAGGTCGGCGGTGGTCGGCATCGTGATCGGATGAGAAACAGGCTTTCTCCCGAATCACGCGACAAGGAAGGGGCCGGGGTCGGCTACATGAAAGACAATTAATCTGAAATATCCCAACAATTGTGGAAATTTCAAGGAAGTATTGAGTGAATGTGCTGAAGATGGCGGGTGTATCCGTGTTTCCATCTACCAAAGGCCATCAGTTTTGGGGCTATAATATTTGCAATTTCCGTAATTTATGGAAAATTGTCTGATTGGGAAACCGGCGTTGTTGCCCCTCACTCTTTCGACATTTCACCCATTTTTCCAACGATGCGCTGTCTCTGGTTGACTCGAAAATATCCGCGCCCCGCCAACAGCGGGGAGTTGATCTATTCGGATGGCCTGATCACGGCATTCGCGGGGACCGGGGTCTCGCTGACGGTCATCGCGCATGACAACGACGAGCGACCGGTCGGCGACGGTTCCGCTGCGTCGTGCTTCACCAATGGCGATGGTGTGGAGTGGAGACTGGGTCGTCCGCGTCTGGGTGGCCGGATCGGCAGTCTGGCGACACGGCTGCCGAGCGATTCCTATCGTCTGAAGCGCGGCGGGCCGGAGACTGCGCTGGCGACCGCCTTGCGCGAGGAATCCTGGGACGCGGTGGTGATCGATCATGCGGCGATGGGCTGGGCTCTCGGCGAACTGGTGAAGGGACGCAACGGCTCACGGCTGCCGAAGCTGGTGTATCTCTCCCACAACCACGAGGCCAAGGTACGTCGTGAGGTTGCCAAATATTCTCTCGATGAACCGCTGCCGAAACGCGCCGCGCTGCGTCTGGACGCGGAAAAGTATGCGCGCCAGGAGGAGGCGCTCTGCGCCCGAGTGGATCTGGTGACGGCGATCACCGAATTTGAGGAGGCGGCCTTTCGCGAGCAGTTCCCCGACCAGCGCTATCTGGTGCTCACGCCGGGTTTTCAGGGTGAGCGTTTCCCGGATCGGGAGATCACCGAGGCCACTCCGCGGCGGGCAGTGATGTCGGGATCTTTCGAGTGGATCGCGAAGCGGCACAACCTGGAGTCCTTTCTCGAGGTGGCGGCGGCGCAATTTGCCGCGGCCGGGGTGGAGCTGCAGGTGGTCGGCAAGACCGATGAAACATTCCGCCGGGCCATCGCGGCGCGGTTTCCCACGGTCGATTTCGTCGGCAAGGTGCCGGAGATGACGCCCTACCTGCTCGACGCGCGCATGGGCCTGATCATTGAGACCCACGGTGGCGGGTTCAAGCTCAAGGCGCTCGATTACCTGTTTCATCGCCTGCCGCTGGCGGGCCTGCGCCACGCGGTCGAGGGTCTGCCGCACCAGAGTCCCGACGAAGTGTTGCTGATGGACACGATGCCGTCGCTGATCCGCGAGGTGCTCGCCGCGATGGACGATGTGCCTCGGCTCAATCGCATGAGCAAGGGGGCCTTGCGCAGAAGCGAGGTGGCCTTCGATTGGAAAAACCGGGGCAGTCGCCTGTACGACGCCATCGCCGGGTTGTAGCCGCTTTTCCTATTCCATGGAGCCCGACAACCCAGCTCAGGACGCCTGCCAGGGCAGTCATCGCAACCGCTCGATCCGGCTTGCGGTGCTGACTTCTATCCTGTCGAAGTTCGGTACCGTGCTGTTGCGGCTGGTGTCCATCCCGGTGGCGATCCGGGTGCTGGGAATGGAGGAGTTCGGCGTTTATGCGGCGATCACCATGGTGGTGGCCACCATCGACATGATGCACATCGGCATCGGTCCGGCGCTGACCCAGGGCATCGCCCGCGCTTTGGCGAAGAATGATAGGGAACGCGAGAAGGGCGTGTTTGCCACCGCATTGTTGTTGAGCACCGGCCTCACCCTGGCTGCGGCGTTGGTGCTGGCTGTGTTGGTGGCCTCGCTGCCGATCCAGACGCTGTTTGGCGAGGATTTCGCGCCCTTCGCCGACTCGATGAGGCGCGCCGCCAACATCGCCATTCTCATTGTCGGGGTGGAGGTGATCTGCGTGGTGATGGAGCGCGCCCGCGATGGCTATCAGGAGACGCGCTACAACAACACCTGGGGCGCGGCGGGGAATTTTCTCGGTGCAGCCGCGTTGATTGTCGGCATCAAGTTCTTTCCCACGGTTGAGTTCCTGGTGATCGCCCTCAACGGTTCCCTGGCTCTCGCCAAGCTGGGAAATTCCATCCATCTGCTCGTGCAGCGCTCTTATCTATGGCCGCGCTTTTCCCGCTTTCGCCGCGCCATGGTGAAACCGCTGCTGTTCGACGGCGCGCGATTCTCGGTAACCTATTTGCTGAGCGCGGCGGTGGAATACACCGCCATCGCCTACCTCATCGGGCGCATCTACGGGCCCAATATGGTGGGGCTCTACAACATCATGATCACCGTTCACTTTTCGGCCACGGGAATCATCCAGATGATCTCCACTCCGCTGTGGCCGGCCATTGTGGACGCTCATTCGCGTGGCGACGTGGCATGGATTCGTGGGGCGGCGCGCCGCATTCGCCTGGCGGGTCCGGCCTTCGGCATCGCCGCGCTGGGTGGCATGGTGGTGTTGGGCCCGTGGCTGTTTCCGCTGTGGATCGGGGAGCAGTTTGCTATGGGCCGTCCGGTGTTCGCTGTGTTCGGCGCCTATTTTACCCTGCACCTGTGGCGTCACGTTCACCAGGTGCTGCTGCTTGGCATCGGCGAGGTGAGTTTCGCCGTGCGCGTGGTGGTGGTCGAGTCGCTGACGGTGCTGATCGCGGTTGCCTGGGCGCTGACCCAAGGCGCCGGATTGTTCGGCGTGTATGCGGTCATGGCGGCCTGCCTGGCGGTAATCTCCGCCTGGGTGTACCCGCTGCGTTTCGGTCGCTCGATGAAAAGGCTGGAAGCGGAGAAGGTGACCGCCGCGCTCAGCGAGAAGTCACCGCCGCTGGCTCAGCAAGGGAGGCTTGAGAAGCGCTCGAAACTCCCGGCCGAGTCTGTGCATTGACCGAAGAAGGGTAGACGCGGAAGCCTTCCCGGGTCGTGCCGTCGAGGAATTTTTCGATCGAACCCTTGCCGAAGCTGGCGAAAAGGTCCGCCTGGGACTGGTGCGCCCGCAGGGCCGCGAGGCGCGCGTCCCGATGCGGCGTGCCGTCAATGATCAGATCCGCCGGGTCGTCTCGATTGAGCAGGCCGGGAAACGGATGATCCGGCTGCCAGGCGTGAAGGGTCAATACCGCGACGCGCGGTCGTCGCCTGCCACCGACGGCCTGAAACACGGCGGCGTGAGTCAGCAGATGGGCCGGGTGCCAGTACTCACCGCCGCGCCCATGAGTGACCACCGCGCAGGGCCCGCGGGTGTCGATGAAGGCGCGCAATTGGAGAGCCAGCGTGCTGACGCCGACGGCGGGCGCGTAGGTGCGCCACGGCGAGGCGACCGGATCGATGTGACCGAGAAAGGTGATCTGAGAAACGCCCAGCGCGGCGCCCGAAGCCCGCAGTTCCGCCTCCCGTCGCCGACCGAGATCGTCGCGGGAGCTGCCGCCTGTCGGGCCGCCTTCGCCGCGGGTGAGGCAGAGGATTTCCACGGGCCGTCCGAGATCGGCGGCTTCGCAAATCAGCGCGGAACAGAAAAGCTCGTCGTCGGGGTGGGCGATGATAACCAGCAGGGGGGCGCCCGCCGTGCCGCCAAGTATTTCCCCAAGCCCGGTTGGCCGGGGAAGGCGCGGAGGCCGTACCACTCGCCTCAGGTTGCCCCAGTGCTTGCGGTAGTGAACCGGATCGGTGAATCGCTGGAACAGCCTACGCAACATGGTGGGGAGTGGATGAGGGTGAGGATGACGGGGACGAAGAAGAGGAGAGCGGTCGCTTGAGAAAGGACTCGACGATCTCGATGAGGCCTTCCATGAAGGCTTCGGGCTCGAACTGACGGGCGTTCCATTTGAGTTTCTGCCGCAGCAGCGGGAGTTGCTGAGGTGATTCGAGCAGGGTGAGAATTTTCGCCACTGCGTCGTCTTCATCGCCATAGACGAGATCGCTCGAGGCGGCGATCTCCCGCGAGCCGCCTTCGCCGGGAACGACGGGGATGAGTCCGCCGGCGGCCATCTCCGCCACGGCGATGCCAAAGGCCTCCACGCGGCAGGCGTGAATGGCGAACGTGCGCGAGGCGAACAGCGCGGCCTTCTCTTCCGGGTTGAGAAAGCCCGGCGTGCGGATCCAGTCGCGGCGCGTTTCGATGAGTCGCCGCATTTTGCGGGCGTAGGCGTCCGCGCCGAAGTGGCCGGCGATGTCCAGAGTGACGGGATATCCCGCGGCGCGCACTCGGTCGAGCACGGCGATCATGGTTTCGATCTCCTTTTCGGGCGAGACCCTTCCGAGGCAAACAAAGCCTAAGGGATCCCGCGGCTCCGACTCGGGAACGGTCGGGCGGAAGCCGTCATCGTTGTATTCCGGCGGACTTCCATTTGATGGCTGCGCCGCCGGGCACGGCGGATAGAGGACCGTTGGCGCGGAGAGGCCGAAGATCTCTTCCAACCGTTCCGCGCTCCATGAGGAGTTCGCCACCGCGCAGTCGCCCCGTTCCGCAAACGGCGGCGCGTTCCCGCCACGCAGGCAGAAATCGCCGGCAGACAGGTAGAGCCGCCGCAAAAGCGACTGGCGGTGACAAAGTTTTTTTTCCGCGTTGGGATAAAGCCGTCGGCGGGAGATTTCGCTGAAACTGAAATCGCCGATCAACTGGATCCCCGGACGCCCGAAATGGATGGGATTGTAGGCGCTGACGCAGACGTCGAAGCGACCGGCGACCCGCTTGCAAAAGCGCTCAAACCAGGCGCGCTGCCAGTGGACCAGGCGGGTGCCGGAGTTTACACCCGGCAGTTTTGGGGCGGGCAGCAGCTCGATCTTGTCCGCCGAAACACGGGTGCCATAGACCTCGTTGAGGACGTCGAGATCCAATGGCGAGGCCGTGGCGAATGCCACGTCGGCGACATCCTGCAGGCCTTGCAGCGACCACATGGCGGTCGCCTCCGATCCACCGCGCCCCATCCAGGGGTGGGCGATGAGAATGCGTGATTTTCCGGGGAGAGAGGACATCGCGAAGGTCAGCGGCGGGAAGACACGGCGGGTTCCGGGTTGGATGGGCGCGGTGGGGAAGAAGGCGCGGGCGGGGAAGAAGGCGTGACGTTGACCCGCCGGGTAGGTTCCCAGAAAGCCGTTTCCTCGCCGCGAAAGAAACGCAGGGTGCCGAGCATAAGGGCGAGGTTCATCAGCAGGAAATACCGGGCGAAGCGCGGCAAGCGGAGGTGAACTCCCCGCTTCGTCAGGGCGGCGTCGAGGACGGCGGCCCCGAGAAGGCCGATCTGCCCGGCCAGAGCGAGGGCAAATACGGGGTGTTGCGGTGCCAGCAGCAGACTCGAAACAAAAGCGGCGCACAGCAGGAAGGGTCCGAACCAGCGCAGGCCCTTGTGCGACCAGAAGGCGAAGGAAGTGCCGAAGCCGCCGCGCCAGGGCAGGAACAGCCGCCAGAAGCGGGTAAAGTTCTGCAGGTTGCCGATGGCGATGCGGCGCTTGCGGGCGAACTCTTCCGCGATGTCTTCGGAGACGTCCTCGTAACAGACCGCTCGCGGCGCCACGATGGCGTCATAGCCGCTCTCGAAACAGTGCATGGTGTGGGTGAAATCATCCGAGCGGAAATTTTCCGGCACCTCCCTGAACAGGCTCCCGCGCATCGCGAAACAGGCGCCGACCGCTCCCATCATGCGCCCCCAGACCACACCTTCGGCGCGCTTGACTTCGTTTTCCCGATTGATATAAGCCTCTTCCTCGTCGGCGATGCCGTGGTGTTCGCGGCGACCGTCGAGCACGTTGGCGGCCACTTGGCCGACGCGCGGGTCGCGGAAATGGCGCGCCAGTTCCCGGGGCAGGGTTTTCGCCCAGCGCACGTTGGCGTCGCAGAGGATGAACACATAGTCGCCGAAATGGGCGAGGCGGTGGCGGTTTTCGGCGACTAGTTGATTGAGGCAGCGGATCTTGCCGTTGCGACCGGGAAAAATGCGGAGGGTCAGGTTGGGGTGACTACGTTGAAACCTCTCGACGAATTCGTGGGTCCGATCACTGCAGTTGTCGGCGGCGATCAGCACCTCGAAACGGGCGGCGGGATATTCGGTGGCGAAGATGCTGGTCAGGGTGGCCTCGATGACCGCTTCCTCATTATGAGCGGCCATGGCGACGACCAGATAGGGCCATTCGCTGTCGGCATCATCTGCGGTGAAAACGGGCCGGGGACCGTTTTGGTGGCGTTCTTTCCAGCGCCGTAATCGTGGCATGAGCAGCGGATAGATCACGTAGGTGTGCGCCAGGCCGAGCAGGCTGGCCCAGAAGACGGTGGACAGAACCAGATAGAGAACAGAGTTCATGACGGATGGGAAACGGGAGAAACGAAGGCAAAGACAAAGGTGAAATCAGGCGCGCTCGGGGAAGGCGCCCTCCCAGTTGGAGGGCAGATCTTCCTCGTTGATGATCAACTGCGGGGTGAGGGCTGCCTCCTGCTCGCGATGCCTCAGGTAGCAGGCACGGTTGAAGAAGAATTGCGGCAACGCAGCGGTGAAGCCGAAGATGACACCGGTCATGCGCTCATCGAATGGATTGCGGGTGATGCTCTCGCTGAGGATGGAGAGCATGGTGACGGCGGGCAGGAAAAGCAGGTGCGAGTCCCAGGCCCAGCGTCCCATCACGGTGCGGGAATTGACCCACGCGGCGCGCAGGCTGTATATCATCACCACGAAGAACATGCCCAGCGTCATGAGAAGCCCGATGATGCCGCTGGAGAACGCGGTGTAGGTCCAGATGCTGTGGCCGGCGGTGTAGATTTCCTCGGCGAACTGGTGTCTGTCCTCCGGGTAAACCTGAAACAGATCGGGGTAATAGCTTTCGTCCCAGTAGTAGGAAGACCCCAATCCGCGTCCGTAAATGAAGGACATGGGTTCTTTCGCCAGGATGTCATACATCGACTTGGCCTCGGCCTTGCGCATCAGCGAGGAGACGTCCTCGGTGGTGGCCTCTCCCGCGCCGCTGTTGTAGAAGGCGCGCTCCACCCAGCGCTCTGTGATATCGGGCATGGCGAGCCCGATGATGATGATGAGGCCGGGGCCCACCACGGCCGCCACAGCGATGGGGCCGAGTTTTTTCATCGGGTGGGTCGCCGGAAAGAGCCGCCACATGAGGCCGAGCACCAGGCAGACAGTCGCGCCCATCGCCGAGGCCACGATGGGAAAGGCGAGGCTGCGGGTGATGCTCAGCACCGCCGGCACCAGGGGCACGGCGAGCACGAGAGGCGTCCACCAGGTGAAGCCGCGTCGCAGCAGCAGCGAGCAGGCTACCCAGGGAAAGAGGAAACGGATCGCCGGGCTGAGAATTTCCATGCGCACCTCGTTGATGGCGGTGCCGGCGCCGAAGATGCCGAAGCCGAGCGTCCATACCACGCTCACCAGCGAGGCGCCGATCAGCCAGCGCACCGCCTCGCCCGGGCGCATACCGGCGCAGGCTGCGATGTGAGTGACGGCGAGACCGAGCCCGAGAAGCAGGGGCGTGATGAAAAGCCGCAGCACACGACCGGGCTCGTTGCCCTGGAGAAAGGCCGTCACCAGCATGAAAGCCAGATAGCCCCACCAGAACAGAATGAGATAGGCGCCGGGCCGGACCAGCAGATGGCGCCAGCCGATGAGCAGCGAGAGCCCGGCGGCGGCGAGCGCGATGCCGAGAAAGGCGAGCTGGAAGATCGAGCCGCCGGTTTCCTCCGAGTCAAACTTGATGTCGGGCGCCCGGTAGTCGAACACGAAGGCGAACAGGAAGGCCACCAGGCACCAGCGCAGCCACTTCAGCTCGGGCGCCGGCGGGGCGTCGAGCTGGCTCAGGCCGGCGGATTCTGGATCGAAGCGGGACATCGGGCGGGTTCAGTGTTGGTCGCCGCTCAGCAGGCGTTCTCGCGTTTGAGAAAGGTGAGGATCATGATCTGGAAGTCGAACAGCACGTTCCAGTTTTCGATGTAATGGAGGTCGAAGCGCACCCGTTCCGTCAGGTCGGTGTCGCCGCGCAGGCCGTTGATCTGCGCCCAGCCGGTGATGCCCGGCTTGATGTGGTGGCGGGCGTTGTAGTGCGGGATGACCTCTTTGAAATTCTGGATCAGCTCGGGTCGCTCCGGGCGCGGGCCCACCAAGCTCATGTCGCCTTTGAGAACGTTCCAGAACTGGGGAATCTCATCGACGTTCCAGCGGCGCATGAATTTGCCGACCCGTAGACAGCGCGGATCGTCCTTCACCGTCCACCCGGCGCCGCCGGATTTTTCCGCGTCGAGTTTCATGCTGCGCAGCTTGACCATGTCGAACAGTCGGCCGCCCTGGCCGAGTCGCCGCTGCCGGTAGAAGATCGGGCCCGGACTTTCGCGATAGATGAGCAGACCGAAGAGGGCGATGAGCGGGGCCGCGAGCGTCAGCCCGACCAGGGAGCCGACGATATCGACGGCGCGTTTCACATACTGGTTGAGCGCGGAGTGCAGCGGCAGACTGGAGATGCCGAGTACCGGCATGCCGGAGACGGTCTCCAGGTGGAGGCCGCTGAGCAGCACGCGGAACCAAGTTGGCACCAGCTTGAACTCCACCATCTCCTTTTCGCAGAGAGCGGCCAGTTGGATGAGTTCGTTGGTGTGGCGGCCCATGTTGGCCACCAGCACCACATCGCAGATGCGCATGTTCAGCAGCAGCGGGAGATCCTCGTAGCGGCCGATGACGCGGAGGTCGGAATGGCGTTCCTCGGGAAGTGTCTCGCCGGGGGGTGAGATGAATCCACAGACCGCGAACGGCCGGTCCGAGGCGTTGCGAAACAGGCGGTAGGCTTTTTCGAATTCTTCGCTCCAGCCGATGACGATGGCGCGCTGACGCAGGCGGGAGGCGAATTTTTCCCGGCTCACCATGCGCCACAGCATCCAGCGCCACAGCGGCAGAATGGTGAGCACCGTGAGAAATCCGAGTCCACAGTAAAGGCGGCTGATCGCGGGATTGAAGCGGAGGATGAGCGACACCGCCAGGTAGGCGGCGGTCCACAGCGCGGTGGATTTGCCGATGATCTTGACCGTGCGATGGAACGACAGGAAATTGCGCCGGTCGTAGAAGCGAAAGTTGGTGAGGATGGCGAGCATGAGCCCGACGCCCGCCAGAAAGTGGCCGAAATAGCTGCCGATGCCGGGCGCCGTCGCAGAGAGTTCGGCCCCCCCATACTGCAACAACGAAGTGCCGAAACGCAGCCAGTAGGCCAGCAGCAGGGCGCCCCAGACCACGGCGGCGTCGCCGAGAAAGGCCAGCGCCACCAGTTTGTTGTAGACGGTCTTCGAGGGTTCGGCCTGGTGCCGGATCGATGCCTCGGTGCTGGATTTCGGATGACTCATGGGGGGTGGGAGACGGGAGAAAGTGGCGGCGACGCGTGACCCGCTCAGGAAGTGGATCCCTGGGGCAGAGCCATGCTGGGGCGCTGGGTGGCGGCGGGGTGATAGGTTTCGAAGTAGGCTTTCGAGCGTCCCTCGTCGGCGGTGCCGTTGAGGATGCAGCCGGCCAGCGGCACCCGCAGGCGACGCAGTTCGCGACAGGCCAGTTGGGCGTCATCGGTCTGGGTCACGCCGGAGCGCACCACCAGGGCCACGGCATCGACGTGGCGGGCGAAGTTGAGGGCGTCACTGACCAGCCCGATGGGCGAGGTGTCGATGATGACGCAGTCGAAGGAGCGGTAGGCCTCCCAGAGCATGCCGGCGAAGTGCTCGCCGCTCATGACTTCGCCGGTGTTGGGGGCGAAGCGGGCACAAGACAGCAGATGGAGGTTGGGAAAGGGCGTGCGCTGGCAGAGATTCTTCGACTCCAGTTGAGCATCAGCCGCGTCGGGATGGGCCTGCCGATAGAGCAGCGCCTCGGAGAGACTGGGCCGGCGAAAGTCGGCATCGACCAGCAGGGTGCGGTAGCCGAGTTGCGCCTGGAGAAGCGCGAGATTGAGCGCGCAAAAGCTTTTGCCATCGCCGGGCATGGCGCTGGTCAGCAGCACACTGCGGGGACTGAGAGTGGAAAGCGACGTGCGCAGCGAGCGGAAACTTTCCGCCGCCAGGGAATGCGGGTCCGAAAACACCACCAGCGAGTCGCGCAGCGCCTTGTTGGTCTCGGGGGCATCGGCGATCTCGGCCAGCACCGGCAGGCCCAGCGTCTGCTCGATCTGACGCCGGGTGAGCAGGCTGCGGTTGAGCAGCGACAGGCCGATGGCGCCGCCGAAACCGAGCATGAGGCCCAGCACCCCAGCCAAGCCGACGACGATTTTTTTCTTTGGTGAAACCGGCTTCGAGGGGACCAGCGGCGCCTGCTCCATGCGAATGACAGATTCCTTTACGCCCTCGGTCACATCGGTCTCGTTGATGCGGGCAAGGAGGGAGTTGTAGGTGTGGGCATTGGCATCGACCTGCTGCTTGAGGGTGCGGAATTCCTTGCGCACGCGATCGACCGAAAGCAGTTTTCGCTTTTGCTCGGTGACGGTCTTGGCCAACTGCTTGGCATGCTCGACTGCGGTGTCGTGGCGCTTGCGAATGGTGGCGCCGACATCACGCGCGACTCCGGCGACTTCCTGGTCGAGACCCTCCAGATCGGAGATGTAGGCGATGTAAGTGGGATGATCCGGCTGATACTGGCGGCGGATTTTGACCATCTCGGCCCGCTTGGAGTTGCGGGCGAGCAACAGCTTGGCGATGTGTTCATGGCCGACGTAGTCGCCGATCTCGAGTATGGACTCGGGATCGTCGGGGTCGAGAGAATCAAGTTTGGCGACCTCGGCTTCGAGGCGCAGGCGTTCGTTGTTGGCGTCGCTGAGCAGGCGATCGAGATCGTTGAGTTTTCGCTCGGTGACGCCGTCCTCGTCGAGCGACGTGTCCGGATGGCTTTCGCGAAACGCCTGCAGCATTTCCTCGGCCTGATTGACGCGCTCGAGTTGTTCCTTGGCCTGCTCCCGCAGCATTGCGGTGGCCTTTTTTGCCGACGCCAAATTCTGCTCCATCATGTGATCCTCGAACTCGGAAACGAAAGTTTCGGCAAGCTTTTGGGCGCGGGCCGGGGAGGTGTCCTTCACCTTCACCACGATGAGTCGGGTGCCGCGTTCGAGGGTGGCCTTCACCCGGCGGCTGACCAGCTCGACGATCTCGGCGTCGGAGTAGGGCTTGCCGTTTTTGTTGGGCTTGATGAAGTCGGGATCGGAGAGCAGATCGAGTTTCTTTACCGTGCGCAAAATGACCGACCCGGAGACGATGCTGCGTTCCAGTGACTTGAGCGAATCCAGCTTGGTGAAATCGTTGCTGAGGACGGAGCGGATGTCGTCGTTGAGCACTTGCTCGCGTTCCACATAGACCACGGCGATGGACTCATACTGCTTCTTGGCGACGAACTGCACGTAGAGGACGGCGATCAACACGCAGGTCAGAAAAACGCCGGCGATGAGCCAGAGGCGTTTCCGCACCGTTCCGACCAGCGCCTCAAGATCGAGGGTCGGGTATCCGGGGAAAGACGGGCCGGAAGAAGAAATCTGCGGTGGCGGATTCATGAAAGGCGGGACGAGCGGAGAGGCGGGGAATCGGAAAGAGTTGGAAAGAGTCAGGCAGGTGGGCACGCAGGGGCACCTAGATGCGTGGCCGCAGAGGCCGAGGCCGGTTTCGAGGGGGCACGTGATGCGCTCGGGTCGGCGGTGCTTTGACGGCGGCAGCCGGACGCAGATCCTGTTGGCCGTGAGGGGGCCAGAGCGTGTGGAAAAAGGCGACCACCCGGCGCGCGACCAGAACGGTCGCGGGCAGATGCGCCTCATTCCTGCGGAACGGAAAGAATCGGATCATCATCAATATTAGAAATTACAATAACAGTAATAAAAAATAGACAATGCGCAAGGTAAATTCCATAAATATTAGATTTTTAATATCTATTTAAGAAGAGCGAATGATTAAGATATCTCAAAGATGAGATCCTGACGTGGTCAGGGTCGGTTTCGGAAAGATGCAGGCGAGACGCCTGCGCTCCCAGTGGGCGCCACTCAGCCGGTTCTTGCCTCGGTCGCCTTCCCCACTCTATGTCGCTACTCTCCTGTGCCGCTAAATCCCTGTGCCGCTTTCCCCTCACACATTCTTTACAACTTTGCCCTCACTCATCGGCGTGCGGTTCGTTATAGTCGTGAAAACCCACCACTTCGTTTACGCCATGAAACCCCCACCCGCCCCCCGCTCCCTCGGTCTGCTCCTCGCCCTGCTCGTCTTGGCTCCGGCAGTTCCGATTCCTGACGCCAGCGCCGACGAGGCCATCGGCTTCATCGAAACCTTCGCTCTCGCCAAGGACCGCGACAAAGCCCTCGAGCAACTCATCCCCGGCACCGAGGAGTATTATTACTACCATGCTCTGCACGCGCAGAATCAGGGACAATTCGCCGCCGTGGAGGCCTTCTTCGAGCCGTGGATCAAGCGCTATGGCGAGACGCCGCTGGTGCGCGAAATCCGCAACCGCCAGGCCCTGCTGCGCTACGGGGAAGATCCGAAAGGGTCGCTCGCTTACCTCACCCGGCAGCTCGGTCTGAGTTTCAATCATCAGCAGGAACGCCTCAACGCCAAGCCCAACTTCCCGGTCGCCATCGATCCCAAGCGCGTCACCTGGGAGGCCTACCAGGCGCGTGCCTTCCGCGAGTCCGACACCGTTTCGCTGGTGGCCGACCCCGGACTCGACCGCCTGCTGCGCGACGACATCGAGATCGGGGGCAAACGCTTGCGCGATCTCCTCGCCCGGCTGCGTCATCCCGACTACCCGCGTCTCGTCGGCCTCGTTGCCGCCGACCTGCGCACCAAGCAGAGCCGCGGTTTCGGCGAGTTCGCCATCCATCGACTGCTGTTGCCCGGACAACTAGACGAGCTGCTGCGGCTGCATCCGGCGCTCAAGACCAACGCCAATTTCGTCCATCAGCGCATGCTTCATCTGCGCCCGAGTCCGGACGTGGACTGGGCCCGCGACACCACCGAGCGCGGGGCCTATCTCGCCCGCCTGTGGGACTACGCCAAGAGTCTCGATCCGGCCTTTAATTCGCTCAAGGCCCACGTGCTCTACCAGCTCCTCCAGCATCATCAGCGCGCCGGTGACTACCCGCGCGAACTGTTTCTCGCCTACCTGCGCCTGCCGCGCCCGCTGCCCTACGTCGAGCCGAGGTACCTGAAGGACGCGCCACAGCAGCGCTTCCCGGTCGATCTCAACGCCGACTTCACTGCGGTCACCGCCTGCCCGCCCATCCGCCAGGACGAGTCCCTGGTGCGCGATTTTCTGCTGCATTACTTCGTCGAGGACGCCGACTGGAAAGGCTACGCGCCCTTCGTCCGCGAGAGCTACCTCAAGCCCCTGTTCGCCGAGGCCAAACTGACCAGTGGTGCCGGCGACGCCGAAAAGTGGTTCTCCCTGTTGTCGCCCGCCGCCGTGCAGGCGCTCAAAGAGCGGGTCGATATCGAGTTCGCCGCCGGCAATCCCGAGACCTTCGCGCCCGGCGATCCGGTGTCGCTCGATGTGTTCGTCAAGAACGCCGGCAAACTGATGGTCAAGGTTTACGAGATCAACGCGCTGAACTTTTTCCTCGAGGAAAAGCGCGAGCTGAACACCGATCTCGATCTCGACGGCCTCGTCCCCAACGAGGAGACCGCCCACGCCTACGAAGAGCCGCCCATTCGCCGGGTGCAGCGCACTTTCACCTTCGATTCGCTGGCCGGACAGCGCGGAGTGTGGGTGATCGAGTTCATCGGCAACGGTCGCTCCAGCCGCGCGCTGGTGCGCAAGGGCCGGCTGCAGTATCTAGCCGAAACCACTGCGGCGGGCGTCGCCGTCACCGTGCTGACCCAGGACAACCGCCCGGCCAAGTCGCCGTCGGTGTGGTCCGGCGGACGCCAGTACCGGCCCGATCCAGAGGCCAAGGACGGCGTCATCATGCTGCCCTTTTCGACTGAGCCCGGCGCGCGTCCCGTGGTGCTGACCGACGGCGATTTCGCCACCTTCGAAACGCTGCGACAGCCCGCCGAGAGCTACGCGCTCAGCGCCGGGTTCCACCTCGACCGCGAGACCCTGCTGCCCGGCAAAATGGCCACCGTGGCGATCCGCCCCGATCTCCGCGTCAACGGCCAGCCCGCCACGTTGTCCGTGCTCGAAGAGCCGAAGCTGGTGATTCGCACCACCGATCACGACGGCATCGAGTCGGTCACCGAGGTTCCCGGGTTCAAGCTGTTCGACGACCGCGAGTCGCTGCACCCGTTCCGCGTGCCCGAGCGTCTCGCCAGCGTGTCCGTCGAACTGCGCGCCAAGATCGGCAAAATCAGCGCCGGCGGCGGCCGCCAGGATCTCGTCACTGCGCGCGACTTCGAGGTCAACTCAATCGACCGCACCGAGCACATCGCCGACGCCCACCTCAGCCGCATCGATGGCGTGTGGGTGCTGGAGGTTCTCGGCAAGACCGGCGAGGCCCTGCCCGACCGCGCCGTCCGCGTGCGCCTCAAGCACCGCGACTTCACCCAGCTCCAGGAGTTCCCGCTGAAGACCGATCAACAGGGTCGGGTTGCGCTCACCACCCTGTCGGGTCACGAGCGCATAGAGGTGTCCGGCGACGGACTGCCGCCGCGGTCGTGGGATCTGGCGCGTTATCAGGGATTCAACCGGTTGCCGGCATCGATCAACGCCAAGGTCGGCGAGCCGGTGCGCGTGCCGGTGACTTTCGCCGGCGGCGAGGCGCTCGATCCCGCCGACTTCGCCCTGCTCGAAACCCGCTCCGGCGCTTTCGTCGCCGACGTCTTCGCCAAGGCGGTGCTGCGCGACGGCCTGCTCGAAATCACCGGGCTGACCGCCGGCGACTACGAACTCTTCCTCCGCCGGACGGGGGAACGCGTCGTCGTTCGCGTCACCGCCGCAGACGCCGAGCAATCCGGTTATGCGCTGTCGCGCTGGCGTCACCTGCAGATCAAGAACGCCGCGCCCTTGCAGATCGCCTCGCTGAAAGCCGACGCCGACAAGCTGACGCTGCGCCTGGTCAACGCCGACGCCATGACTCGCGTGCACCTGGTGGCGACCCGTTTCCTGCCCGAGTTTCCGCTCGCCTCCCTGGGTCGGCCAAACTGGGCCGAGCCGCTCACGGTTTCCCGCGGATCGGCGGAAACGCTCTACCTGTCCGGTCGCGACATCGGCGAGGAGTATCGTTACATTCTGGAGCGCCGCGCGGCCGTCAAATTTCCCGGCAACCTGCTCGGGCGGCCCGGCCTGCTGCTCAACCCCTGGGCGCTGCGCTCCACCGAGACCACCATCGCCGAAGCCAGGGCCGGCGAGGACTACGGGCGCTCGAAAGACGCCAAGATCGCCCAGCGCGGCGGCATGCCGGGGAGGCCCGGCGCGGACAGGCCGATGGCGCCGGCACCCGCGGTGGAGGCGGTCTATCCCGGCTATGAATTTCTCCACGACCAGGCGCCGGTGGTTTACAATCTGTTGCCGGATGAGAACGGCGTCGTCACCATCGACCGCGCCGATCTCGGCGACCGCCAGCAGGTCCATGTGCTCGCCGTCAATGAGAGCAACGCCGCCTACCGCCAGCTCTCGCTGGCCGAGGGCGAGGGAGTCGCCATCCGCGATCTGCGCCTGACCCGCAACCTCGATCCGGCGAAGCATTTCTCGCAGCGGCAGAAAGTCACCGTGCTGAAAAACGGCGGGGTGCTCACCCTGCCGGACGTGCGTTCCTCTGAGCTGGAAATCTACGACACCCTCGGCGGTGTGTGGGCGGTGCTCGCCGGGATCAACGGCGCGGAGGGCGGCGAAGGTGGCGCCCAACTGGCGAAGTTCGCCTTCCTGCTCGACTGGCCCGCGCTCGACGACGCGCGCAAGCGCACACTCTATTCGCAACACGCCTGCCATGAGTTGAACTTCTTTCTGTCGCGCCACGACCCCGAGTTCTTCGCGGCGGTGATCCGGCCCTACCTCGCCAATAAGCGCGACAAGACCTTCATGGATCACTACCTGACCGTCGCCGACCTCAGCCCATACACCAGGCCGTGGGCCTTCGGTCGGCTCAACATCGTCGAGCGCATCCTCCTCGCGCGGCGTCTCGGCGGCGGGGAACCGGCGGCCACCTCGCGCCACGTCCGCGAGTTGTTCGCCCTGGTGCCGGTCGATCCGCAGCGCAAGTCCTTCTACTTCCGCAGCGCCCTGCGTGGCAAGGCGACCTGGGGGGTCGATGCGGGAGCGGCGCTGGAAGGGCTGGCCGAGTTCAAACAGGAATCAGAAATGCTGCGCAGGGGCGAGGGCAAGGGGCAAGGCCAGGGACATGGCCAAGTCGCTCTTCTCGGCGGGACAGCAAGGAACATGGACAGTCTGGCGCTCATGCCTCCCGCGGCTCCCGCCGAAATGAACGGCGACGCGGCACCGGCGAAGAAGGCCCCCGCCAAACAATTCGCCGGGGCCAACCGCAAGGCGGTGGCCGGAAAAGAAGTGGCCGATAAGCTCGGCCTCGCCTTTGACCGGCGGGCCGATATCGGCAAACTCCGCGAGCGCAGCCGGGCCTTGTTTCGCAAGCTCGAAGCCACCCAGGAATGGGCGGAGAACAACTACTACCAGCTCCCCATTGCCCAGCAGGTCGCCGATCTGATCACCGCCAACGCCTTCTGGCGCGACTTCGCCGCCTGGGACGGCAAGGGCAGTTTCTACTCGCGGGAATTCCCCGCCGCATCGCGCAACTTCGCCGAGATGATGCTGGCGCTGGCGGTGCTGGATCCGCCCTTCGAGGCGAAGCAGCACGACCTCACCATCGAGGACGGCGTGCTCACGCTGAAGGCGGGCAGCCCGCTGATCGCCTTCCACGAGGAGGTCGAGGAAACGCCCACCGCCAAGAATCCGCCGCCCGTCCTGGTGAGCCAGAATTTCTTCCGCGTTGGCGACCGCTACCTGCATGTCGATGGCCGGCAGTCGGACAAGTTCGTCACCGGGGAATTTCTCACCGGCGTGCTCTACGGCGGGCAAGTGGTGGCGACCAATCCGACTTCGTCCTCCCGCGACCTGGAGGTGCTGCTGCAAATCCCGCGCGGCGCTTTGCCGGCCGCCGGATCGGCCTACACCGAGACCGAGCGCATCCGCCTGGAGCCCTTCAGCACGCGGAAACTGGAACTCTATTTCTACTTCCCGGCGCCGTCGGGCGAGGGTAAGACCTTCCCGCATTACCCGGTGCAGGTGAGTCAGGGCGGTGAGGTGGTCGCCTGGGCCGAGCCCTTCACCTTCAACGTGGTCGATCAGCTCAGCACCCTCGACAAAGCCAGTTGGGACTACCTTTCCCAGTTCGGCGAAGAACAGGAAGTGATCGCCTACCTGGAGCAGCACAACGTCCACCGTCTCGATCTCGGCCGCGTCGCCTGGCGCTGCCGCAAGAGCGCCGACTTCTTCCGCCGCGTGGTTGCCCTGCTGGATGATCGACACGCCTGGGACGCCACGCTGTGGAGCTACGGTCTGTTTCACAACGACACCGCCGTGGCGCGCCAGTATCTGCTGCATCGCGAGGATTTCCTCTCTCAGTGCGGCCAATGGCTGGAGAGCGAGCTGGTGTCCATCGACCCGGTGTCGCGCCACTGGTATCAGCACCTCGAGTATCGGCCGCTGGTCAACGCGCGGGCGCATCGCCTGGGCCGCGAGCGCAAGATTCTCAACGACCGCTTCCGCTCCCAGTATCAGGGTTACTTGAAAATCCTCGGTTACCAGAGTGAGTTCGGCGCGTCCGACACGCTGGGCGTGGCCTACTACCTGTTCCTCCAGGACCGGGTGGAGGAGGCCCTCGCCCGGCTCGACGCGGTCGGCGAGCAGGCGCCGGACGGCGTCGAGTCGCGGCTGCAGTTCGACTACCTGCGCGCCTATGCCGCGCTCTACCGGGAAGCGCCCGGCGACGCCGCAAAGATCGCCGCTGAATACGCCGACTACCCGGTGGACCGCTGGCGCGAGCGTTTCGGCCAGGTCGCCGATCAGGTGAAAGAGATCCGCGGAGTCAAAGTCGTCGACGCCGACCCGGCCAAGCCGGATGACGAGGGCGGGGACGGCCGCCGCGACCGGCAGCAGGAGGCACTTGCCGCCAGCGAGGCGAACTTCGAGCTGAAGACCGAGGGCCGCGAGGTGACCATCAGCTATCGCAATCTCGACCGGGTGCGGATCAACTACTACGAGATGGATCTGGAGTTCCTGTTCTCCAGCAACCCCTTCGTCAGCGAGAACAGCGGTCGCTTCGCTTACATCCGACCCAACGTCACCCTGCTGAAAGAGCTGCCCAAGGACAAAGAGGAAGTGAGCTTCGAGATTCCCGAGCGCTTTGCCAGTCGCAACGTGCTGGTCGAAATCGTCGGCGCCGGCAAGAAGCGCAGCACGGCGATGTACGCCAATGCGCTCAAGGTGCAGTTGGTGGAAAACTACGGCCGCGTCGAGGTGCGCCACGCCGACACCGGCAAGCCGATGCCCAAGGTCTACGTGAAAGTCTATGCCCGTTTCGAGGACGGCAGCGTACGTTTCTTCAAAGACGGCTACACCGATCTGCGCGGGAAATTCGACTACGTCAGTCTCAACACCAACGAACTTGAGGCGGTGAAACGCCTCAGCCTGCTGGTCGCCAGCGGGGACGCCGGCTCCCTGGTGCGCGAAGTCGCCCCGCCGAAGCGGTGACTGTCCCAAGATCGAACCGCTGAATCCCACGACAGCCGCGAAGCGGCGCACGCGAGTAACTCCGGGCTTCAGCCGTTTGGGGGAAAGGAACAGCGAGAACGAAATACGAACGCCTATTGGGAAGCGGCCTGAAAGGCCGGGACAGGAGCAGCCCAGGGCACAGCGAGGCGACGAGCGACGCCCTGGGTTTGCGATCCATTTCCCCTCGCCGCCCTGAAAGGGAGGGACAACGATTGTCTCGCGCTTTCAGCGCGATCTTGGATTTCGACCCCCAATCCCGGGCCGGCGGTCACCCCGCTGGCGCGGGGCTCCCTTCGGCCGGGGCTGCTCCTGTCCCGGCCTTTCAGGCCGCGCTACCCGAGATCCATTGGGGTAAACTCCGCGGCTACTCGCCCACGCCGCTTCGCGGCTGCCATATTTTGCGGGCCGGATTCCATCGGTCACCTACCTAAAACGACCGCCGCTGACATGGAAAGGAGGCGCACACCGTGTTCGCGGCGTTCCTCCCGCCTTTTAAGGTTGTTCCGGGGCGCGACGCCCCTACAATGGGCGGCATGATACGACTCGAAATTGGGGGCAATCCCGTCGAAATTCCCATCGACGGCAAAGGCATCGCGGGACTGGTGATCGCCGTGGTGGTGGTCATCGGGGCATTTTCTTCCTTCTACCAGGTGGGAATCGAAGAGGAAGCCGTGGTGACCCGCTTCGGCAAATACATCAAGACCGAACCGCGCGGCCTGCGCTTCAAGCTGCCCTTCGGTATCGATAAAAAGGAGACTCTGGCGGTGCAGCGCCAGCTCAAGCAGGAGTTCGGCTTCGGCACTCCCGACGCCAGCAATCGCAGCCAGTGGTCCAGCGCCTCCCAGCAGGAGGAGGAAAAGCAGATGGTCACCGGCGATCTCAATGCCGCCCTGGTGGAGTGGGTCATCCAATACCGCATCGACGACCCCACCGAGTATCTTTTCAACGTGCGCAACGCCGACTCTACCCTGCGCCACGCCTCCGAGTCGGTGATGCGCGAAGTCGTCGGTGATCGTACCGTCGATGAGGTGATCACCATCGGCCGCCAGGAGATCGAGGACGAGTGCCGCAAAGGACTTCAGAATCTCGTCAATAAGTACGGCATGGGCCTCAGCATCACCCAGGTGCAACTCAAGAACGTCAACCCGCCGCGCCAGGTCCAAGCCTCCTTCAACGAGGTCAACCAGGCCCAGCAGGAGCGGGAAAAGTCCATCAACGTGGCCAACGGCCAATACAATCGCGAAGTGCCCAAGGCTCGCGGCGAGGCCGATCAGCAGATCAGCGAGGCGGAGGGTTACGCCACCCAGCGCATCAACGAGGCGGAGGGCGACGCCTCCCGCTTCAACGCTCTGTTCACCGAATACCAGAAAGCGCCCGGCGTGACCAAGCGCCGCATTTACCTTGAAACCATGCAGGAGGTGCTGCCGCAGCTTGGCAAGAAGGTCATCATCGACGAGTCCGCCAACCAGGTGCTGCCCCTTTTGCAGTTGGGAGCGGATGGACCCCTTGGATCAAAGGCCAAGTGAGCGAGTTTTCCGGCCCCATTTCTCAGCCTTCTACCCCATTTTTTTCATGAAACCACAAGTCACCGGATGCCTCATCGCCCTCGTCGCGGTCCTCGTCCTCTCTGTCCTTAGCGGGGCGTTCTACACCGTCGGAGAAACCGAGCAAGTCGTCATCACCCAGTTCGGCAAACCAGTCGGTGGCCCCATCAACGTCGGTGACCCCATCGACTCGTCGGGTGCGAATGGCTCCGAGGCGGGGCTCAAATTTAAGGTTCCTTTTCTGTGGAAGGTGAACAAGTTCGAGAAGCGCATCCTCGAGTGGGACGGCCCATCCGAGGAAATGCCGACCAAGGAGAAAACCTACATCTATGTAGATACCTACGCCCGTTGGCGCATTTCCGATCCGCAGGCATACGTGGAGAAACTGACCGACGAGCGCTCGGCGCAGTCGCGTCTCGACGACATCCTCGGTTCCGAAACGCGCAACACCATCGCCAAGCACGAACTGATCGAGGTGATCCGCACCACCAAGGGCCGCGAACCGCTGCTGTCCGAGGAGATCGTCGAGGCCGACCTGAGCGAAAAGGTGGGCAAACTGCTTCCCATTCGCTTCGGTCGCAGCGCCATGGAAAAGGAGATTTTCGAGAAAAGCGCCGCCAAACTCAGCGGGCTCGGCATCGAGTTGCTCGACGTGCGTTTCAAGCGCATCAACTACAACGAGAGTGTGCGCGAACAGATCTACGAGCGCATGGTGTCGGAGCGCCAGCAGATCGCGGAGCGGTTCCGCTCCGAGGGGGCGGGCGAGGCCGCCAAGATCCTCGGCAACATGCAGAAGGAACTCAGGGAGATCGAGTCGGCCGCCTACAAGGAAGTCGAGACCATCAAGGGAGTGGCCGACGCCACAGCGACCGAGATTTACTCCGCCGCCTACAACCAGAGCCCTGAGGCTGCTGAGTTCTACCAGTTCGTCCGCACCATGGAGGTTTACCAGAATATCCTCGGTGGCGACAGCACGGTGATCCTCTCTACCGACAGCGACCTGTTCCAATACCTGAAGCGCGCCGAACCCGAGGGAACCCCTGGCCCGGTGAAGCTGAAGCCCGTCGCGCCGAAATCGGGGAACCGCTGAGTTGCGCTGATCTGAAACGAGCGTCGCTCGCCGTGGCCACGGAATCGCATTCCGTGTCCGGCACCCATCCGAGGCTCCCAATCCTGTAAATCTTGTTAATCCTGTCCTGGTTTGCGTCGATCCTGTCCCGCTCTCTCCAGCGTCACCACGCACTCCAAATGCCGGGTCTGGGGGAACAGGTCGAAGGGCTGGACATCCCGCAACCGATAGGCTGACGCCAGGTGTTGCAAATCGCGCATCTGGGTCGCCGGATTGCAGGATACATACACGATCCGCCCCGGGCCGAAGGCGAGCAGCTGATCGAGAAATTCCGCCGTGCTGCCCTTGCGCGGTGGGTCGATGACCACGGCGGTGCGGGCCGGATCGAAGTCGCCCCGGACGGTGTCGAAAATGGCGTGGGCGTCGCCAGCCTGGAAGCGGCAGTTGGTGATGCCGTTCTGTTCGGCGTTGCGTTGCGCCCAGGCGATGGCCGCTTCGCTGATCTCGATCCCGGCCGCCTCGCGAAAATGCCGCGCCGCCGTCAGGCAGAACAGCCCCGAGCCACAGTAGGCATCGACGAGGTAGTCGAAGCGGTCGCCCTCTTCCCCTCGCGCCTGGCGGGCGACATGGGCGGTGAAGGCCGGCAGGATATGGGGATTGTTCTGGAAAAATTCCCCGGCGGGAAAGTTGAAGCGCACGCCATCGACTTCGGCCTCGCAGATGTCGGTATTCTCTGTGAGCACGGTGCCGTCGGCCGATTCGCGCAGCAGCAGGGTGGCGCCCTTTTTGTAGGTGCCGGCGATGGTGTGAATCTCCCGCCGCAGGGTGGGCAGGCGCTCGTTGATCGCCTCCGAGGCGATGGGGCAGAGCGGCACATCGAGCAGTTGCTGGCGGCGCCCGTGGAGCAGGAAACCGATGGCGTCGATCTTGCCTTGGCGCGGCTTTTTGAAATGCGGGGTGATTTTTGAGCGGTAGTGATCCTGGCGCGGCGATGCGATCACCGGGTTGACGGCAAAACTCAGACCGGCGAGCCGCTCCAGCACTTCCTCCACCTGGCGCTGTTTCCAGTCGAGCTGGGCAGGGTAGGCGAGGTGCTGATACTGGCAGCCGCCGCACTCGCCGAACAGCCGACAGAAGGGCTCCACCCGGTCGGGCGAGGGATCCAGCACCTCGACGAGATCGGCGTCGGAGTAGTTGGGCGCATTGCGAAAGATCCGCGCGCGGACCCGTTCACCGGGCAGGGCGAAAGGCACGAACACCACCCAGTCGCCGTTCACCCGTCCGACCCCCTGGCCGAGATTGCCGAGTGAGTCTATGGTCATCTCGATCTCCTCGTGATAGGCGAAGGGCTCGGCATGAAAGCCGCGCGGTGCGGAGGTGGGTGTGGACATGGAGAAAATCGGGACGGTTTGGCTGGACAGACAACGAACAGGGAAAAGAACCGCGAACCGGCGCGAATCAACGTGAATTGCGGTTCATCAACCGACCGCAAAGGCGCCGCCCTGTCCCAACCCGGCGACCCGAGTTTGGGCGCACCGGATCTGCCGTCAAGGAGTGGCGGCTTTCAACCGCCGGGCTGCCTGTGCGGGCACTGGCACAGAGCCCCTCCTTGAGGCTCTGCGAGGGGCGATTGAAAATCGGGGCGTCGCGGCTACCTTGGCGCGCAATCATGGTCAATCCCGAAGACATCCAACTCATCGGCAATGAAGTCGCGATCCGCTGGGCCGACGGCGTCGAAGATTTTCTGCCAATGGACAAGCTCCGCGCGCTGTCGCCCAGCGCCGAGACCCAGGGCGAGCATGATCTGCTCGGCAACCTCATCGGTGGCGGCGAACCGGGCCGCGACTTTTCCGCGGTCACCGTGACCGGCTACCAGCCCGTCGGCGGCTACGCCATCCAGTTTCACTTCAGCGACGGCCATCGCACGGGGCTGTACTCTTTCGATTACCTGCGCAAGATCGGTGAGGCGAACCGATGTGGGTAGGAGTCTAGGGTTGGGAGGAGATGGCGCTTCCCTCCGTCCCTTCTGGAGATCAGCGCCAATCAGCGAAGATCAGCGGTTCCCGTTGCTTCACGGGGCGGCCTTCTTGAAGTCGTAGGCGATCAAGCGGGAACCGAGTTGGTTCTGGTTGATGAACAGTCGACCGTTGCTGATGACGGGGGCCGCCCAGGTCTCGGGGGCGTAGAAGAGCTGGGCAGCGGACAGCACACGGGGACCGCGGTCGGGGGACAGGTCGAGCCAGACAAGAGTGCCGTTTTCTCCGAGCCCGAGGAAGGCGCCGTCGGCGTGGACGAGGTTGCCGTGGCCGAAATTGACTGGCAGCTCGCGGCCTTTCCAGGGAACGGTGAGGCGGATGAAAGGTTCGGTCCAGCGGATGCGACCGCTGGCGACTTCGTAACACAGCAGCAGCCCGCCGGTGGCGCCGAACCCGTAGAGATGACCGTCGTGATAGATGGGGGTCTGGAACTGGCAGCTAAGGTCGGGTGCGCGCCAAGCGATGCGCGGCTTGAAGTCGGTGCCGAACGCTATCATGGCGCCGCCTTTGCCGTAGTCTTCGGTGATGAACACGCGATTCTCTCCACAGGGCACGGGACTGGCGGCGTTGACACTGGCATAGGTGCGCGAACGCCAGGGCACGGCGCCGTCGATGGTGCCGTCCTTGGGGTTCAGCGAAAGCAGACCGCCGTGCGGTGGCTTGGTCATGCCGCCGGCGAGGACGAAGATGCGCGGCTCGCCGTTGACGACACCGGGCACGGGCGAGGCGTAACTGGCATTCCACTCGTGGTCGGCTTTCCAGCGGACTTTGCCGGTCTTGATCTCGAAGGAAACCACGCAGGCGCCGGGCGAGCCGACATTGACGATGAGCTGGTCGCCGAACACCAGGGGACAGGAGCCGCGACCGAAAAACACGGGCGTCTTGCCAAACTGTTTGTCGAGCTGAGTTTGCCAGGCGATTTTTCCCGTGGCCAACTCGAAGGCGATGAGGTCGCCGTCGTTGCCAAGGGTGAACACCAGCTTGGTGGCGGCGTCGATCACCGGACTGCTGCGCGGGGCATCCCGAATGCCGTAACTCTCCCCGACATCGACGGCATAACGATGGGTCCAGCGCTGCTTGCCGGTGGCGGTGTCGCGGCATTCGACGATCTCCTCGCTGTCACGCTGATGGATCAAGACGAGTGAGTCGCCGAGGATGACCGGCGCGGCGTGGCCGTCGCCGCGCCCCATTTCCCACAGCACGGGCGGCCCCTTGGCGGGGAGGTCTTTGCGCAGCCCGGCCTCGTCGGAGTGGAGGTCGTGTTTTGGCCCGAGAAAGTGCGGCCAGTCGCCGGCGTGAAGCGAGGCGCTGAAAACGGTGAGCGCAAGGACCAGGAAAAGGCGGCGGATCGTTTTCATGGCTGCGTGTCTTGCTCCGCGTCTTTCACCAGGCGACCGCCGAGCGAGAGGATGCGGGCATTCGCTTTGGCGTCCTCGGCGGGACCGATCTGGCTGTCCTGCACGTACATCTGCGAGAGCGAGGTCCAGGCGAGCAGATCGTTGGGCCGCAGGATGGTGGCCTGGAGCCCGGCGCCGATGGCTTCGCGCAGGTGGCCGGTTTTCATCAGCGCCATGCCGAGGGCGTGCCAGCCGTCGAAAAAATCGGCATCGATTTCAACGCAGCGCCGGTATTTTTCCACTGCGGCGGTGAGATCCCCGAGAGCGAGGTCGCCGTTGGCGTCGTCAAACACCGTGTCGCGTTCGGTGTCCGAGGCGCTGTTGTCGTCGACTGCGGAGCGGGGGTCTTCCAGCACGGGGACTCAGCTTTCCTGCGGTTCGTCCGCACCTTCGGTGTCGGGGACGGAAGTGGGAATGTTGGTGACGGATCCGGCGCGGCTGGCGCCCGAGGCGACGAGGCGTTCGCGGAACCAGGCCTTGAACAGGGCGCGGCGATAGTCACTGGTGGCGCCGATGCGTAGGCTGGATCTGCGGGCGTCGACTTGGTCACTCTCGACCAACTCAATCTTGTCGACGAGGAGAAAGTGGTAACCCTTGCCCAGCGGCATGGGCAGCACTTCGCTGGCGGATCCGGGCCCGGTCCGGAGAGCGGCTTGGACGATCTGGTCGGCGGATTCGATCTTGGCGGGCGGCTCGCTTTTCGAGAACGGCGGCAACAGCGTCGGCTCCACCCCGGCGGCTTTGGCGGCCTCGGCGACGGGCTTGCCGGCGTCGAGCGCCTCCAGCGCCTTGGCTCGGGCGGCGGTGGCGGCTTCGTTGACGAGGAGGTTGGACTCGCGGGCGGTGAGGGCTTTCTCAATCTGCTCGCGGGCCTCGTCCAGAGTGAGCTCGGCGGGCTCGATGACTTTGGTCACCTTGAACATCAGGTATCCGCCGTCGGCTTGAGGGAAGGGGACGGTGACGGCGCGGCCGGGAGCGGCATCGTGGGCCGGACTGAAGAGTTCGGAAAGAATCTTGCCTTGTTCTTTCAGTGCCTCCGGAGGCGAAACCCCGGCGAAAGGCGGAAGCTCTTCCACGGTGACGGCGAACTTGTTCTTCGGATCCGCCGCGACCTTCGCCGCCAGCTCGGCGAAATCCGATTCGTCGTCGGCGAGCAGGGCGTAAATTTCGTTGACCCGCACCGGGAAGGCCTGGCGTTGCTCCGCCTTCTGTTCCGCGGTCATTTCCTCGGTTTCGACCGGGGGTGAGAATTTCACCATGGTAAAGCCGCGCTTCTCGTCGGAGTAGAGAGCCTGACCGCCGTCGGGCAACTCCTTGCCCTTGTTTTCCTCGTAGTAGGTTTTGATCGCCTCTTCAGTGATTTCGACTTTGCCGACGAAGTCCTCGCGCTTGAATTCGATCAGCGACGCGGTGAACTGCTGATACTTGCGCACATAAGCCTTGTCGATCTCGACCGGAACCGGGGCGTTTCCGGCGGCGAGAAGATCGCTGATCTTGCGCCAAACGAGGTAGTCTTTGCCGAGCTGGATGAGGTCGGACTTGGTCAGGCCGCGGGGGGCGAGCACGCGATCAACGAGGATGTCGTCGTTGATCCAGGTCTGCCTGGTGAAGATGGGAGCGTTGCGGATGGCCTCCTTGGATTCGTCGTCGGTGGGTTCGATGCCGAGCTGCTCCGCCTCTTTTCGCAGCACGATGAGATTGGTGACAAAGTCGGTGGGATCGGCGTCCATCCTGTCGTCGCCGAACAGGGCCATGGCGAAATCGATGAAGAACAGATCACGGGCCACCCAAAAATACTGCTCAAGGCGCTTGATCTCTTTTTCCCGGTAGCACTGGCCGTAGACCTTGATCGGGCACTTGGCGTTGGCGGCGCCGGCGTTGGGATTGTAGTCCATGGTGAACCACGCCAGACCGGCGAACAGCGACACCATGACGATGAGGACGAAGGTTTTGGCGCGAAGGAAATGGTTGAGACTGATCATGAGTTCGGTTCGGGAGGAAAACGGGGGAGGGAAAAAGAAGAGGCTCCGGCAGCTCGATCGACTCCGGAAGACGGCGGGTGCCGAGCCCGCCGCGCGGGGGACGGGAAACTAAGAACACCGGGGCCTCCCATCAACCCCTTTTTCGGCGAGAGTCATCGGCAACGACCGGTGGCGTTTTCCCCGATTTTTGCGTATATTGCGCGATGGAATTTCTGAAATCCGTTTTCACCCACCCCGCCTTTTACGGTTTCGTCGGCGGTCTCATCGTGGGCGTCGTGTTTTACATCATGGCCCAGATGAGCCACTTTCGCACCAAAAAGGAACTGCGACGTTTCCAGAAGCACTACAGCGACAAGCTCGAGATCGAAGGCGAGCACCTCGCGGCGATGAAGAAGGATCTCGCCAAGCTGCGTGAGGAAAACGAGAACCTGCGGGTCAAGATCAAGGGCGGCCAGATGCAGGATCCCGGCCAGAACATGGAGCGCGAGCTGGAACTCTACGCGCGGACGGAGAAGGCCATGGTGCTCAATGCCCCCGGTTTTGCCCAAGCCTGGGAAAGCGCCAAGGACGCCGCCCACGCCGAACTGCTGGAGGAGGAGCGAGGCAACAGCCTGCCGCGACGTATTTTTCGCAAATTTTTCGCGGGTAACGGCCCCGCTGTTGAGCACGACAAGATGATCGCGATGAAAGAAGTGGAGGAATCCACCGAGACAGCGGAAACCGCGGCAGCCGCCGAGTCGGACAGGCCTTAGTTTCCGGCGAGCAGAGAAAAATGGACGCGGATTCCCTGAGGGAGATGCTGCTGTCGAAGCCGGCGGTGACCGAGGAGCAGCCCTTCGGTCCCGATGTGCTGGTCTACAAGGTGAAGGGCAAGATGTTCGCCACGTTGGCCTTCGTGGTCGAGGACGGCGTGGAAACCGCGCGAACCAATCTGAAATGCGACCCGCAATATGCGGTGGAGCTTCGCGCCGGGCACGACGCCATCCTGCCCGGCTACCACATGAACAAGCGCCACTGGAATACTCTGGTGCTCGACGGCACCCTGCCAGAAAAACTGATGGGTGAACTGATCGACCACTCCTGGGAGCTGGTGGTGGCCGGCCTTCCCAAGAGGGTAAGGGATGCGATGTGACCGGGTTGATCACAGGCCCCAAGTTTTGCATTCCCGCTCTGCCGGGATAGATTGAGCGCATGAGAACGCCCTTTTGCGGTATCGCCCGTCTCGCTTTTCTGGCCGCCGTTGTTTTGCTCGCGCGGGCTCCCGCGGTGGCGGCGGAAGATCAGGCTGATGCCGCGATCGGCGCCGAGCTCGCCAGGCTCAAGGACGGCGACATAGTCGTGCGTATCGAGGCGCTGCGCGGGCTGATGACTTCGCTGGACCCGCGCCTTCCGGATGCCCTGCTGCCGTTGTTGAAGGACGAGGGCAACTCCATCCGTCGGCTCGCCGCGCGCTCCATCGGCAGCCGCTGGTGGCAGATAGCGGATGAACGGGTGGCCGTTTTCGTCAAGGCATTGCAGGGCAACGCCGCCAGCAAGCACGACGACGAGGCAAACATGGCCCGGCGCGCCATCGGTCTGCTGCGGAGGAAATACGACGGCGACATGTTCTCCCGCAGCGTCAACAAGCGCTGGGTCATCTACGAGCGGCGCGGGCTGCCCTGCCTGATCGACACTAAGTCGGGGACGGAGGAATTGCTCGGCTGGTCGGCGGAGGGCGGCGACGGCTGGCTGGCGGCGGCGTGGAGCAACACCGCAGTCGCGGACTCCGCGTTCTGGCACGCGGATCAGGAGGTGGTTGCCCTTTCCCTCCTGCTGAACCGCAAGGCGTCGACCGTCTGGTTCTGGCGTCACGGCAAGGGTTTGCGCAAATTGGAGGTCGCCGAATTTGCCAAAGTGCTCGGCTTGGCCGAGACCGACATCTTTCATCCGGGCGGCTTTTCCACCGAGATCGACGGGTGGAAAGACGGGCAGTGCCGGATGACGGTCTATTTCAACACCCGGTCCGGCGATGACATGGTCGAACACGACGCGGTCGTCACTTGGGATATGGACACCGACACTCTCCGGGTGATCTCCCACCAGCGCGGCGAGGGGTGAGCGTCCGGCTCCGGCTTGCCGCCGCGGACAGTCGCCGCTTTACTTTCCCGCCGGGGCGGGTTCTGTCTGGCCTCCCGCCAAGCCAAGCCCATGAAACTCTCTCTGCCCGACCGCGATTTCGCCGGATACATCTTCGATTGCGACGGCACGCTCGTCGATTCCATGCCGCTGCACTTTCGCGCGTGGGCGGCCAGCTTTCAGCATCACGGGGCGCCCTTTGAGTGGACGGAAGAACGATTTTACGCCGGCGCCGGCAAGCCCGACCGGGAAATCGTGGACGGGCTCAATGCGGAATTCGGCTGCGCTCTCGATGGCGACGCCGTGCACGAAACCAAGGCGGACTGGTTCGTCCGCCACCTCGCCGAGCTGACCGCGGTGGCCGCGGTGGCGGAGATCGCGCGCGATCTGCACGCGGACGGGGCGAAGATGGCGGTGGCCACCGGCAGCGACCTGGTCATCGTCGATCCCGAGATGCGTCATGTCGGGTTGCGGGAATACTTTGAAATCATCGTCACCCCTGCCGATGTGGAGCGGGGCAAGCCGGCGCCGGACATGTTCCTGCTGGCGGCGGAAAAGATGGGCGTCGATGCGGCGGACTGCCTGGTGTTCGAGGACGGCAAGGCGGGCATCGAAGCCGCCGACGCCGCCGGCATGGCCAGCGTGTTTGTGCCCAGCGCACCGGAGAGTTTCCGCTGAGGCGGCGGTGAATGACCGCGAATCAGGCGAATCGAACGAATCACAAAAATTCCCTTCGCTGTATTCGCCTGATTTGCGGTCAGCCTTTTGAGGCTGTGGCGGCGTTTGGGCGCAAAAAAACCGCCCCGGCTTGTGGCAGCCGGGACGGTTTTGAAAAACGAAAACGGCGGCGCCGGACCTTAGTTGGCGCGACGGAAAATATACAGGCCGTTGAGGCTGACGGAGGAGAGCTCCCAATTTTCTTTCGCCAACTCCGCTAGGGTGGTTTTGAGAAGGACGTCCTTCTGCAGCTTTTCGGGCGGCAGTTTCATTTTGCCCTCTTCGTCGGGTTCGACCCCCACCTCGGCGGCGACGGCTTTGAAGCCGACGCTGTCCATTTCCTGGGGAGTGACGATGCGGTATTCCCAGTCGCCTCCGCCGGATGAGTCGGAGCCGCCACCTCCGATGACGCCGAGGGCGGCAAGCAGGTTGGCGATGCCGAGGACTAAGACAGCGAGCAGGATGGCGAGATGAGCGGGTTTCATAGAACTGGAGTTTTTTGGAACGTTTTCCATTGTTAGTGAGTCGTGGATGAAATCAGGGTGCGGAGTTTACCGGAGTCGCGCCCACGAGTAAAGAGCGATTCCGGCGGAAATATTCCGCGCCACCGAAGAGCAATTGTCGGCGACAGCCACGGCGTGACGCGTGGCGACCCCGTTCCGCCGCCAAACGTCGGCGGACCATCCAAAAAACAGCGGGGAGAGCGAGCGGCTCAGCTCTCGACGAATTCGGCGTCGATGGTCTGTTTGGCGGAGTCGGGCTTTTTCTCGCGTTTCTCATACTCTTTCGACCGACCAAACAAGTGGGTCAGGTCCAGACCGAAATAGGCGAGGCAGCTGAAAAGAAGCGCCGCCGCCGCCGCCTCGTCAAACTGTCCCACGACCGGGATAAATTCGACGACGGCTCGCAAAGCCAACGATCCGGGGAAGCAGAGATAGAGCCCGGATCCCAGGCCGATGGCACCGACCAGTAACGAAGTGACCGGGTTGCGCCGCTTCAGCGGCTGAGACGGAGGAGGGGTGTGGGGGGGATTTTCCATGATAGAACAGTCTTCGAGGTTCCCATGAATCTACCAGTATAATCGCTGGCGTAAATTGTAATCGTCGGTGCGTCGGCCCCCTATCCCCTTGCCCGCGGACCCTGCAAGCGCGTGGAAAAGGGCGGGTCTATGCGGCATGCCTCCGCGATTCAGTCAAGGTTCTCATGATCGCTTCGAGTGGCCCTCGCCTGAACCGGCGCCGCCACAGATGCGCGAATACAACGCTCGCCACGCAGAACACCAAGGAGGCCAACAGCGCAAACGGCAGCGTCTGCTTCTCCAATCGGCCAATGGCCTCCAGAGTCCCCATGCCGAGTAGCACGTGCGCCACGTAGAGCGTGAGGGCGAGCTGCCCCGTCGCCACCAAAGGACGGAGCCATGCCGCGTCCCGGTATCGCTCGCCCAGCGCAATCGAAGCGGCGATGACGGCACTGGCGCTGCCGGCCCCGGCCAGCATGTAGAGTGGCATCGGCGGCATCGGCTCAGTTCCAAGAATGGCAACAATGGCTTCCTGATCGGCAACACTGTCTCCAGGCGAGAGCATGCGGATGAGAAGCCAACTCACGCCTTCGGCAGCCAGCGCCACACCCGCCCCCCACACGAAAACACGCCGGCGCACCACAGGGTCGCTCATGTCCAGACGTCCGATCACCATGCCCACCAGCAGGAACGCGAGCCAGGGCACCACCGGGTGGAACCCATTGTAAAACAGATGGCGAACCATTCCGGGTGGAGACCAGAAATCGTCGTAATCCAGTGTCCTCCAGTCCCATCCCTGATCGTAGTCCAGCGCGAAGAACATGACGACGAACGCCAGCACGAGCACTCCGCTGCAAGTCCAAAGCCGGCGAGTGGAGGCGGCCAGAAAAAACGCCGCCACGGCAATGTAAACCCCATAGAAATGGAGGATATCGGCGGGCCAGATCGGTGCGTAGAGCAGGCCGACAACGAAGAGGAAAAGCGCGCGCTTCAACAGCGTGTGGCGATCCTGAGATAGTTGCTCCGGGTCACCCGACACACGAGCCTTCCGAGAAAGCAAAGAGAGCCCAACTCCAGCAAGGACCACGAAAGTGGCGGCGGCACGTCCATCGAGCAGCCCGACCAAGCTTACGAGCCATGCCGGGCCATTCTGCTCCGCGCCCATGACGATCTTGAAATTGACCACGACCATGCCAAAGAGGGCAAGCGCCCGGGCGAGGTCATAACCGACGATTCGTTTGTTCAACTGCAGTTTCTCCGTTTTTTTTCCCGCGACGAATGAGTGTAGCGATCCTGCGACGCTCAAAGCAATAGGGTTATATCAACAATGAAACAGGGCATGAAAGAAAAAAGAACAAATTACAGACGATAAAGCAGGTTCGCTCTGCCGTTACGCGAAGCCGCAAAGGCTACTGGAGGATGAGCCGGAATTCAATTGTTCACTACACATTGAGCAACTGTTGGCTTGAGGAACAAGGAGTTCCCGACATGAGAGCAAAGGGTGACCGATCCGGGGAAGGAAGGCTAGGAGAAAATCGCGAGCCGATGGACAAAAATCGCATAGAAGGCCGACACGGCGCGCCGAGGTGGCACAACACACCGAAGGCGTCTGGTATGCCCGTGGAGGTAAATGCGGCGGCAGTGCGATGGAGCAACGCGCTCTTACCTGGGGAGATCTCGTCGCCGAAAGGCGGTGAGAAGTCAGCAGAGGCCATAGTAGCCGAGGAAACGAGCCGGGGGCTGGAAGATGCCCGTCTAAACTACGATACCGGAGGACTCACCCGATGAAGGGCCAAACCAATGAGGAGGGGGACGACCCCGTGACGGACAAGTCAGCCGATGATGCCAGCAGGCGAGGCGAACTTGAGAGCCGTGGCGGCGGGAAGCAGGGAACCCCTCAAGAGAGAACCATGATCGAGGAGATTCTTGATCCGGGGAACCTCGCCCAAGCCTGGAAACGGGTGAAGGCCAACAAAGGGGCTCCGGGGATCGACGGCATGACTGTCGGGGCCTTCCCCGCGTTCGCGCGGGAGCAATGGCCGAGGATCGCCAAAGCACTCATGGAAGGGACTTATCACCCAGCGTCAGTGCGCCGGGTGTGGCTCCCAAAGCCCGACGGGACCAAGCGCCCGTTGGGAGTGCCGACGGTACTGGATCGAGTGATCCAGCAAGCGATCGCGCAGGTGCTGGGTCCGCTTTTCGAAGTGGATTTCAGCGAACACAGCTACGGCTTTCGGCCCGGTCGCTCCGCCCATCAGGCGGTGGCCGAAATGAAAGCTGGGTGGAAGGAAGGCCGCCGCCATGCGGTGGATTGCGACCTCAAATCGTTCTTCGACACGGTCAATCATGATCGGCTGATGACGGCGTTACGCGAAAAGGTCCGGTGCCCGCGGGTGCTGGGTCTGATCCGGCGCTACCTCATGGCCGGAGTGATACTGCCCGATGGCACCCGCGAGGCCACGCCTCAAGGAGTGCCCCAGGGTGGACCGCTGAGTCCCTTGTTGGCCAATATTGTGCTCGATCCGCTCGACAAAGAGTTGGAG
>JAJRVQ010000006.1 GCA_024277255.1 Acidobacteriota bacterium | reverse complement strand
CCTAAGAGGCTCGATAGCCTCCATGGAATCGCAAAGATAAAACGCAAACCGTCTGCCAGCCCGCTCAGCTCTGCCAGCCAGTGGAAAACAACAACCTGGATCTATCCTTAATGGACCGGGTTTCCGGCCGGACCTCTAGGTGCTCACGCTCCAGCCGGCTGCGCCGTCTTCCACTGCCCCCCGCTCAACTTCTACGAGGCCACTTCAAACGAATACGACGGATCGCGCTGCGCCCGCACCAGGTAGGTCGAGAGCTTGCGCACCAAGGTAAGACTCACCCGATTCAACGCGGCCGCATCCTGGAAGAGGACCAACGCCGAGGTCGCCTCGCGATGAATCTCTAGCCGATTGAAGACGGCGACCATCTCCGCCGCCAGCTCTTGCACTTCGGTGGTGCGTCCCGTCTCAAGGTAGAGCGAGGCCAGCTCAAGCGAGACGAGGGCGGCATCGAAGGCGATGTCGGGTTTCAGGAAGCCGTGGCGCGAGACGAGGAAGTGACTCTCGGCCTCGTCGAGCTGGCCAAGGCCACGGGCGATCTTGCCCTCGACCCAGGCGACGCGCAGTTGGCTGAGCGGGTCGCTGTAGCGTGCGTGGAGTGGAGCGTTTTCGTTAAGGACTGCTTGCGCTTCGTTGAACTGACCTGCCTCGCAGAGGCCGTGTGCATAGTTGTGGCGAGCGTAGAGATAGAGAGCGGGTTCGGTTTCCGGGTCGAGGAGCTGTGCAGCCTTCTCGGCAGCTTGGGCTGCTCGTCCACCGTCCTGTTGTTCTTGATAGATCATCCCAAGGTTGAGCAAACTGCGAGCACCGAGAATTGGCCGTGCCTCGGCTTCGTAGGTCAAGATCGCCCTCTGGAACAGCGCCTCGGCATCGTCGAAACGGCGCTGATCTCTGCACAAGCCGCCCTCGAAGTTGTCCAACTCCGCGCGCACCATCCGATCACCGCCACCTTCGCCACGCAGTGTAAAGCGGGCGTTGTCCAGGAGTAACGAGGCTTCCGATAGCCGGCCGATTACCCGCAGAGCGTTGGCCGCGTGTGCTGTGGCCCGCGCGTAGAGTTCCACCACGTACCCGGAGAACTTCGAGTGGCTCAGAACCACCATCGCCAGTTCGGCCAGCGCCATCGCCTCGCGCGGCCGGCCGGGCATCTGTGCCAGGCTATCGTCAATCAACAGTTCGGCGATGGCCGGCCCCTGGTACTCCTGCGGCTCGTTTTCAATCGCCGCTCGCCGTTGCTCCTTGGGCAGGGCCAGGAGGGCTTTCAGGCGTGGCTTCGCCGATTGCCGTTCGGCCTCCACCTCAGCGGCGATCTCCTCGCTGGCGGCGATCGCCCGATCCACAGCCAGTTCATAAGTCGCTGGCGAGCCTTTCTCGGAACGTTCCTCGCGCCACGCGTCGTATTCGTCTCTGCACGTCGCGCAGAGTTCGAAGAGGTGGCCCATGGCAAGATCAGCGAGATCCGCCGGATTGCGTTCGTGGCTCTCCATCGCTCGGTACAGTTTGCGGGTAAGGTGGAAATGATGCACGTAGCTCTCCTCTTAAGGCAGGCGGGATCTTCAATGGGCGATGTGTCGCAAGCGAGCAAAAGCGAGACAATGATAACCCAAAGAAGGGGCCAGCGCCGCTGCGGTGAGCGACGCCGGCCGTCAAGAGGGTTAGCCGTCAGGGCTAATGCTTCCCCCTGCCTCGATATAAGGTCCTGCCGGCTCAGTGGCCGAACCGGTGTTGGTGGGCGCACCTTCTGGGTCGATACCTGACCCAGCCTCGGTAGGCGCACCAAGAGGGCTGATACCTGCCCCTTCCTTGGTGAAGCCTCCAACCGGCACACGGTGCGCCTCAGCCCTCACCCACACCTGCGAGAAGGCATCCACAACCTTCCACCACAGCCCTTGGGCGTGCAAGGCCAGATCGAGCGGTAGAGCCTGGGCCGACAAAGTCGGCACCAGGCTCAGAACGAGAACTACGAGTACCACCGGAACGAGCCGGCGACGAACGCGGGGAGCAATCATGCTTCCTCCTTTCAGCGCAACCTCTGCCGACGCCGACACCACGCCAGCGCGGCAGGACGCGCCTAGTGAAAAAAAGTGGCGTATACATTGAGATATACGCCACCACGATAGAAGAAGAAGTGCGCCGGGGCGCTCGAATCCGTCCTATCGCCTGCAAGGAGGGGCGGCCTGAGCCGCCAGCTAGACTCTTGACTCGGCCGCTCTATGGGCCTAGGCCAGCCGCTCAGGAGAGCTGCGATGGCTCCCTTAGAGGTTGCAGCAGGACCCCCCAAACCAGGAGCAGAGGCTCATTGGTGGCACGGCGCCCTGCGCCCAAGAACACAGCGGCCTCCGGGCTGCGGCCAAGCTACTCTCGCACCCGCCCAACCGCTCGATGACCGCCGACTGGGCACGGCTCTTCCAAGACGACCCGCTAGCTACCGGCGCACTGAAAGCTCAGATGGGCTGAGGAATCTCGTCACCGGCCCTTCGGAGGAGCCAGAGTCTTGTTGCGTCTCTTTCCTGACAGAGGCGTCAGTTCTCCAACTCTTCGCCCCCACCGGGGTCGCCAGACCGCTCGGGCGTAGCGTCGGCCTCCAGCTCAGCCAAGGCCTGGTGGGCGCGCAAGAACAAGGCTCTCTGGCGGGTTGGATGGATGAGCCGTAGCCCTTCTCGTAAGGCGTCGACAGCTGCACGTGGAAGGCCGAGGTCTCGCTGCAAGTGACTCTTGCGGATGAGGATCCATCCCAGCAGGGCGGAGTTCTTGACTCCTCTCAGCATGTGCTCAGCGAGGACCATCGCCTCCAGCGCGGCCTTTGGCTCGGATGGCGCTAAGGCGGCCGCCCTTGCCATGAGGGTCAAAGCCGCGACCGGCGCATCGCCCGATCCCGCGACCTGGATCCTCTCCGCCAGACGGGTGGCGAGCCTGGCCCGCGGAAGGTCCTCAGCCAGTGCCGCCGCCAGGCCCACCTGACTCCAGCCATCGCAGATGTAGTCTACGATTTGCACGGTCGGCATTCGGCTGGGGCTCAGGAGGCTGGCCGAGGTTAGGGCCTGTTCGGCGAGACGAAGAGCCATGGGGTGCTCGGCCAGGATCGCGGCCAAGGCAACGCCTAGTCGCTGCTGGACGGTATCGGAGTCGTGTCCACCGAGACTGTCTTTCTGATCCTCGTCTCTAGTCGGGCCTGGCGGCACTAGGGAGCTAGCGACACCTGAAACCCGGGCCAGGCGACCCCGGGACAGGCTGCGGTATTGCTCGAAGAGCTGCCGGTATTCCTCCCGGACGCCGCCGGCCCGAGCTTGCTGAATATTCAGTGGTTGGCCGGCCGCGCTCAAGGCGTCAATGGCGGTGGCCCACAAGAGGTGGTCGCGCGATACGCCCTCTTGGCTTGCATCCCCCACCCGGAAGAGCACGTGCCGGTCGCGGTAGCTCACTCTGCTCAAGGCCCAACCGTGCCACGAGGCGTAGTGGGTCGCCTTCGAGATGAGGAGTAGGGCATCGTCCTCGTGCTCAAATCCGTAGCGACCTTCCAAGACTGTTCCGTTTTCACTCAGCACCCAGCAGCTGAGCTTGGCCAAGGCCAGCGTGACTTCCTTCATGGACGCCGGTTCTGATGAGGCGTTGCCGCGTTCTTTCAACTCGGGTACACTCCTAGTTCGTACTAATTCGGGAAGTGCTGGTATTTGGCCAGACTTCGGAGACCTTGTCAAGAGTAGAATGGAGAATATTGAGAACTGCACGATGAGAAATATTGTAGAGATGATGGTTGAGAGCGCCAGTACCGCACCGGCCCAGCCAGCGAGATACCCGCTATGACCCCCAAAGAAACAGGCTCGGGCTCGCGATCAGCGATGACGCTGGCCGATTTTGAGGTCATCGCTGGCGTGATGCGCCTTGCACTCTGGAATTCTGGGCTGCGCATGAGCAGGTTGGAGAGGCATCATGGCTGGTACGCTGGAATTATCTCCGCTTGGTTGCGAGGAACCATCGCCTTGCCGGTCGAGCGTTTTGGCGATCTCCTTGAGGCGCTGGACCTTGGGACCCACGAGTTCTTCGCCTTGGTTTACCGAAACGCCAGGGTTCCCAGAGAATCGAAGGCTCAGAGAGCCAAACCCGAAAGTAGTCAGGAGAATCTCGCGACTTGCTTCCGCTTCCACCTGCGCCACGAGATCCGCAGTCGTGGGTTCAAGCAGAGTGAGGTTGAGCGGAAGGTCGGTTGGACGCCGCGCTACCTCAGCACTCTGCTCGCCGGGCGTCGGCCGTTGAGCTTGCTGCATTGCCTGGCGGTGGTGCGTGCCATCGACCTGACACCAGCCGAGTTTTTCTTGTCGCTGGACTGTGAACGGACCCAGAGCAACGGTGAGAAGACCCCAGGAGAGGGAACGACGCCAGCGGATTCGTAGAATGAAGATAGAGATGCAAGCACAACCCCCGATCGAGATCGAACGCACGGACCACCCGTCGAAATTCGTTTGGCCGGCCTGGGCCTTGCGGGAACTCGGCACGATGCTGGACGTCGATCTCGCACGCCAGTTGAAAATCCACTGCTCAACCGTAGCCGAGGAACGAAGACGGCGCGGTATTGCTCCGGCCGTGAGCCGCGCACCGATCGAGTGGACGGACGAGATGATCAGCCGACTGGGCATCCAGTCCGACAAAGCCATAGCCGAAATATTGGGGATCTCGCCCATGGCCGTCTTCAAGAAACGGCGGGAGCTGGAGATTGGCCCCTCGCAGCCTCAAACAGGAAGGTCGCGTGGAGCTTCTCCGTTCTGGACACCGGAGCGCGACGCTTTACTAGGCACCGCTAGCGACCAGAAGATTGCCAACCAGCTGGGCATCCCGATGCACCAAGTGGCCTACCGCCGCAAGAGTCTAGAGATTCCAGCTGCCAACCCGCACAGACGGATCGATTGGAAACCAATCGATCCGCTGCTCGGGCAGATGACCGACAAGGCTCTCGCCGAACAAGTCGGCATCTATTTCATGACCGCACGAAGGCGACGAATCAAGTTGAAGATTCCTCCGTTTCAAGCCGAGAGACGCACTGTGATGCGCAACACTTCGGCTCGCAAACTCTTGTTCAAACCAAACCAAGAGATCGACGAGGTCTCTAAAGGCACTGTGGGCCAACTGCGCCGAGAGTTTGGGATACCGTGCCCTAAGCCTCCCTCCCGATGGACACCGGAGATCCTCGCTCGACTGGGCCAAGAGCCAGATGCTCTGATCGCCGAAGATATGGGGCTCCTGCCGGATACCGTGCGTAAGAAGCGCTACGAGCAACAGCGTTGGCTTCGGGAACCACGACGCCGATGGACCGAGGAGGAGGAGACGCTGCTGCTGACTATCCCCGACAACCACGAAGCAGCCCGAAGACTCGGTCGCACCGTCAGAGCCATCCGGCACAAGCGACTGCTCTTGGCCGAGCGCTTGCGAGACTAGAGCCCGCTTTCAGCTCTTCGTCTGAGCTTCGCAATGCGGTCATAGGGCCGCAACAAACAAAGCACCGGCTGGCTACCGGTGACCAAGAGCAAGACGGTACCGCGCGGGAGTCGGCGCACTTCGTCGGGCGTGAGCAAAGGGCGGCGTTGGTCCCGCAGTGTCGTGGTGCGGCGCGGCGCCAAGAGGGTTCGGCCACTGGAGCGGCCTCGGGTTTCTACGTAGATCGTCTGGTCGCCCAGGAGCTTGGAGATCTCTTCGGCGCTCTTCTGTTCGGTCGAGGGAATCATCAGCAGATAAGCGAGGTTCCCGCGCGCGCTCTCGTGCTCGCCATAGACCTCGTAGAGCTGGTTGGCGGTCTGGACGGCGGCAATCACCTG
>JAJRVQ010000065.1 GCA_024277255.1 Acidobacteriota bacterium | reverse complement strand
GTGCAGCTACCGGCCTGGCAGGGCTGGGCCAAGGTGGCTAAAAAGAAACTGGATGCTTTGATGGACAAGGATGCCGAGATCGCGGCATGACTCACACAAAACCAACTCATTCCGGTCCAGCCGAACTGCGAGCCGAGACAGAGGATAGGCAAAGCCCGGCTCTCGAACGAGAGAGACGCGAAATCGGGAGACCTCTTCGCACTGAGTAAGCACGGGAGCTGTCGCTGAGTCAATCGAGCGGTCGAGTCTTGCCATGCGGGCCTCCTGGGGAGCGGAAGGTGGATCTGTGTGGTGCATGGCGCACTTCAAGATGGAGCTGGGCGGACCGGCGCACAGGTCGGCCCAACGGCCGCCCGAAGGGGCAACCTTGCGCCGGGCAAGCGGCTCCATCCAATGGACGCCGCACCGCACAGACCACCGCCAGGAACCCTCACGCCCAATGCAGGTCTGGCGCAAGAGCCGGCGGCGCTCTGGAGGGGGGGCGACAACTCCTGCTCTGGGAGTTCCTGAACTCCTTGTCCTGCAATATTGGGAGAGCCGATGCCAAATCTGACCTAGAATCCCGTTTCTTCTGAGCCAGAATCCCGTATTTTCTGACCTAGAATCCCGTTTCCCATCTGACCTAGAATCCCGTAGTTTTCCGCAGACTGTTCGCAGCGTTTTCCACAGGTTTTCCACAGGGGCGAATCTAGAGTAGAGAATTCGGTGGCACCGGCAGTTGGATGCTCAACGCCAATGAGCCACCCCAGCAAACCACCGTTACAGGGTGGCACTGATCGCCCCAGTTGGAGCCCCCTCAGGAGCGGACGTTTGGGTGCTAGGAGTCCGACTCCACGAGGCCGCGATCTTCAAGCAGCCACTCACACAATTCGCCGGGCGAGATATCGAAGTAGATCGCCATGGCCGCTAGTTGCTCAGCCTTGATCCAACGCTTAGCTCGTTCGACCTTCGAAAGTTCGCCTCGGCTCAAACCGATCCCATCGAGGATGCCCCGCTCGTGACAAATCGTGTCCAAGGCTCTCACAGCTGCCTCCAACGATACTCCCATCCTGATGCGGGCCAGCCGAACGCGACCAGGAAGGTCTCTTGCCAGCACTCTCATAGTTCGCACCATATCACGGAATCCGCGTAATGCGAATAGATTCGCCCTGCACGAACTGTAGAGTAGTTAGCTCATCTCGAATTCTAACTAGCTTTGGCTGTTGTTTGAGACCGAGTCGCGCTCGCGAGCCTGGTCAAACTCTTGGCCGCCTCTTCCACAACCCGAGCCAGATCGTCGGCATCTGGTATGGATGCACGTTCGGGTGCAGGCTTGGGCTCAGGCTCGTTGGCAACTCCAGAAGCATCCCGCAAGATCAGGGCAATCGCGGACGCGACAGACTCGAACGAGAATCGGTCCGCGCGCTCAGTGGTGGACCGAGTCTGGGTTTTTCGACTCAAGACACTCCAGAAGAAGTCCGCAGGGCAAATCTCAAGGACCTCAAGCAGCATCAAGACTGTCTTTAGCCGCAGCTCCGTTCGTGGAGCGGTCGCAAGCACGGAACTGAGGTAAGTGCTGCTGTGTCCCAAATCTTGGGACACCTTTGTGAAGCGCAGTCCGCTAGCCACAAGCCGACCGCGCAGCGCCTTGCGCACCAAATCAAGCTGGACCGCAGCCCTCTCTTCTAACTCCGCCGCTCTCGCGGCGTGTCCGTCTTCTTGGTACAACATGTGGGAGAGGCTACCACGGATGTTTGCGATACGCGAACATTTTCGCCCCCAGAGTTGACAAGCCCTGAAAGCGCACCTAGCTTGTGACTCCACGCAACGAGCCTAACGAACGCATCGAGTTAGAACCGTCATGCCTCAACAACGCCAGTCAGCGACCGTCCACGCCCACAATACGCCGCAACTGCGTGGCCCAGGCTTCCAAGGCTTCGCGGCGCTCCTCCAGGTAGGCGTAGCGGTTGTAGGTGCGGGAGAGCTTCCCCAGGGAGTGGCCAGCGATGCGATGGACCAACGTTTCCTCGACGCCCATCATGGTCAGGCGGGTGAATACGGTGCGCCGGATATCGTGCGGCACCACAGGCTGCTCGAAGTGCAACTCCTGGGAGATTCGTCGGGCAGCGGCGTTGAGCGTATTGCTACTGAGACGAAGCCCCGTGCGCGGAGACGGCAGTACCAGCCCCTCCAAGAGTCGCCGCTGTCTCGCCCGTTGGACCTCTTCCAGGGCAAAGTTCGACAGAGGCACGACGTGGACTCGTCTTCCCTTGTAGTTCTCCCGAGGGATCTCGATCAAGCCATCATGGATCCAAGAGTCGTGCAGGGCCACGATCTCTCCCGAGCGCTGCATGGTCAGGAACAGAAGTCGAAAGGCCGAGGCAATGACGGGTGTCTGAGTATTGAGGTGCAGCCAAAACGCGCGGATCTCTTCATCGGAAAAGACTCGATCGCGAGGCCGATCCGGAGCTGGCTTGCGCACCCCCCACGCCGGGTTCGAAGTCACCACGCCGCGGGAGAGCCCCCAGTTGTAGATGGCTCGGATCAGAGACAACGCCTTGTTGGCCACGGAGGGACTGCCTCGATCCACGATGTCGTCCACCAGCTGGACGACATCGTGGATCGAGATTTCAGCGGCAAGCCGCCTACCGAATCCAGGGAGAATGTCTCGTTTGAGAACCCCCAGATCGTTCTTCAAGGAGTTGGGACGCTTCCTAAGTCGAGCGTGGCGGCGAAGGTACTGTTCGGCAAATTCCTCAAAGGTCAGCGAATCAGCTTGCGTCTTCGACTTGCCGCTGGGGTCGCGGCCGCACGCGACCAAGCCGAGCAGCTCCTTGGCCTTGTCCCTGGCCTCGGCCAAGCTCAAAGGAGGCAATCGACCAGAAGAGCGCAGCCGCTGCTTCTGATCGGGCGTGCAATAGTAGCCAAACGTCGTCCGCTTCTCCCTTCGCTCACCCGGTGCGTAGTAGCGCAGAAAGAAACTGATCCGTCCCGTGGTGAAGACCCGAACTCCAAAGCCAGCCACAGTCGGATCGGTGTACTCGCAGCTCTGAGCTTCGCTCTGCAAGCGTCGTAATACCCGATCGGTGAGTCGCAGTTCAGCCATGTCTAACAACTCTTCCAAGGTGCCAAAACCAATGATCCAGATCATCCAAATGCCGAAGCAGCGCGAGTGGTTGAGCCGAAAACAAGCGGCCGAATACTGCAACATGTGTGTCCGCCAGTTTGACCGCGAGCGCCAAGCAGAACCAGAACTGTTGGAACCCGACGGCTTTGCCGGCAAGACGCCTCAATGGAAGCTCGAAAGCCTTGACCGCTATCTCAGCAGGCACAAACATCACAACCTCGAACCTGTCGACAACGACGATATCGGACGCTTTCTGGACGCAAAACGAAACTTGCTGGACGCCAAATAGACGTTGATTCTCGGAGTATTGCTGTCTTGACTATTCTGGAATGTTCCCCCATGTCGACCGTAAACAGAACACATCAATGAGGTTACGTCAACAGATGTCCATTTGGGTCCTCGATCCACCTAATCTATGGGGATCTCTCGGCGAGATCCCCTCGCGCGAAAAAACGCGGTTTTTCGCGCTCACCCCTAAGCAGGTCGGCCTAAGCGGCCGGGTTCGCCTGCGGCTCACGCGCTCCGACCAAGATCGTGCCCCCCGAGACGCGAAGCGGCGAGGTCGAGGTCTCTGGGGCGGGATCGAAGCAAGATCGCGCGAAGCGCGAGCGAGGCGCCCACCAACGTCAAGCGACGAGTTCCCGCTGAAGCGACCCTGAGCCCGCGGGCACCATCTAGCGCCGGGCACGGATCGGCTCGCGGAGGATAAGCGGGCGTGATTGTCTGAGGAGCGTAGCGACGAGTTGCGCGCCCGCCCGGAGCGAGCCGACACGCAGGGCACCATCCTGCCCACGCGGGCGACCGGGGAGCGCCGCGGGAACGAGGAGCCCGCGGGGACGAGGAGCCTACTCCATGTGCGGATACCGATACTCCCTCGGCGGCACGAACGTCTCCTTGATCGAGCGCTGCGAAGTCCAGCGCATCAGGTTGGCCGCCGATCCGGCCTTGTCGTTGGTACCCGAGGCTCGCGAGCCGCCGAAGGGCTGCTGGCCGACCACGGCGCCGGTCGGTTTGTCGTTGATGTAGAAGTTGCCCGCGGCGTGGCGTAGCGCCGTGGCGAGTTTGACGATCGCCTTGCGGTCCTGGGCAAACACCGCACCCGTCAAGCCGTACGTCGTTGCCGTGTTGCACAGCTCCACCGCTTGGTCGAGTTCCGAATCCTCGTACACATAGACGGTCAGCACCGGAGCGAAAATCTCCTCGCACATCAGCGTCGAGCGCGGGTCTTGCGACAACACCACCGTCGGCTGCACGAAGTAGCCCTTCGACTTGTCGCCTTCGCCTCCAGCGTGGATCTCCATCACCGCTGACTCCTTGGCCTGCTGGATGTAGCCCATCGTCTTGTCGAAGGAGGCCTCGTCGATCACCGCCGCCATGAAGTTCTTGAAGTCGAGCGGCGATCCGACGGCGATCGAATGCACCTGGTCGCGCAACTTCGAGCCCATCTGGCTCCAGATCGACTTGGGAACGTAGGCGCGGGAGGCCGCCGAACACTTCTGGCCCTGATACTCGAAGGCGCCGCGCACCATGGCGGTGGTGAGCGCCGCCGGGTCGGCCGACGGGTGGGCGAAGATGAAGTCCTTGCCGCCCGTCTCACCGACGATGCGCGGATAGGAGCCGTAGTGAGCGATGTTCTCGCCGATGGTGCGCCACATCCCCTGGAAGACGGCGGTCGAGCCGGTGAAGTGCACGCCGGCCAGATGGCGGTTGGCCATCACCGGATCACCCACCTGGCGGCCGCTGCCGGGGAGGAAGTTGATCACTCCCGGCGGCATCCCGGCCTCCTCGAGCAAACGCATGATGTAGTAGCCGGAGAAGACCGCCGTCGAAGCCGGTTTCCACAGTACTGTGTTGCCCATCAGGGCCGGCGCCGTCGGCAAGTTGCCGGCGATCGACGTGAAGTTGAAGGGCGAAACGGCGAAGACGAAGCCCTCCAGGGCGCGGTACTCGACATAGTTCCAGATGCCCGGAGCCGAGCGCGGCTGATCGGTCAACAGGTGGCGCATGTAGAACGGGTTGAAACGCCAGAAATCGATCAACTCGGCGGCGGCGTCGATCTCGGCCTGGAAACAGCTCTTCGACTGGTTGAGCATGGTGGCGGCGTTGAGCGTTTGGCGCCAGGATCCGGACAGCAGGTCGGCCGCCTTCAAGAGGATCGCCGAACGGGCCTCCCAGTCCATCTCGGACCAGTCATGCCAGGCGGCCTGCGAAGCGGCCACCGCGCGCTCGACTTCCTCGGCGCCGGCTTGGTGATAGGTGGCGAGAACATGGCCATGATCATGGGGGCAGACCGCCGTGGCGGTACGTCCGGTGCGCACCTCCTCGCCACCGATGATCAACGGAATCTCGATCTGCTCGGCGAGCATCACCTGCAACCGATCCTGGAGTTCCGACCGTTCCGGCATGCCGGGGCCGTAGGTGAGGTTGGGCTCATTGATCGGCGGTGGGATGCGGACGATTCCATTGGCCATGGTTGAGGCTCCTTGGGTCTAGGGCGTCGTTCAAGGACGCGGAGAACCGGCGTTGCCGGCCGGTCGGAGTAGATTCGGAGTACTTTCGAGTCGCTGATCAGCACCGCTCGGCAGCGCGCCAACGATGCTCTGTCTGCTAGCCTAACTCCGTAGGGCAGCCAAGGCCAGCAGCAAGAAACCGGCGATCAAGCCGAGACCGCCGAGCGGCGTGACCGCCCCCAGCCAGCGAGGTCCGCCGAGGGCCAGGACCGCCACCGTGGTGGCGAAAATCAAGCTCCCCAGCAGCAGGGAGATCCCCGCCGCGGCCGCCAGCCGGTGGGCCGATCCGGTCGCCGCCCAGCTCACCGCACAGAGGCCGAGGCCGCCGTACATCAGGTAACGAGCGGCCGTCTCCCACAGTTCGAGCGAGCGAGCGTCGAGCCGCGCCGCCAGGGCATGGGCACCAAATGCGCCGCCGGCGACCGACAGCGCACAGAACAAGGCACCGAGTGCCAACCAGCGCCCGGCGCCGGGCGTCAGCCCCACGGCGCCCCCTCGGTCGCCCACGCAGCCTTGAGCCTTGGCCGGCGCATCACAGCTCAGCCAACCGGCGCACAGAGGCAACCTGCTCGCTGGGAACGACGATGCGGTCGAACTTCTTCCACACCCCGAACTGTGCCGCGCGCTCCAGCCATTGCTGCTTGCTGCGGCCCTCATCGCCCTCCTTGTGCACGGTGGCATCGAGGAGAACTACCCCCTGCTCCAGCACCGTGTCACAGCGGCCGACCCAGACCTCCTCGCCGTGGGTATCGACCACCACCGTGATGCCGTGCAGCTCGCCCTTGTCTTGATGAAAGGTGCCCATTTCGATTCAACTAACCACCGCGGCGGCACAGTGCTCTTCGAAAGCGGAGATCAGGTCGTCGGCAACCTGCATCGCCTCGCGCCCTTCAATGCGGTGGCGGGGCAGAAACCAGGCCAACTCGCCCTCTTTGAACAGGGCCATCGACGGGCTGGAGGGCGGAACATCGGCGAAGTAACTGCGCGCCCGCGCCGTCGCCTCCAGGTCTTGACCGGCGAAGACCGACACCACGCGGTCGGGACGAACGGGGCTTTCGAGCGCCTGGCGCAAACCCGGACGAGCCATGCCGGCGGCGCAACCGCAGACCGAATTGACCACCACCAGCGTGGTGCCGGCCTTTTCTTCCATCAGTTGCTCGACATCCTCCGCGGTGAGCAGTGGCTGCACACCGATCGAAGTCAGTTCGTCGCGCATCGGCTTGACCATTAACGGGCTATAAGGCATCGCTGCCTCCTTTTTTTTGGAGTTCGATGAAAAGACTAAGTTGAAGTTCCGCACGCTGAATCCGCGGCGCTGATCCACGACCGGCACACGTGCGCATTCAACGCCGTGCAGTCTACGATACCCCGATCCATTCGGGGAACTCGTGTTATCCGTCAGCGAAAACGCAGCGAAAGAGCAGCAGAGCAGCGAAAAGTGCGCGGGGCTCATTGCCCACACCCCAACTTCATGCTACTATATGAGTACTTTACTATGCGCTAGTCTCGCGGCATGAATTCCGAGGATGATTTCGCGAGAGCGCGTACACAGAGTTGGCATGTTGAGATTGCGAGCCAGACCGACTCACCCAGGAGAGACGGCAATGAAACAGCTCCTTCGTCACAGCTGGATCCCGTGCATTCTCGCGGCGGCGATCGCCTACGCTCTGCCCAACCAAGCCACCGGCGGCGACGCGGGCGCCGGCGCCACCACCACGGTCCCGATCGATCAGAACATCCAGGTCAACAGCTACACGACCGGAGCGCAGATGCGACCCGAGGTCGCGGGGCGCCCCGGCGGAGGCTTCGTCGTGGTGTGGGAGGCACACCAACCCAACGCCTACATGTACGGGGTCAACCCGGTCCCCAACTCCGGAATCTTCGGCCAACGGTTGACCCCGCGGGGAGAACCCTTCGGCACTGAGTTTCAAATCGATACGACGTCGGAGACCTACGATTTCAGGCTCTTCGACCCGGCGGTGGAGCAGGGCGCCAACGGCGAGTTCGTGGTCACTTGGTTCCGACGCACCTACGACGGCATAGGTACCTACAATCGCGGTGAGTTGTTCGCCCAGCGCGTGGGGCCGGACGCCAGCCTGATCGGCCCGGAGATCCTCTTGCACCCCAACGGAGGCCAGCCGGATATCAGCCTCCTGCCCGACGGCAGATTCGTCGCCTCCTGGCAGACGGGCACCGGCGACCACCGTGGGATCATCGCCCGCTCCTTCGCCGCGGACGGAACGCCCATCTCACCCGAGTTGATGTTGAGCGATCCGAACACCAGCGACTTCGACGCCTCCGCCGTGGCCACCACTTCCACCGGCAACTTCATCGTCATCTGGAACCGCGAAGTGCTCTCCGGCTTCGGCTCCAAGAAGGTCTTCGGTGCCCGGTATTCGATCGACGGCACCTTGCTGACCTCCCAGTTCGTCGTCCACTCGACACCGGCGACTTCCGGTTTGCGCAAAGGCTCCGCGGATGTCGACGCCACCCCGAGCGGGAACTTCGTCGTCGTCTGGGCGAGCCAAGGACTCGACGGTGACAAGTTAGGCATCTTCGCCCGTCGTTTCAACGCCAACGCGCTGCCTCTGGGTGACGACTTCCAGGTCAACACCTACACCACCGGCGACCAAGCCCAACCCAGCGTTCAGCTCAGCGATGACGGTTCCTTCTTCGTCACCTGGCAGAGCGACGGCCAGGACGGCGATGGTCTAGGTATCTTCGGCCGCACCTTCGGCCCTGATGGCCAGCCGACCTCCGGAGAGTTCGCCATCAATGACCTGACGGCCAATGCGCAGAGCCATCCCGCCGTCGGCGGCAACGGGAAAGGGGACTACCTGGTGGTCTGGGAGGACTTCTTCAGCGATGGGGCCCTCCTCGGCATCTTCGGCCAACCCTTCCGCCCCGCCGAGTTGTTCACCGATGGTTTCGAAAGCGGCGATACCAGCAATTGGTCGGTGGTGGTGCCGTAGATCGGGTCATCTCCACCGGCGGCTCCACCGGCGCTGACTCCACACGATAGGCGCCCTGGATGACGAAGTTCGAGGCCACGCGGTGGAAGATCAGACCGTCGTAGAAGCCCTTCTCCACCAGGTCGACGAAGTTGGCGACGTGGATCGGCGCCGCCTCGGCCAGACATGCGCGCCGTCGCGCCAGGTTTCGACACCGTGCGAGGAGGCCGCGGTGAAACCCATTTCGCTCGCCGTCGTAGGGAGAAGCGACCTGACAACCAACGATACAGACAAACTCCCAAAGGAAAGACCATGAAACGAGCGATACAGCGTGTTCCCTTCACCTCCGTGCTGTTCGTGGCCGGCCTCGCCTTGAGTGGCCTCACCCTGGTCGGCTGCGACAACGTCGCCATCGCCAGTGGCACCGACACGCCCAACAAGAGCTACACCAGCGTCAACGGCAGCGTCAAGGTGGGCGCCGATTCGACGGTGCGCAACATCGAGAGCGTCAACGGCAGTGTCAACGTAGAGAGCGGCGCCAGAACCGGCGAGGTCGATTCGGTCAATGGCAGCGTGCGAATCGGCGACGGTGCCCAAGTGCGCGGCCTCGGCTCGGTCAACGGCTCGATCACCGTCGGCCACGATGTGATCATCGAGAAAAACCTCGGTACGATCAATGGATCGATGACGGCAGCCTCCGGCACCCGCGTCGGCGGCCGAGTCAGCTCGGTGAACGGCAGTCTCAAATTCTCGGCGGTCACCGTCGCCGGCAATGTCGAGACCTACAACGGTGGGATCGCGCTGCTCGACGGTTGCCTGGTGGAAGGCGATCTCCGCGTCAAGAAGGGAAAGTTCTCCTTCACCAAGGGGAAGAAGCCGAAGATCGTCATCGGGCCGAATACCGAGATCCGCGGCGCTATGAAGTTCGAGCGCCCGGTCAGGCTTTACATCCACGACAGCGCCACCGTCGGCGAGATCCGCGGCGCCGAGGCCGAGCGCTACTCCGGCAGTGCGCCCGGCTAGCAAATAATCGACCTACGGACAGACCCCCGTCGGGCAGGTCCCGCCCATGTAGCCACCGCCGCAGGAGGAGGAGTGAGCATCGGCGATCCGCTCGAACCCCTTGTCGCCTTCGAGCATGGTGGAAATCAGCTCGACGATGCGCACCTCTTCAAGACCGGTGCTCTCCTCCACCACCGTGTGGTCCTTCTCGATGTAGCGTAGCGATCCGAGCGGCTCGTAGTCCCAACCATCCGCCATCGCGAACAGGCGCCCGATCAAGGGGACATCCTCCGCCAAACGGATGAAGCTCTGCTCTGGAGGCAGGAAGGGCACCAGGTCAAGGTAGTTCTCGTAGCGGGTGACCGGAATCGTCGCCAGCGGAAAACCCTGGACGAAGTCCTTGTCTCCCGGGTGCGGCGAGGCGAAGGTGACCACGGCGGAAGGTTGCGGCAAGGTCGTCTCATCGAAATGTAGGCGGGCGGCGGCCAGCGTGGCCAGCGGTCCACCCTTGCTGTGGCCGGTGATCAGAATCGGCTTTCCCGGGTAGCTGCCGGCCAGCGTCTGGAGTTCCGTCGCCAGCCGCGGCCAGAGGGTAGTGAGCGCGTCCCAGAATCCGTGGTGGACCTTGCCGGGCAGGTTGCCCTCCTTCTCCGGTTTCGAGTCGATGATGTCCTGCCACCAGTCGAGCAGCGAGGGCACGGTGATCGGCTCCGGCGGCAGCGTCCCACGGAAGGCGAGGACGATTCCATCGTGCGTGGCGCCGATCAGACAGGCGTTGATGTCGTCCTTGCCGGCGGCGATGGCGACGGGACCTGAGCCCAGCCAGCCGACCGCTTGATCATAGGGTTGGGGAGGCGTGTAGTGGCCCTTGGTATCGATTCCATAGGCACTCGTGGCGGCGCAGAGAAGCCGGCAATTCAAGGTCGTTGCGTTTGCGGTCATTGAAGCCCCCAATAAAGTCAATGTAGCTGCGGTCTTGCAGCCTCTTCTTGAAGTGCACCGCGGCAGAAATTCGTTTCGCCACCGCTACCCGGTCGATGAGACGACGAAGCGCCGGCCGCCGTCAAGCCGGAATGGCTGCCCTTCAGAGTAGGACAGAGGCTGACAGACAGCCCGCATCCTGCTCGGCTAGCGTCACACTCCCATGCAGCCACAAAAAATCCTCGTTGTCGACGACAGCAACATGCTCCACAAGATGTACGACCTGTTGCTCAGTGCCTTTCCGCGGCTCCATGCCTACGATGGCCACCAGGCGTTGCACCAACTGGAGCAAAACTCCGATATCGATCTGGTCTTGCTGGACGTTCGCATGCCCAGGATGAACGGCCTCGAAGTGCTCAGCCGACTCAAGAACGGCGACGAATTCAACCAGATCCCCGTCGTCATGATCTCCACCGAGGGCCAAGAAGAAGAGACCATCCGCGCCATCGAAATGGGTGCCGCGGCCTACATCAAGAAGCCGTTCAGCAACCAGGATCTGCTCCAGGTCATCGCGGAGTTGGAGCCGGCGGACTTGCGGCAGCGGCGATCCACTCGGCCTTCATCCACCCGCGCACCGAGTTGATCAGGAAGATCGCTTCCGCCCGCGCCAGCACTTCCGGTTGCAGCACCTCTTCTTCCACTTCGCCCCGTTCGAGAAGGTGACCGCGAAAGGTGCCGGCCAGCAAACCGCACTCGACCGGCGGGGTCAGTCGGCGCCCCGACAGTTGAACGACCAGGTTGGATCGAGTCCCCTCGGTCAGCTCGCCGCGGTGGTTGAAGAGGAGCACTTCGTCGCAGTCGCTGCTTTGCGCCAGCGCCCTCTCGTAGACGGCTCGATAGGTCGTCTTGTGGAAGAGGAAGGGGTCGCTCGAATCGACCGGGTCCGTCGCCAGCCGTAGGCGAATCGGGCCGTCGCTGTGTTCTTCGATGGCGCTCGCCTGGCAACCAATGCCTCCGTTGCGAGACAGCAACAGCCGCACCTTGTGCCACACCGGAGGCAAGGGTTGAGAGGCCAGCCGCAGCTTCTCGCGAACCGCAGCAAGGTCAAGATCGAAGCCAAGATAGCGAGCGGAGCCCGCCAGCCGCCGCAGATGCTCCCCGAGGAGGAAATACCCTTCCTCGGGAGTCCAACGTAAGCTCTCCAAGAGATCGAATTCCGGGCGCAGACGGGTCAGTACCCTCGCCTTGGTGACGCACTCCTGGTATTCGCTTTCCGCCTGCGAATCCCAGACAATGCCGCCGCCGACACCGTACTCCACCGACCCCTCATGCCGGTCGACCAGCGCGGTGCGGATGGCGACGTTGAACTGAGCCTTCGGCGATCCAGCTCCCGCCCCCTGTTCAGCGCCGGGAGCGATCCAGCCCAGCGTGCCGGTGTAGATACGGCGCGGCTCGCCCTCCAAGCGGGCGATGATCTCCATCGTGCTCACCTTGGGCGCCCCGGTGATCGAGGCGCAGGGAAAGAGGGCAGCCATCACCTCGGATAACGGCGCCCGAGAGCGCGCCTCGACGGTCGAGGTCATCTGCCAGAGCGTCGGGTAACGCTCGATGGAGAACAGCTCCGCAGTGGTGACGCTACCCGCCGTGGCAATGCGACCCAAGTCATTGCGGATCATGTCGACGATCATCACGTTCTCGGCTCGATTCTTCTCCGATTCGAACAACCATCGCGATTGCTCCTCATCCTCGAGCAGAGTCCGCCCGCGCGCCGCCGTACCTTTCATCGGCCGGGCCGACAATCGGCCCTCCTCCAGGCGAAAAAAGAGCTCCGGCGAAGCCGAACAGAGAGCGAAGCGGCCGAGGTCCAGATAGGCAGCGTAGCCCCGCGTCTGCTCGGCCACCATCTGTCGAAACAGGCCATAGGGCGGCTGGGTGAAGGAGGAACGCAGGCGAAGCGAGTAGTTGACTTGGTAGGTGTTGCCCAGTTCGATCTGACGCTTGATCTCCTCGATCGCCTGCCGATAGTGCGCCTCGCTGACCGACGGTCGCCAGGGCCCCAAAGAGGGATCCTGAGCCTCCGCCACCGGTTCATCCGGCAATCGCGGAAGCGACTCCATTTGGCCATAGAGGCCGAACCACAGCAGGGGAAAGCCGCCATCCGGGCGGACCGTCAGGGCAGGATCGAAGGCGGGTGCCGCCTCGTAGGCGATCATCCCGGCGGCGAAGAGACCCTCCTCATCCACCGCCCTCTCCACCCGTTCGAGAGCGGGCACTACCTCAGCGATCCGCTGCGCCTCGATAACCCGCCGCCGGTCGGCGAAACGCAGCCACCGCCCCTGGACGGGATCCTGGAATAGCGCTGTCAGTTGGCCGCGCCTCGACCGGGAAAGGACTCGAGAACACCGAGGGTGAAATCGACATCGGCCACCGTGTGGTCGGCCGAGATCTGGAAGCGGATCTCCTCGTCGCCCTTGGGCACCACGGGGAAGTTGAGGCCGGTGGCCAGAACACCATGGCTCTTCAGATGGTTCACCAAGGCCGTCGTCTTGACCGTGTCCCTGACCATCAACGGCACCACCGGATGGGCGCCGGGGATGGTCTCGTACCCGAGATCGAGAAGCCCCTGCTCGAAACGGGTGGTCATCGCTCTCAGCTGTTCCAGCAAGGCCAGACCTTGAGGACTATCGAGAATCTCCACCGCCCGGAGTGCGGCCGCCGCCTCACCCTGCGTGATCGGGTTGGAATAGATGTAGAAGGGAGAGAACTCACGCAGGAACTCGATCACCTGGCGGCTGCCCACCACGTAGCCACCATTGACGCCGAGCGCCTTGCCCAGCGTCGCCACCAGCAGGTCGACCCCCTCGGCCCCGGTGAACTCCTCGGTTCCCCGGCCGGTGTCGCCGAAGGCGCCCACGCCGTGCGAGTCGTCGACCACCACGATGGCGCCTTCCTCGAAGGCATCGTCGAATTTCCGCGCCAGCTCCACCACCCGGGGCAGCGGTGCATGGTCGCCCCGCATGCTGAAGATTCCGTCGGTGACGATCACCGCCCGCCGGCACTCGCCGGCCGCCTCTCGCAGCTGCTCCTCCAGCTGGACCATGTCCAAATGACGGTAGATGCCCTTTTTCTTCGGCCGCGACAGCCGCATGGCGTTGATGATGCAGTTGTGATTCAGCGCGTCGCTCAACACCGCCGTCTCACTGTCGATCAGCGGCACCAAGGTGCCGACGATGGTGGCATAGGCCGAGCTGAAGATCATGCCGGCTTCGCGGCGGTGAAAGGCGGCGAGACGAGCTTCGAGGTCGGTGTGCTGGCGGTAGGTCCCGCTGATGAAACGCACCGCGCCCGGCCCAACGCCGAAATCGCGGCTCGCCGCCTCCTCCGCCGCGATCAGCTGCGGCTTCAGCGACATTCCTAGGTAACTGTTGGAGTTCATTTTGAGGAACGGCCGCTCTCCCTCCCCCGCCAACAGGTAGCGCGGGCCGTGGGTCGCGGTCGCCGGCACGACACCGACGATGACGTTCTCGGCCCCCTTGAGCATCCCCTTGCGGCGCCGATCATCGAGATCGGTCGAGAGAGCCTGGTGGAGTCTGTCGAGAGGCATGGGAATCTCCTTGCGAGGGTCAAATCGGGGTTGTTCGGTCCGTGGAATGGTTGGATAGATGATCCAACATGTCTTGCGTCAGCGTCGCCAGGTCGTAGTCCGGTTGCCATCCCCATTCCGCGCGGGCAACGCGGTCGTCCATCGACTCCGGCCAGGTGTCGGCGATCGCCTGGCGGACGGGATCGACTCGATACTCGACCTCGAAATCCGGGATATGGCGGCGGATCTCAGCCGCCAGTTCCTCGGGAGTGAAGTTCAGCGCCGTCACATTGAAGGCGTTGCGGTGAACGAGCTTTTCGACCGGCGTCGCCATCAGGGTGACCACCGCCTTGATCGCGTCCGGCATGTACATCATGTCGAGACGACTGTCGCCGCGCAAGAAGCAACGATAGCGCCGGTGCTGCACCGCCGAGTGAAACATCTCCACCGCGTAGTCGGTGGTGCCGCCCCCCGGCGGGGCACCGTGGGAAATCAGTCCGGGGAAGCGAACCCCGCGCGTATCGACTCCGAACCGGCTCCAGTAGTAGTCACAGAGCAACTCACCGGCGACCTTGGTAACGCCGTACATCGTGGTCGGGCGCAGCAGCGTGTCCTGCGGTGTGTTGCGGCGAGGTGTGCCCGGGCCAAAAACGCCGATCGAACTGGGGAAAAAGACCGCGCAGCCGTACTCGCGAGCCACTTCCAGAACCTGATAGAGGCCGTCCATGTTGACCTGCCAGGCCACGTGGGGCTTCTCTTCAGCCACCGCCGACAGCAGAGCCGCCAGGTGGTAGATGGCACCGATGTCGTGTTTGCGCACTACATCGCGCAGCTGGTTCAGATTGGTGCAATCGACGTAGGCGAAGCCGTCGGCGAAGGAGCCGGCGCCGGGGGGCATGCGAATGTCCGAGGCAATGACCTGCTGCTCTCCCCATTTCCGGCGCAGCGTGAGGACCAGTTCAGAACCGATTTGACCGAGGGCACCGGTGACCAAGATTTTCTTATTCATCCGGGGGCCAATGGTACTCAGCACAGCTGCCAAAGGAAAGTGGAAACCGGTAGTGGCTCAGTTTGCCGGCGGGACCCTCCGCGGTCGGTTTCCCACGCCCGTCCTCGCTACGCTGTGGGCGGGCGTGGGAGCCCTCCGCCCGCTACCCACCGTCAAACTGAGCCACTACCCGGAAACCAGCTCCGGACCTATCGATTCGGCGGATACAATGCGCTCGCCATGAGCGAACGCCAAGAACTCTCGATCGGCTCGCCGGCCGCCGCGCGGGTGGTGTGGAATCCGCGAGCTGCGAGCGGGGTCCAAGCCTCAGCCAGAACACGGCGCGGCGCGGTGCAGCGCAAGGCTCTGATCCAGTCGCTGGTAGGTGCGGTGGCCGGCGCCGTGCTGTTCCACTTCGGCCGCCACACCCTCGCCTACGTCGCCTTCGTCATCGCCAGCCTGATGCTGGCCACGGCGCTGATCTCACCGTTGGGACTGCATGCGCGACTAACCCGGTGGATCGAGGCCTTCGGCCGGCAGATCGGCAAGCTCTTCACCTGGATACTCCTGGTGCCCTTCTTCTTCCTCTTCTTCACCCTCTTTGGGCGCGCCCTGCGCTCCGGCAAGCGCGACAAGCTGGAGCGCCGGTTCGATCGCTCCGCTGAGAGCTACTGGCGGCAGCGACCGGTGAAGACCCCCGCTCTCAGTGACTACGAACGCCAGTTCTAGCCCTGAGTCAGCGATGAAGATCCTCGGCATCAGTGCCTACTACCACGACTCGGCCGCCTGCCTGATCGACGGCGGCAAGATCGTCGCCGCCGCCCAGGAAGAGCGCTTCACCCGCAAGAAGCACGACGCCGCCTTCCCCGCCCACGCCGTGCGCTACTGCCTGGCCGAAGCCGCCGCCCGCGACGGCGCGGCCCACGGCATGGCACGGCCCGATGCGGTCGTCTTCTACGACAAGCCGGTCCTCAAGTTCCACCGCATCCTCGAGACCTACCTGAGCGTCGCTCCCCGCGGCATCGCCTCCTACCTCCAGGCCATCCCACTGTGGCTGCGCGACAAGTTGTGGGTGGTGCCCAACATCCAGAAATCGCTGGCCGCCTGCGCCATCGACGAGCCGCCCGAGGTCTACTTCTCCGAGCACCACGAAGCGCATGCCGCCAGCGCCTTCTATCCCTCTCCCTACCGGCAAGCCGCGGTGGTCACACTCGACGGCGTCGGCGAATGGGCAACGGCGACCATCGGCGTCGGCGAGGGAAACCAATTGCGCCTGATCGAGGAGATCCGCTTTCCCCATTCCTTGGGGCTGCTCTACTCCGCCTTCACCTACTTCACCGGCTTCCGGGTCAACTCGGGCGAGTACAAGCTGATGGGGCTGGCACCCTACGGCGAGCCGGTCTACAAGCAAAGAATCCTCGACCACCTCCTCGACCTCAAGGCGGACGGCTCCTTCCGGCTCGACATGCGCTACTTCGACTACCTGAGCGGCCTGGTGATGACCAGCGAACGCTTCGCCGAACTCTTCGACGGCCCGCCGCGCCGGCCCGAGAGCCCTATCACCCGCCGCGAGATGGACCTCGCCCGTTCGATCCAGGAGGTGACCGAAGAGATCGTGCTGCGCATCGCCCGTCACGCCCGCCAACTCACTGGCAAGCGTCACCTCTGCCTGGCCGGCGGCGTCGCCCTCAACTGCGTGGCCAACGGCAAGCTGCTGCGCTCGGGAATCTTTGACGACATCTGGATCCAGCCGGCCGCCGGCGACGCCGGTGGTGCCCTCGGCGCCGCCCTCGCCCTGTGGCACAACGGCATGGATAAGCCCCGCCAAGCCGATGAGCGCCGCGATTCGATGCGCGGCGCCTATCTAGGCCCTGAATTCTCGGACGCGATGATCCAGCATTTCCTCGACCAGGAAGGGCTCGCCTACACTCACCTCGGCGAAGAGCGGTGGGCCGAGGAAGTGGCTCGGCTGATCGACGAACAGAACGTCATCGGCCTGTGCCACGGCCGCATGGAGTTCGGCCCCCGAGCGCTGGGCAACCGCTCGATCGTCGGCGATCCTCGTTCGTCCAAGATGCAGTCGCTGGTCAACCTCAAGATCAAGTACCGAGAGAGCTTCCGCCCCTTCGCCCCCTCCTGCCTCGAAGAGCGCATCGGCGACTTCTTCAACCTCGACCGCCCTTCGCCCTACATGCTGCTGGTCGCCCAGGTTCGACCCGAACGTTGCACGCCACCCGCCGGCAACGAGCGCGACCTCGGCTTGCACGAGTGGGTCAACCGGCCACGCTCCGACGTTCCGGCGATCACCCACGTCGACTACTCGGCGCGCATTCAGTCGGTCAGCCGCGAAACCAACCCCCGCTACCACGCTCTGATCGAGGCCTTCGAGCGCCGCACCGGCTACGCCATTCTGATCAATACCAGCTTCAACGTCCGCGGCGAACCGATCGTCTGCACGCCGGAAGAAGCCTTTCGTTGCTTCATGCGCACCGAGATGGACTACCTGGTCCTCGGCAGCTTTCTGCTCAAGAAAACCGAGCAGCCCAACTGGCAAGAGACCGAGAACTGGCAGGAGACTTTCAAGCTGGATTGACTCTGCCGCTACCCAGCAGCCCGTGGTGAAACTCGTCCTGGCTCCGAACGGGTCTTTGACCGCGACTCTGCGTTGTCAAATCCTCGACGAACCTCGGGTTCGCCTCCGGTTCTCCGCCTTGATTCACAGCCAAATCCCTCGTTCTC
>JAJRVQ010000064.1 GCA_024277255.1 Acidobacteriota bacterium | reverse complement strand
TGCGGCGCTTGAACGCGCTTTCGGCACGTCTGTCGCCCTTCAGCAGCCGGATTGCGCGTTTTTCGCAATATTGCTGGCTCGGCTCTGCGGCGGGAGAGGCGACCTGAAAATCTACTGGAATCGGATTTTCACCCCGGGCTGTTAGGTGATTCCCCGCCACTTGGTGGAAGTTCCCGATGTGCAAGTCGTCGATTCCTCAAGGGCCGAGCAAAGCTATTAATTTTCTGGCATGCTTTCTTGACCTGAGCCTCAACTTTCTTACGGAGTTCACCGAACTCGTCGTCAGAAATTTCTCTCTTGAGCCGTTGGATAGTAAGTGTTTCTTTTCCACTAATCTGCTCTCGATCGGTGATCCGGCAAAGGTGAAGCAGAACATCTTCCCACATCATCCGCTGCAGATTGTAGAAGAACCCAGGCGCAGCCTCGTTGAGCAGGTTGATAGTCTCTAGGCCGTCTGCATACAGACTGCGGTAGTCGTTCCACTTCAGATGAAGCAACACCAATTGGTTGCGCAGTTCATAGTAGAGTTCGCCGAGTTGCTTTGGCATGGCCTCAACACATTTGGCCCGGACTTCTTGAGCGGTTAGAGTTTCTGCCATCTGTCCAAATCCGGGTTTGCAGCTTGAGATTAGGTCCAGTATCGTCGCTGTCGCGTTGAAGCAGCCCAGTGGTCGCAAGTTTCTTCCCCAGGTCTTCATCCTCTTTAGGCGTTTAGGGCAGATTATGCCTACTTTAGGCCGGTGTCAATTGCGTCACTGCGTCTCTTTGGCGATCTAGGTGTCATCACTGTGGTGTTGAGACCTCGGAGAGGAGCCGGGAGCAGTCACCGGAAGCCCTTCTTAAGAGTGCTTAGGAGTCGGTGAGGTCAGGACCAGGTGGTGACAGCGCGTGATTCGGCTCCGTCTGTGCCAGAATCACTTGCACCACGGACCATCGCCTTTCCGGCTGACGAATGAGAAAAATGCTACCCGACGAGACTCGACTCCGCGAACTCTTTCGCGCCCTGGAAGCCCAGCAAGTGGAGTACGCGGTCTTCGGCGCGGTCGCACTTGGGCTTCACGGGCTGGTTCGATCTACGGCGGATCTCGACCTCTTCATAGCCGCCGACGAAGCCAACGTTGAGCGCCTCAAGGAAGCGCTCCGTAGCGTCTACGAGGATCCGACCATCGAGGACATTTCGGCACAGGATTTGTGTGGAGACTATCCGGCGGTGCGCTACATGCCTCCGGAGGGTTTTGGTCTCGACATTCTCACCCGCCTCGGTGAAGCCTTCTCTTTTTCGGACCTTCAGACCGAGACCGTGAGCTACGGCGACACGCCAGTACAGGTGGTGACACCGCGCACACTCTGGCGGATGAAGAAAGACACGGTGCGCCCTTTGGATCGTTTCGACGCCGAGATGTTAGCGCAGCGCTTCGACTTTGAGGAGGGCTGAGATGGCGGTCTATCGGTATAGGTCCGTGGAAGAGATGCCGCCGCTGTGGAAGACGGTGGAACGGCCGGACAACCTCCGGGAGGTCGCCGCCATGATGGCCTTCTACCGGCGCCTTCACCCGCGCGATCCGGCCTTGCGGGGCAGCGTTCAGCGGTTCAAGTCGGTGGCGGAAGCCAAGAACGCGCGCCGCGATCCATATCGGCGCGAGCCTCAGCCGAAGAATAGGTAAGACACCAAAATCGCCGCGGTGATCCCCGCCGCGTCGGCGGCGAGGCCGCAGACTACGGCGTGGCGGGTGCGGCGGATGCCGACGGAGCCGAAGTAGACGGCGAGGACGTAGAAGGTGGTTTCGGTGGAGCCCTGGACGATGCTGGCCAGCCGGCCGGCGAAGGAGTCGGCGCCGTGGGTTTTCATCGTTTCGATGAGTAGGCCGCGGGCGCCGCTGCCGGAAAGCGGACGCATGATGGCGGTGGGCAGGCCGTCGACCCAGCGGGTGTCGAGGCCGGTGCTCGCCACCAGGGTGCGGAAGCCGTCGAGCGCCATGTCGAGCGCCCCGCTGGCGCGCAGAACGCCGATGGCGACGAGCATCGCGACCAGGTATGGGATGATCCCGATGGCCACCTTGAAGCCCTCTTTCGCCCCCTCGACGAAGGTCTCAAACAGCGGTTGGCGGCGCACGGCGGCCAGGGTGATGAAGGCGATGATGACGCTGAAGATCAAGAAGTTCGAGATCAGCGAGGACTGGCGCTCCATCACCTCGCGGGGGAGTCTTGAGAAGTAGAGGACGATTCCGGCCACCAGAGCGGTCAAGCCGCCGAGGTAGGCGAGCACCACCGGGTCCCGCAGCTTGAGTTTCTGGAACCAAGCGGTGATCAGCAGACCGACCATGGTGCTGCAGAAGGTCGCCACCAGCAGCGGAATGAAGACATCGGTCGGGTCGGCGGCGCCCATCTCGGCGCGGTAGACGAAGATGGTCGCCGGGATCAGGGTCACCGCCGAGGTGTTGATCACCAGGAAGAGAATCTGATCGTTGGTGGCGCGATCGGGTTCGGAGTTGAGGGTCTGGAGTTCCTTCATCGCCTTGAGGCCGAGCGGCGTGGCGGCGTTGTCGAGGCCCAGCATGTTGGCGGCCATGTTCATGACGATCGAGCCCATCGCCGGATGGCCGGCGGGAATGCCGGGAAAGAGGCGGCGCAGCAGGGGGGCGAAGGCGCGCGACAGCAGATCGACGGCGCCTCCCTTTTCGCCCAGCCGCATGATGCCGAGCCACAGGCACATCACGCCGGTCAGACCGAGTGAGATCTCGAAGCCGGTCTTGGCCGAGCTGAAGGTGGAGGCGACCATCTGCGCCCACACTTCGCCCTCGCCCTGGAAGAGCCAGCGCACCAGCGCCACGGCGAAGGCGATGAAGAAGAAGCCGCCCCAGATCTTGTTCAGCATGGCCTGTTCAGCATCGGGAATGCACCTCGACTTGCGGTGGCGTCAATCTTGGAGGATCGACAGCGCGTTCATCACTTGAATGGCCACCCCCAGCGGCAGGCAGTCTTCGTCGACGTCGAACAGCTCGTGGTGCTCGGGATGGATTATCCCGCGAGCCTCATTGCGCACCCCGAGGGAGAAGAAGGCTCCCGGCACGCGGCTGGCGTAGTAGGCGAAATCTTCGACCCCCATGTTGGCCCGCGGGTAGACGCTGATGTGCTCTTCGCCGACCAGCAGGGCGGCGTTGGCGCGGGCGATGTCGACCATTGCGTCATGGTTGATCAGCGCATCGTACCCTTCTTCGATGGTCAGTTCGGCGCGGCCTCCCAGGGCTTGTGCGGTTCCTTCGGCGACCTCTCGCACCCGCTGAAGAACTCGCCGGCGCACCTCGGGGTCGAGGGTGCGCACCGTACCGGTCAGTTCCACCCGATTGGCCACGACGTTGGCGATCGAACCGCCGTGGATGGTGCCGAAGGAAACCACCGCCGCGTCGCGACCGTCGACGTTGCGGCTGACCACCGTTTGCAGGGCGGAGATGACCTGCGCGGCGACGACGATAGCGTCCACCGTGTTGGCCGGGTAGCCGCCGTGGCCGGATTGACCGTGGATGATCAGCTGTAGCGCATCCGAGGAGGCGTTGCGCTGGCCGTAGCGCACGGCGAACTTGCCCACATCCAACTCCGACTCGACGTGCAGACCGAAGACCGCCGCCACCGGGGGCTCAGTGAGCGCGCCCGCCTTGATCAACAGCTTGGCGCCGCCGATTGTCTCTTCCGCCGGCTGAAAGAGCAGTCGCACGGTGCCGCTGAACTCGGCGCGCAGATCGTTGAGGATCCTCGCCGCACCGAGCAGGATGGTGGTGTGCACGTCGTGACCGCAGGCGTGCATCTTGCCGGGCTGCAGCGAGCGGTAGGGCACCTCCTCTTTGGCGTCCTGGATGGGCAGGGCGTCCATGTCGGCGCGCAGGGCGACGGCGGTGGCTTTCTCACCCGCTGCCTTGCCGTCGATGCGGCCGAGAACACCGGTGCCGCCGATTCCATCGAGGTGGTCGATCCCCGATTCGTCGAGCAACGATTGCACTCGCGCCGCGGTGCGGTGCTCTTCGAGCCCCAGCTCGGGATACTGGTGGAGGTCTCTGCGCACCTCCACCAGCCACGGCCGCATCGCCTTGGCGGCGGCCAAAATGGACTCCGGGGTCGATCGATCGGCGGTGGCCATTGTTGTCCTCGTGTACGCTGCCGGTTCAGTGAGTTCGTGGGGACCGTAGCATGCCCCGAAAGTCAGCGCGAGTCGATACAAGGAGATCCCGTGAGCCAGTTGCCGGCGGACGATTCTGTGACCGAATCCACGGCCAAACCGATGGCTAAACCGGCGGCCGAGAGTGGCCAGTGGAGCGCTCTGCCCACCGAGGCGCGACACCCTGCCAGCATGGAACTCGACACCCTGGCGGTACCGCAGGTGGTGCGCTTGCTGCTCGAAGAAGACCGTCGCGGCCTCGACGCGGCGCTGGGGCAGAGTGAGGCGATCTCCCAGGCGGCGCGCTGGGTTGCCGAGACCCTGGCAGCGGGGGGTGACGTGGTTCTGGCCGGTGCCGGCACCAGCGGTCGTCTTGGGGTCATCGAAGCGGCGGAGTGCCCGCCGACCTTCGGCACCGACCCTGAGCGCATCCGGTCGGTGATCGCTGGCGGAGAAGATGCCGTCTTCCGCGCCAAGGAGGGGGCCGAGGACCGCGAGGGGGACGGCCGCGAGGCGGTGGGCGAGCTGGGTGCAGGCGACCTGTTGATCGCGCTGTCCGCTAGTTCGGTGACCCCGTTCGCTCTCGGCGCGCTGGACGAAGCCGGCCGTCTGGGCGCACGCACGGTACTGCTCACCTGCGCCAGTGCTGATGGAATCACCGGCGTGGCGCAGCTGCTGGTCGCTCTCGACACAGGCCCGGAGATTCTCACCGGCTCCACCCGTCTCAAAGCGGGTTCGGCCACCAAGGCGGCGCTCAACGCCATCACCACCGCGGCCATGGTGCAGCTCGGCAAGGTTTACCAGAATCTGATGGTCGATCTGCGAGCGGGCTCGGCCAAGTTGCGCGACCGCGCTGTGCGCATCGTACAAGCGGCGACCGGGGTTTCGATGGCGGAGGCGAAGCGGCTGCACGAGGCGGCGCACGGCGAGGTGAAGACGGCGCTGGTCATGTCGCTGTGCGGCCTGTCGGCGAGCCAGGCGCGCCGCCGGCTGGCGGAGGCCAAGGGCCATGTCCGCGCCGCCGTGCGGGGGAGCTGAACGGCTACCCCGAAGGCTCGCTAGGCGAGGACGATCTCCACGAAATGATCGACCAGGGTCGGGTCGAGGGTGGTGCCCGAGCGCCTCTTCCACACTGCCAGCGCGGCCTCGCTGGCCGGGCCGCCGGCGAAGCCGCGGCTGGCGACGATGGCGTCATAGCTGTCGGCGACGGCGGTCAGCTGACTGGCGAAGCTGGCGGTGCGCGGGATGGACGGCGCCGGAAAACTGGGCTTGCCGTCGTAGCGCCAGTGGTGCTCGTAGGCGACCTGCACGGCGATCTCAGGGGCTGTGGCCAGACCGCTGAGCAGCGCCGCTCCGAGTTCCGGGTGGAGCTTTTCGATTTGCCACTCGCGGTCGCTGAGCCGGTTGGGCCGTTGCAGCAAGGCCGCCGGCAGGCGCAGTTTGCCGACATCGTGGAGCAGGGCGGCGAATCCCAGGTCATGGCAGGTCTGGCCGTGGATCCCCAGGCTGGTGGCTTGCGCCATGGTGAGCAAGGCGACGTTGAGCGAGTGGTAGAAGAGCGCCCGTAAGGGATCATCGCTCGGTGGGGTGAGGAGCACCGCGCGGTCGGTGCGCTGGACCTTTCTGATCAAGGTCCAGACGAAGTGTTCGAGCTGGCGGGCAGCCGTCTTGGCGTCGTCGCGCAGTGCCAGGTAGGCCTTTTCGCCCTTGTCCAGGTCGGCCTCGGTGAGGCCGGCGCGGGCGGCTTGCTCGGTCTCGGTGGTGGAGAGCTGGATGTGGCCGATGGCGACGTTGGTCGAGGGTTTGAGTTCGGCGGCACCGCTCAAGCCGTCGACCAGCTGCCGGCACTCGTCGCGATCGAGCCCCACGCCAAGGGTCAGGCTCTCGACGCCGAGTTGGTGCATGCCGCGGATGAACGCCTTGAGCAACAGGTGACTGGAGGCGATGGGCCGGCTGTCGAGAATCAGCTCGCCTTCGAGCGCCACCAGCTGAATCTCCTCGCCGTGGATCGGCTTGAGAGAGGAGGTTCGGGCCTTGTCCAACGCGGCCAACGCTTCGGCCACCTTGGGATGGCGGGCGGGATAGATGGCGCGGGTGCTGGTGGCCCGCGAGAGAGCGGAGACGAAGGGCAGCGCCTGGCTGGGAGCGAACTCGACGGTCATTGGCGACCTCCGTGGCCGGAGCTCGACTCGGCCTTCAGCCGGGTGCAGATGGCGCGTACTTGGGCGTCGGTGGAGCGCAACCCGCCGTCGACGAAGGGTTGGCAGTCGGCCGGCGGATAGAAGGCCAGGGAGGCGTAGGCGGCGCGTCGCTCGTCGGCGTGGACGCCTCCCGCCAGCCGGCCGCGAAAGAAGTGGCGAATCTCGCGCAACGCGGCGGGATTGCCCAGCTGTCCCAGACTGCGCAGCGCCTGAATGCGAAGCTCGCGGTGACGGCCTAGGCGATCGCTTTGTCGCAGGAGGTGGACCAGCGGTTGCAGGCCGTTGGCGATCTTGCGTGTGCCGACCGCGACCACCGTCGCTTCGGCGACTTTGGCTTCGCTATCGGCGAGTGCCCGTTCGATCGCCGAGGCGGTTGTCGCGCCGCCGAGGGCGCTGAGGCACTTGACCGCCTCGACCCGCACCCGTGGCTCCGGGTGCTGAAGCGCCCACTCGACCACGGCGGGAGACAAACCGTGGCGGGTACGGTGGAGCAGCGTCAGCATGTTGCGCACCACGAACCAACGCGGGTCGGCCAGCAACTTGGAAATGTGGGGCGTGACCCTTGGCCCCAGAGAGGCGAGAAGGTCGAAAATACGTCGTCGCCGTGAGCGCTCTTGCTCCTCGCCCAAGGCGAGCAGGAGCCCGCCCATGACGGGAGGGCCGAGCGCGTCGATGAGTTGGCTGATGACCTGCCGTTTGGCGGGGTGGATCTCGGCCAGAGAGTCGACGATGGCGGGGATCGTCGCCCCGCCACAGAGCCCTGAACGGTGGCGCTCGATGGTTTGCTTCCTGGCCGTCGAGGTCACCAGGGCTGGCAGTTGGTTCAACCGCTTGGCGATACGCAACGCGCTACTGACGGCGCCCGAGGCGAGGAGGCTGAGAAACACCTGGTCCAGCCGCTCAGCCACCGCTTCGGCCTGTTCTTCATCGAGCAGCGCGCGCTGGAGCAATTCGAGTAGGGCGGTGGCCGTCCCGACGGCGGTCTGCCGTTCGGCCAGGGTTTCCAGCTGCTTGTCGAGTTGGGCCGGCACCGGCTGATCGAGCCGAGGTTTGGGCAGTCGCAGGACGGTGCGGGCCGTTTCGCCGCTCTCCGGGTGAACGCGATCGACATCGTCGCCGGCGAAGAGCTGGTGCAAGGCTTCGGCGGATTGACGTGGTGGACCCCCGCCGGCCATCCAGGTATAGGCGCCCTACTCGATCAGCGGTTCGAGCTGGAGAAGCGCCTCGGGCGCCAGGGCGAAGCCGTCTGCGCGCAGGCGACGCAGGCTCACCACCAGCACCGCGGGGGTGACGCGACGGGCAATGAGCAGCAGCCAATCGTTGTCGGCAGTCTCGCTCAACAGTTTGGGCAGGGCTACATCGAGGATGGCGCCTTGCAGCGAGGCGGGAACCGCCTGGAGAAGTTGGGCCACCTCGCGGATCCGGTATTGGTCGTTCTCGGTGCAGGGCGATGCGCCGAGGTGGCCGGCGACCGCCGCGCTCAGCCCGTCGGAGATGAAAGTGAGCACGGATTGCGCAGCGCCGCCCTTCTCGACGGTCGAATCCGTCTCGCTGTAGCGTCGCAACAGCGCTTGGATCGCCCGCACTACCTCGTCCAGGGAGCGCTCGCGGCCCAGATCCGGCTCGTCGCCCTCCTCCTGGAGCAACCGCTCCAGAACCCGATCCCACAGCGAAGTGTGCATCGCCGTCAGCTCGGCGGTGGAGGGTTCGACCAGCTCCGAGAAGTCGAGGAGTTCGGTGTGGATGTGGGGCGTTTGAGCGGCGATGGCATCCCACGGTTCCTCTACCGCGCCGGCCCCGGCGCGCTGGGGCAGAGACTCGAGCAGAGCCCTGATTTCCTCGCTGCGGACGCCGTGGTCGAATCGAATCAAGGCGATCCCTCGGCGGTGCAGCGCCGCGGCCAGCTTGCGGGCGGCTTCCGACTCCAGCTTGCCCTCGGGTCCGAGCAGCGCCTGGCGCGAGACGCCCAGAGCCAAGGGTCCGTGGTGCGCCAGGTGGGCCGTCAAGGTCTCATGGGCACCACGAATTCCCTCGCCTCGCATCGGGTGGCCCTCGTGATACAGGGACAGCTTCTGCCAGGCGAGCGCGAACTCGCGGACGACCGCGATGGCGGAATCGGAATCTGAGGTGGGAGACACCGCGGCGCAGTGTAGCAGGAGAGCCGCTGAGAACTCTCCACGGTGCCCGCCCCCGAGCTATGGGCTACCCGCCGTCGCCGGAATCCTCGCCGGTGGACGATTCCTCGGAGGTGTCGCCGGCCTTCGCTCCGCCTGGGTTGAGCAAGGCCGAGAGCGGATCCACCGACTCGGCATCGTCGAACTGATCGCGGAAATTTTCAGCGCCGCGCGGTGGGCGGACGACGATGTAAGACTTCTCTTCGAGCTCTTTGAGGTAGATCGGCAGCTCCCGTGCATAGAGCCGGTTGCGCTCGCGTGCGTAGATGCGGTCCTTGACCTGATCGAAGGGTAGTACCGCTTCATTCTGGCGCTCCAACAGGTGGATGACGTGGAGGCCGCCGCGACCGACGATGGGAGCGCTGGCCTGGCCCGGTTCAAGCTGTTCCACCGCCGTTTCGAGCGCCGAGTCGAGCTTGCCTTTCTCCACCCAGCCGAGTTCGATGACGCCGCTGGTGATCTTGCGCTCCTGGTAGTCGCTCAAGATCGCCTCCGTGTCGGTCTCGTCGATCAGCCGCTGCTGGAGTTCGAGGCCCAGCTCTTCCATCCGCTCGGCGGACAAACCGCCGTCCTCGAGCACCACCACCTCGCGTAGTTTGCGTTGCTCCGGGATCAGGAAGTCCTCGGGGCTGTCGCGCCACACCCGGCGAAGGTCGTTCTCTTCCAGATCGATGCGGCTGAAGACATCCTGCTGCATGACCATTTGAATGAGAATCTCTTGCCGGATGCTCTCGCGCAGGGACTCCATGGTCAGCCCGGATTGCGCCAGCCGCCGGCGGAACTCATCGTCGGTGGCGATTTGTAGCAGCTGACGGCGGCGATCGATCTCTCGGTCGATCTCCGCGTCGCTCACTCGCTCACCGAGCTGTTTGGCGCGCGACAGCATCAACATCTCGTGGAACATGGCGCCCATCACCGTGCTCGGTAGGTGGCGCAGTCCCTGTTGCAGCTGCTCCGCGTTACCGCCGGCCTGCCGGCGCATCTCCAGCTCGGCGGTGATGTAGCGCTCCTTGTAGTCGGCCAAGGTTACGATCTCGCTGTTGATCTGCAAGATGATGTTGTTGAGTGTGTCGGCCGTTGCCGGCCGCGCCATCGCGGCGCCCATGAGGAACACCATCACCATCGCGGCGGCCAGCCGAGAAGCGGCCGGCGAGCGTGTGGGCAAACTAGGAATCGCGGCCCTGGTAGTTGAACGGTAGATTGCGGACGAATATTTGTGGCTCATAGCGGTCTCTAGCCTCCCTCACCAGTTCGGCGAGGCGTTGTTCGGTCAGGTCGCGACGCAACTGCGAGCGAATTTCGGGTTCCGCTTCATGGAGCGGCAACTCGGTCGCCGGCAGTCGCTCGTTTACCAGGAAAATGTGAAAGCCGTATTCGGCCGGGATGATGTCACTGACCGTGCCCGGTGTGAGAGTGAAGATGGTATCGGCAAATGCCTTGGGTAGGTCGGAACGGGCGAGGAGGCCTTGCCCGCCGCCCGTGGCGGTGGCAGGGTCGGGTGAATGTTGTCGTGCCACCTCGATGAAAGGAGTCCCAGCGGCCAATTGGCGGGCGGCGCTCACCGCCGCCGCCCGATCTTCGACCAGAATCTGGCTCAGGCGAACGCGCTCGGGACGTTGGAAGTCGTCGAGATGTTGGCGATAATAGCTCTCGATCTGCTGGTCGGTCGGCTCGGTGGCGGCGCTGTTCGCGGCCAGCAGCGCCGCCACGGCCAGCCGGGCACCGGTATCGGCCGGCACCAGCTTGTGGTCGACGGCCAGTTGGGTGAGCAGCATCTCGTCGAGAAACTGATCGAAGAGCTGGCTCAGCACGGTGCTCGGCAGGGAACTTCCCGGCTCGCGGATGTTGCGCTGCAGGTAGCTCTCGAAGGTCGTGTAGAGCACTTCGGTTCCGGCCACTCGCGCTACGGCGTCGGGTGCCGGCAAGGGGTCGCTGCGGCAGGCGGGCAAGAGAGCCACCGCGATCAAACCGGCGTACCAGGCCCTTCTCATCGCCCGCCCCCTCATCTTCCGCCGTCTCATGCTCCACCCCCGGCAAGACTCTCGGCTGGGGCGACCGACGCTGGCGAAGGTGGGGGAGTCGCCGTTGTGGAGTCCGCCGCGGCGAGTTCGCGCAGCGTCTCGGTGGCGGCGGCCACCAGCTCACTGCTGCCGCGCCCGGGCAGGGTCAGCACGCCGGTCGGGCTGAAGGCGGCTCCCGGCCGTTGCGAGACCATCTCGATCAGCCGTTCGATATCGATGCGGGCGTCGCGCCTGAAGCGCACCACCAACTCACGCCGCTTGGCGGTAATCGACTGAACCCTCAGCGATTCCGCCAGCTGCTTGAGTGCCGCTACGTCGAGCAAAGTGCGCACGCTGTCGGGGGGCGGCCCGAAGCGATCCTCCAGTTCGGCCAGCAGCCGGGCGGCGGAACCCTCTTCGGTGAGCGAGTCGCTGGCCGAGATCTTGCGGTAAATCTCCATGCGCAGGTTGGCGTTGGAGATGTAATCGGTCGGGATCGACATCGGCAGCCCCAGATCGATGGCGGTGGAAGGGGCCTCCTCCTCGATCGTCTCGCCGCGCGACTCGCGCACCGCCTCTTCGAGCATCTTCAGATAGGTCTCAAGGCCGACGGCGTTGAGGTGACCACTCTGCTCCGCGCCCAGCAGGTTGCCGGCACCGCGGATTTCGAGATCGCGGGCGGCGATGCGGAAGCCGGCTCCTAGATCGGTGAATTCTCGAATCGCCGCCAGCCGCTTGCGCGCCGTCTCTGAAAGGACGCGATCGCCCGGCACCATCAGGTAGCAATAGGCGAGTTGGTCCGATCGGCCGACACGGCCGCGCAGCTGGTAGAGCTGGGCCAGGCCGAAACGCTGGGCGTCGTGGACGATCATGGTGTTGACGTTGGGGATGTCGATGCCGTTCTCGATGATGGTGGTGGCGAGCAATACATCGTAGTCGCCGGCGGTGAACGCATGCATGCGGCGCGCCAGCTCATGCTCTTCGAGTTGCCCGTGGCCGACGGTCACCCGTACCTCGGGGACGGTTTCCTTGAGGTAGGTGACCATGCGTTCGATCGATTCGACCCGGTTGTAGACGTAGTAGACCTGGCCGCCGCGTTCGATTTCAAACTCGATGGCTTCGCGTACCAGCTGCGAGTTGAAGGGCAAGATGGCCGTTTCGACCGCCATTCGGTCCTTGGGCGGTGTCTCGATGACCGACATGTCGCGCACGCCGGCGAGTGACATCTGTAGCGTACGGGGTACCGGTGTGGCCGACATGGCGAGCACGTGCACGTCTTGCTTGAGCTGTTTGAGCCGCTCCTTCTGCGCCACGCCGAAGCGCTGCTCTTCGTCGACGATCATCAGGCCGAGCTTGGGGATCACGATGTCTTTGGAGAGCAGTCGATGGGTGCCGATCAGGATGTCCAGCTTGCCGCTGGTCAGCCGTTCGCGGATCGCTTTGACCTCCGCCGGCGAGCGCAGGCGCGAGACCATCTCGATGGTCACCGGCAAGCCCTCGAAGCGGCGGCGGAAGGTCCCCAAGTGCTGGTCGGCGAGGATCGTGGTCGGCGCCAACACCGCCACTTGAAATCCGGAGTCGACCGTCTTGAAGGCGGCGCGCATGGCGACTTCGGTCTTGCCGTAGCCCACATCGCCGCAGAGCAGCCGATCCATCGGCTGGTGGTTCTCCAGGTCTTGCTTGATGGCGGCGATGGCGTCCAGCTGATCGAGGGTTTCCTCGAAGGCGAAGCTGGCCTCGAACTGGCGCAGCAGATCGCTGTCGGCGGGCAGCTCCGGCGCCCTGGCCAGCTTGCGGGCAGCGTAGAGCTTGAGAAGCTCGTCGGCCATGTCGCGCAAGCTCTTCTTGACCCGCGCCTTGGTCTTGTTCCAGGAGGTCCCGCCCAACCGATCGAGACGCGGTCCCACCCCTTCGATACCGCTGTATTTCTGGATCAGGTCCATGCGGTCGAGCGGCACCAGCAGGGTCTTGCCGGCGGAGTAGGTCAGCTCCATGACCTCGACCGGGGTCTGCGCCGGCAGCAGCTCTTGTAGCGTCGAGGGCAGACGGCTGCGCTTGCCGCCGTCGCCGCCGACCTCGCGCAAACCGGTGAAGCGGGCGATGCCGTGATCGGAATGGACCACGAAGTCGCCGAGGCGCAGGTCGCGCAGCCCTGATATGAAGGGGCCGAAGCGTACCGACTTGCGCTTGCGCACCGGCGGTGCGGCCGGCAGGATCTGTTCCTCGCCGTAGATCGCCACACCCACCGCCGGTAGGCGGAAGCCGCGCCGCAGCTCTCCTTCCACCAGCTCGACGCCGCGGCTGCCGAGTGGGATCTCCCGCCCTTCGAGCAACTCCTCGAGGCGGCGCCGGTGAGCGGAGGGAACGACCAGCAGGCAGCGATCGCCGCGTGCTCTGGCGGTCTCCACTTCGCGCGGGAAACGGGGCAGCTGGCCATGTAGGAGATCGGTCAAACTACCGGCGAAATCGACCGCCTCCCCGCTTGTGGTCGCGGGCGCAGGTGTGGCGCTCATCACCAGATCGGCGATGGCGAGATCCGGCTGGGCGATAGCGGCGATCGCCCGTTCGGCGCCGTGTTCGATCAGTTCCGGTTCGATCGCCAGATGGCGGTGGTCCCGCCGGGCGGTGTATTCCTGCGCCAATCGCTCGGCATGCTGGTCGATCTCGGAGGTGAGCTTGGCCGCGTGCACGGTGATCAGCAGCGGCTCACGCACCAGCTCGGGCAGCTGCGTGTCCGCTTGCGCCTGCCAGGGCAGGTAGCTCTCCCATCCGGCGAAAGCGCCGCGTGAACGTAGCTCCTCGATGCGTTCGTCGATGGGTCCCGGAAGCTGGCGCCGGTAGAAGCGGCCGAGGTGTTCGCGCAACAATTCGGCGAGGTCCTCGGCTTCCTGCGCTCCGGCGGGGAGCAGCGACAAGGGCAGAATCCGGCAGCCTTCGCGGCTCTCTTCGGAGCGCTGCGTGTCGGGGTCGAAAGTACGGATCGACTCCACGGTGTCGCCAAAGAGATCGAGGCGCAGAGGCTTGGGCTGACCGGGAGGGAAGAGGTCGAAGACGCCGCCGCGCACGGCGAAGTCGCCGACTTCGGCCACCAGGTCGCAGCGCCGATAGCCGTAGCGAACCAAGTGGTCGGTCAGCTCTTCGACCGGGTGTTCCTGACCGCTTTCGATGGCGCGCACGGCGTGGAGGAAGCCGCTGGCGTTGGGCAGCCGCCGGAAGAGAGCCCGCGGGGTGGCGACCACCGTGCGCACCCTGCCGGTGATGATCGCATCCAGCGCCACCGCCTCCTGGGCGCGGATCATCAGCGAGACCTCGGTCTCCTGGTAGGGACTCAGCGAAGGGGCCGGGAAGTAGACCACCTCGCCGCGTGGGTGTGCACCGCCGTGTTGGTCCGAATCGCTGCGTTGGTCTGAACCGAACAGCTTCGCCGCCTCCAACCATGCCAGCGCTTCCGCCTCGCCGGGGACCACCGCCAGGACCGTTCGCCGGTGCTCCTCGGCGAGCAGCTCACCCACCCAGGCGGCGGCCGGCGTCGGTAGGCGTAGCGCTAGCCGAGCCCCTTCGACAAGGGAGCGAAATGGCGCACTGGTGCGCAGCGTGCGAGAGAGATCCCCCCAGACGCTGGAAGTCATCCGCTCACTCTATCGCGGGGTAGCATCGCGGTATGAACCGCATGCTGATCGGTTGGGCGCTGGCCTTGCTGGTGCCAACCACCTTGGCGCTGGGCTGCTCGCCACCGCGACGAGCAGAGCTGACAGACGGGGAGCCCGCCAACCTGCTCCTCATCACCCTCGATACCTTGCGCGCCGACCATCTGGGAAGCTACGGCTATCCGCGGCCGACCTCACCGGCGCTCGATGCTTTGGCGCGGGAGGCGACCCGGTTCACCGATGTCACCTGCTCGATGCCGACCACCCTGCCGTCGCACCTGACGATCCTCACCGGGCTGACTCCGCGCCAGCACGGCGTGCGGCGCAACGGTGAGTTGCCCGGAGGTGAGTTGCGCTCGATCTTTCACCTCCTGCGGGAGAAGTACGGGGCGCGCACGGCGTCGGTGACGGCGGCGCGGGTGCTGGATCCGAAGTACCTGGTTGGCCTCGGGCTGGACGAGATCTTCTTCGGCGACGACGCGCCGGCCGAGGTACGCCAGGTCCCGGCGCCCGAGGTGGTGCGCCGTGGTCTGCGCTGGCTCGACGAGCAGCTGGCCGGGGAGAAGGCCGGATCCGAGATGGAGCGGCCCCCCTTCGCCCTGTGGCTTCATTTCTTCGATACCCACGAGCCCTACGACCCCGATCCGGCGGTGGCGCGGCGCTTCACCGTTGGCTACTCCGGCTCCTTGGGGCCGGAGCTTGCCGTCGATTTCCTGGTCGGCCTCAACGAGCCGGCCAACGATCGCGCCTTGAGTGCCGCCGACCGTCGCTACGTGGTCGACCTGTATGACGCCGAGATCGCCGAGGTCGACGCCGCGCTGGCCACCCTTTTCACCGAGCTGCGCCGCCGTGGCCTGTGGGACGATCTGCTGCTGGTCGTCGTCGCGGATCATGGACAGGCGCACGGCGAACGTGGTTTCTGGGGCCATGGCGAGAGGTTGCTCGAACCGGTGATCCGGGTGCCGCTCCTGATCAAAGAGCCCGGCCAGCGCGCCGGCCGCGTGGTGGAGAGCCCGGTCGAGACCCTGGATCTCCTGCCCACCCTGGCCGAGTTGTTCGCCATCGAGAGGCCCACCGGCCTGCGGGGTCGCTCCCTGGTGCCGGCGCTGCGCGGAGAAGCGCTCGCCCCCCTCCCTTACCGGGTGGTCGAGCGCCGTTTCTACCCGAATCAGCCCGAGCGCCAGGCGGTGGCGCTCCACGCCGGGCGGTGGAAACTGGTCGCTTACCGTGAGCCCGAGGGGAGCGACTACCACCTCGGCCGTCTCGCAGGCGCCGGCGGCCTGGATGGCGAGGACTTCTTCACCCGCGACGCTGCCGAAGCCCGCCTCCTCGCCGAAGCACTCGCCGACCTACGCCACCAGCTGCCCCGACACTCTCCGCTGGCCGCCGGTGACGAGGAAATGCTGCGTTCGTTGGGGTACGTGGACTAGGCGAAAAGTCAAGAAACGGCCGGTTTTCGACCCTTTCGGTGCACTCTTGGGGGTGAATGCGGCCCGGCAACGCGGCAAGAGGTCGGGTTTGAGCGCGGGCTGCCGTCCAAGGAGGACCGTATGTTGGAGTTGCGTACCCTGCGCCGTCTCGTTTTCGCCATCCTGGTGGCCCTCGCCCTCACCCTGCTCCCGGCCACCCCCGCCGCCGCCGCGCCGGTGGATAGCTGGGCCCTTCACCTCAACCCTGCCGTCTGGAACTTCCTGGGGAAGGTGGTGGAGCAGCTGTGGGGAGTGAAGATTGGATCGAACATCGATCCTGATGGCTCTCCGTTGGAGATCGGTTCACAGACCGATCCTCACGGCTCTCCGCTGGAGATCGGTGTGAACATCGATCCTCACGGCTGAGGTTGCCCGGCAGCCGGGCGTAGACTAAGCTCTTACACCCGGTTGCACTTTCCTTGTCCCGCATTCCCGCGCCTGCGACAGCGCGTAGAGAGGGAAGATCGTTTGCCTTGGAGGAGAGCCCATGCATCACATCCACATCACCCGCGAACTGCTGGCCGCCGAAGGCGAAGATGAGCGGGCTGCGTACAACCTCTTTCATCGCGTGATGGCCCACCTCTTCCAAGTCTGCCCGATCTGCCGCGCCGAGGCCCGCGCTTACGGCAAGGAGGCGTTGGAACAGGCGGAGGCGCATGAGTGGTACGAAAGCTTGCGCCAAAGCGGTGAGCCAATCTCCGGTGAAGCGGCGGGCCGCCGCCGCTACGAGGCCGTCTTCGCCCGGGTGGCCGAGGCCACCTCGCGGATGGTGCCCAAAGTCGCCGCGCAGCGCCGCCAGGCGAGACGGAAGCTGGCCGAGTTGCTGGCCTTGCCGGCAGCGCGGCGGTCCGCGGCCATCGCCGGGGCACCTCTCGAATACCGGGGGCCGGCCCTGGCCGTCCAGCTCCTCGAAACCAGCCTCGGCCGGATGCCCGGCAAGCCCGAAGAGGCGTTGGCCCTGGCCCAACTGGCCAAGGTGGTCTTGTCGCACTCCGCGCTCGCCTCGCTGGTTACCGAACTCTACGCCCGTGCCTCGGCCCACGTCGCCAACGCCCTACGCGCCCTGGGCCGGTTGCCCGAAGCCAGCGTCCAGTTCGAGGACGCCCGCTTCCTGCTGCGCCACCAGCCCGCGATCGACCCGCTCACCGCCGCCGAACTGGACACGATGGAGGGGACCCTGCGGCGCGATCAACGCCGTTTTGACGATGCTCGGGTCCTCCTGGAACGTGCCGCACTTACTTACCAGAGGGTTGGCACGCCGCGCGACACCGCCATCGTCCAACTCAAACTCGGTGCTCTTTACTTCGAGTGCGGAAGTCCAACGGAGGCGGCCCATCTGGCCTCCCGCGTGCTGTCTGCTCTCACCTTCGACGACGAAGCGCTTCTTTGTCTCTATGCTCGTCACAACCTGGCGTGTGCACTCTGCGAACTGGGCCAGCACGGAGAAGCGCGGGAAGTTCTCGCCGAGTCTCGCTCGTTGGCCCTGGACCGTGGTGACGCCTTGAGCCAGCTGCGACTCCAATGGATCGAGGGCAAGATCGCCCGCGGCCTCGGCGAGTCTCAAGAGGCCGAAACCCTCTTCCTCCTCGCCCGCCACGGCTTCGAGCAACAGGGGCTGGCCTGCGATGCCGCCCTCGTCTCTCTCGACTTGGCCGCCCTCTATCTGGAGCACCGCCGCACCGCCGACGTCAAAGCCCTCGCCGCCGAGATGGTGGCGATCTTCGAAGGCCAGGAGATCCATCGCGAAGCGGCCACAGCCCTGCACCTCTTCCGCGATGCCGCCGAACTCGAACAGGTCACCCTCGGCCTGGTCCAGAACCTCGCCACCTACCTGGTGCGCGCCAGCCGCGACCCCGCCTTCGCCTACCAGGCCGGCTCGTAGCTCCCCCATTGGGCGAGTTCCTGGCTCTTGACAGAGGCTCGTGGCCGTGTGTACAATTTCGCCCACATGAGTGAGACGGAAATAAGGGGTCCCGGAAGGCCAAAAACACGCCGGCCCGATCTGGTGGTGTTCAATGCCCAGATGACACCCGAGGCCAAGGCCCGCCTCCAGGTGTTGGCGCAGCTCGAACACACACCGGCCTACGTTGTTCTGGAAGAGGCCTTCTGGCGACACTGGCGGTCCATGCCAGCGAGCCAGCGCCAGCGCGCCGAAACGCTCTTGTCCCTACTCAGCGACGAACCGGAAGGAAGGCCTTCCAGGAACTGAGGTTTTACCCACCAGGTCCGGCGGGGTGCTGTAACACCCCACCGGGAAGCCACGCAACAGGAGTTAACGGCCAGTGCGCAGCTACCCCAAGTCTACAACCGTCCCCGCCTTTTCGGCAGCCTTCCTCCTCCAGTTCGTCAACGCCGAGGCGGAATTCGAGGCCTTGCGCCTGGTCAGTACGGCGCTCGGCGACCGGGTCGCCGCCGGCAGCGCCACGCTGGCGGAGCCGCCGACCCCGGAACTCCACTCCCGTTCGCTCACCCTCCTTGTTGCCTCCGAGCTGGTAGCCCTGGCACGCCAGCTCGACCACCAGACCGCCCCGGCCCACATCTTCGCCCTCGCCGAAGAGCACCGCCCCGCCGCCTACCGGCTGGCCCGCATCGCCGAGCTGGTGCCCCAGCTCCATTCGCTCGCCCTCCTTTTCGCCGAGCTGGAAAACCCCTCGCCTCCACAAGTGGAGGGCTGGGAGCCGTCCCCCGAAGCGGACGGCTTCGCCCCCGTGCAGTACCACCCCGATCCGCTGCGCCAGCTGCTCTCCGTGGCCCGCGCCATGGCCGAGAGACTGCGCCGCATGGCCGGCTACCTCAACACCCGCCTGGCGGCACTGCCCGCCGACACCCCGAACTACCTCACCCTCACCGCCCAAACCGACTCGGCCCTGGCCGCGCTGGCCGATGCGACGGTGGCTTTGGAGGGGGTGGGCGGGTGAGAACGCTGGCCGGCCTCTCCTGGGTCGCCTCGGGGAAGCAGTGGCCGAGAGCCGTGCGCAGAGTAGCGCTGCTGCTCTTGACGGCTCACAAATTGAAATGACAACCTTCCAGAAAGGAGACAACCATGAACAGACGCATCCTTGGAATCTATCTCCTCGCCATCATGGCGGCGCTAACCCTGCCCGCCGCGGCTAGATCGCACGAGAAGCAGGAAGTCGACCCCGACACCCTGCGCATCCTATGGGCCGACGAAGCACACCAATGGCCCGAATTCATCCCCCAAGCAGTGATCGGCGACCTCGACCTCACCAGCCCGGAGACGGTCGATCTCTCCCATCTGCCGTTGACGGAGTCTCAGAGGTATAGCTTCAAGTACTTCCTCTTCGCCGAGCCGCGCGGCTCCAGGGACTGCTTCAAGCTACCTATCATCGAACTAATCGTACGCAAGGAAGACCTCAAGCTCAGCACTCTTGCACTACTGGCGAAGGAAAGGCTCGTGACCACCGGTGTGGTGCGCAAGATCATCCCAGGCTGGGAAATCGGCTTCGAAATGCCAGCAAAGATGATTTTCGTTGAGGTCGTCGAAGTCCTTCGAGATTTGAGCCAGGTGGCCATTCCCGGTGAGCTGCTCGTGTTCATCCAAATATCGGGGGGCGAGCTAGTGATCAGTGGCAAACGGCTTTGCTCGGAGCATACCGGCGACTTTGAAGCAACAGTCGGAGACGAAGTCCTTCTCTTGGGATCGCGCAACAGTAGTGATGCAGATTACATAGGAGGGCAAGTCTTCTGGATCCAGGATTCCCTCATCTCCCCCAACCCCGACTACGGCTTCAGTCATCGCAAAGAGGCCGAGCCGATTCCATTCTGGAAGTTACAGGAGGAGATCCAGAAGCTCGCGGAGCTAGAGCGATGAGCCGGCGCAGCGATCTGGCGCGAGGGCTCGCAGGAGCCCTCAGCGTGAGCTGTATTTGGATCTCCCTGGCAACGGCCGCGCACGGGCAAACCTGCGCCAACGCTTTTGCGGGCACCATCCTGGCTGTGGGGCAACGGCAACAAGAACTGATCATCAATCCCGAGGTTCCTAGCGGACTGCAGGGCAAAATCCTTGCCACGGCAAAAGAATGGAACAACGCCTGCGGCAACGCTTCCCGAATTCCAAACTTTACCTCATCTGTAGCACCCGGCCGCACCGGCAATCAAACCGACCGCAACAGCCTCCTTGTCAAGTGGAAGAACGGCACCTTGCAACACAACGGCAAAGGGGTATTGGCAATATACACCAATAAAGATCACAGCATCAGGATCGCCTCGGACTTCAAGACCGGAGACGGAGACACCACAGCCAAGGTCGAATGGCTCAACAGCGCTGGCGAGCTATCCGAACTCGGAAGGACCGTTCTGATCCACGAGTTTGGCCACTCGGTAGGACTGGGTCACGATACCTGCGGTACAGGTGGAGAGTTCAGCATAATGGAAGAACTTGCTGTAAATTTCCAAAACCCCTCTATCCTGCCCGCCCACTGCGAGCTGGTCGATTACCTCCTCTGCGACCCAGACGCTCCCGGCGCCAACTGCCCGAAAGACCCCAGAGTCCCCTGCCCGCCCGGCACCAACAAGAACCATTGCCAGCCGATCAACCCGCTCGATCGCCTGAGCGGTGTTTGCGAGCGGCTGCCGCGGCTGTGTGGCACGGGTGGCGGCGGCCCCGGAAACCCCGGCGGCGCCACGGGCGCCGACCCCTGGTGGCAGACCAGCTCCACCCAGCCGACCTTGCGCTGCACCTCCACCTGGGTCAACAATTGTGACGAAACCGGTTGTACGGGAACGGTCACGGTGAGCTGCAAATACTCCTTCCGCCCAGCTCCGGAGCTACTCAGCATCGTGCCCTCCTTCAGCCAGGGGCCGGATGTGACCGTCGCACCTCTCGATACCGCGACCTTGAGCCTGCAAGAAAGCGGGCAGGTTGCTCTGCGCGGCTCGGCGGTGGACGATCGCTACGGGGTGCGCGAGGTGGCGGTATGGATCGACAACAAACCGGTGAGCGTTGCCGATCTGACCACCGGCCTCTTCGACCCTGCCGCCTGTGGCGGCAGTAGCGATCCCGCCTGCCCCTTCGTCGGCTTTGCCGGCACGCTCAATCTCTCCGCCCTGGCGCCGGGAGCCCACACTCTGCAAGTGGTGGCGGTCAACAACCGGGTCCTCTACCCGACGCCGAGCTACTCGGAGATCGCCTTCACCGTTCCCGAGCCCGCCGGTTGCGGCGATACCGTCAAGCCTACCGTCGCCATCGCTTCGCCGGCCACCGGTGCCACGGTGGGCGGGTTGCTGCCCATCTCGGTCACCGCTTCGGACAACGTCGCAGTGAGCCTGGTGCAACTCCACATCGATGGCGCCGTCCACTCGGTGGACTACGCGCCACCCTGGGACTTCTTGTGGGATACGACCCAAGTGGCTTCGGGAAGCCACACTCTCGTGGCGCGCGCCTACGACGCGTGCGGCAACAACCGTTACAGCACCACGGTCGCGGTCAACGTCGTGGCACAGCTGAGCCCACCCAACATCGTGGTGGGTGACGGCGCCGCCGGCCCGCCGGTGGCGGCGGGCTCTTCCATCTCCTTGGGCACGACCGATCCGGGAGTGCCGACCTCTCGACGCTTCCGCATCGAGAACACAGGTACGGCCGACCTGGTGCTCACCAATCCCTCGACTCTGGTCAGCGGAAGCTGTTTTCACCAGATCGAAACACCGGCAAGCCCGGTGTCTCCCGGTGGGACGAGCTACTTCCGCCTTCGTCTGTTGTGTTCGACCCCCCAGGTTTACACCGGCCAGGTGACCATCCAAAGTAACGATCCCGACCAGGGCAGCTACACCTTCCAGGTCACCGGGACGGTGGGAACGCCGGCTGTGCCTGATATCGCAGTGTTCCAGGACATCAACAGCGCCGCGATCACCGCGGGGGTCCCTTTCGATCTCGGCCAGACCACGGCCGGCGCCGCCAAGGGAGTGCGCTTCCGCATCGAGAACCACGGCACCTCGGAGTTGATTCTCACCAATCCCACCGCTCTGGTTTCGGGAGTCTGCTTCGGGCTCAGCGAAGTCCCGGCAGCGGTCGTCCCTGCGGGGGCAGCCACCCACTTCCGGGTGCGCCTCTTCTGCTACAACGCCGGCAGCTACCAGGGAACGGTAACCCTCCTCAGCAATGACCCCGATGAAAGCCCCTTCACCTTCCCGGTCACCGG
>JAJRVQ010000063.1 GCA_024277255.1 Acidobacteriota bacterium | reverse complement strand
GTGCAGCTACCGGCCTGGCAGGGCTGGGCTAAGGCGGCTAAAAAGAAACTGGATGCTTTGATGAACAAGGATGCCGAGATCGCGGCATGACTCACACAAAACCAACTCATTCCGGTCCAGCCGAACTGCGAGCCGAGACATCCTATGGGCCAGGGCAGGTGAGATTTTGGCTACAGTCGATGGGCAAATCCTGTACCACTTGCTGGCAGATGTATCTGATACGAACCTTTTCAAGAAGATATGGCACGCAACGAGCATAGATGGGATCAACTGGAAATGGCAAGTTGAGGCAGCGGGTATTGGGAGTGGGGTCGAGAGCCTTTCGGACCCGGTGAGTCATACGGTCGAACATGTAGCTGTGCCAAAGTCTTTCCTCGAATCCAGCATTGGAAATGTGCAGCTTCTCAATCCAGTCGCGCTGAGTACTGGCGCTCTTCAGGATGGAGCGCAGTGGTGGGGATTCCTAAACTACGTCGAAGCAGGTCTATTCAAGGTCGGACGCTTCCTGGTTGACTGGAACGGGGCAACACCAACGATCAGGATCGTGACATCGGTAGATTCTTCAGGCAATTATTTCTTCACGAATGCCGTGAATGGCGACCTTAGCTTTCTGCCGTTCGCATTTCTGGAGAAGACGAGTATCAAATCCCTGTTTTTCGACTCGACTGCTGGCACTTTTCAGATTTGGGGTGGATTGCAGGGAGATCCATGGAGCGCTGAGAACGTGAACTGTGATACGACAAACATCATTCAGTGCACACTTCCGACAATGTGTATGAACTCTGTTGGGGTCACGATCGCTGGTTGCCCAACTGATGGCGGTCGTGGCTGCGTGCCCTTTGGGCAGACCGCGAACGCCTACGAACTGAACACTATGGGTTCCAACGTGGGGAGTAACCTCGCGTGGTGGGAAGTGGCAGGCCGGTTCTCAATGGATACGAAGCCTCATCAGGTCTATTCCAAGTCTCGATTCATCCCGACAGGCTACGCGACTGGACGTTTCCATCCATTTCGGTGGAATTCTGCAAGTGGAAAACGTTATCTGTTCTCTGCGACGAATGATGCGAAGATCTGTTCCAACTTTCTGTTAAACCAATTCTGGCTTTCGTACACCGTCCTGACAGAGGTCAATTTTCATGAAGGAATCTTCGATGATGGATTTCAAACAGGAAATACTTCTGGCTGGTCGATAGCGTGCCCCCCAGATTGTTCGTAGTGATGGTCAGCACTAGAAAATGAAGAGCGGCTCGCAGGGGAACTGGTGCCAAGTTCGCTCTATGGTGGGTATCGGGCTAGTTTCATTACTGTTTATTGGGTGGTGTGGCTGGTTCATCGAACGAACTTCCTTCTTCGTAGATGGCCAGCGCCACTTTGTGCTGTTCGATGACGCCATGGTTTCGATGACTTACGCAAGGAACCTCGTCGAAGGACAGTGCCTCAACTGGGCTCGTGAGGGCGAGCCTGTCGAAGGGTACACCACTCCCTTGTGGACCGCTCTGATGGTGCCAATCAACGCGAGCGGTATCGATCTGAAGTATCGGTCTCTTCTGGTACAGCTCTTGTCCCTGGTACTGTTGGTTGCTCATCTGTTCTTGATTCGGCGAATCGCGACTCGGTTCTTCTCGAATGAGGTTCCGAACGCGTGGTGGCCTGCCGTAGTATTGACTGCCGCTTACTACCCGCTCAACTATTGGTCATTGATGGGTATGGAGACAGCACTTCAGACGCTCTTGGTTGCGGCCGCAGTCTACTGGGCGTACCAGATTACCGAAGCTCGACGAGATCGAATCTTGCCCCTCTGGTGTCTCTTCTCGGTCGCTTATTTGGTCCGGATGGATATGGTTATACTGGTTGTTGTGGTGCTCTTCTATGTGGCAACTCTCGGTGGAATTCGGCGGGCTGAACTGCGTAGGTGGGTTGCTGGTGCGACGCTATTCTTGGCAGTTGCGGGGGGCTATCAATTGTTCCGGTGGTTCTACTTCGGCGATTTGCTGCCTAATACTTACTACTTGAAGCTCACGGGCACTGCCATTCAGGTTCGATGGCTGCGGGGATTCTACGTTTACCTCAGCTTTCTGAAGACCTATGGGTGGGCTCTTGGTGTGGCGTTTTGCGGCCTGATCTGCTACCCAAAGTTGCGCAGGCGGGCCAGCTTGCCCTTGCTACTTTTCACTGCCTACTCCGCTTACAGCGTCTATGTTGGGGGGGATGCCTGGGAGTATCCCGATTACGTAACCGCCAACCGTTTCTTGGTCTTCGCGTTGCCTCCTCTGTTTCTGGTTTGCGGGGCTACGCTCGCCAGTTTTCTGGCGTTGATCCAACGAAGATCTGGTTGGGGGGGGTGGCAAGCGCTTGGATTGGTCAGAGCTGCGTTGCTAGGCGTGACCTTGACCCTGGTATTGTTGGTCAATGGGCTCCTGCTGTCCTCAGGGGCGAAACAGCACTGGAAGCTGTTCTCGATGCGAGACCGGCCAATGCTGGTGGGAAGTCACGCTGTAGTCATTGACCAACTCAGAGAACTCCAGAAGCTAGTCCCCTCTGACGCGAGGGTCGCTACCTTCTGGGCCGGAATTCCCGCCTTCTTTTCCGACTTTCGCCTAGTGGATATGTTTGGATATTCGGATCGGTATATTGCGCGTTTGTCTGCAGTGAAACCCCTCGATACTGATTCGGCACTTGAGTTCCGTCCCGGCCATATGAAATGGAACTACCCGTACATCTTTGTGGAAAAGAGACCGGATGCCTTCCTGCAAGCATGGAATCTTGGGCAGCGGCAAGCGCGAGTGATGGATGCGCACGGTTTCGAGCGGCATGGCGAGATCTGGGTGCGAAAAGAATTGCTCGAACTTTCAGGTAGGTAGCGAGGATAAGGCTATAAAGCCTAGTCGCTATCTTATTAAAAAAACAGAGCCGAGAGCTGGATCCCTTCGCCTTCCTCAGAAATACCGAGTGGCCGTTGACCTAGCGGTGACGGCGCGGCCTTGTCGACCTCTTCCAATTTGGCCACCCTGCCGTTCAGCATCACTGACTGATCTTCCCCCGATTTTGTAGACACCAAATTAAGCCCTGACAATGGGCTAAGGAGGTGTTCGATGAGTTCAGTTCGACGCCGTTTCTGATCCGCGAGATGAGTGGCAGCTAGTCCGTGGTTGCCTGGCCCCAGACATCTTCGCCGATGGCTTCGAGAGTGGCGACACGGGGGCGTGGAGCTTGGTTGTTCCGTAAGGTCTGGTAAGCGGTCAGTCGCTCAGCACGCTCAGCTTGACCAGAATGTCGGTGCCGAGGAGCTTGTCCTCTTTGTGGGTGTACCAGGTGCGCTCTTGGGGAATCCGCAGGAGGAGCTTGCCGGCGAGCCACAGCTCGCTTTCGCCAGCCAGCGTGATGTACTCACCGTCGTTGGCCGCTTCGTCATGGTAGAAGCGATAGCCGATGAGGGCCGCGGTTTCGGGATCGAAGTAGAAGTACCAAAGGTCCTGACCCACCTCTTCGTCGTAGCTCACTCGCAGGGCCAGCGCGTGGCGACCGTCGAAGGTTGTCTCTTTGGCTTCGGGGTCGATCCGGGTACCGGGGTCGCGCAGCTTCATCGGCAGGCCCCACAGGTAGGTGTGGTAGTTGCGCATCATCTTCAGCCGATCACAGTCGAGGCGCAGCTCCTTGGCCTGCTCTTCGCTGTAGTCGGCGGAACCCTCAACTTTGAACCGGCAGTGGCCGCCGGACAGGTAGCGTTCCACTTGGGTTCCACGGCCACCGACGATGGAGAATTGCTGGTCGGCGGTGGCGATGGTGACCCGCTCTAACCGGTCCGGGTTGTCGGGGCGCGTCGATCGTAGATCGAGAGCCAGCGACTTCTGACCCCAGACGCCGGCGGGGTCGTGATAGTGAATCGAGCGGGCGAGCACCTGCTCGGCGGATGTTGGAGCCTCGGCGGCGCTCGCGGTTGCGGGTAGGAGCCACGTGGCGGCCGCGAGGCCAACCAGGGCGAGGAGTCTGGGCAGTCGGCGAGAGGATAGCGACGGACGGGTGACGATCATGGTCTTGAAACCTCCGGGGATGAGCCGGGAGCCGGCTCCAGTGGATCGGTCGACAGCAAGTTGGCGAACAGCCGGAAGGCGCCCGCGATCCCTGCCGGTAGTTGGCGGAAGAAGGCGAGGCCGGTGTAGATGTAGCTACCGCGCCCCAGATGGGCGACCAGGAGCGAGCCGCGCAGAGCCTCTCCGCCGGGGTCGGCCATGGAGAGGAGCGGCGTGTAGCCTTCATCCCAGCTTCCGGCGAAGTAGAGGCCGCGCTCTTGAACCCAACCTCGCCAGTCGTCGTCGGTGAGCCGGTTGGGCGTGTTGAAGATCGGGTGGTCCGGTTGCAGGAGGGTGACCGGTGCCGTCTCATCAGTCACCCGGCCGTGCGGCCGTGCGATGTCGAGCGCCAGGGGAGCAAAGCCGCCGCGGGCGAATTGATACTGCTGGAACTGGACCAAGAGCAGGCCGCCACCGCGCACCCAATCGAGCAAGTGGTCATTGACCGTCGCCATGGCCGGCTGCGTCTCGTAGGCGCGACTGCCGATGACGATGGCGTCGAACCGTTCCAGCTCGGCGCTCGCCAAGTCGTCGGTGGTGATCAACTCTACCGGCAGGCCCACTTGAAGCAGCGCCTCGGGCACGCGATCGGAAGCGCCGCGCAGATAGCCGATGCGCGAGAGCGCTGGGAGTTGCAGATCGATCATTTGTGCCTCGATGCGCGCCGCCACCGGCAGCGGTACGGGGCGAATGTGCGGGTAGTCGAGGAGGGGATAAGAGAACCGGCTCGCCACGGTCTCGTCAGTAGGGTCTCCCGTGTGGCCTCCAGCATGGTCGTCGATGCGACCCTCGATGGTGATTTCATGGCGCCCGGCTCCGGCCTTGGCTGGGGGTTGGATCGCGATCTGAAAGGTGCGCCGCGCCGCGCCGGCTTCGATGGAGAAGTGGATCGGCTCGGGTCGCGGCCAGCCTTGCGGCACTGCCCAGGAGACGGTGGCTGTACCGGCCTGGAGAGCGTTGAGATCGACGGTCACCGTCACCTGGCGAGGAGCGTGCTCGCCGTCGCGCCAGAGGAGGGAGTTGGGCTCTACCGCGACCTGGATCCGTGGCACCACGCGCAGCGGTCGGCGCACCTCGCCCACCGCTTGGTTACGGTATCGGTAGACGATCTCGCGCTCGACGCTGAACCTCACCTCACCGACGCGCAGGTCGAAGCGGGCGCTCAAGGGTGCCGGGGCGAAGGGTAGGCCGCGCACTTGAGGGCTGACCTCGCTCCAGTCATAGAGGTCGCCGAGCCTTGGCCGGGCAAGAAAGTAAGGCGCCGAAGGCGGCGCATCGGTGGGCACGGTGAGAGGCGCGGCGCCTTTGGCCACCGTGCCGGGAAGGATGGAATGCCAGCCCGCCGCGTTGGCCTCGCCTTCCAGCGGCACGGTCCCTACTCTGCCGGTCTGACGGCTAGCTGTCAGTAGGGGGCCGCTCAGAGTCGTATCCTTCGCCGCCAGTTCCAGCGGGCCGCTGTTCCAGATCTGACAGGCGAGTTGAACCGTGCCGCTAGGAACCAGCGCAGCGCTCGAAGCCGTGGCGTCGAGCACGATGCCGGCGGCGGCGAGGAGCCCTTCCTTGGCGATGGTGAGCTTCTCCACGATCAGCTCCGCGAAGTGGGGGCTGGCGCCAGCTCGTCGCGTCGTCGCCTTGGCTTGCTGCAAGATCCCTACGATCTCGGCCAGCTCGCTCGCCGTGGCAGCGAGGTTCGTAGGCGTCAGATTCCAGCGCAGGAGGTTCGCTCGCCGGGCCACCGCCCGCAAGCCCTCGGCCGTCTTCGCCGCCTCGTCGGGAGCTTCGATCCACCGCGCCATGGACTCCAAACTAGTATCGATGTCCTGGAAGAGGTCGTTGGCTGGTTTGTTGGCAGGATCGTTGGTCGGCTCGCCGGCCGGGCCCGCTTCCCAGGTGAGCAGCAAATCTCGCGAACCGAGTTCTTGCAGCATGCCCATGTCTTGCGAACGGTGCTGGCTGCGCGACTCCATCGCCAACTGGTGGATCGAGCGGCCAGCGAAGGGGTCGAGTTGGCCATTGGCGATCTCGTGGGTGGCGAGCTCGCGATCCCACCAGGCAAAGCGGTAGAACGCTTGCGGCTGCCAGGGGGCGAGCCCCTCTTCACTGGCCAGCTCGGGAAAGGCTCGTGGGTCGCCAGCGGCGTCAAAGGCGTCGCGGGCGACGATGGCGGAGGCTTGATGCTGGCCGTGGCCGGCCCGTTTGTCGGGCGGGAAGATCGCCACCACCACCTGCGGCTTGAACCGGCGGATCACCCGCACCGCGTCGCGCACCAGCTCGCGGCGCGGCCAGCGCTCGAAGGTCTCGTCGAGCGAGCGGGTGTAGCCGAAGTCATAGGCGCGGGTGAAGAACTGGTGCGCGCCATCGATCGAGCGGGCCGCCTGCAACTCGCTGGAGCGCAGCACCCCGAGCCCCTCGCCTAACTCGGTGCCGATCAGGTTTTGCCCGCCGTCACCGCGCGACAGTGAGAGATAGGCGGCCTCGCCGCCCATGCCCCGCGCCACCAAGGTGAGCAGGTCATTGCTCTCATCGTCGGGGTGGGCGGCGATGACCAGCAACCGCCGGTTCTGAGTAAGGCGCGCCAAGGCGCGGTCCACCGCCGCGATACCGCCACTGCTGGCCGGCTGGAGCACCGGATCGAGGGCTTGTGCCGGGGTACTGAGGTTTCCCCACGCTGTCCAGATCAGAGCGAGGAGACCGAGGGCAACGGGTCGGCGGGACGTGTTCCAAGTGCTCCGAGTAGGGTTCATTTGGCGGATTCTACTCGGGTGGGAACGACGATGCTCTGCGGTAGTCTTGCGCCATCATGTCGAGCACACCGCCCGCCGCCCAAGACCCGATCCTCGATTCGTTCCGCCGTTGGGGTTACCTGCAAGCGCGGCTCGATCCGCTCGGCCGGCTCGATCCTCAGCCCTACGCGGAACTCGACGCGCTCTCTGGCCCGGCGGCGCAGCAGGGCCGCCATTGGTACTGCGGCTCGATCGGTGCCGAATTCATGCACATTGCCGACCCGGTCCGGCGGAGCTGGGTTGAGGAGCGGATGGAAGACGATTCCTACGAGATGCCGGTACCGCTGGTGCTGGAACGGTTGATGCGCGCCGAATTGTTCGAGCAGACCTTGCAGCAGCGCTACCTTGGTTTCAAGCGCTTCTCCCTGGAAGGGATCACCAGTTTGATCGTGGCGCTCGACATCGGCGGCCTGCGAGCGGCCAAGCGCGGCGCCGAGCAGGTGGTCTTAGGGATGAGCCATCGCGGTCGACTCAATGTGATGGCCAACGTCGTCGGCGTGCCCTTGGAAGATCTCTTGGCCGGCTTTGAGGATGTCGATCCGCGCAGCGTCTTCGGCAGCGGTGACGTCAAATATCACCTGGGCGCCACCGGCTATCACCCGCTCGATACCGAGAAAAAGGTGCGCATCCATCTAGTGTCGAACCCCAGCCACTTGGAAGCGGTCTACCCGGTGGCGCTGGGCCGAACGCGGGCCAAGCAGATGCGCCACGGCGAGGAGGGCTGGCGCAAGGTCGTTCCCATCATCCTGCACGGCGACGCCGCCTTCGCCGGCCAAGGAATCCTCGCCGAAGGGCTCAATCTGTCCGAACTTGAAGGCTTCGAGGTTGGCGGCGCTGTTCATATCATCGTCAACAACCTGATTGGATTCACCACTTCACCCGAAGAGCTGCACAGCTCGCGCTATGCCTCGGATGTGGCGCGCCGCCTGGCTGTGCCCATTTTTCACGTCAACGGCGAGGATTTGACGGCGGTGATTCGCGTCGCCCGCATGGCGGTCGATTTCCGGTATCAATTTGGCACTGACGTGGTGATCGACCTGATCGGCTACCGCCGCCATGGCCACAGCGAGATCGACGATCCGACCATCACCCAGCCGCGCTTGTATCGCCGCATCCAAGAGCACCCACCGCTGTGGCAGCGCTTTGCCGCCGAGCAGGGGGTCGGCGACGAGGAGACGGCGGCCCTGGCCCAGAGCATCAAAGAGGAATTCAGCGCTGCCCAAGAACAGGCCGCGAAGATGGAGACCAAGCCCGAGCTGAGCAACCCACCCAGCTATTGGGACCGCTTCGTCGGCGGTCCGTTTCAGTTCGACTACCGGGTAGAAACCGGCCTCCCCAAGAAGGAGCTGGCGCGCCTCGGCGAGCGGCTGACGGCGGTGCCCGACGGGTTCAACATTCATCCCAAGCTCGGCAAGCTCTTGACCAGCCGGCAGGCTATGGCCAACGGCGAGCAGCCGATCGATTTTGGCATGGCGGAGGCGCTGGCTCTGGCTTCGTTGGTCGAAGCGGGAGTGCCGGTTCGCCTGACGGGTCAAGACTGCGTGCGTGGCACCTTCAGCCATCGTCACTCGAAGCTGGTCGACATTGAAACCGAGCGGGTTCACTTCCCGCTGGCCCACATCGCCGAGAAGCAGGCGTCGATCGAGATTTACAACTCGATGCTCTCGGAAGCGGCGGTGATGGGCTATGAGTACGGTTACAGTCGCGACATGCCCGAGGCGCTGGTCTTGTGGGAAGCGCAGTTCGGCGACTTCGTCAACGGCGCCCAAATCATCATCGATCAGTTCGTCGCCGCGGCGGAGGACAAGTGGAAGCTCCTTTCCGGGCTGGTTCTGCTTCTGCCGCACGGTTTCGAAGGCCAGGGGCCGGAGCATTCGAGCGCCAGGCTGGAGCGTTTCCTCCAGTTGGCGGCGAATGAGAATCTACAAATCTGCCAGCCGTCGACCGCCGGGCAGTACTTCCATCTGCTGCGCCGGCAGGCGCTGCGCAAGTGGCGCAAACCCCTGATTGTCTTCACTCCCAAGAGCATGTTGCGCCATCCGGCGGCGGCTTCCGGGCTCGACGAACTCGGCAAGCTGCGCTACGAAAACGTACTGCCCGATCCGCAGATCAAGACGGCGCGCCATGTGCTGCTGTGCACCGGCAAGATCCGCCACGAACTGTTGGCGCAGCGCGAGAAGTTCGGCGCCAACACCACCGCCGTCATCTCGCTGGAACAGCTCTATCCCTTTCCCAAACGGGAGCTGGCGGTGGAGCTCGAACGGCTGGGAGAGGATCTCCAGGAGATCGTCTGGGTCCAGGAAGAACCGGCCAACATGGGTGCGCTGTTCTTCGTCCTGCCGCTGATCCGCCACCTCGCCGACCCGATCCAGGTGCGCACCGTCAAACGCAAAGCCAGCGCCAGCCCGGCCACCGGCTCGGCCAAGGCACACGCCATCGAACAACAAGCGCTGCTACGGGTCGCCTTCAGTGCCGCGGAATAGGAGGCCTACTCGCTAGCCTTGGGCCACAGACACTCGATCTCGTTCAGCGGCTTGCTGTTCTTTCTTTCTCGATGGACGAGGCGGTAGAGCAACGCCCCATCCGGCTTCTTGGTAAGGCGAACTTCCATCCACTGGCGTTGCCCAGGGAGCCGGAAGCCGGTGGGGATGAACTTCCTCTTGTACCAGAGAGTGTCATCGCTCCAGCGAATCTCCCTTTTTCCGCGCTCGGAAGTCAGATTGAGCGTAAACCTCTTAGGAAGGTCAATCCCGGATTGCACAACGAAATTCAGTGTGATCTGGCTACAGTCAGTTTGCTCGATCTTGAAGGTGTGTACTTCTCTTGCGGACAGATAGAACCCTCCCTCTGCTGGAAGCGGCATATCCTCTCGGCCTAGCCAGCTATCGGTGCAAATAGCTTTGAACCCTGGAATTCCTGGGTAGCTGTAGGCCCCGGAAAAATCGGGACATGAAGCCGGTGGTTCTTCACTCCGCAATTGTGACGAGGAGACGCAGCTGACAAGGAGCACGAGTAGCAAGCTGCACATCGTTGGATGCACGGTTCTCTCCTGGGCTACATGACGATTGTTGTGCAAAGGTGCTGCATGTTCTCAGGACATGGGTTGATCGAAATACCGAGGCTATACACGTCAGCCCCCATGTTGGGTCGCAGGTCTGGATCTTGAAAGAAGAGCCAACCGAGTGCCCGAACGCCGAGCCAGTAAACGCGAGCACAGAAAGGGCTTCCACTTGCAGCGAGAATGTCTGCCCGGAATTGGGCATCACATTGGGCTCGCGTCAAACCGCTGCAGATCGCACCGCATTGGTAGCAACCGTGCAATTTTCTTCTCCGGCTGGCGTCTCCTGCGCCAGGGTGACATGGGCAACCAAATTGCTATTCGCTAGTCGGCTGCCGGTGATCGAGAGGTCGTCGTAGAAGTGTTGGGTGAAGATTTCCACCACCTCCTCGCCTTGCGAGAAGAGTGGACTCCCTGTACAGCTGAGTGCCAAAGTTAGCAGGGCCCATGGCCAGAGCTGGTGGTCATGTGTTTTCATCTCCATCACCTCCTAGGGTGTAGCAGAAGATTACACTTGAGTACAGTTTAGGAGGCTAGCAAGGTTAAGTCAAGGTTAGGCGGGCAAACAAAGGAGGGTGGGAAGTCAACGTGCGGGCCTATCGCGTTATGACAGCTCTCCGGCAGAAGACGGATTTGGTGGCGGGCCGCTGATAGGATCACGGTCTATTCCGTCGCACCGACACCTGTTCATCAGTGGGGTCCCGCTCATGATCCGTGAAGTTTGGCGCTGGCTCGGTCGAGTCGCAGCTTTTTCCTTGTGCCTTGGCTTGCTGGCGGGCTGTGGGCAGCGTTCGGTCGATCTTGCCGGTACGGTGGAGCGCAAGACGCTGGAGCTGGCGGCGCCGACCTCGGAGGTTCTGGTGGCCTTGCCGGTGGCGGTCGGCGAGCGGGTGGAGCCGGGCCAGGTGGTGGTGCAACTGGATACCGAGGTCAGCGAGGCTGAACTTCGCGCCCACCAGGCGGCGCTCGAAGCGGCGCAGGCCGCGCTGACCGAGGCGGAAGGCGTTTTTGTTCGCCAATCCAACTTGCAGCGCTCCAAGGTCGTTTCCAAGCAGACCCTCGATGGAGCTCGGCGCGGGCGGGACGAAGCGGTGGCGGCGGTGCGCGAGCGCGAAGCGCGTATCGCTCAGGCGGTGAAGCGGCTGGAAGATCTCACCATCCGTTCGCATTCCGGCGGGGTGGTCGACCAGCTGCCCTTCGAAACCGGCGAGCGGGCTCCCGCCGGTGGCGTGGTGGCCGTGGTCTTGGGCGCTCAGCCGTGGGTCCGGGTGTGGATGCCCGCCCGGGCGATGGCCAGGGTAAAGGTGGGAGATGAGGCCGAGGTCAAAGTCACCGGGCTCGACGGAAAGATTACGGGCCGCATCTCCTTTCTTTCGTTGGAGCCGGCCTTCACTCCCCATTACGCTCTGACCGAGCGCGAGTCCGCCTACCTGGTCTATGAGACCCGCGTCGACCTGGTGGACGCGCCGCCGGATCTGCGGCCGGGTCTGCCGGCTCGTGTTCACCTGCGTCTACGTAAGAGCACAGGCTGAGCGAATGATGGCGGAGCTAGCCGGAGTCCTGGAACAACCGGCGTCGAAGGGGAGTCGGGAAGTGGTCATCGAGGCCCGGGATCTGGGGCGGAGATTTGGCTCCCTGGTGGCGGTGGATGGGCTGAATCTGGAGGTATGCAGGGGAGAGGTTTTCGGTTTCGTCGGGCCCAACGGTTCCGGAAAATCGACCTCCATGCGTATGCTCTTGGGCCTGCTGGAACCGTCTGCGGGAAGTGCTCAAGTTCTCGGCTGCTCGATTCCGGGAGACATCGAGAAGCTGCGCCCACGAGTGGGCTACATGACGCAGAAGTTCTCCCTCTACGACGATCTTTCGATCTTCGAGAACCTGGAATTCGCCGCCGAGGTTTTCGGTCTGGAAGGATTGCGAAGGCGTGATCGGCTGGCCGAGGTGATGGAGGAGTTCCAACTGGAGGAGCGTCGCGACCAGCGGCCGGCCACCCTCTCCGGCGGTTGGCGCCAGCGGCTGGCTCTGGCGGCGGCGACGGTGCACGAACCGGAGCTTCTCTTCCTCGACGAGCCTACCGCCGGGGTCGACCCGGAGAGTCGCCGCTTATTCTGGGAGAAGCTCTTCGAGTTGGCGGAACGGGGTGCCACGATCCTGGTTTCGACCCACTACATGGATGAGGCGGTGCGCTGCCATCGGTTGTGTGTCTTTCGCCCCGGTTGCCCTGCGGCGGTGGCCAGCCCGCAGCGGCTGACCGCGGCGCTGGAGGACCGCGTGGTGGAACTTTGGGGCGAGCCTACCGGCGAGGTCATCAAGATCCTTCGCCAACGTCCGGAGGTGGCCAGCCTGACGCAACTGGGCAATCGGGTTCATACTCTGCTGGAGTCGGGGGAGTCGGCGCTCGCCGCCCTCGATCCGCTGGTGGAGCACCTGGCGGCCCGCGATCTGGAACAGCCCGGGGGTGAAGTGGTGGAGGCCAATCTCGAAGACGCCCTGGTCGCTCTGTCTCAAGGGGAGGAGATCGCCGGATGAGTGCAGATCGCCCAAGCCTCAAGGGGCGGCTTGCCGCCCTGGGTTCCTTCCTTCTCCCCGCGCGGTGGCTGCCCGCCTGGCGGCGCTTGCGGGCGGTGGCGCGCAAGGAGCTGCGGCAATTGCTCCGCGACCGGCTGACCATGGGGTTTGTAGTCGGCGTTCCGGCCGTCCAGTTGCTGCTCTTCGGATACGCCATCAACCAGGATGTGCGCCACGTTGCCACCGGCGTTGTGGACCACTCCAATACTCACGTTTCGCGCTACCTGGTGGCCCAGTTGGAGGCGACGCAGACCTTCGATGTGGTGCGCGGGATCGCCAGCGAGAAAGAGGCTCTGGAGGCGATCAAGGCCGGCAAGATCCAGGCCGCGGTGGTCATCCCGGCGGACTACACGCGGGCCTTCTACCGCGGCCGCGGGGCCGAGGTGCTGGTGCTGATCGACGCCTCGGACCCGATTCTGGCCCGCGCCGTCAGCACTTCGGCCAACGGCTTGATGGAGCGCCACAACAGCCGCCTCCAGCGCTTCGACGTCAGCGCCGGCGAGGGTGCCTACCGGGCCCCCACCCAGCGTACCTCCTTCGGCGTGGTGCCTGAATTGATCCGCCCGCAGTTCCTGCGCTTCGCCGTTCTCAGCCTGTTCAATCCCGAGCTGCGTACACCGGTCTACGTCGTTCCGGCCTTGCTCGGGGTGATTCTCACCACCACCATGATCCTGATGACCTCGCTAGCCATCGTCCGCGAGCGCGAGCGCGGGAGCTTTGAGTTTCTCATCGCCACCCCGGTGCGGCGTAGTGAACTGATGGCCGGCAAGCTCTTGCCCTACATCGGCATCGGCTTCATCCAGATCGTCATCGTGATGGTGACTGGTTGGGCGCTGTTTCGCGTCCCTATGCGGGGAAGTCTCTTCGACCTGGGGCTGGCCTCGCTGGTCTTCATCGCCGCAAACCTCACTCTGGGGTTGGTGATCTCCTCGCTGTGCACAACGCAGTTCCAGGCGACGCAGGTCTCTTTCTTCTTCTTCCTCCCCTCGGTGCTGCTCTCGGGATTCATGTTCCCCTTCGAGTCGATGCCGCAGCCGGCGCAATGGCTCGGGGAGTTGTTGCCCTTGACCCATTTCGTCCGCGTTTGCCGAGGGATCCTCCTGCGTGGCTCTTCGAGCTTTCACCTCGCCGGAGAAATCGGCGCCATGCTCCTCTTCGCCACCATCGGCTTCCTGGTGGCGACCCGAGTGTTCAAGAAGCGGTTGGGGTAGACGGCTCGCTTTCGTTCCCCGTATCAATCTTGTTCTGAACGAACAAGAAGAAAACCTATCCCACTCTTCCACAATACGGCCTTGATCCTGCGACGGCTACGGCACGGCCGGTCGTTCCGATGCTATGGGTCACGCTGGCAACGCTGGCGCTCAGCGGTCGTCCTGGTGGCAGTCTTGGTCGCTTACTTTTCGCCGGCTCGCACTTTCGGTAGAGCCAACCCGAATTCTAGCTTGCGAATTTCTTAGAAAGGCCTCCCGCCAGTCGCGGTCGCTGCGAGGCAAGTCCCAAGGGACTCTCCCAGCCTACTCCGCCCTTCCCTCGCTTCGTGGCCGGAGGCTCTGATTCTTGAGGAGCAGGACCAACGCGGCCGCAATGACCAAGAGAACCAGGCAGAGTAGCCCCCATGTTCCCAAGGTCGGAATCGCCTGAACCGAGAAGGCCATTCCGGCTCCGACGATATCGAGGTCGGGACCGCGGGTCAGTCGGTACGGCGGAACGAAACCGGTATCGATGGCCACCGTTTCCAGCACCGATCGCGTCAACGATGGGACCGGTGCACAGCCGCTGGTGACGGTGAGTTCCGATTGGATCACCAGTTGTTGAGCCACCACATTCGGAGCGCGCACATACAGAGTGAGTCCAGGATTGTTCACCGGAAAAGACGGAGGATGTAACGAAAAAGTTGGGTTGACCCGGTTCAGGTAGGCCATGCCCGAACAATCAGCGGTTGTAAAACTGACTCCCGCGCCATTTTGAAATGGTGGAAGGAGAAGGGCTGGGTTGGAAAAGTCCAGCAACAGGAAATGGGGCATGTCGTTGACAAAGACTGCAGTGTTGATCTGACGGCCAACATTGCCCTCCGCGTTCACTACGGATCCCACAATCTGATCGTTGCCGTCGCTGACCACCAAGAGACCCGTCTTGAAAACTTGGCTGGCGGCGGGGGAGGCGAGAATGATAAGCAACGCAAGACAGGATTTGGTTGACATGAAGGTGTACCTCCTCGGTAGTGTTGAACTTGCCGCTACGATAGCAAGAGGACCTGCGCTTCTAGCGAACTCCTCGCAGCACCGCCTGGACGAGCCGGGTCAGGCTGGGAGCAGGTTCCTGGCTGACAAGATGGGCGTTCAGCTCGGCTTCGAGGTCGTCGGGGGTAGTGATCGTGGAGCGTTTCATGACGCTATTTTGATACCACTGGGATAGCTTGGTGATCCTGCCGGTGACCAGCGAAGTAACCGCTACTTCGCTCAGACTCTTACGAGGGCTTCTCCCGCCGTTGCGGTCGCCGCGAGGCACGTTGCATGTAGCTGGCTAGCTCCTCGATCATGGAGCGGGTGACGACTTCTTGTCGGGTCGCTTCCTGGAAGAGCATGAGTGCGGCGATCGTCTCTCGCTCCACGTCTTGGGCGTGGAAGATCGGCAACATGGCCTCGGCGATCTTGCGTAGTTCGGCGGTCTTGCCGAGATCGATATAGACCAACGCCAGGTCGAGCCCCGCCAGCGCCGCGTCGAAGGGGAGTTCAGCGCGGATGAAGCGCTCGCGGACATCGGCGAACGTCTGCTCGGCCGAATGCAGCTGCCCGAGGCCGTGTGCGATCTTGCCGAGGAGCCACTGCTGGCGTAGGAGGGCGGTGGTACCCGTGGGGAAGTTGTCGTGCGCGACGATCAGCTCGCGGGCTTCCTCGAAGCGTTGCAGATCCACCAAATAGTGAGCGCGGTTGTAGGTCGCCATGAGATAGACCGCTTCGTCTTTGGCTTGGTCAATTCGTGTGAGGGCGTCTTCTACCGTTGCCAGTGCTTGGGTGACATCGCCGCTGTCCCTGTGGATGGTGCTTTTCTGGACGAGCGTGCGGCCGATGCAGGGCTCATCCTCGATCTGAGCGTAGGTCTCGATGACATGGTCGGTGTAGCGCAGCGCATCGTCAAAGGTACCTTGAGCCTTACTGACCGAGGCGAGCAGGCTGTAGATCTCCGCCTCGACATAGGGATCGTTAAAGCCCTGTTGCTCGATCATCTCTCGTCCCGTTTCGATGAGTCTCGCGGCCTGTTTGATCTCACCGATCGCACGCAGCGCATTGCCGCGATGGGCCGTGGCCCGCGCGGTGCAGGTGATCGCCCAGCCTTCACCGAAGGCGACGTGCGGAATACGCAGAGAGACCGCGTGCGCGCACTCCGCGAGTTCCAGGGCCTGCATGGGATCCACCGTCACCAGTCGCTTGCACTCGCTCAACAGGAGATCGACCAGAAAGGGGCTGCGGTAGTGGCTGCGGGAGCGGTCAATGGTGAATCGCCGCCGCTCGGGTGACAGTTTGAGCAGTACCTTGAGGTCCTTTTCCGATTTGGCCAAGGATTCCTCCAACTCGTTGGCAATCTCGCTGAGTTTGGCGAGTTTCTCCTCGAAGACCTCCGCATAGGTGAGGGCGGGAGGAGTCGCGGCGAGGGTCTCCATTTGACGGCGACATTCGGGGCACACTTCTGCCAGGTGATCGAGTATGGAAGCAACACTGTCGCGGTCCAGAGTGCCGGCCTCAAGCGTTGCTCTCAGCCGTTTCCACGGCAGGTGTTGATGTCCCATTGGGGTACCTCTAGCTGTCGAAATACAGGTTGTCCCCTTATTCTATCTCCTCAAGCACCCGAAGGGTAGCGACGCCGGCAAACCTCGCTGCTCGCCGGCGTCGCTGCGGCGGGTTATCCGTTTGGATCCCAGGTGGATCCAAGATCCAGAGAGCTATCGGGGGTGTCTCCCTCTTTCGCCACGGTGATGGTGACTGAGACGAGCCACCGACTCACCAACTCGGTGAGTGAGACAGTGAGCGTGACGCCCGTTGATGCGCTCGCCGGGAACGACACCAGGAGGCAGGACAACACGAGGCAGACTCCAATCACGCGACGCATAGCGATCTCCTTTGCAGGTTGGCGCAGCTTGCCCCGGGTAGAACAACCCCGAGGCGAAACTGCCTTCGGTCTTGGAAGGTGCTCGCGTAGTTTACGTCTTTGGACCATAGATCGGTGCTACGGTCGTCTCGGAAGAGCTATAGGCTGGGTTGGTGTTAGTGCTTGGTTCCGTGAACAGATGACGAACGAATGGGCGGCGGTGCCTCAACTCTCGTCCCGAGGGAAGATCGAGCCCCAGAAGATCGATTTGCGCCGGGAGCGCAGATCGTCCAGTGCGGCTTGCAGCTGGGTCTGCACCTGGTGGCTGATGCGGGTGACGATCTCGGGGTCGTCCGCCGCCTGTGGCGGAAACTCCTCGTGCACCGCCAGTGGAGGCAGGATGAGGGTGTGCCACTTGGAAGGCAGAGGGAGCAGCGAAAGTGTCGGCGTGACCGGGAAGCAGGGCCAGCCGCTGAATCGCTGCCACCAGCGCCAGCGGATCTTGCCGAGGATGGGAAAGATCTCTGCGCTGCCAACGGTCACCAACGGCACGATCGGTGCCCGGTGGCGCAGGGCCATCTTGACGAAGTCGTGGCGGCCGAAGTTCCCCAGCCGATAGGCGTCCCGGTAGCGGGTGAAGGCGCCGCGAATCCCCTCCGGAAAGATGCCCAAGATCTTCTCGCGCTCCAGCACCCATGCGCCGTTTTCGCGGCAGGCCAGGAGGCCGCCGATCTGGGTCATGTAGGGCGCCAGGAAGGGGTGCTTGACCAGTGCCGGGTGTATCAGGAAGCGCGGGTAGCGGCCCAACTCCCGGGCCAGGAAGTGGAGGATCATGACACCGTCCCAGGGCTGAAGGCCGCGGTGGATACCCACCAGGACCGCCCGACCCTGACGCGGCACATGCTCCAGCCCCCGCCATTCGATGCGCCAGTAGCGGTCGTGGAGAAAACGAAAAAGGGTGCGGCCGAGCCGGTCGATGTAGCCTCGGTCCATGCCGAAGGGGTCGTAGCCATCCTCCGCTGCAGAGGCTGCGGTCGCAGAAGCGAGGGGCGGTGGATGACGGCTCCGGGCGCTCTTGGCTCGGCGCAGCCACTGGATCGTCTCGGCGCTGCTATGGCGTGGCTCGAAGCGGAGTCGGTGGCGGATTGAACGGTCCGAGACCGTCCACGGATGGCTCAGGTAGGCGAGTTCGTCCGCCAACGGTGGCCGCTCTAGGCTTCCACCCCGCCGGTGGAGGAAGCCGGGCAGGGGAAGGCGCCGTTGGCCGCTGTGCCGGATCGCCTGGCGCAGTGGTATCACCGAGGTCGGTGCTACGTTGAAAGATCCTTCTCGAGTCACGCAAGCGGCACGGAGGATGGCCTGCGCCAGATCGTCCAGGTGGAGAAGCTGCAGCGGCGGGTTGAAACCTGGAGGGACCGTGGCCCAGGAGCCGCGCAGCAGTCGGCTGAAGATGTCTTGGCCATCGGGCAGTGGAACGGCGGTAGGGCGCAAGATGGTGAGTGTGCTCTGACCCTCAGCCAGGACCTCGGCAAACCGTTGTTCCAGCCTCAACCAGTCTCTAGCGATGGTGTTGCCCATCTTGGGCCGGCGCAGTCGATTCTCGCTCAGCAGGCCCGAGTGGAAGTGGCTGGGCTCGTTGACCTGGGCGCTGGAGATGAGGATCACCGGTCCGCCCCCCCCCGCCGTCCAGCACCCGGCGGCAGCGGCTGCCTGGCCGGTTTCGCTGGCGGTCGGGCAGCGAGAGGGAACGATCACCAGCGTCTCGCCGGGCGCTGTCACCCCCGCTCCCCAGTCCTCCAAGAGACGGCACGAGTCCACCGCTGGATCGCCGGCCAACCGCGGTACCAGCAAGCCTGCGAGGCCATCACCAGTTAGGACCAAACGCAACGGTTTCGTTCCCCCCCCTCCCCCCGACTTCGCGGACCGTAGAGTCCTACAATTGAGGTCGGGTTCTTACTTCTAGCTTCTGGATACCCTGGCCTTCGACGATCCGTATCCAGCTGCGAGCCGGCAGATTCTCGAAGTGTTCGGTGGCCCCGGAGGGCCAACGCACGGTCAGGTGATCCACCTGGGTGGCCTCTCCTAGGCCGAAGTGGAGCCGGCCACTCTGCTGAGAAGCATAGCTGGAACCGGCGCTCTTCTGTAGGGCCAGCTGCCAGTCGCCGGTCGCGGCCACCACTACGGCGCCGATGGCGTCGCGGTTGCTGGCGGTCCCCTCCAGTTCCACGCTCAGCCATCCCTGAGCGGAGCCGACATCGTTGCGCAGCAGCACGGCCGGACCTTGAGGAGTCTGCGGGCGGTCGCCGATGTTGTGATTGATGGCGATGTCCAGGTCGCCGTCGTGGTCGTAGTCGGCCACCGCCACACCGCGGGAGTCTTGGCGGTCGTCGGCGCCCAGAGCCATGGCCATGTCGGTGAAGCGCAGGGCGCAGGGAGCTTCTTCTTGGCCGGCGGTCTCTGTGGCCTCTCGGCAGCCCTCGTTGCGCAACAGGTTGTTGTACTCGTAGCCATTCCAGGACATGTCGCCGCGGAACTTGTCGGAATAGTGAAGGCCCGTCTTGTAGTCGTCGATGTGCGCGACCGCGCTCACGATGTAGGGCAGTCACAAATCGTCGTAGCTGCGGCTGGAGATCCAGCCGTTGGCGGCGTAGATGTCTTGCCGGCCGTCGTTGTCGTAGTCGAGAAAGGTGGAGCCCCAGTACCAGCCGAAGGGGTTGGCTCGGGCGGCCTCGGAGATATCGGTGAAACGGCCGGCGCCGTCGTTGATCAACAGGCTGTTGCCTTTGACCATGCCGTCGCCGAAGTCCTTCCAGTCGGTGCCGGCGAAGCGGTAGATTTCTCGGTAGGAGGTGAAATCTTCGCGGATGGTGCCCTGGCGGAAGCTGTTGATCAGGTACTGGTAGAGGGTTGCCGCTTGGCCATACCAGCGCTGGCCGGAGTGGACGTTGGAGACGTAGAGGTCGAGATCGCCGTCGTTGTCCGGGTCTCCCCACGAGGCGCTCATGCCAAACCCGTGGTCGATGGCTCCGCTTTCGGCGCTGACGTCGGTGAAGCGCACCACGCCGTCCTCGCCGCGCCCTTCATTGCGCAGCAGAGCGTTTCTGCCAAAGTCGTTGGCGACATAGAGGTCGGGATCGCCGTCCTGGTCGTAGTCCCCCCAGGAGACTCCCAGGGAAAGGCCACCTTCGCGCACTCCGGCTTCGCTGGTCACATCGGAGAAGGTGAAGTCTCCCTCGTTACGCAGCAGAAAGTTGCCCTGGCCGTTGCGGGTGTAGAAGAGGGTGGTCGGCAGATCGACTCTGGGGTCCAGGTAGCGCCCGATGTAGAGATCTAGGTCGCCGTCCAGATCGTAGTCGGCGACGGCCGCGGTGGTGATGAAGTTCTCCGGCAGGTCGGCCGACGCCGAGACGTTCGTGTAGACGATGTGGCTGGTGGGCCCTGGCCCATCGTTACGGTAGATCTTGCTCTCTCCGATGGAGCGGCCGACGAAGAGGTCGGCGTCGCCGTCGTTGTCGAAATCGGCGAACAGGCCGATATGGACCCCCGGCTCTTCCTCCGGCAGACCGACGGCGCGGGTGACATCGGCGAACTTCACCTGGCCGTCTTCGCCGATGCCGAGATTGCGGTAGAGGCGCGGCGCTCGACCGTCGGCGAAGTAGAGATCCTCCCAGCCGTCACCGTCGTAGTCGGCTGTCGAGACACCGGCCGAGCCGTAACGGATGATGCCGAACTTGTGCGGGGTCCACTCCGGCGTGGTCCACAGAGGGTTTTGTTGGGCCACGAAGTCGAGGCCCGCGGCCTGGGCGATGTTGACGAATCCCCGGCCGCTTCCGCTGACGGTTTCGCCGGAGAGGAGTTCCTGCCGGTAAATGTTCCACCCTTCGCCGTGGCGACGCAGCCAGAAACGCAGGCTGGCCTGGGTCTCGAAGGCGCGGTTATCGAGCCGGCTGCCGCGCAGCCAGAGGACGCAGCGAATGACGGCTGAACTTTCATCCTCTCCGATTTCCTCGACGGCAGACAGCTTGAGCTTGGCCATCTCCAGGGAGGTGAACGACCCCAGGAGGCGTTCCACCTGCTGGCCGATCTCGGCCTTGCCGAAGGCGCGCGGCTCGCCGCTGTGCCAGTCGTAGACCCTCACTCCATCCCGTTCGTAGCGCAGTTCCTGCTGCCAGAATCCTTGCGCGGGGTTGGCGTAGTCGTCGGCGTAGAGTTGGAGGATCTGCTCCGGGTCGCGGGCCTTGATTCCGCTGGCGTAGGCTGCCAGCATCTTGCCGGCGGCGGTTCCGGTGCTGGCGAGCAACTCGGCGTTGGAGGTGAGGCGACTCATCTGGGCGCGGCCCCAAGCCGCCAGCGCGAGGCCGGCGGCGAGGATGATCAGCAACACGATCTTCGTTTTCTTCCTCGCCATGTCTTACTCCCCCTGTGTTGCTGCTCGCGGCTCCTGTATTCCTAGTTGCAGTGCGGGTGCCGTCATCTCCCGGCCGGCGATCTTCTCAGCGACTCGAACCGCCGACATGATCACGGGCGTCACGCCGCCGCCGGGCCGCGTCCAATGGCCGACCAGGTAGAGGCCTCGGACCGGACCCTCCACATCGGGCCGACCGTTTCCCAACTGGTCTGGCGACATCTCCCAGCCGAGCATAGCGCCATGTCGATTCAGTGTGAACTTCCAGGAGGTCTCGGCGGAGGCGGCGAGCTGGACCTCGATGTGCCGGGAGATCCCCGGTACCACCGCCTCCAGGTGGGCTACCAGCCTCTCTTGCAGACCGGTCTTGTGGGCCTCCCAGTCTTCGATCGCCGCATAGTCCAGATCCTGGACCTTCTGCAGGATCACGATCTGTCCTCCCGGCGGTGCCAGCCGCGGCTCGTAGAGGGTGGGTGCGAAGATCTTGCAGCGCAGCGCACCGCTGCCGACCCGTTCCGGGTCCCAGGAATCCCAGTAGTACCCTTGTACCTTTTCCAGAACCTCGGCGGATATCCCGCGTAGCCCCACATGGACCAGAAAACAGGGGTACGAGGGGCGCAGCTTGCGCAGCCGCTGGCGATACTCCTCTGCCACTACGCCACTGGGCAGGCGATCCTCGATGGTCTGTAGCAGGTCGGCATTGGAGACCACCACGCCGGCTTCGATGGATCGCGTACCGCGCAGCTTGCCGCGGGTCGTGGTCAGGCGAACGCCACTGGCCCGCCGGTCGCGCAGCAGGATCTCGTCCGCCATAGTGCTCATCAGGATGTGCCCACCTTGCTCTTCGAAGCGCTGAGCCAGCTCATCCACCCAGCTCTGGGAACCGCCCTCCGGGTAGTAATTGCCCAGGAAATAAGAAAGGCGCAGCATGGAGTCGAACACGAACGAGGTTCGGCTCGGTGGCGAGCCCCAATGGGGGCAGTCGGCGGTGAGCAGGAGGCGCAACTTCGGGTCGTCGATGAAGTGCTCGAGAGCCTGCTTGAGGGTCCAGCCTTTCCAGGGTCCGAGGCGGGCGGAGTCGTGGCCCCGGAAGTAGCAGAGGACACCGAGAAGGTAGGTCTTACGTACCGCCTGAAAAAAACGGTTGAGGGCCTGCCTTTGATGGGGAAAGGCGGCGTCCAGGCGGGCTCGGTAGCTCTCCAGGTCGGCCGGGACCTGAAACTTCGATCCGTCCGGGAAGTGGAAGGTATCCACCGGGTCCATCTTGACCCAGCGGGTGGTGACGCCCAGCTCTTGGAGCAGTTTCCCGGTGAGAGTTTGCGGATTGCCGAGGAGCGGATAGAAGTGAGTGGCGGCGTCGAAGGTGAAATTGCGCCGGCGAAAGGCGCTGCAATAGCCGCCCACCATGTAGTGCTGCTCGACCAACAGAACCCGCAGGCCGGATCTCACCAGGAGGTTGGCGCAGACCAAACCGCCGATGCCGGCGCCGATGATCACGGCGTCGTAGCGGTTCTCCGGCGGGCGATCGCGCAGACCGCGGAACGGGCGTTTCATTTTTCGTCGCCTTCCGGCGCCGGTCGGTTGCGGCCCAGAGATTCGTGCGCGGCGACAAACTGGCCACTGGCGATGGCGGCTCCCATAGAGAGCTCGCCGCCGAGGAGGGCGGCGGCGAAGATTTCCGCCAGCTTGCGCGCTTTACCGGTCCCATCGCAGCCGAGCATGCGCAGACATTCCCGCCCGGTACCCAGCTGAGTTCCCCCGCCGACGGTGGCCACGGTCAACGATGGCAAGGTAACGCTGGCATAGAGATCTCCGCCGCCGGTGAGTTCGAAGTGGGTGATTCCCACGGCGGCATTGGCGACGTTGGCGGTGTCCTGGCCGCAGGCGATGTAGAAGGCGGTCAGTCCGTTGGCGAAGTGTCCGTTGTAGCCGAAAGAGCCGGTGGTGAGGTGGCCGAGTACGGTCTGATTCCACATCTCCACCATCGCTTCGGGAGTGGTGCGCAGGACCCTCTCGACGACGGCGCGGGGCAACTCGGCCCCGGCCACCACCTTCTTGCCCTTGCCGCCGCGCAACAGCGAGCCGCTGGCTCGTTTCTCCGAGTTGTAGCCGCTGAAGATCAAGTACCGCTCGCCGCCGATCTTCTCCACGATGAAACGGCAGGCGGCGTCCGCCGCCTTGACGATCATGTTCATGCCCTGCGCGTCGGCGGTGAAGAAAGAGAAGTCGACGATCACCTTGCGCCCTACCGGCAGGCACTCGGCGGCGATCAGTCTGCCGTGGCTGGTGGTGGCCTCGGCGGCGGCGCGCACTTCGTCGAAGCGTTCCCCGAGGCGGCGGGAGAAATCGTGGGCCTGGGCGACGGAGGAGCAGGTGAAGATCGGAGAGACCCGGTTGGCGTCCACATAGACCCGCGCCTCGGCGCCACCGGCTCGGGTCAAAGCCACCATGCCCCGCTCGTAGGAGCGAACCAGCGCCCCTTCCGTCGTTGCCAGGGGCAGGTAGAAGATGCCGTCGGCATGTTCGCCTCGAACCCGCAACGGGCCGGCGATGCCGAGAGGAACCTGCGCCACACCCACCGGGTTCTCGATGTTGCCTCGCAGATCCTCGCTGTCGATCGAGAAGGTGCCGACATGCGGCAGAGCGGCACCCGTCTGTTTCTCGATCCAGCTTCGCCGTTGTGCCACCTGCTCGCGGCGATATCCCTGGTTCTTCAGCCGAGGGACCAGACGGATACGATCATCGGCGGATTCAGCCATTCTTCCTCAATCCAGGCTTCTCGCAACTCAGCAAGGCAGAGCGCAAAATGCGTTCGACGGGTGCCAGGGGGGCAGCACCGCTACTATCCCACAAGTCGCAGCAGGGGAGGAACGTTAACTCGTGTGTTTCTGGCGATTTATGACAAAGATGCAAGAGAGAAGAAGGGCTGCTTATTGTGCTATTTTTGGAATGGTGGCTTTGCCGCCACCGCCCGGGTGGCCCCCCTCAAGCCTCCGGGCATAGTCACCGGGAACTCTTCCGGATAGCATTCCGCTGCTATCGAGCTGGACAGGCGGATTATCTCTGAGCGACTTCGATAGAATGACTATCAACCCTTGAACCGCAGAATCGAGGTTCCAACATGAAATCCATCCTGAATACCACTCACAGTCCCCTGGCGATTCCCCTGCCCCGCGGAAAGAAGCTGCATCTGGGACCCGGCAAACGGGGAGAGATCTCCGCCGAAGCTGCTGCGCATCCTCCCCTGCTGAAGATGGTGGAGGCCGGCCAGGTGGAGGTGACGGACTCCGCCGCCGGGAGCACTGGCCACGCTGCCGACGCTGGCGTAGTGCACGGATCCAGCCAGGGGCACATACCGGGAGCCCAGGCCTATCGCAGCGGTGAGCGCTGAGCGAAGGCAGTGATCGCCTAGCTCGCACCCGGCGGCCACCGTCATGGTGTCGACAGCTCCTCGCGGAGCACTCTGCGCAGTATCTCCTCATCGACCGGTCGAGATCCGATCGTTTGGCGTAGCGTCTGATTGATCAGAGTCTGATAGCCGATTCCCTCGACCTCCGCCCTTGAGCGAAAGGCCGCCAGCACATCGTTGTCCAGCATGATGGTGATCCGGCTCTTCCCCTTCGCCTCCGCTTGAAGCCGGGCCAAATGCGGAACGTCCTGTGCTCTTCTTGCTGTTGAGAAATCGTATTCGTCACGCATAGCTCTTACCCTCCTTGCGGGTCGCTTTCCGGGCTGAGATGAGTCGAATTCGGTCCTGGGTTCGAAGCGTGTAGACGACGGTGAGGAGATTCGCTCGGCTGCTCAATCCAACCAAGACCCATCTCGATTCGCCTTCGGCTGAGACATCCTCGACGACCAGCGCGCTGGGATCGAGTAAGCAAGTCAGGGCTTCTTCGAACTGGACCCCGTGCTTCTCGCGATTCGACAGTGCCTTCTCTGGATCCCATTCGACCTCCATATGTACTGAGTATGCATGACGAGGTCCGAAAGTACAAGAGGCGGATCGCAGCAGAAAGTGGGTGGCGTCAACTGGCTCGCTCTTCCGCAGTGGAGTTCCCCTATGTGCTCAGTCGTCGCAGAAGCCGCTACCTAGATCAAGAGCGCAGCTCATCAACGCGCGGAGGGGCTCCCAAGGATCTGTGGCCAGAGAGTTGACCCGCCCGAGCGGTCAACGGTACAGTGAGGTACCCCTTAGCTGAGAGGAGTTCTCTAATTCATCAGCCTTCAAGAACTGGAACCTCCTTGTGGCAGGCGCTTCGCCCGCCCGATACATTTGCGCGGCATTCTTGCCCGGGAAGGATGCCACGAGCTATGGCTCGCGGCATCCTTCCCGGGCCGCTTGAGTAAGGGGACCTTGGTTGGATTGGTTCAACCAGGGGTCGTTTAGGAGCCCCCGGGACAGGCTTGTTAGACTGTTTCGGGGGCTACTGGCCCCTAGGCATTTGTTGCCAGTTGTCTTTCTCTGCGGCAAGAAGGAAAGTCAGCAGCGTGATGAGCTTTGTAAGCACATCAACCGAGAGCATCCCAGGGCGCTGGTCTTCTATGCTGAGCGGGTCTGGGACTTCATTCAGAACCGAGAACGCGGAAATGCGCTGCAGCTCGAGACGGAGCTAGCTGCTCTTTCGGATATCGTGATCATCATCGTGGAGAGCCCCGGTACGATCGCTGAGTTGGGCGCGTTTACGAGTGAGAGGCGTCTGAGGAGTCGGGTATTGCCTATTCTACAAGCGAGATACAAGTACAACGAGAGCTTCATCAACACAGGACCGGTTGCCTGGGTAAACAAAGACTCCGCGTTTCGCCCTGCCCTATTTGCACCAGAGGGCCAAATCCTGACTGTCGGAGATAGGATTGATGAACACCTCAGGAGGCTCGTTGCCCGCCGTGGACCACTTAGGAACGACGAGTACGAGGCTCGTCTTAAGTCCGACCCGAAGTTGGCGCTCTTCTTGGTATGTGATCTAATTTCAATCGCAGGGCCGATTTCACGAAAGATGTGCCGGAAATTTCTGCGCAAGATCTACCAGCAAGAGCCCCCCTGGTCAACTACAAAGCTGGTGGGTCTAGCATCTGCTGTTGATTTAGTTGATATTCACTACGTAGCAGAGAGAGGTGACTTCTACTTTCGCAAAGAGCATGCGCTATCTGAACAGTCGCTCTTGGGGTTAGGCGATGGCGAATTTGGTGACTTCCGAGCTGAGTTTGAGGGTGTGCTGAGGAGTATCCCTGAAGCGGCTCGAATCATGGAGGACAGGGAGAAAAAGGTCGATGTTGCTTGAGCGCATGACAGCGACGAGCGGTTTGTCGATGCGGTACTTGCGCGCAACATCTAGTTCTGCGTCTCACCGCTACAAGGTCTATTTCATTGCGAAGCGAAGCGGCGGGAGACGAAAGATTCACCATCCCTCACGTCAGTTGAAAGGTCTACAGCGCTGGTTGCTACAGGAAGTACTATCCGAGTGGCCGGTTCATGATGCCGCATTTGCCTATCGGAAGGGCATGAGTATTGCGAAACATGCGGCTGTACATAGGGGTGCTCGATTCGTCCTGCGCATGGACTTTCGAGACTTCTTTCCATCTATTTCGGTGCAGGACTTCGGTCGTTATCGCAAGTCAAACTCAGGCCTGTTTCGAGAGTGGTCTGGCGGCGATATTGAGTTCTTCGAGAATGTGATTTTCCGGTTTGGCGAGTTGACGATTGGGGCGCCTACATCGCCCGCATTTTCCAATGCGTTGTGCTTTTATCTGGACGAGGAACTCACAGCCGAAGCGCGAAGACAGCAGTGCAAGTACACGCGTTACGCGGACGACCTCTTCTTCTCGTGCCAGCGTCCCGAAGTGCTGAGTTCACTAGAGAAGAGTGTCGTCTCGATAGTAGAGAGCTTGAGCTTACCCAGTGACTTGGAGTTGAACCTCAAGAAGACTCGTCACAGTAGCCGTAAGCGCCGTCAGCGAATCACCGGGGTTGTGCTTACATCCGATGGTGGAATTTCGGTAGGGCGGAACCTGAAGAGAACACTAAGCGCGATGGTTCATCAGGTTGACAAACTGGGTGAGAAAGAGCGTGAACGTCTTGCGGGAATGTTGGCATTTGTTCATGGCGTGGAACCCGATTTCACCGATCGGTTAATACGTAAGTACTCTGCGGAGAAGGTTCAGTCGGCGCAGAAGCCACCATCACGGTCCAACTGATCGCCGCCTTGACTCCGCTTGCCTATCCCTGACGAAGCCCCCGCAGCACCTCGCGCTTTTCGTTGTACTGGGAACGAACTTCGGCGAATTGCTGGTGGGTGAAGCCCAGTTCACTGGCGATCTGTTTGACGGCGGCCTCTTCGGCGCTGGAGATGGAATCGTCGGCGGCGGAGACGGCGAAGAGGCAGTGGAGGAGTTCGTGGCGTTGTTCGAGGCTGGCCAGTTCTTTGAACTCGCGGGTGACCAGGAAATTCTCGGTGCCGCCGAAGAGTCGGCTCTGCGTCTTGGCGATCTGCACCGCCAGGATCGCCTGATCTTCGGGCAGGTGGCCCAGGTCGACGAGGATCTTCTCCATCTCCCGCGTCTCTTCGTCGCTGATCTCCAGGTCGGCGTTGGCCACGCGGCTCAGGATGTAGGCGAACGAGGCGACATAGCGTGCCCTCTCAGGCTCCAGTGCGTCCAGCTTTTGGACGATACGGCGCACCGTCTCGGTCGAGCCTGCGTCCGCGCTCTTTGAATCGGAGGAGCGACCGAACCCCAGCAGATCAAGAATCGACATGCACTGAAGGTAACACGTGACTAACGGTAAATGTCCTTACGGTGGCCAAGGCGTACGACCAGGATCACCAGCTCTTCGTCGATGACCTCGTAGACGATCCGATAGCCACCCACCCGGATGCGGCGCAGACCCGAGAACTCGCCTTTGAGGACTCCGCCCGCGTGTGGACTCTGTCGAAGCCGATCGATCGCTTCGATGAGGCGCAGCCGGTCCTCTCTTGGGACTCGGCGAAGTGCCTTTTTTGCACTCGACTTAATGCGCAGCGAGTAGTTCAGCTCTGACCTCTTCCCAGTCCAACAGTGAATCGGCCGGATCCTGCAGCCGCTCCAGACCGAGGCGGAGGTCCTCGAGATCTTCCAGGTAATACTCGACAGCCTGTCGGATCAACTCGGCGCGACTTCGATGCAGCCGTCTCGCTGCCTGATCGATCGATTGGACTAGATCATCGGGCAGTCGCGCGCTGACCTGGGTCATGATGGCTCTCCTGACATGTGTTGACAGTCATTGGCACTCATTGACTCTCACTATACCGCGCCGACTCGGGAGCCCACCGTAGCCCCTCGTCGCGTTACCATGGTCCCTTCCGTTGACCAGACCACGAGCCGGGAGCGTTGATGCCAGAGACCAAACCAGCGAAGAAGCCAGAGCAGCCAGAGCAGGACGCGGAGAAGAGCGAGACGAGCCAGAAGAAGCGGATCGATCGCAGCGCGGTCTGGGCGGAAGCTCGTCAGTTGATTTGGCAGCGTCGTGGGCGCATCGGCATAGGGCTGATGTTGATTTTCGTCGGACGACTCGCCGCCATGGTGCTACCGGCGTCGGCCAAGTTCCTGATCGACGATGTGGTCGGCAAGGGCAATGCCGATCTGCTCATGCCTCTGGCCGCCGCGGTCGGCGTGGCGACGGTGGTGCAGGCTTTGACCTCTTTTTCTTTGACCATGCTTTTGGGCATTGCCGCCCAGCGCTCGATCACCGATCTGCGCAAGCAGGTGCAACAGCACGTCACCCGACTGCCGGTGAGTTACTTCGACTCGGTCAAGAGCGGTGAGCTGATCTCGCGGGTGATGACCGATGCCGAAGGGGTGCGCAACCTGGTGGGTAGCGGCCTGGTGCAACTCATCGGCGGGCTATTCACGGCCAGCCTTGCCATGGTGGCTCTGCTCTACCTCAATTGGCATCTGACACTCGCCGTGTTGGTGGTGATGTTGCTGTTCGTGGGCGGGATGGCTCTCTTCTTCAAGAGGTTGCGGCCCATCTTCCGCGAGCGGGGCAAGATCAACGCCGAGGTCACCGGGCGGCTCGGCGAGACGCTGGGTGGCGTGCGCTTGATCAAGGCCTACACGGCGGAGAAACGGGAGGATCTGGTCTTTGCCCGTGGTGCCCACCGGCTACTGCGCAACGTGGTCTCTTCGATGACCGGCGTCGCCACGGTGACCGCCTTCTCGGGTGTGGTGGTCGGCGCGCTCGGCTTGTTGATGATCGTCGTCGGCGGCAAGGCGGTGCTCGCCGGGACGATGACCTTGGGCGATTTCACCAGCTACACCTTCTTCACCTTGATGGTCGCCGGCCCGCTGGTGCAGATCGCCGCCATCGGCACCCAGCTCTCCGAGGCCTTCGCCGGGTTGGACCGCCTGCGCGAGATTCGCAGCGTCGCTACCGAGGCGGAAAGTGACGCCGAGCGGCAAGTGGTGGAACAGATGGAAGGTGATGTGGCTTTCGAAGCGGTTCACTTCGAGTACGAAGAGGGCATTCCCGTCTTGCGGGATGTGACGTTTTCCGCTCCTGCGGGCTCGACCACCGCCCTGGTCGGCCCTTCGGGCTCCGGCAAGAGCACTCTGACCAGCTTGGTGATGGCCTTCAACCAGCCGAGCGCCGGCACGGTGACCATCGACGGCGCGGATCTGCGCGGGCTGCGGCTGACCGAGTACCGGCGCCATCTGGGGGTGGTGTTTCAAGACAACTTCCTCTTCGACGGCACGGTGGCGCAGAACATCTCGTACGGCCGGCCCGACGCCACTCGTCAAGAGATCGAAGCGGCCGGCCTCCTAGCTCACTGCGAGGAGTTTGTCGCCGGCTTCCCCAAGGGCTATGACACGGTGGTCGGCGAGCGCGGGGTGAAGCTCTCGGGTGGGCAACGCCAACGTGTGGCGATCGCCCGCGCGGTGCTGGCCGATCCCAGAATCTTGATCCTGGATGAAGCCACCTCCAGCCTGGACAGCGAGAGCGAGGCGCTGATCCAAGATGGGCTCAACCGACTGCGCAGCGGTCGTACCACCTTCGTCATCGCCCACCGCCTGTCGACCATCCGCAGCGCCGACCAGATTCTGGTTCTCGAAGAGGGGCGGATCGTCGAGAGCGGCACTCACGCTGAGTTGTTGGCGGCCGCCGGTCGCTACAAAGAGCTGCACGATCGCCAGTATCAGTTCGAGGAGAACCGTTTCATCAATCCCGGCGAAGATTTCACCCCGCGGGTGGAGATGCCGGAGGTCGAAGCGAAGAAACCGACCACCTCGCGCCGCTTGCTCTGATCTCTTCCGGGAGGCAAGGTTTCAGCGTGCTTGAAGCTATGGTTGGATTCGCTTGGCGGAGAGTCTGCTAAAGTAAGGACGCTCTTGCGTCGCAGCTGGAAGTGCCCGTTGCGGTGAGGAGCGCAACTCTTAGGGGGCCTCCCGATGTTTGTACGCTACGGTCTGGTGGTCGTTGTGCTGGTCGCTGTTTTTCTGGCTGGTCCTGTCATGACCGCGTCGGCGTCGGTGCCGCTGACCATCGAAGGGCGTGTCCAAGACTCTTCAGGCAAGCCCATCGTGGCCGCTCGGCTGGAGCTGCGCCCGCAGTACACCTACTTTGGGCGTGGCGTAGCCGATCTGGCCGACTGGGGCGCCGTGGAGGTCCTCGCCTCCTCGCGCAGCGGTCGCCACGGGGAGTTTCACTTGACCGCCGCCCAGCGTGGAGTGTACGAGGTCTGGGTGACGGCCAGAGGCTTCATGCCGAGGCGCTACAAGCTGACTCCGCTGGTCAGTGACCTCCGGTTGCCGGTGGCCAAGCTGGTCAAATCGCGGACGTTGCTGGTGCGGGTCGTCGACCCGGAGGGCCGGCCGGTGGCCGGCGCGCACGTTGGGATGGGGGACACGAAAGCTGGTGGACGAGGTCGAGAGTGGCAGGGGGTACCGCAAAGAGGAGTGAGCGATGCCGCCGGCAAAGTGCGCCTGCCGTGGGTCGAGAGTAGGCCGCAGGTGGTGGGGGCCGGGGCGCCGGGCTTTGCGCCCTCCGCTTTGTTGGATGTGGAAGCCTCCACCGTGACGGTGTCGCTGAGGGCGGGCACTCGTCGAGAGGTCGTGGTCCGAGATCACCAAGAGCGCTCCCTTGCCGGTGTCTTGGCGCGAATCGGGGCTAGCTTCTGGCCGGTGGCGATGAGCGACGAAGCCGGCAAGCTGGAGGTTTGGTCTCCCCTCGGCGAGAGTGCCAAACTCTGGTTGACCACCGAAGACGGTCGTTCGATCTCCACCCTCCTGAGCGACGAGCGCGAGGCTGCCGTGTTGCCGGAGTCGCCGCCGGAGTCGTCGCCGCGGCCCGTCGTGGTGACCTTGCCGGCCACGGCTTGGGTGCATGGGCGGGTGGTAGACGCCGAGAGCAAGGAGCCGCTGGCCGGCGCTCTGGTCTTCCAAAACGGCCGCGCCGCGCGCTTCGTCGAGACCGATGCGCGGGGCCATTTTCGTCTCGCCGTTTCACCGTCCGGCGCGGCCTACCTCGCTGCGGCCAAGAGCGGCTATCTGATTTCCTTCGGCCAGGTGGAAGTGAAAGTGGGGCAAGCATCGCTCCTCAGCTTGAGCGCCGTGGTCAGCATCGAAGGTCGGGTGGTGGATGAGCAAGGGCAACCGGTGGAAGGGGTCGAGGTCGACATCAGGCCGGACTGGAGCCGCGCTGGGCGCCGCGGTGGGAGAAGTGGCTGGGTTCCCGGAAGTACGGGCTATTCCAACTCTCAGGGCCGCTTTCGCCTGGACAACTTGAGAGCGTTGACTGACTACATGGTGCGCGTTCGCCATCCGAAGTTCGCGGTGCTGCGCCAGCGAGTCTCCACTGTGGTCGAAGGGCCAACCTCGGTGGAGTTGATTCTGCCCGCCGGCCATCTTGGGTTGGGCCTGGTGCTCGACCTGGACGAACAACCGGTGATCGGGGCGCAGGTGCGCTTGGTGGAACAACGAGCGGGCGACCTGCGAACGATGCTGCATCGTTCTTTCGGCTTGGACGACGTCGAGCCGACTCGCGCCGTATCGACCGACGCCAAGGGGCAGTTTGAGTTCGCTGACCTGGGGGCGGGTCGATATGACTTGGCGGTGAGTGCCGCCGGCTTTGCTGCGCTGCGCGTACCGGGCATCAAGGTCGCGCCGCAGGCCGGCGAGGTTGATCTCGGCACCGTCTTGTTGGAGCCGGGTGTCGCCATCGAGGGGATCGTGGTGGACCCCCGGGGCGAGCCGATCGCCGAGGCGGAGGTTTCGGTCTTGGCTGGTGAGAACTGGGTGCGGAGTTTCAATCGCACCCAGGCTGAGAAGCCGAACAAAGTGGTGACCGATTCCTCCGGATTCTTCTCGTTACACGACTTGCGCTCCGGTTCGAAGGTGCAGTTTCATGTGACGCGCGACGGCTTCTTGGCGCAGACCGTTGAGCATGTGGAAGCGCCCTCCGTCGAGCCGGTGAAAGTCACCTTGGAGCCGGCCTGGAGCCTCGCTGGCAAGGTCTTGGACACAGACGGCAGACCGATCTCGGGAGCCCAAGTGATGGCCAGCAAATCGGCGGCGGGTCTCATGGCGAATGCTCAAGGTCGCAGCACCATCACAGACGAGGAGGGTCACTTTGAACTCGACCGCTTGGCGCCGGGCAGGCTCAACCTCAAGGCCTGGGCCAAGGGCTACTTGCCAACCCTCAAGCCGGCGTTGGAGTTGGGTCCGCAACACCAGCCTGAAGAGGTGGAATTGACCCTCCAGCGCGGCGCGGTGATTGCGGGCAAGGTCCTCTCCGACAACGCAGAACCGGTAGCCGGCGCGATGGTCAGTCTGGCTCGGGATCGGCAGATCTCAGACCCACTATCTTGGACCGGTGGCTCTACCACCTCGACCGACGACGATGGAAAGTACCGTCTAGAGGGCGTTCCGCTGGGCTTGGTGAGTGTCGAAGCCCACGATCATCGAAACGCTCGGGTGGTGAAGGATCTTCAGGTTGAGGCGGGTGAGAATACTCTCGATCTGGTCTTTGAGCCGGGGTTCGAAATCTCCGGGCGCGTCGTTGACAGCTCCGGCCAACCAGTGGCGGATGCGCGGGTCAGTACTCGACCTTCTGGGCTGATGGGTCGCACATCGAGCGACTTTTCGGCCGCCGACGGTAGCTTCACCCTGTCGGGCCTGCCCAACGGGAGCTATCGGCTCAAGGCTGAACACGAAAACCAAGGCCGGGGGGCGGCGGCCTCCCCCGTCGAGATCTCGGGTGTGAGTGTGGAAGGAGTCGAAATTCAGCTCGCCGCGAGCGTCGAGCTCGTCGGCCGGTTGATCGGCCTGGAGTTGGACGACTTGGCGCAGGTGGTCGTCTACGCTTTTGGTCGCAACGATGGAGGAGTGATCGCTGGCCAGGTGGACTTCGAAGGTGGCTACCGGATCGCCGGGTTGAGCCCCGGTACATGGATGGTGATGGCCACCGATGAGCCGAACAACGCGGAGGTGATCGAGCAGGTAGTGATCGAGACCGGGGAGACAAGGGTGGTGCTCGATCTTGAGTTCGATGGTGGTTTGACCCTCACCGGTATCGTCGTGGTTGGAGATGAGCCGCTGGCTGGGCAACAGGTGGCGCTGGCTAGGGAGCAGTCCGCCTACGCGGGGGCAAAGACCGATGCGGCCGGCCGGTTCGAGATCAAGGGGCTCAAAGAGGGGCACTATCAGCTCGTCGTTGTCGATCCGGTACGAGGGCAACGCCACCAACAGGATCTGGATCTAACCTCCGATCGCGAGCTTAGAATCGAGGTCGTTGTCACCTCGGTGCGGGGGGTCGTCGTCGACGCCAGCGATGGCTCAGCCTTGGCGGCGGTGAGCCTCAGTGCCAGCCCCGTGGAATCTGCCTCGATTCTTGCCGGCAGATCGATCGGTCGTGGTGTTCTAAGTGGTGAGAGTGGACAGTTCGATCTGGGTGAACTGCCCAGCGGCCGGTGGCGGGTGGTGGCGCACAAGGAAGGGTATGAGCAGGCGGAGGTAGAGATCGAGGTCTCGACTTCGCCGATCCACGACTTGCGATTGGCGATGGAGCCTGGCGGTGGGCTGACCTTCTATGTCACATGGGCGGGGGGTGGGCCGGTCGCCAGCGTCAACGCGGCGGTCGTCGATCCGACCGGTCGGGTCGTCTCAGACGGCTCATACACCACCCGCGAGGCTGGCCGGGTCTTCATTCCCGGTGTGCCCCGTGGCCAGTGGGAGTTACTGGTGGTTAGCGGAGGCTCGGCTGTGGTTTCCGTTCCGGTGGCCGTGCCCGGTGGCGCGCAGACCCTCTCGCTCACACCGGGTGGCCGGCTGGAGCTGACCGTTCCCGACCTGGTGGCCGAGGGCGGCGGTGGCCAACTCCGGTTGGTGGGAGCCGGCGGCAAGCTTTTCCGCCGGCCGAAGATTCTAGGCATGGCCCCGGCGGATCACCCCGTCACCGCTGGCCGCGCCAGCCTCACCGGCCTGCCGCCGGGAAGCTGGCGGGCCGTGGTCACCAGCCCGGACGGGCGCACCTGGTCGGCGAGCTTCACCGCCCTGGCGGGGCAGACTGTCCAGGTGTGGCTCGAATAGGGATTCCTTCCCAACTTATTGGAAGTACTCCAACTCGCGAGGTTCCTGACCATGTTCATAGGCTCTAGACGGAAAGTCTTACTGAGCGCTCTGGGTGTCGGTCTGCTCCTGCCGGCCCTCCTCACGGCGGTGCCGTTGACCATCGAGGGACGAATCCACGACGCGACGGGGGAGCCGCTGGCGGCGGCGCGAGTGGAACTGTGCCCGCGGGCGATAGGCTACGAGCAAGGACTCGCCGAGTTGGCCAGCAAGTTGAGAAGCGAGGCAGCCAGCGAGGCGACTGGGCAGGTCGCCGCGCCGCCTGCGATCGCTGTCACGCGCAGCGATCGGCGGGGGGCATTCCACCTAACGGCGCCAGCCCCCGGGGTTTGGGACCTCTGGGTGTCGGCGCCGGGCTATGTACCGGTGCGGTACAAACTGGCGCCGCTGGTCAGCGCGATCCAGGTACCGGTGGTGAGGTTGGTGAAGGAACAACCTTTACGAGTGCGCATCGTCGGCCCGGAAGGCCAGTCGATCGCCGGCGCCAAGGTCAAGCTGGAAAGCCGGGACGATCAGCTCTTTGAGTCCGCCTGGCGCATCGCGCCACAGGCCGGGGTGAGCGACGTCGCCGGCCTGGTGCGCCTGCGCTGGGCTCGGCCGTTCAAGCCGGTCCTGACGGCTGCAGCGGTAGGGCTCGCACCCTCCGACCCCGTCGAGGTCCAGGCTGATACCGAGCAGGTGCAGCTGAAGGCTGGAGCGCGCCGCCGCATCGCCGTGCGAGATCGTCGAGGCCGCCCACTGGCCGGCGTCTTGGCGCGGGTGGGGAAGAGCTCCTGGCCGATGGGAGTGAGCGATGAAGCGGGCAATCTGGAAGGATGGGCTCCCCTCGCGGCGGGCAGCACGATCCGGCTGTTCACCAAAGAGGGTCGATACACCCAGGGCAGCTTGGCGGCTATCCCCGAGTCCTGGGTGGAGAGTCCGCTGGCGCCAGAGCCGCAGCGGTTCACCCTGCCCGAGGTCAAGTGGGCGGTGGGACGGGTGGTCGCGGCGAAGGACAATCGGCCGCTGGCAGGTGCCTTGATCCTTCAGCCAGGCAACGCCGGTCAGCTGGCGTGGAGCGACAGCCAAGGACGGTATCGCTTAGCCATCGCGCTGACCGAGGGCTACTTCTCCATCACCAAGGCGGGGTATCTCACCGCCTATGGCCAGCTGGTGGGGCCAATTAGAAGGGAAGTGGAGGTGGAAGAGCTGGCCTTGGTCGCCAGCACCTACATCGAAGGTCGAGTGGTCGACGAAGAGGGGCAACCGGTGGGCTCGGTGGTGGTCGATCTGGCGCAGGGCTTCAGCTTCGGTGGTGGCCGCTTCGGTGGTCATGGTGGCTACGCCGATGGCCGTGGTCAGTTCCGTCTCGACCGGCTACAACCGTCGAGCGACTACACGATTCATGTCGACCATCCGGGCTTTGCGCCGCTATACCGGAGGGTTACGACGACGGTGGATACACCGACCACGGTGGAGATGGTGCTGCTTACCGGCCACCTCGGCTACGGCCGGGTTCTCGACCTCGACGAATCCCCCGTCGCGGGCGCTCAGGTCTACTTGGTCAAGCGGCATGAGAGAGATTCACGCGCTTCCCCGGGGTTCTTCTCGCTTCGATCCGGCGTAGCAAGCCGGGGTGTAGTGACCGACGGAACGGGTCGTTTCGAATTTGCCGAGCTGGGTGCCGGCCACTACGACTTGCTGGTCGGTGCCGTGGGTTTCGCGCCGCTCAGGGTGCCGAGGATCGAGGTACCGGCGCAGCCGGGCAGCGTGGATTTGGGCACCGTGCTGTTGGGACCGGGAGCCGCTGTTGAAGGCACGGTGGTCGATCCCCAGGGCGAGCCCATCGCCGGGGCCCAAGTCACGGTCGACGCCGCGGCGAGTGGGCAGCGACCGCTGGCCGCGAGCCAGATCGGAGGCCGACTCGGCACGGTGACCGACGAGGCCGGTTTCTTCCGCATTGAGGATCTGAGCGAGGGCGGCAAGGTGCCGCTGAGAGTGGAACGGTCAGGGTTCCTCACCGAGACCTTATCCGGAGTCGAAGTCCCCCCCATCGATCCCGTGACCGTGGTCCTGCGGCCTACCGCGCGCCTCACCGGCCGGGTGGTGGACGAGGAGGGCGCGCCGGTGGCGCGGGCGCACGTGATCGTTTCGGGCGGCTCGGCGGCCGGCTTCAGCACCGACTCTTATACCCGGACGCAGCAAGACGGCTCCTTCGAACTCGAAGATGTGACGTTGGGGATTCTCAGCCTCAAGGCGTGGGCTGAAGGCTACCTGCCAACCCTCAAGACGGGGCTGGAAGTCGCGGTGGGCCGGGACCTGGACAAGCTTGAACTGGTTCTGGATCGCGGCGCCACCATCGTGGGAAGGGTGACCACGGCGCAAGGCGAACCGGTCGCCAACGCCAATGTCAGCTGGGTGCGAGATCACCATGTGCTCGACAACCTCGCCTGGATCGGCGGCGCTTACAGTTCCACGGACAAGGCCGGAGAGTACCGGTTGGCTGGCATTCCGCTCGGCTTGGTGAGTATCGAAGTGGCCGGCGAAGGGCATCGGCGGGGGGTGAAAGATCTCCAGGTGGAAGCGGGAGAGAACCGGCTCGACCTGGTCCTGGACTCGTCCTACCAGGTGAGTGGACGAGTGGTCGATAGCGGCGGCCGGCCGGTGGTCGGCGCGCGGGTGGTGCTGCTGGCCTCGGAAACCGGCTGGAACGAGACGGATGCTGACGGCAACTTCACCGTGGCCGGCGTCGCCGACGGTCACTACCAGCTTGTCGCGGAACACGATACGCAAGGGCGGATCACGGCGCCGGAGTTGGTCGAAGTCTCAGGGGCGAATGTCGAAGGGCTCGAAGTGCTCTTCGCCGAGGGTGCGAAGCTCGTGGGGCAGCTGAGCGGGTTGGAGGTGGAGGAACTCTGGCAGGTCAACATCCAGGCGTTCAACCCGTTGACCCGAGAAACTGCGATGGGTGAGGTGGACTACCAGGGGCGCTACCGGATCGCCGGCCTGACGGCGGGTGACTGGAACGTGGTGGCCTCCCATACCGCGAGCGACTCGCAGGTGCGCAAACTCGTGGTGATCGACGAAGGGCAGCGGGAGACGACCCTCGATCTCGCGTTCGGTGGCGGTTTGACCCTCAGCGGAATCGTCGTGCGCGGAGAGGAACCGCTCGTTGGCCAGCAGGTGCTGCTAGTCCAGGCGCGGACCGTGATCGGCAGTAGCAAGAGCGATCGCAACGGCCGCTTCAAGATCGCGGGGCTCGCCGAGGGTTGGTACCATCTCACCGTTCTTGATCAGCGTTCGGGGCAACGCCACACCGAGTCTCTGGATCTGAACCAAGACCGTGATCTGCGCATCGAGATCGTGGGTGCGCCGGTGGCAGGAAGAGTGGTCAACGCTACCGATCTCTCCGCCTTGGAGGCGGTGGAGGTGAGCGCGAAACCGGTCGACTTGGCTTCCATGCCAAATGGCTGGCCGATGGCCGCCGGCGTCTTGAGCGATGCGGATGGGCAGTTCAATTTGGGGGACCTCTCCGCCGGTCGCTGGCGGATTGCCGCGCGGCTAGAGGGCTTTGAGCAGGCGGAGGCAGAGATTGTGGTCTCCTCCACGCCGGTGGACAGCGTGCGTCTGGCCCTGCGGCCTGGCGGCGGCTTGACCTTCTACCTCTCCAACGACACCGGCATGGTAGCCCGGCAGGTCCAGGCGTCGGTGGTGGATAGGACGGGGCGTACGATCATGGGTGGCTCCTACACCAGCCGCGAGGGTGGTCGGGTCCATATCGCGAGTGTGCCCGACGGCCACTGGCAGCTGTTGATCCAAGCCGGCGGCTCGGCGGTGGCCCGGGTGCCGGTGGTTCTGCCGGGAGTCGAGCCTCGGATTGCTCTGCTTCCGGGGGCGCGGCTGGAGCTGACCGTTGCCGATCTGGTGGTCCAGTTGGGGCACGGCCAGTTGCAGGTGGTCGACTCCGAAGGGCGCCCCTTCCGCGCGCCGCGAGGGGCGGGGCCGGCGCGCGCGCAATGGCCGGTGGTGGCCGGTCGGGCCAGCCTCGCTTCGCTGCCGCCAGGCAACTGGCGGGTGGTGGTCATCAGCCCCGACGGCGGAAGTTGGTCCGCCGGCTTCACCGCCGTGGCCGGCCAGACCGTGCGGGTGCGGATCGAGTAGGTTGTGGGGCCACAACCTCGGCAACAAGACTATCCGTAGGGGTGTTGCGCGCGCCGGGTGCTCGGTGCAGCCTGATGGCAGGGCACGGAATTCGGTACTTTGCTGGCACGTCCGCTCTGCGACTCAGCACCGTGCCGCTCGAGGGGGACGGACGCACCACCCAACTTGGAGGTAGCCACTATGCAAGTTCGAGACTTGATGTTCCAGGGTGTGCGGACCTGTCGCCCGAATGACAATCTGGCGACGGCCGCCATCGAGATGCTGAAAGAAGATTGCGGCATCCTGCCGGTGCTACAAGACGGCAGACTGCGTGGGGTGATCACCGACCGCGACATCTCGATCGCGGTGGCGACGCAGCACCGGACGGCGGAGGAGATCCAGGTCGGTCAGGTGATGACCGGCAAGCACTACACCTGCCGGCCGGACGAAGATGTCGCCACGGCTCTCGAGCGCATGGCGCAGCACCAAGTCCGCCGCTTGCCGGTAGTGGGTCACGACGGTGAGCTGGACGGTCTGATCTCGATCAACGACATCGTGCTCGAATCCAAGAGCCGGGCCACCAAGAGCGGCGCGCCGACCCACCATCAGGTGATGAGGGCGTTGAAGGTGATCTGCCGCCACCGCGATCTACCGGCCGTCGGCGCTTGAGGCCGCGCACAATCCTGTAGCTGAGAGTTCCCGGCCCGCCTCACTCCAGCGCCGTGGTCAGCAGGCGGTGGAAGTGGTGAACGCCTTGCTCGCGAGTGGGGGAGTAGCGGCCGCGGTCGTAGAGGCGGGAGGTGACGCCGCGCTGGACGGCTTCGACGACCTCTTCGTCTTCGCGCTCGACGCGGTCGAGGCCAGCGCCGGCGCCGGCATCGAGCCGGCTGGGGTCGAGGACGTAGCTCAAGAACGAGACCTTGGTTCGCCTTGGAGAGAGGGGTCGCACGACGTTGAGGGAGAGTCCCCAGGGGTAGAAGTTGAGCATCAGGTTGGGGAAGAGCCAGAAGTAGTAGGCGGCGATGTCTTGGCCCGCGTCGGGGTGATCGGGCGGCAGGTCGAAACAATCCTCGCCGCCCTCGGCGATCCCGACCTGGAGGTTGCAGTAGGCGAACAGCTCGGTGCGGTAGCTGCCGTAGTCGAGTGCCTCGTTCAATCCGGGGTGGACGAAGGGGATGTGGAATCCTTCGAGGTAGTTGTCGCAGTAGAGCGCCCAGTTGGCCTGCACCAGGTAGTCGCGCGAGCGGCTCGAGTCGAAGCGCAGCTCATCGAGGGGGAGGAATCCCACCCGTTCCTCGACCGGGGCCAGCAGCTCTTCGAGAGTGAACGACGGGTCGAGCGAGGCGAGCAGCAGCGGCCCCCAGGGGGCAAACGGGAGGGGCGATAGATCGTCCGCCGGGGTTGGAAAACCCTCGACGGCCTCGAACTCCGGCATCGATTGAAAGCGGCCGTCCAAGGAAAAGAGCCGGCCGTGGTATCGACAGCGCAGCCGCGCCGCCTTGCCCGTCGCTCTGCCGGCTTGCTCACAGACGAGGTTCCCACGATGGGTGCAGACATTCGACAGGCAATGGAGCCGGTCTTCCGTGTCGCGCGTAACCACCAGAGGCTCGTCGAGTAACCCTTCGAGCAGCGTTACCGGTAGGATGCTGCCAGGCGTTCGCACATCCTGGCGATGGGCGACGAACTGCCAACTGCGGGCAAAGACCTTCTCGCCGACCGCCTCGAAGACTCGCGGGTCCGAATAGAAACGAGACGGCAGGGTAGCAGCGTGTCGAATGTCCGGGTCGATCATCAACGAATAATCCATCGGGGCCTCCAAGCGATGAGTCTAGCCCCGTAAGTCTAGCCGGGTATGATCGGCTGTCCGAGGAGAACCATGCATTCCATTAGTCTCAACAAGCTCCGCTCGGGGCTGAAGCGAATCCTTCAGCAAGTGGCCGCGAGCGAGGAACCTATTCTGATCACTTGGCAAGGGGAGGCGCTGGCGGAGATCTGTCCGCCGTCGGCGCAGTCGAAGGCTGCTATCGAGGAAGATGAGGAAGATGCTGAGCAAGACTCACCAGCTCGGGAGCAGCAGCAGGAGCCGAGACCTCGACCCAAGCCGCCGGAGACGATCGACCTGTCGCCGGCGATAAACCCACCACAAGAGGCGCGACCGCCACAGGTGCAGCGGTCCGCAGCACCACAGCCCGCGGCACCACAGCCGACGCAACCACGGCCCAGACGGCCCACCACGCTCGGCAACCTGTCGCCGCCGCCGGCGGCGAGCGTCGGACAGGCTGAGGATCAGACCGAGTCCGCGGAGGACCTTGTCGAGTCCGCGGAAGATATGGCTGCGCTTTCCAGCCGAGACGAGTTCTTCCGCGCCATCCCGCAGCACCCGGTGGAGACGACGCACGGCAGCTTTGCTTCGTTTGGCCTGTCAGCTCCGCTTCTGCACTGTTTGGAGGAGATTGGCTTCGAGCATCCGACGCCGATTCAGGCGGCGGTGATTCCGGCGGCGCTCGAAGGCGGCGACGTGATCGGGCTAGCGCAGACCGGCTCGGGAAAAACCGCGGCCTTCTGTCTGCCGATCGCCGAGCGTCTCCTCCATGGGCGCGGGGTGCGCGGCCTGATCTTGTCGCCCACCCGCGAGATCGCCATGCAGACCAAGGCCTTTCTCGACCTGTTCGGCAAGGATCATCATCTGTCGACCGCCTGCCTGATCGGCGGCGTGCCGATCAACCCGCAGATCACCGCGCTACGCAAGAAGCCGGACATCCTGGTGGCGACCCCGGGGCGGTTGCTCGATCACGCCCGCCGGCGCACCGTGCGGCTCGACGGAATCGAGGAATTGGTGCTCGACGAGGCCGACCACATGCTCGACCTTGGCTTCCTGCCGCAGATCGTCGATGTGCTCAGGTACATACCGGACGAGCGGCGAACGATGATGTTCTCCGCCACCATGCCGCCCGATATCGAACGGCTGGCCCAGCGATTGCTGAGCGACCCGATGCGGGTTGACATCCTTCCCGAAGGCCGGGCCGCGGAGGGGATTACGCACCAGCTCTACCTGGTCAGTGAAGAGGAAGAGAAGAAGAAGTGCGCTTTGGCTCTGCTGCGGCAGGAAGAGGGAAGTACGTTGGTCTTCATCCGACGGAAGGTGGATGCGGAGTGGCTGACCAGGGTGCTGGAAAAAGAGGGGCACCCGGTGGTGCGGATCCACTCCGACCTCAACCAGAGACAGCGGGTGAGCGCGCTGTCCAGTTTCCGCGAAGGTCGCCACCGCATCCTGGTGGCGACCGACATCGCGGCCCGGGGGCTCGATGTCCCGCGTATCCAGCACGTGATCAACTATGACCTGCCCGATCAGGTCGAGGACTACATCCATCGCGCCGGTCGCACCGCGCGGGGCCGGCTGCGCGGTACGGTCTCGTCGATCTGCACCTGGAAAGACAAGATCATGGTGCGCGAGATCGAGGCAGCCTTGGGCGAGCAGATTCCGCGTTGCACCCTAGAAGGGGTCGAGGCCTATGTCGAGCGCAAGACCGCGGCGAAAGGCCGCGGCCGGCACAAGCTGCCGACCCGCCGCCGATTGTGAGGGGTCGCCGTCTCGGCGAAGTTCGCATGGTGGAGCGGTGCGGAAAACGGCTACAATCGGCTGTGGAAGCGCTCGGGGGCTGGGGCCTCCCGCGGTCTTCAAAACCGTAGTCCCGTGCCGTATCGGCAGGGGAGGTGGGTTCGATTCCCATGCGCTTCCGCCAGCTCTCGTGCTGGTGGACGGTGGTTGGTCAGCTCCGATCCGGTCGGTGGTACGATGATGCGGAGGAACCGCCGATGCCATCCGCCGCCATCAGCCATATCGCTGTAGACCCCCGTATTCGAGGGGGACGCCCGCACCTCGAAAGTTCTCGCATCACCGTGGCCGACGTTGTGCTGATGCACCTGCGGATCGGGTTGTCTTTGGAAGAGATCGCGGGGAAGCACGATCTTCCCCTGGCTGCTCTGCACGCTGCCATGGCCTACTTTTACGATCACCGGGAAGAGATCGATCGCGCGATTAAGGACGACGATGCTTTCCAGCAGGCGTTCCGAGGGCGAAACCCCTCGCCCCTCCGGGAAAAGCTCGCGGCTCTCCAGCGCGGTGAGTGAGCGGATCCGGTTTCACCTCGATGAGCCGGTTGATCCGGCCATCGCGCGCGCTCTTCGCAAGCACGGCATCGACGTGACCACTACCCAGGAGGTGGGTTTACGCACCCAGACGGATGCGGAACAGCTGGCCTTCGTTCGCCACGAGCAGAGGGTTTTGGTGACCCACGATTCGGATTTCCTTCGCATCGCAGGTCGCACGGCCGATCATGCTGGCATTGCCTATTGCCACCCGACAGCCAGAAGCATCGGCGAGATCATTCACCGTTTGATCCTGATCTACGAAGTCTTGACCGCTGAGGAAATCGCCGGGCGGGTCGAGTACCCCTGACCTTCTCCGGTGGCTTCTCCCGGGGCCGAACCGCTGCCGTGTTGAGCGCCTGGCCGGTTAAGGCACCACCGAACTCCAGGCCGAAGTGTCGCCGCTTTCGAAGCCGTCGGCGAAGATCGACTCCAGGTAGACGATGCTCAGCGTGGGGGCGGTGGCGGTCAGGTTCTCGCGGGTGTCGAAGCGGCGTGCCGTTTGGTTGGTGCTTTCGTCGCCGAGGAGCAGCCAGCCGAAGTTGCCGTTGGTGCCGTAGATCCAGCTCTGCACATCCGCCACCAGGCCGGGGGTCGATCCCCAGGTGTAGGAACCGACGGCGTCGACCGGTATCGAGGAGCTGGCACCGGCGATGAAATCGCCGCCGGCGGTGGCCCAAAGGGAACCCGGTGAGAAGGTGTGGATCCAGGTGGCGTCTCCCACCGCGGCCGCCGTGCCGTTGCCCCCCGGGGTGCCGGCATCGGAGGTCGATTCGCCCCACATGGCGGTCAGGCGGTGGACTCCCACCGTGGTCGCAGGTGCCGCGGGGGGTTTCTGGCTCAGGTGCACGGTCAAGGTGACGCTGAGAATCTGCGAGCCGGCCGGGATGGAAGAGAGATCGAAGCTCATCACGGCGCGGCGCCGGTTTCCCGTGCTGTTGGCACCGACGAAGCAGAACTCGCCGGCGCCGTTACTCAACGCGCCGCTGGTGCTTTCGTAGAGGGTGTTGTCGGCGACCGATTCGAAGTCGACGATGACGGCGCCAGCTGCGAGTCCGCCGCAGCAGGCCAACAAGACAAAGACGCTAAGACTCTTGTGGATCATGGAGTGAATCTCCCGATGCTCTTGCCGCGGTGGGCGGTGGTTAGGAGGTTGAGATATCGATGGCGGCGCAGCGCCAATCGGCGAAAGGCAGCACTTCGCAGGCTGTCCCGGCGGGGGCGGGCGCGGCACCGGCCGGGATGCGCACCAGGGCGCTGCCCTGACCGTAGGCCTGGAGATCGTGCGATCCGACGGGTGGCAGTGGGGTGGCCATGACCCGACCGTCGGCGATGCGGATTCGGGCCGGAAGGAAGCGATCTCGCCCTTTGGCGCCGGGGAGCTCGGCATCCAGCTCGGCGGCCAGAGCGCCATGCCAAAAGCCGTCATGCAGACCCATCAACCGGCGCAGCACGGGGCGCACGAAGAGCCAGAAAACGGCCATCGCGGAGGCTGGGTTGCCGGGTAGGCCCAAGACCAGGCCGCCGGGATGGCGCGCGGCGACCATCGGCTTGCCCGGTTGGATGGCGACGCGGTGAAAAAGGATCTCGCAGCCGAGTTCGCTCAGCACACCTTCGACAAAGTCGAACTCGCCCATCGACACTCCTCCAGTGACCAGTAGAACGTCGGCACTGAGTCCCTGGCGCACCATGTCGCGCAGAACCTCGATGCGGTCAGGCGCGATGCCGAGAGGTGTTGCTCTGATGGCCAGCGAACCGACGGCCGCGAGGAGGAAGTCGGTGTGCGAGTCGCGCAACTGGCCCGGAGCCGGTGTGGTTTCGGGTGAGACCACTTCGTCTCCGGTGACCAGCAGAGAGACCCGCGGAGCGCGATGCACCCAGACGGTTCCGATGCCGTGTGTGGCCAAGACAGCGAGTGCGCCGGCGGTGAGGAGGGTGCCTTCGGGGAGCAACGGTGCTCCCTTGCGCACCACCTCGCCGCATCGCCGAATATGGTCACCGGCGCCGGCCGTGGCGAGCAGTCGAACCTGTTCGCTGCCGTCGGCGAGTCGGCGGACCTCGGTCTTTTCGACCGGCAGCACACGGTCGGCTCCGAGCGGCAGGGGCGCGCCGGTCATGATGCGCATGGCGCTACCCGGGGGCAGGCTGGCGCCGGGCGGATCACCCGCCGCGGCCAGACCCGAAACGGGTAGCAGGTCGGCTTGGCCGCCGCCGGGCTCTGTGTTCATGGACGCGGTGCTCATCGCCGAGCCAGCGAGTGCGAAGCCGTCCATCGCCGAGACGTCGGCCGCCGGTACGTCGACTCGCGCGGCGCATCCTTGGGCCAAGACGCGGCCGGAGCAGTCGCGCCGCGGGATCGACTCAGCGGGGAGGGGATCGAGGTGCGGGTCAATGCGTTGCCAGGCTTCTTCGGGCTCCAATATGGACACGGTCTTGGCGTCTCTCCTAGTGCTGTTCGTCGCTTTGGTCGTCATGCTCAGTGGGCTCAGGCGACTGAAACCCGATGCTATACTGTCGAGCAGGTCTGATAGTTCCCCGCCTACTCATCGCTTCTTGCAAATCAGTATGTCCAAGAAATTCGAATACCGAGGTGACTTGGCGAAAACAACTCTTCCCGAGGTGTTTTCCACCATCCACCGCTTTCAAGTACCGGGTGTCATCGAGGCCCGGCGTCGAGGGCTCTGCAAGCGGGTCTACATTCGCGAAGGCCACGTTCTGCATGCGACCTCCTCGAATCTCGAGGATAGCCTTGGTGCCTACTTGCTGCGTGCGGGTGAGCTGAGCCAGCAGCAATTTGACGACACCATGCGGTTGCGGCAGCAGACCGATCAGCGCTATGGATCGCTGCTGGTCGAGCAGGGAATCTTGGGGCCGGACGCGGTCCGCGCGGCGATCGCCAGCCAGGTGGAGAGCATTGTCTGGAGTCTCTTCTACTGGCAAGAGGGCGAGGTCACCTTCAGCATCGGCGATGTGACCGAGACGGGGATGATTCAGATTCTCTTGCCCATCCGGCAAGTCATCTTCTCCGGCATCAAACGGGCACCCAATGCCAAGGCGTTGGTCGCCCGTCTGGGGCGAAAAGAGACCGTTTTTGAGCCGCGGCACAACACGGAGACCCTGATCGAGAGTGGTGTGAGCGCCGAAGACTACAAGCTTCTACAGCTGGTCGACGGCAAGCGAAACCTCTATGAGATCTGCATGGAGGGTCCAATGTCGCCGGCGGACAATGCAAAACTGCTATACGCGTTCCACGTATTGCAGGTGGTCCAACGCCAAGAACCGGTTGGAGCGCCGGTGGGTACCGACACCAAGAGCGGCAGAGTCACCATCCGAATGAAGACGCAAGGCGACAGAATCTCCTGACCCTCGATCGTTGCCGCCTCTCTCCTCGGATCGGGTATTCTCCGCAGACTCGCGTGCCGGAGGTCGGCTCGCGACATTTTCTTTCCCAAACCCAATCAGAATTCAGGAGCGACACTAGCGATGCCGATCTACGAGTATCTGTGTGAAGACTGTGGCCACCGCGGCGAGGAGCTGCAGAAGATGGGCGCACGGCCACCGCGGAAGTGCCCTTCCTGTGGCGGCAAGTACAGCAAGCAGATTTCGGCGCCCGCCTTCCAGTTCAAGGGGACCGGATGGTACGTCACCGACTACGCCCGCAAGGATGGCGGCGCGGGAGAGGATGCGAAACGGGAGTCGAAGGAGAGTTCGAAAGAGGACTCCACCAAGGGTAAGGCGAAGAAGAAAGAGGAATCCAAAAGCGATTCGGCGGCGAAGAAAAATGACGGTCGCAGCGCGAAGAAGAGCGACAAGAAGAAGTAGCTGGACATAGAAGAAGAACGGCGCATCAGCTGATTGCTATACTGGTCTGGAAATTCCGGGTAGGGGAGTTCGAATTAAGGCGGCTGCTGAGGTCGTTTTCGGCCGGAAGAAACTGGTTTTTGAGGACGACTCATGATGATTTCCTTGCCCCACCCTCCGCTGGCGATCCCGAAATCCTTGCCGGCCGGGCGTCGTACGCGCGCCTTCTTGTTCGCTTTTCTACTGCTGTTCGGCTTCGGCTCTGTAGTGAGTGGGACCACCTTCGTCATGGTGTCGGATGCCGATCTGGTGGAGCAGGCACCGCTCATCGCGGTGGGGCGTGTACTGGCTACCGCGGCTGTCCAGGCGAGCGCAGGGGCGGAGGCGTACCCGGTGACCGACTACCAGATCCAGATCGAGCGCCTGCTCAAAGGAACCCCGAATCTTCCGGCCACGGTGACACTACGCGTGCCGGGCGGAGTCTCTCCCGAGGGGATCGGCTACAAGGTTTGGGGTGCTCCTCAGTTGGCCGTTGCACAGCGCGGGATCTTCTTCTTGGTGCCGAATCCGGATGGCACGTACCACTCTCTCCATCTCATGCTGGGCCTCTTCCAGCAACTTCCAGGCCCGGGTGGGGAGCCTCTGGCGCTGCGCAACCTTGCCGACACCGTGCAGGTGAAGGCGGGTTTCGCCGCGGGCGCGATCAATGGGCCGATCGATGGGCCGGTCGATCTGCCGCGTAGCTTTGAACGCTTCGCTGACTGGATCGCCTCGCGGGCTCTGGCGGCGCCGGGGCTCGGAGCGGGCGCCACCAGCCCGGACTACTTCGTCGATCCCGGAGAGGCGGCGCTGTTCACCAAGTTCACTCACATCTCCGGCACCGACGGCATTGCCATTCGCTGGTTCACCTTTGACAGCGGCGGTGCCATTCCGTGGGATGCGAATTCTTCCGGCCAAGAAGGACTGCCGGGCGGTGGGTTCAGCCAGTTTCAAGCCGGAATGGGGGCTTGGAACAACGATCCGACCACGCCGGTGCGCTACGTCTACCGTGGTACGACGGCTGCAACCTCGACCTCCTGTGTGAATTACAGCGGTTTCGGCCGGCTGGTCTTCAATGACCCTTTGAGCGTACTCTCAGACACCTTCAGCTGTGCCACCGGTGGTGTGCTGGCGCAGGCAGGCCCGTGCTTCCGCAGCAACGTGCAGAGATACAACGGGAAGGACTACCATCCAGCGGTCAGTGCCTTTGCCCTGACCAATGACGGCATCGCCTGCTTCTTCCAGAGCAACGCCAATCCCGGCGTCGTGGCCAGCGAGCTGTTGGCTCACGAGTTGGGCCACACCCTCGGGCTTGGTCATAGCAACAAGACTTCGGCTCTGATGTTCGCCAACGTCCACGACGACGGCCGCGGAGCTTCGCTGACCGCTGACGACCGCGACGGCATCAACACGATCTACGGCTCAGGGCCGGTGTCGAGTAAGCCAGCCGCACCGTCCAATCTGAGCGCGGTCGCGCTCTCCTCCTCGCAGGTTCAGCTGAGCTGGAAGGACAATTCGAACAACGAGACCGGTTTCCGAATTGAGCAGCGGCTGGCAGGCGAGGCTTTCCAGCAGGTAGCTTCCCTTGGGGTTGGAGCTACGTTCTTCACCGCCGGAGGTCTCAGTGGCCTGACGGACTACGAATTCCGTGTGCGGGCGGTCAACAATGCTGGCTCCTCCGCCTACTCGAACACGGCGAGCGCGACCACCGAACCGCCGCCGGGCTTTCTCGTCGCGCCGAGTGCTCTGAGCGAGCGAGTGCTCTCGACCAGTGCCATCGAGCTGCGTTGGCAAGACAACACCTCCGACGAGACGGGCTTCGAAATCGAGATCAAGCAGTTCGAGGACTTTCAACTCGTCGCCACGGTCGCCGCTGACGCGACACTGTTCACCGTCACCGGGCTGGAAGCGGCTTCGCCCTACCTGTTCCGCGTTCGGGCGGTTAGCGCGACAAATCAGTCGAGCTACTCGAGTGTCGTTTCGACACAGACGCGGGGGATCATCGGCCCCTGCATCGTCGATGACTCAACTCTCTGCTTGCAGGACGACACGGTGCGGGTGCAGGTCAACTGGCACAACCAGCGCAATGGTGCACGGGGCATCGGCCATGCGATCACCGGCAACAACAAGAGCGGCTTCTTTTGGTTTTTCAATGCGCAGAACATCGAGCTGGTGGTCAAGGCGCTCGACGGTCGGACGGTCAACGGTTTCTACTGGTTCTTCTACGGCGCCTTGTCGGATGTGGAGTACTGGGTCCGCGTGACCCACACCGTCACCGGCCAGGTGACGGTGTACCGTAATCCACCGACCGACATCTGTGGGGTCGGGGACATCGGTGCTCTGGCCGGCAATGTGACGCAATCGCTGAACGCATCGCCTCTCTTCGTCGCGCAGCCGCCTCCAGGGCTGCTGCAATCGGCACCGGCGATCGCTCTGCCGCAGGAGGTCGGCGGCACCGGCTTGGCCGCGACTGCGGGCTTGTGCACTCCCAGCGCGACCCGTCTCTGCCTGTTGGATGATCGCTTCGAGGTCGAGGTCGACTGGATCAACCAGCACGCCGGTGGAACGACCGGCGTCGGTACCGCGGTGCCGCAGAGCAACAAGAGCGGCTTCTTCTGGTTCTTCAACGCGGAGAACATCGAACTGGTGGTCAAGGCGCTCGATGGTCGCGCGATCAACGGCAAGTTCTGGCTCTTCTACGGTGCTCTCTCGGACGTCGAGTACACGATTCGAGTGCGCGATACCTTGACCGGTGCCGTGCGCAGCTACCGCAATCCTCCGGGAGAGCTTTGCGGCGTGGGCGACACCAACGCGTTTAGCCCGTAGCGTCGGAGGCAGTGGCTGGGTCCGGGGTCTTCTTGGCCCGGACCCAGTAGTCGAAGGCAACGGCACAGGCGACCAGCGCCGCAGGCACCAGGTGGAAGAGCAGTCGGGAGAAGCTGCTCAGGACATAAAAGCGGACCGTTGCGAGGTCCGGAAGTGGCGCCGTGAGGTAGACAGTGACGTAGAAGGCCAGCTGTAGGCTGCACAGCAGCGCTACCGGTCGCGTCGTGCGGCGCAGCAACAAGACTGGCAGAAGCAGCACGATCCAGGCCACGCCATGCCACTGGTTCACGTTTGCCGCGGTTACCATACTGCTGAGAATGGTCGGTAGCCGGTCGAGGTGCAAGCCACTGCCGTTGTGCTCGACAAAGAGGCCGGAGAGCCGACCGCGTAACGTCCACATGGCGATCGCGGCGAGTGGCAGCAAGCTGGTTCGCCCCAGCATGGCCGCCAGCTCGCGCCGGGAGCGAGGGGTAGCAGCGTCGGCGTTGGTGGCGCGACCAGTGCGCCAGCGTAGGGCGAGATAGAGGGCGATCAACAGGGCGGCCAAAGGGATGCCCTCCATCTTGCTGCTGGCGCTGAGGGCGGCGATGAAACCGATTTGTAGGTCCGCGGCGCGCAGGTCGGTGGTCAGTGTTTCTGGGTTGGAGCGGCCTTGGCCTTGGGCCCTGAGCATCGCCGGCCAGGCAGCCAGAGGGACGAGGGCGAGAATGGTGTCGGGCCCACCGCTGAGGAGGTAGCCGATCGAGAACATCGCTGTCACCAAGGCGAGAGCCGCCAGGGTGGACTGGCGGGTGAACTCACCGACCACGCAGTCGCGCAGGATCTGGCGGCTGACCGGCCACAGGGCGACGCCGAACAGAGCCGTCCAGCCGAACATGGCTGGTTCGCGAAAACCTCCACCGACGGTGGCGGTGGCGGCAAAGAGTCCGGGTAGGAGGTTTGGATAGCCCGGATGCGCCTGGGTGCTCCACCGCTGGGTCAGGAAGGCAACATCGATGCCTTCGGCGAGAAAGAACCGCTGCCCCTTGATTCCCCAGTGGTAGATGAAGTCCGGGTTGACCGCCCAGCCGAGCAGTGCCCAGAGGCCGAAGACGGCCAGAGCCAAGAAGGCGAGAGAGTCTCCCCAGCCCCAGCCGGAATCGGCCAGGGGGGAAGCAATACCTTGCCGCCGCCGAGCGAGATAGCCGGTCGAGCGCTCCACCAAGACCAGGGCGATCAGCAGTGGAACCGGTCGCCAGGGCAATCCGACGAGATCGAAGATGGAGAGAAGAAGATGCAGGATGGTCACCCCGGCGATGAGCTCGATCACCCTCAGGAAGCCGCCTTCGAGGCCGGTGGTGACCAACCACGGTCGCAGCCGGCGGCCCAACCACCAGCAGCCGGCGGCAGCGGCCAACAGTGTGACGCTACCGAGTAAGAGTTCGATCAATCGTTGCGTCATGGCTGAGGCTTGGGTTTGCGCAGTCGGTAGAGCGCTCCCGGCCAGTCCTCGAGCAGCAGCTCGAAAGCGGGGTCGTCATATCGCTGTCCGTAGGTGATCAGATAATCCGCCTTCAGCGAGTTCGCTTTCAAGCTCGGCAGATGGACCGGAATCATCGTGTTCTCCGCCATCCAGTAGCGGGCCCACCAATAGCGAAACAAGGGGGCGTCACCCAGCTTTCCGGGGGAAGAAAAGCCCACGCGGCTCCCCGCCGGAATGACCTGCGAGGTGCGCTGAATCCAATAGAGCAAACGCTCCGGGGCTGGAGTGGAGAAACGCCACATCGACGGCGTTTTGTCGCGGGGTGGATGCCACCAGGACCGGTCGAGAGAGTGGAATGCCTCGACACCCGCCCCCCAGCCTAACCAGGCAAGCGCAAGAGCCCAGACAACTCTCTGCAACGTCGAACGAGAAACCGCCAAGATAGCCTCCAAAAAGAACCGGCAGAGCATACTGCACACTCGTGCAGCGGCCTGCGCAGCTGGGCCTGCCGGTCTCCAGCGCAGGTCGCAGACTTTTTTGTTACGCTTGCCGGCCGATTGCGGCGAGCCGCCGCCCTTCCTTTCGCTTGCGAGGAGACCCCTTATGGCTACCGTAGCTCCGCCGCGCCCCGACGGCGGGATTTCCAGGCTGTTGCACGATATTCGCTACCGGCCGGACCGCCACCGGCAGCTCCTGGGTATCCTCTTGGTGGTTGTCTTGACCATCCTTGGGCGACCGCTCGACGGCCTGCTACTGGCGGGCATCGGCTTCGTCGCCGGCGGAATCTGGGTGCGTCTGTGGGCCTCCGGTTATGTCAAGAAGGACAAGGTGCTGGCCACCGGCGGTCCCTATGCTTTCGTTCGCCACCCGCTCTACGTGGGCAACTTCTTGATTTCCGTTGGCTTCTGTTTCGCCTGCGGCTTGTGGTGGAGCTGGTTGGTGATGCTCCTCTTCTGGCTGTTGTACTACCCGCCGACGATTCGCATGGAAGACTCCAAGTTGCATGGTCTCTTCGGCGAATCGTGGGAGCGCTGGCGGGCGGTGACGCGGGCTCTCATCCCTCGCCTCAGCCCCTATCCTGACGGGGAAAAGGGCGGCTGGTCCTTCGCCTACAGCATGCGTCTCAACGGCGAGCCGCTGATCGCCCTCTTCCTGCTCGGCTGTCTATTCGTGCTCTGGCGGCGCTCCGGTTGGTGGGGATGACCGGCGGGTGGCAATGACCGCAACGGCCGGCGCGAGTGAAGACCGGCGCGGAGAGCTGGAGGCTTTTCTCGACGCGGCCCTCCAGCGGCCGGAGAACCGGCTCTCCGCGGGGTACCAGGGTGAGGTCTTCGTCGTCGAACGCGACGGGCGCCGCTGGGTGGTCAAGGCGGCGATGGGCTGGGGTCCGCTACTGTGGCTGCGGCGGGCGATGCTGGGCCGCGAGTACCGGGTCTATCGCCGGCTCGAGGGTTTCCCTGGGGCGCCCGAGTGTCGTGGGCTGATCGCTGGGCGGTACCTGGTCCTGGAACTGATCGACGGTGTACCATTTCGTCACGCTGAGTTGGAGGATCGCCAGGAGTTTTTCACCCAGTTCATGACCTTGCTCGAGCAGATGCACCAACGCGGTGTGGCGCACGGGGATCTGAAGAAGAAGGACAACCTGATGGTCGTCGACGGCCGGCGCCCCATGGTGATCGACTTCGGAGCGGCGATTGTCGAAGAGAAGGGATTCGCCCCGCTCAACCACTTTCTCTTCCGCCTCCTACGCCAGTTTGACTACAACGCCTGGGTCAAGCTCAAGTACCACCGCACCGGCGTTGCGGTCTCGGCCGAGGATGCTCGCTACCAGCGGCGAACTCTGCCCGAGCGATGGGCGCATGGACTCAAACGGGCCTACCTGAGCCTGCGCTGGCCGGGCGGGGAGCCGACCAAGGAGCGCAAGAAACCTCGCTTGGGCAAGTAGCGTTAACCCGGCGTCTCGACTTCGACCGCCGTTTGCGCCTCGGTCTCTTCTTTGTCGTCCTCTTCTTCGTCGCCGAACTGTAGTTCGTAGAGATGGGCGTAGAGGCCGCCGGCGCTCAGCAGCTCTCGATGCGTGCCCTCTTCCACGATAGTGCCGGCTTGCATGCTGACGATGCGATCGGCGCGCCGAACGGTCGACAGACGGTGGGCGATGACAATGCTGGTGCGCCCTTCGAGGAGATGGTCGAGCGCCTGCTGCACCAGCCGTTCGGACTCGGAATCGAGCGCCGACGTTGCCTCGTCAAGAATCAGGATTGGCGGGTCCTTGAGCAGTGCACGAGCGATCGAAAGGCGCTGCCTCTGGCCCATCGAAAGGCGCGTTCCCTTCTCGCCCAGCGGCGTGTCGTACCCCTGAGCCATCTTATCGATGAACTCGTCGGCATTGGCGGCACGAGCGGCAGCGACGACGCGCTCGAGCGGGATGTCGCTACGTCCGTAGGCGATGTTGCTGCGCACCGAGCCATCGAAGAGGATGGTTTCCTGGGTGACCAACCCGATCTGGTTGCGCAGCGAGACGAGTTTCACCTGGCGCAGATCGTGGCCGTCCACGGTGACCCGGCCGCTGGTCGGATCGATGAAGCGTGGAATCAGGTTGATCAGGGTGGTCTTGCCGGCGCCGGACGGGCCGACCAGGGCCACCATTTCCCCTTTGGTGAGGGTCAGGTCGATGCCGCGCAAGACAGGTTCGGCGTTTCCGTAGGCGAATTCGACCTGTTCGAAACGAAGCTCCTTGGCCATTGGGGGCAGCTCAAGGGCGCCGGCGGCGTCGCGAACCTCCGGTTCCAGATCGAGAATCTCGAAGACCCGCTGGGCTGCCGCCAAGGCCGTTTGCGCTTCGACGTTGCAGCGCGTCAACCGGCGAATGGCGGCAAAGAGGAGGCCGAGACCGGTGAGGACGACGGTGAAATTGCCGGCATCCAGGCCGCCGCTGGCGATGGCGCGGCCGGCGAGGAAGAAGAGGGCGGCGGCCGCTACCGCTCCCACCAATTCGATGACCGCCGGAGCCAGCGCGGCGGCGCGCGCCGCCTTGAGGTCGATGCCGAGCAAGCGGCCGAGCGCGCCCGCGAACTGCCGCTTCTCGAACTCCTCCATGGCGAAACTCTGTACCACTTTGATTCCACTCACCGCCTCGCCGGTCAAGTTGGCGACCTCACCGAGCGCCTCCTGTGAGCGTCGAGAGGCGCGGCGAAGTCGCTTTCCCAGCTGCAAGGTCGGGTAGACCATCACCGGCAAGACGACCAGCGCGAAGAGGGACATCCGCCAGTCGAAAACCAGGATCAGAAGCAGCAGCAAGGGAACCATCGGCGCCACCCGAACGGCGTTGGCCAGCGTCGTCGTCGTCACCTGCTGCAAACGTTGCACGTCGCTCAACAAGCGCGACAGGATGGCGCCGCTGGGATTGTCGCGGAAGAAGGGCGCTGATTGATCGAGCACTTTGGCGTAAAGTTCGGCCCGCAGGTCGCGGATCACCTTGATGCCGCCGGCGGTCACCCAATAGGTGCCAAAATAGAGGAAAACGGCGCGCACCAGGAAGGCTAGAATCATCACCAGTGGGACGAAAATATAGGCCTTCTGGCGCACACCTTCGGTCAACTCGATCTTGGGCAACCAGCGCTGGATGTCGAAGACCGCGGGTAGGCCGCTCTCTTTCTCGGGCGCAGGCTGGGGCGTGGCCGCTTCCTCCACCCGACTGGTCTGAGGCAGGAGCACGTCGTCGACCAGCGGTTTCATCGTACTCACCACCAGCGAAGCGAGTAGGCCGGCGGTCGCCAGAAGCAACCCGCCCAGAATCATGGTCGGAAGGTGCGGGCGCACGTAGCGAAACAGCCGCCAAAGGACGCTCATCGAACGCATGCTAGCAGCAAGATCCAACTCCGGGCCGTGGCACCTCCTCCGCTTGGGTAAGGTGGTGGTCGCGATCGCCTTGGCCGTGCTGGTCGCCTCGTGCCGGCAGGCGCCGCCGCGCCGACCGCGCTTCGTGGATTGGGTGACCACAGCCGGCTTGCGCTCGAACATGGGACAGGCGGAGCCGGCGGGCGAGTTCTCATGCGCCGATGAGAATCGCTTCGTGCGGCCGATGCGCGGTGGCGAGGAGTTCTCCGTTACGGGTCTGCTGGGGGAGTCGGCGCGGTTGGTTATTTCGACCTGCGCCAGCCGGCCGCTCGAAGGCTCAGGTGGAGCCGGCACGCTGCGGGTGACGGTGGTCGATTCCTCACCGGCCTCGCAGCGTGGGTCGGGAGAGAACCCTGCTGTGCGCGCAGAGTTTCCGGTGTCAGCATTTTCCAAGTGGCAACGCCACCAGGTAGACCTCGCCGGTTTGGCCAATCGCCAGGTCACGCTACGTCTTACCGCGACTTTGCCGGCGGGACGAACGCTCTACCTCCAGGATATCTATGTCGAGCATTGGACGCAGGTAGTCCGTCCCGAAGTCAAGCTCTTGCCGCGCAGAGCCGCTCGCAAGGGTACTCCGGCTCAGGTGCTGCTGATTTCGGTAGACACACTGCGCGAGGATGCCTTGTCGGTGTTGGGCGGAAGCCATCCGACGCCTGGTCTGGATCGTTTCGCGGGCGCGGCCCAGATCTTTTTGCCGCACTATTCCGCGGCCGCGTGGACGCAGCCTTCGCACGCGGCGTTGCTCACCGGCCAGCCGCATCGGGTCCACGGGGCCGACAACGGCAAACGCGCCATCCATCCCGCGGTTCCCACCTTGGCCGAACGCTTCAGGGCACAGGGCTTCGCCACTGCGGGGTTGGTCTTCGATTGCTTTTGGCTCGATCCTCGATTTGGTTTTGGCCGCGGATTCGACCAGTACCGCTCCGTCCATTGGACGCTGGGGCAGAGCGTACGCCAGACCCTCAACTGGGTGGATGAGCATCGCGATCGGTCGTTCTTCTACTTCTTGCACACCTTCGAGCCGCATTCCGACTACCGGCGCCTCCCCTACGAGGGGCCGGGAGTGCGGCCCCTGCATGTCGCTCAACGCTTCGGGTTGGAGAGCTACGGTTGTCGAGAGGGACATTGCTCATCGATGCTCCTACAGGCGATCAATAGCGGGACCGTTGCCGCGCTTGCAGGTGAAGAGAAGATCCTGCGCTATCTCTACGACCGTGGAGTTGACACTCTGGACAGCCAGCTGGCGGCGCTCTTCGCGGGCCTTGCGCAACGTGGCCTGTTCGACAACATGCTGATCGTCCTGACCAGCGATCACGGAGAGTCCTTTTACGAGCACGCCCAGCTCCTGCACGGCCATCCATGGCAAGAGGAGATACGGGTCCCTCTGCTCATCAAGTGGCCCGGTGGCGAGAGGGCAGGAGAGAAAGTCACGGTGCCGAGCAGCGCGCTCGACGTGGTGCCGACTCTGTTGGAGGAGTTGGGGATGGACACCACGGGATTGCCGGGCGCCCACCTCTTGCGCCGGCGCTCGGAGCGCCCGATCTTCACCGGCGCCAACTTCGACGCGGTGATCGAGGGACGATGGAAAGCGGTCTTGGGCCGCTTGGAGGGCGAACGGTGGCTCTTCGATCTCACTGCCGATCCTGGTGAGATGCACAATCTGGTCGACGAACTACCGGCCGAGTTCAGCCGGCTGGAAGAGGTGATCGCCAAGCGCAAGGCAGACGAGCAGCACTGGGCTGCCCAACTCGTCGAGGCGGGCGAGCGCCAGCAGCAGATGAGCGAAGAGGAGCGTGCGCGGCTGCGCGCACTGGGTTATCTGAACGACTAGCGCAACGGGTGGTGCGTGTTGGCGGGGCATACAAACAGGGCCGGCGCGAGGCCGGCCCTGTAGGAGTTTCGACTCGTCTCTTACATGACGGTGAACGTCACCGTGACCGAGTTGGTCTTGCCTTTGAAAACGGGACCGGAGAACGAGGTAGTCGGACCTGGGTACTTGTAGTGAAAGGTGAGCGTGTAGGTGCCAGGTTGAGCCAGAGAGTGGAAGACGGAGGCGCCGCGTGATTGACCCGGAGTGTACTGGCTGGTTAGAAGAGCATCACCCGCGAGGTCGTCGTGGTAACTGCTCCGCCACTCGGTCTTGAGGGTTCCATTCTTGGGCACACTCACTAGGGAGGTGTCGAGTTCAGGACCGAAGCCATCGCCAAAACCGCTGTTGGACGCCACGGTCAGGACGCGAGTCCCGTCGCGCTGGATGGAAGTCAGCACAATGTTACCCAGAATCATGTCGCTGAGCCCGACCGCGGAGCCGGAGCGGTTGGTCAGTGTGAGATCGAGAATGATCGGCTCGCCGGAATAGTAGCTGGGCTTAGAGGGTGCCGCCGAGAGGTCTACCTTGAAAAAGGCTGTGGGTTGGATTGGGGAAATCACGGGTGTGCCAGGGTTAGCGATGATCGAGGTTGCGCGGCCTGCTCTCGCATCTTCGTCGCTCTGAGCAAGAGTAGAGGGTCCAAGGCTAGCCAAGCACACGGTCAAAGCCAGCACAAGGAGAACTCGGATCGATTTTGCTGTGTTCATGTTGATGATCTCCTGTTTCTCAAGGCAGACTAGAGCCGCAGTACTTGTTTCGCTTCGGCAACGGTGGGGTCTGATTCGCGCGGTATTCGTTCTCAACTCCACTGGCCTTGATCTCAGCCTCAAGGATGCCATTGTGGCCTGAAGATAGGTCTGTAGTCCCAGCATCGGCGTCCGCCGCGTGCGAGAGTTCGTGCGCGAGGGATGCGCAGGGGTCGCGTTCGGTGGTGTCGTTCTTGTACTTGCCCTTCTTAGTCGGACTCCATTTGGTGCTCGATCCAGTGCCGGTACCATTGGTGGAGTTGGCGGCGTTGGACGCGGTGTTCGAGTTACCCGATCCCTGCGAGATGGAATGAGTGTTGCCCGAATTGAGGAGGTTGTTCAAGTTGTCCGCGGCGGCGCCGCCCGACTGCGAGATTTTGTTCAGACAGTCTTCGACAGCTTCTTGGAAAGCGGCGTCTCCGTCAACCACGATGGTGGCCGAGGCTGGATTCACCGAGAGGAGACCGCTAAGTAGTAGTGCTCCGGCATAGAGCAGGATCTGTTTGGATAGTTTCATTCTCCTGAGTCTCCTTGAATCACGCGAATCCGCGAGACGACGGCTCGGCGGTTCTGCTCGGTGAAGGCCACGACGCCGGAGGGGCGATCGATGTCCCAATACCAGAGGGGCGTGCTCGCGCCGGGGCGCGTGTTACCGCGCAGCAGGTAGAGGATCAGCTTCGATCCGGGTTGGAAGCGAGCTGCTTGCTCCGGCTTGTCGAGCGCGTGATAGACGGTGAATTGGCTGCTGGGCGCGGTGCCCATCAGCGACTCGTCCAGGAAGTAGCGCACCGCGATGCGCGGCCTGGGGTCGAGAGGGCTGTCGATGTTGACCCTCCGGCCAACTCGCTCGACGGTGGCGACCACGATGTCTTCGGCGTTGCGGGTCTGCACCAACCAGTGGGGGAACAGCGCGGTGAGGCGGGGCTCGGAGAACTGGGCGATGCGGATTGGTTCGTAGGGCTGATATTCGTCGGTATGCACCTCGGTGCCGCCGGTGCCGTCCATCGAGATCTCTCCGGCATCTTCACCGAGACCGATGAAGGTGGCAGTCAGATCGAAACCGGCAAAGCCGGCGGGTGGTGGATCGACCCAGTCCGAGGATGCGGTGGTGCCATCCTTGAAGGTGATCTCCGCCTGGACTTTCGACGAGAACCACTTGGTGTCCCAGCGAATCTTGTCGATGTCGCCGTGCTTCTTGCCGGCAGCGCCGTTGATCTTCACGCCCTTGATCGAGCCGTCACTCTTCTTCTTGATCACTCTGAGTTCGCGGGGGCCCTCGGTCAGTGGATCTTCCTCGGTCCAGATGAACTCGGCGAGCTCGATTTCGTTGCCGTTGCTGTCGTAGCCGAAGAGCTTCCAGCTCACTTCTCCGTCGCCGACATCCGGCATGGTGATGCCGTCGAACTCGGTGCAGCGCACGTCTTTTCCGCCGCGCGGGAAGCGCATGCGCATGCCGGCGGTGCCCGGCGGCGCTCCGTCGGGTATCGAGATGGTGAGCTGGCCATTGGCGATGTTGACGCTCGCGCCACCGAGCGCGGTGTAGCTGGCGTAAGTGTTGCCCGACTCGAAGTCGTCGTTGAACACCTGGAGCACGGGCGGCCATGGCTGGGGTATGGCGGGAGCGGGCGCGATAGCCCCAGGCTTAATGGTTGCCTCGGTGACTCGCCGTGCGCTGCCGTCGGCGTGGGCGGCGAGGGCAGCCAGGCAAGAAAGCCCGACGATCACCGCCAGTTGGAGGCCCACCCGGCGAGGCCGGCCTCGGGGTACGGAACGATGCATAGATCTCCCCTTTCCGTTGGCCGGGGATTCCGGCCAACACACTAGGTGTTTCGCTGATTGAGGGGCAGCAGAATGGATCTTCTGGAATGAAGGGAGTCACCGGCGGAGGGTTTTCCCCTATGAAAGCCAGTGGGTACTGCTATCGAGGTGCCTATCGAGGTGCCACCCGATTCGCAAGTCGCAGGGCTAAGCTATCGAGGTGCCACTCGTTTCGTAAGCCGGCACTAGCCGTTCCTTCGCTTCAAGCTCTTGGTGTTTGGCGCCACCCCTGTGTCAAGTCAATGAATCTAAACGGCTTGCGCTTCGGATGGCTCCTCGAAAACAGTCAAGGGAAGAGGAACCGGAAGGTGCCCTCTTATGTCAAGTCACTGAATCCGAATGACTTGCGAATCGCGTGGCACTTTTCTGCACTTTTCTGAGCACCTTTCGGTGGTCTGGTCGCGAGTCCTTGACATGGCCGGCTTCTACATGCAAAATTACATGTCATGAGTACGAAGACCATCGCTGTGGATACTCGGGTCTACGAACGCTTGGCGGCGTCCAAGCGCGAAAGTGAGTCGTTCTCCAAGGCGATTGACCGTCTCTTGGTGGAGGTCGCCTCAGCGCACACCAGCGGTGACATTCTGCGAGGACTCTCACGCATCGCGCCGTTATCCGAGGTCGATTCGGAGCAGTTCTTGGAGGTTGTCGCCGAGAATCGGGCCAAGGAGCGGTGGGAAGAGCTTGATCTGCGTTGACACCACCTTTCTGGTGGATCTGTGGAGAGAGAAGAACCACACTGCCTCACCAGCCAGAGTCTTGCTGGCCGCCCATCCGGGCGAAGAGTTCGCCGTTCCCGCCCACGCCGCCGGCGAGTTTCTCGAAGGTGGAGCCTCCATCTCGCCACAACGGTTGGCGGACTCTCTGCAATTCTTGAGACTCTTTCGAGTCGGTTCGGTGGGCGTTGAAACGGCACTTCGCTACGCGCGGATCGTGGCTCACCTGCGCCGTGACTCCGCTCTAGCCGGCCGCTCAAAGCCCGACCTCTGGATCGCCGCCTGGGCCGTCCGCCATGCGGCTCCCTTGGCGACGCGCAACACCAAGCACTTCCAAGACATCCCTGGCCTTGAGCTGATCACCTACTGATGTCCGTGAAGGGTGCCACACCAATGGTAAGTTGCTGACTGCAAGCGACTTACCATTGGTGTGGCACCACTCAAGCAGCAGCACCTATCTGGGCAGGTGACACTTTTCAGACTGGCACCGCTATGGTTGGCACGTTAGGGGGTCGTCGATGACGCAAATGACTTTGGCGGTGTTCCCGTCGGGGCAGATGTAGGGAGCCAAGGTAGTCGATGACCCAAGGCTGGCAAAAGCTTGACAAGATAGGACAACTTGATGGACGGGGGTGCTTGATTTGAAGCAGTAGAAATTGCACTCTACAGTGCTACCCAGTGTAATTTGGCCTGGTGCAAGTGGTTGCCTTGGTGGTTGTCCAGCAATGAACTTCGGGTGAGGTCCTGCTGTGCTAGCCGCCTCGCTGGTCCCTGGTAGCAACGCGACCGCAGCGAGGATCAAGAGGGCGAATAGGGCGGAGGTGGTTTTCTTGGCGGTTCGGCTCATTTCGAGTCTCCTCTGTTTCGGCGGACTGGGGTCGGAGTCGCCCTACAGCTAGCGACTTAGGGGGCTCTTGAGCTTCGTACTTGCGAAGAAGCTCGCTGCCCATCCACTAACGCCGAATATCGCGGTGAAACTTGTCATCTTTCGAGGAGAGAAGACGTTGAGTCGGTCGTCAGCAGGCGCCCGTTGTTCCCTCAGAGAACTCGCCACCAAGGCACCGCCAGCACATCGGGCGCAATCCACTGGAGGGTCTTGCCGCAGTGGAGGAGGAGTCCGGCGCGGGCCTGGTCGCCATACTCGGAGCGGAAGGTGCGCAGATGTCGGGTGTCGGCGAGGCGTGGCCGGCTGGAGGTCTTGACCTCGATGGGGATGAGTTGCTCACCGGCTTCAATGACCAGGTCGATTTCCTCGCCGAGGGTGGTGCGCCAGTAGAAGAGTTCGGCGTGGTCCAGCCGTGCGTCGCGCCAGGCCAGAAGGTCGGCAAGAATCAGGTTTTCCAGGTGCGCACCGCCCGGTTCTGACGGCTGCGCCAGGTGCAGGGCTGTGCCGGTGTCTCCCCAATAGAGCTTGGGAGTCTTGATGAGTCGCTTGGTTCGATTCACCGCGTAGGCGGGCAGGCGTACCAGAAGGTAGGAGGTCTCCAAGAGGTTGAGATAGCGATGCACGGTGGGCTGTGGCAAGGCCACGTCGCGGCCCAGCTCTGTCTGGTTGACGAGTTGGCCGAGCCTGCAGCAGGCGGCGCGCATTAGCCGTCGGAAGTCAGGTAGCGCTGCCACGGCGGAGAGATTCTGCAGGTCGGCTTCAAGGTAGGTGCGGACATAGCCATCGAACCAGATCGCTCGATCGGTGGCCTTGGTTAGGTTCAGGGCGGGGGTCGGGAAACCGCCTCGGCGAGCGAGCGAGCGCCAGTCCTCGGGTTCAGCGGGGTGGTCGGCAAGGAGCTCGAGCCAGTCCTCGTCGCGGGTGGCGAGCAGTTGCTCCCAGAGTCCGCAGCGCCCCAGCCCGTGCTGCTCGCGTCGGGTCATCGGCCACAGAGTGAGGTAACTTGCCCGACCTGCCAGCGACTCAGAGACTTTGCGCATGAGGAGCAGGTTTGCCGAGCCGGTGAGCAGGAAACGGCCGGGCTCGCGCCTCTTGTCGATTGCCCTCTTCACGGCGAGCAGGAGGTTGGGTTCGCGCTGCACCTCGTCCAGCGTCACCGGCCGGGAACCACCTACGAGCAGGTCGGGGTCGCGACGTGCCGCGTCGATGACGTCCAAATCATCGAGCGAGAAGTAGTCTCGATGATCTTGGATGAGATTCTGGACCAAGGTGCTCTTGCCGGTTTGTCGTGCCCCGGTGACCACTACTGCGGGCATCACGCGTAGACGCTGAGCCAGGCCGCGAGCGACGAGGCGGGGAAGAGCCTCGGTATTCATGGCGTGAATGATAATCCTTCACCACGTGAATAGTCAAGATTTCCAGGGCTTGGGGCAGCCTCGCGCGAGAGACTAGAATCACCCCATGCCGGTTCCCGATCACGCCCAAGTTCTCGCCGCGGTGGCGCCGGCGTTGGCGGAGGATGGGCGGGTGGTCCTGTGCCAGATCGTGCGGGCCGAAGGTTCGACGCCGGGCAAGATCGGTTGGAAGATGTTGGTGCGCGCCGATGGCCGCTCGGTGGGCAATCTGGGTGGGGGGGCGTTTGAGGCCTTGATCCGCACCGACGCGGTGGCCAAGCTGGGCGAGTCGCGGCCACGCTCGGAGGTCAAACGCTATTACCTGACCGAGGAGGCGGTGCGCGCCGAGGCGACGGGGATGGTCTGCGGCGGCTTCGCCGATCTCTTTGTCGAGGTGCTGGCCGAACGGCCGATGATGGTGATCTGCGGCGGCGGACCGGTGGGTCAGGCGCTGGCCCGCGGTGGCGAGCTGGCCGGTTTTGATCTTTGGCTGGCCGACGATCGGGCCGAGTTCCGTCGCCCGGAACTCTTCCCGCCAACCACGGGGTTTGCCGAGGTCGATAGGGAGTATTCACAGCCCTTTCTCGCCGCGGTCGCACACCGTGAGCTCCACGTCGCCGTGGTCAGCCGCTGCTGGGAGACCGACACGGCGGCGCTGGTCTCGATCTTGCGGCAGCAACCGCCACGCCTCGCCTATCTGGGTTTGATGGGCAGCCGGCGCAAGGTAACTCATGTGCGCGAGGAATTGGCCCAACGGGGGGTTGACCTGGCGGCGGTACGGTTGCAGGCTCCGATCGGCTTGCCCCTCGGTGGGGACAGTCCCGGCGAGATCGCGGTGTCGATCCTGTCGCAGATCATTCAGAATCGGTATCAGGAGAGTTGCAGCGGATGACCTTGCGTGGCTTTTTGTGGTTGCCGGCCTGGCTCTTGACGACGGCGATCGCGCTGGCGGGTGCTTCGGCCCCTTCCGATGCACCCACTGTCGATGCACCCACTGTGGTGTCGCACGAGCAGAAGGCCGCGCAATGGAGTGCGGCACCGCTGTTCGGCGCCGATGTGCGCAGCCTGACCTTTGCACCCCAAGATCCCGATCTCGTCTTCGCCGGAACCTCGGGCGGCCATGTCTATCTGTCGCGCGACGGTGGCGAGAGTTGGCGTGACGCCGGCCGGCCGGTGCCCTTCCCGGGTTGGGTGGTCTCGGTCCTCACCTTCGACCCCAACCGGCCATCACGGCTGTGGGCGGCGATGTGGGGTGTTTGGGGTGGTGGCGCGCTAGCCTATTCGGACGACGCCGGCCGCACATGGCGCTCGCGCCATCACGGGCTGCCCGGAGAACAGATCTACTCCTTGGCGCTCGCCCCGGGGCGCGAGGATTGGCTTTACATCGGTACGCGCAGCGGCGTCTACCGATCGACGGATGGGGGCGAAAGTTGGCGCCATGTTACCGCAGCGCTACCGGAGATCCAGAAGGTCACCAGCTTGTGGGTCGATCCCGAGGTCCCCGAGCGGCTGCTGGCGGGAACCTGGCGCCGCGCCTATGCCAGCAAGGATGGCGGCACGACTTGGCGGGGAGTCTTCACGGGAATGGTGCTCGACAGCGAGGTCTTCTCGCTCAACGCGGTGCCGGGCAATAGGGAGGAAATGTGGGCCTCGACCTGCGGCTGGGTCTACCGGAGCCGCGATCGGGGAGAGTCTTGGAGACGCTTTCGCGACGGGCTCCTCACCCGGCGAGTGCCGGCCTTCAAGCCGCTGCCCGACGGCCAGCTGTTGGCTGGGACCGTACGCGGGCTCTACGGCTCCAACAGCGGGGGGCTGAGCTGGCAACGGCGCACCAGCGAAGAACTCTCGATCTTGGAGATCGCCTACCATCCGGCGCGCGCTCATCGAGTCCTCATCGCCACCGAAGGATCCGGCGTCTGGCTGTCGGACGACGGCGGCGCCGAGTTCCGGCCGGCGCGCGAGTCGATGATCAACGTGCGTGTGCGGGCACTGGCCGAGGCCGATGGCGCTCAACTGGTCGCCGTCAACCACGCCGGACCGGGATCTGGGATTTACCGGGCGATCGAAGGTGGCGCTGGCTTCGTTCAAGAGGCCCATTTGCCGACGATCTTGGCGCTGGCCAGCGATGGCCGCCGGGCTTGGGCGGCGACCGAAAAGGGTCTTTTCGAGAGAGTACCGGCGGCGGAGGGTCACTCGGCCGTCTGGCGTCGTCGTGACGAGTTGGGCGTGCGGCGAATCGAGGAACTCGTTGTCGGCGACGGCCGCGTTGTCGCCCGTGGCCCCGAGGGACTCTTTGAGCGGTTGGCCGCCGGCGGTTTTCACCCCGTCCGCTACCGTCACGGTCCTCCCCTCTCTGTCACCCTCCTTGCTGGCGCGCTGTGGGTGGTGGATCGAGACGCCATGTATCGGCTGGCGGAGGGAACCAATCACACGGTCTCCTCGCCCTTCACCGGCGGCCGCTTGGTGTCGGTGGCGGATACTCTCTTGCTGGCCGGAGAAGGCGGGTTGTGGAGTCGCAAGGGGCTCGCGGGCGAATGGACCCAACTGGGGGCCGAGCCGGTGCGCACCTTGACGACGGGCGATCCGCAACAGCCGTTGCTGGTGTTGCGCGGTGAGCGGGCTTTCTTGCTGCAACTGGAGGCCGATACGGGTGAAACTCGCTATCAACCGGTAGCCCTCGACTTGCCGGTGCGCGAGATCACCGCCGCGCAGGTGCTGGGCGGGCGTTTGTGGATCGGCAGCGCCAGCCAGGGTCTTCGTTCGCGACCGCTCCCTCCGCCGGAGGATGAAGGGTCCACAGAGATAGACAAAGGGGTGCGCAATGCAGATTGAGCGAGGGCAGGCAAGAAGACGGGGCCATATGCGTTCGCGCATGTTGGCGGTGTTGACGGTAGTCGCCCTGGCCCTGCTGGCCTTTGCCTTGTGGCGGGTTGGCCCGGCTCCCCACATCGAGATCGAGCCTGGGCTTCCCGGGATTGGTCCGCGCACGCCGCTGACCGTTCGATTGAGCGAGCCTAGCCGCGGTCTCGGTGACTACCGGATCGAACTGGTGCAAGGTGAGCGGACCTTCGATCTGGTCGAAGAGAGTTTTCGGCCGCGCCCCTTCTGGGCTTTTTGGGGGCCGCGCGAATTGTCTTCTCAGGTGCAGCTCGCCGTAGGGCGCGATTCGCTGGCGGATCTACAAGAAGGCACGGCGACGATTCGTGTCGTCGCCTCGCGGGCCGGTACCTGGTTGCGCCGGCCAGACCCGGCGATCGCCGAGCTGGAACTGCCGGTGAGGCTTTCACCGCCGAGCGTCCAACTCTTGTCGCAGGCCGTTCATGTGAGGCAAGGTGGCAGCGGCCTGGTGGTCTATCGCGTGGGGAAAAGCAGCGTGCGTGACGGTGTTCAGGCTGGCGATTGGTGGTTTCCCAGCTTTGTTCTGCCCGGCGGCGCCGAAGGGGCGCGGTACTGCCTGTTCGCGGCGCCCTACGATGATCCGAATGGCTCCGGGATTCAGCTGGTGGCTCACGACGAAGTGGGCAACGAGGCGCGGTTGTCGTTTATCTCGACCTACACCTCCAGGCCGCCGCGGCAAGCGACGATTCAGTTGAACGAGTCCTTCATGGCGCGGGTCGTCCCCGAGATCCTCGCTCGTTCGCCCGAGGTGGAGGAGCAAGAGAGCCTGTTGGCCAGCTACCTGGTGGTCAACGGCAAACTGCGCCGGATCAATGCCGAAGCGCTGGTCGAGCTGTCGCGGTCGAGCCGCCCCGAGTTCTTGTGGACTCAGCCCTTTCGCCAGCTGGGCAACAGCCAGGTGATGGCCTCTTTCGCCGATCAGCGCACCTACATGCTCGACGGCGAGGCGGTCGACCACCAAGACCACCTCGGTTTCGATCTGGCCTCTTACCGCCGTGCCCCGGTCGAAGCGGCGAACCGTGGCGTGGTCAGTCTGGCTCGCTACTTCGGGATCTACGGCAACACCGTGGTTCTCGATCACGGCGGTGGCCTGATGAGTCTCTACTCTCACCTGTCGTCGATCGAGGTCGAAGAGGGGCAGAGCGTGGAGGCGGGGCAGATCTTGGGACGTACCGGGCAGACGGGACTGGCCGGTGGCGACCATCTTCATTTCTCGATGATGGTGCACGGCTTGCCGGTGAACCCGCTCGAATGGTGGGATGCGACCTGGGTACGCAATCGCATCACCCGTCAGTTGGCCGGCGGCAGCTGATAGGCCCTTTTCTGCGGGCTGCGAGAGCCAGGCTGGCTCGGCTCTTGCTTGAAAAGGACGCCATGCGTTGGAACTTAGTACCTTCTCTCCGGCTGAGCCGCCGGCTGCGGTCGCGGCGCGGACGCAATCGGCCAGCGAAGGGGACACTCCCAACCTTGGCGCTGCGAGGCAGCCTGATGAGCGAGGTGAAGGGCATGCGAGGACGAAGATTGCTTCCGGCAATCCTGGTGGCGCTGCTCGTGGTGAGTGCCGGGTCCAACCTGAGTGCCGCGACGAAGGTCAAGAAGTTGCCGTTGCGGTATCGCACTTGGATCGAAGAAGTGGAGTTGATTCTGCGCAAGGAGGAGCGCAAGGCTTTCCTGGCCCTGGACAAGGACTATCAGCGCGATGCCTTCATTCGCCAATTCTGGGCTTCCCGGGACCCCTATCCGGAGACGGTCAAGAACGAGTTCAAGGTCACCTGGGAGTCTCGGCGCGCCGACGCTGTCGAGTTGTTCGGCGATCTCACCGACGAGCGCTCGCGGGTGATGATGTTGCACGGCGACCCTGACCTGCGCCGTCAGACCGACTGCCTCGGTCTGACCTGGCCGCTCGATATCTGGCTCTACGCCAGCCGTGACCGGCTGCCCGAGAGGTTCCACATCATCTTCTATCAGCCATTCGGTGGTGGGCCGTTTCGGCGGTGGACTCCCTCGGATGGCTTCAACGTGCTGCAATCGAGGGGTCGAAGTACCGCCCACATCATCGACGAGAATCGCAGCGCCTTCGTCGAGGCAGTCAAGAAGAAATGTACGGCGGACTGGAACCTGGTCTTGGGTGCGGTGATCATGACCGAGGCGCAAGAATCGACCGGCGGCAACATCGTGGTCGAGTATGCGCCGCCGGTGCGCGACACCGAATGGCTGGACAGCTTTCTCTCGTTCTCGACCGATCTCGATGCAACGGACCAAGATGGTGAAGCGGTGGGAACTCTGGCCGCCGAGTTCGATTTCGGTTTTCCGGCGGCGCAAGGGCAGCGCACCTTGGTTCAAGGGGTGGTAAGAGTGCGGGCCGCTTCCGCCACGGCCGCCGAGCTGCTCACAGGCAAACCGCTCTACAGCTTCTTGCTCACCGGCGAAGTGCTGCGCGGCGGTGAACTCTTCGACACCTTCCGCTACCAGTTCGATCTTCCTGTGGCGGAGGTTGCCGGCACGGCAGTGCCCCTCGTCTTCGAGCGCTTGCTGCGCCCCGGTGACTATCGGCTGATCCTCAAACTCGAAGATCAAAACAGTGGCGCACAGATGCGCCGCGAACAGGAGTTGGCGGTGCCGGCGGTGGAGCACCGGGCGCAGAGCGATCCCGCCGTGGAGGAGACTCTGCAGGAGGCGCGCGAAGAGCTGTCCTCAGCCCAGCCCCACATCGAGATCGTGCAACCGGAAGGGGATGTCCTCACCGGCGGTTTGCGGCTGGAAGCGGAGGCGAGTGGGGAGGGGATTCGCAAGGTCCGCTTCTCCATGGATGGCAAGGAACTCCTGACCAAGACTCGGCCTCCGTACAGCGTTGATCTTCTGCTTGGTGACCTGCCGCGGACCCATCAGGTGACGGTGGTGGCGCTCGACGTGAAAGGCTACGAGATTGCCCGCGATCAGGTCACTCTCAATGGTGGTACGCAGCGCTTCTCCGTGCGCTTGGTGGAGCCGAAGCCGGGCAGTCAGCACACCGGGTCGCTCACCGCCATCGCCGAGGTGCAAGTGCCCGACGGGCGAACGCTGGAAAAAGTCGAGCTGTTTCTCGACGACAGAAGGGTCGCCACGCTCTTCCAGCCTCCCTTCCGCCAGCCGATGCGCCTGGCCAGCGGTGGTGGGACGCAGGTGGTGCGAGCGGTAGCCCATCTCAGCGATGCGACCTCCACCGAGTCCACCGCGTTGATCAACGCTCCGGGTTACACGGAAGGTGTCGAAGTGCGGATGGTCGAACTCTACGCCGCGGTGCTCGACCGGGCCGGCCGGCCGGTGCTCGATCTGAAACGCGATGAGTTTTCGGTGCGAGACGGTGGTGCCGAGCAGAACTTGCTGCGTTTTGATCGCGTCGCCAACCTGCCGATACACGCCGTGTTGCTGCTCGACACCTCGGCTTCGATGGCCAAGAGCCTGCCGCAAGCGCAACGAGCCGCGGTCGACTTCCTGGAGGAGACTTTGACCCCGCGCGACCGCGCCGCGGTCATCACCTTCAGCGATCGTCCGCTCCTCGTCGCCAAGTTCACCAACGATCTCGACACTCTCGCCGGTGCGCTGGCCGGGCTGCGGGCGGAGCGGGGCACCGGCCTCTACGACAGCGTGGTCTACGGCCTGCAATACCTCAAGGGGATCCGCGGCCAACGCACGCTGCTGCTACTCACCGACGGCAGCGACCGCGCCAGTAGCTTCACATGGCGAGAAACACTCGAGTTTTCTCGCCGCTCCGGGGTCACGGTCTACTCGATCGGTCTCGGTATCCGCAAAGTCAATCTAGAGGCCCGCGGCAGGCTGGACAAGTTGGCCGAGGAGACGGGTGGGCGCAGTTTCTTCATCGACGAAGCGGAAGATCTGGTGGGAGTCTACGCACAGATCCAAGAAGAGCTTCGAGCCCGCTACCTGCTGGCCTACCAACCACCGAACATCGAAGCGGGAGGCGATTTCCGTCCCATCGAGGTCGACGTCAGCCGCCCCGGGCTGAAGATCGAGACGATCAAAGGCTACTATCCCTAGCCGCCCCCCGCCCTCCTGTTCATGGGGATCTCTCTGCGAGATCCCCTCGCGCGAAAAAACGTGGTTTTTCGCGCTCACCCCGCCCCCGCCCCCCGCCCTTTTGTTTATGGGGGCCTTTCTCGAAGGCCCCCTCGGACGAAAAAGCGCGGTTTTTCGTCCTCACCCCACACGAGTCCGGCCTGGCGGCCGGGCTCGCCCTGAGGGGCTCGCGCGCTGCGCTGCGCATCCGTGCGTCTTGGGCTGGCCGCACTCTCCTTGCTGACTTAGTCTTCGTCGTCGCCGCTGCCGGTGAGGCCGGCTTTCTTGGCGTAGTAGCGGAAGGAGCGGAAGCTCATGCCTACCAACTCGGCCGCTTGGGTCTGCACGCCGGCGCAGCGCTCCAGGGCTTGTTCCATCAAGCGAGCCCGAATCTCTTCCAGGTGGGACTCCAGATCGAGGCCCTCTTCGGGTAGTTCGATGGACAAAGAGCGGTCTCGCCGCCGGCTGAGCAAGTGGACCGGTAGGTCCTTGGTGGTGATCGGATCGTTGGTGGACAAAGCCAGCGCGCGTTCGACGATGTTCTCCAGCTCGCGCACGTTGCCCGGCCAGTCGTAGCCCTCGAACATCTTGACCGCTTCCATCGAGATCTTGCGCGGCGCAACGCCGAGCTGTGCCGAGTACTTGGTGAGGAAATGGTCTACCAGCAGCGGGATGTCCTCCCGGCGCTGGCGCAGCGGCGGCAAGTCGATCGGGATGACGTTGATCCGGTAGTAGAGATCTTCACGGAACAGCCCCTCGCGAATCCTCTCTTCGAGGTCGCGGTTGGTGGCGGCCACGATTCGCGTGTCCACCTGTTCTTCCGTGGAGCCGCCGACCTTGCGGATGCGTTTTTCTTGCAGGGCACGCAGGAGTTTGACCTGCATCGCGGGCGTGGTTTCGCCGATCTCATCGAGGAACAGCGTGCCACCGCTGGCGGCTTGGAAGAGCCCCTGTTTTTCCTTGACCGCTCCGGTGAAGGAGCCGCGTTCATGGCCGAAGAGTTCGCTCTCTAGTAGGTTCTCCGGCAGGGCTCCACAGTTGATCGATAAAAACCGCTGCCCGGATCGAGGGCCGGCGAAATGAACGGCGCGGGCGATGAGCTCCTTGCCGGTGCCGCTCTCGCCGTTGATCAGGACGGTCGATGTGGTCTGCGCCACCCGCTCAACCAAGCTGAAGATAGTCTGCATGCGCGGACTCTTGCCGATGATGTTGGCGAAGGTGTACTTCTGCTCCAACTCACGCCGCAGGTAGACGTTCTCGTCGACCAGGTCGACCTGCTCGACCGCTTTCTGGACGACAACCTTGAGTTCCTCGACATCGAAGGGCTTGGACACATAGTCGTAGGCGCCGAGCTTCATCGCCTCGATGGCCGCCTTGGTCGAGCTGTAGGCGGTCATCATCACCACCGACGTGGTGGCGGCGCTTTCCTTGATCTCTTTGAGCAGATCGAGGCCGTTGCCGTCCGGCATCATGATGTCGCAGAGCACCAGATCCGGGTTGGTCGCGGCCAGGCAGACTCTGGCGCTTTGTACCGAGTTGGCGGTGTCGACTTCGTAACCTTCATCGCTGAGCAGCAAGCTCAGGAAGTCCAGCATGCTCTGCTCGTCGTCGACGACGAGCAGATGTCGTTTCCCGGCTCGGTGCAGTGGTTGGGCCATCAGAGAACCTCCGCGGCGGGCGCCAGTAGATCGTCGATGGTGGGCAGGCTTACCGTGATCGTGCAGCCCGCGCCGGGCGCGCTTTCGACCTGAAGCTCTCCACCGTGTTCCTGGACGATGCGATAGACGATGGCCATGCCGATTCCTGTTCCGGTGTCGAAGGATGACTGGAATGGATGGAACAAACTGGCCCGTTCCTGTTCGGTCATTCCGTGGCCCGTGTCGGTAAAACGCACGCTGAAGGCAGTCGATTCGAGCAAGCCCTCGATGGAGAGAGTACCCCCGTTCGGCATCGCCTTGAGCGAGTTGCGGGCGAGGTTCCAGAAGATCTGACTGATTTGATCAGGGTCGCCGACCAGCATGAAACTGGCCGGTGCGAGGCTCAACTCGATGCGATGGTGGTCGCTCACCTCTGGGCTATTGCGCAGCAACTCGACATTTTCGCGCAACAACTGGCCGACATCGAAGCGACTGTTGGAGCGGTCGCGAGGGCGGGCAAAGCGCAAGAAACCTTTGATCGTCCGATCGAGGCGTTGGCTTTCCTTGAGCACGATGTCGAGTAGCTTACTTTCTCTCGGTTCGAGGTCGGTACGCGCCGAGAGCATCTGCACGGAACCCGAGATGGCCGCCAGCGGGTTGCCGATCTCGTGGGCCAGCCCCGCCGCCAGCGAGCCGACGGCGGCCATCCGCTCCTGGAGTCGCACCTCCTGTTCGAGCTTCCGCCACGCGGTCAGGTCTTGAAAGATGACTATATAGCCGCGGTGAGAACTGCCACCGTCGGTGAGTGCCGAGAGGGTGAATCCGATGTGTTGGACCTGCTCCCCGTTGTCGACGGTGGTCTCGGAGCGAAGCCTCCCCTTGTCGCGTTGGACCGCGGTGAATTCTTCCCATTCCTCGCGGCTGAAGATCTCGTCCTGAATCGGCCGTCCGGCGAGTTCGGCGGCTTGTTTGTGCAGAATCTCCAGCCCCGCCCGGTTGATGGTGATGATCGTGCCGTCCAGGTCGGTGGTGCAGATGCCGCTGGGGATCGACTCGATGACATCCCGGTGCACCACCTGTAAATCGGCGAGGTCGACCTTCTTCGCCTCGAGTTCGCGAGCGATCAACACCTTGTCGGCGGTGAGCAGAGAGGTCAGCGCCGCCACTCCGAGGAAGCCGGCCAGCGGTACCAGTAGGCTGTATGCGAAACGGGTCGAGCGGGGATCCAGGACGGCGCTGCCGTCTCCGGCGATCCAGCCGAAGCTGAGTCCGATCACCATGCCGGCGTAGAGAAGGAAGGCCACCGAGGCGATGATCATTCCCGCTCGTCGACCCATGAGGGCCGAGGCGACGATGATGATCACGATGTAGAGCGTGGTGGCGAATGGGCTGGTCGGACCGCCGGAACGGTAGACCACCACCGTGATCACGGCGAGGTCAGCCAGGAACTGCAGGTAGGCATGCACCTCGGGCCGCCGGCGCAATGGCTTGCGCAAGGCGAAGAAGGCGAGGGTCGCCAGACTGGTACAACCGAGCAGCGGGAAAAAGAAACTGGTGATCGATCCCGTCGCCGGCAGTTGCTCGCCGCTCGGGCTGAGCCACAGCAGTACCGACACCATCACCATGGTGCTGGCCACGATCAGCCGTAGCACGACGTACCAAAAGAGGTGGCGTTCGAGCGAACTGCTAGGGCTAGTGCTTGGGCTGGAGTCCAGCATGGCTAAGCATCGTTGAGGGAGCACAGCCCAATGCTGTGCTCCCGGGCTCGTGTTGCGCTCTTGCCCGTTGGGTCAGGAGATATAGGTGAGGAAGGAGTACAGCGGCAGATACATCGCGGTGACGATGAAGCCGATGATTCCGCCGAGGACGGTGATCATGATCGGCTCGATCAGCTTCATCAGGCCGGCGACGGCGGTGTCGACCTCATCTTCGTAGAAGTCGGCGATTTTCGACAACATCTGATCCAGTGCGCCGGTCTGCTCACCGACGTTGATCATCTGCACCACCATCGGCGGGAAGACCTTGGTTTCGCCCAAAGGCTCGCTGATCGTCTTACCTTCCTCGACGCTCTTGCGAACCGCCATCACGGCATCCTCGATGATCGCGTTGCCGGCTGTCTTGGCGGTGATCTCGAGTCCATCGAGAATCGGAACGCCCGAGGATGTCAAAGTGCTCAGCGTGCGGCAGAACCGTGCCACCGCGACCTTGCGCAGCAGCATTCCGATGATCGGAATCTTGAGCATGAGACCATCGATGGCTCGTCGACCGGTGTGTGTCTTGTGCCACCGGTTGAGCAAGATCACACCGATCACCATGAGGATGATCAGCGGAAAAGAGTAGTCGCCGACGATGATGCTGGCGCCGGTCACGATGCGGGTGATGAAGGGCAGTTCGGCGTTCACCGAGGCGAAGAGCTGCGTAAAGGTGGGGATGACGAAGCGCAGGATGATGTAGACCACCAGGGCGGCGATCAAAGTCACGGTGACCGGATAGATCAGCGCTGACTTGACCTGCGCCTTGAGCTTGACGGCCTTCTCGATGTAGGTCGACAAGCGGCGCAGAATCACATCGAGAATACCGCCGGCTTCACCGGCCGCCACCATGTTGACGAAGAGGTTGTCGAAGGCGCGCGGATGCTTGCGCATCGCTTCCGCCATCGAGGATCCGGATTCGACATCGGCGCGGGTGCTGTTGATGATCTCGCGGAAAGTCCGGTTCTCTTCCTGGCTACCGAGGATCTCGAGACACTGCACCAAGGGCAAACCGGCGTCGAGCATGACGGAGAACTGGCGGGTGAAGATGGCGATTCTTTTCTCTTTGACCCGTCGCGAGATACGCGGCAGAAGAGGGATCTCACGATTCTTCTCGCGTATGCTGGTGAGCTGGATCTGCCGTCGGCGTATGGCGGCGGCGGCGGCGTCTCGCGAATCGGCGATTTCGACCCCGTTGACCGACTGTCCGGTGCGGGATCGCCCTTTCCATACGAAGCTTGGCATGTCGTCTCTCCTTGGTGTTTCCTGCTCGCTTCGCGCCTAGCGCGCTTGCGCCCGCCTTGAGCGCGGGTTGGCTGTCGCGGCGGCTTCTTGTGAGCGCGTGATCATCTCCTGCAACTCGTCCGGATGCGAGGAGCGCGCTAGTGCGGTTTTCAGGCTGATCATTCGCTTCAGGTACAGGCTCATCAGTGATTGGTTGAAGGTCAGCATGCCGTGCTTGCCCTGACCGGTTTGCATCATTCCGTAGATCTGGTGAATCTTGTCTTCGCGAATCAGATTGCGGATGGCCGGTGTCGGCACCAAGAACTCCAGCGCCAGCGCACGGCCGTTACCGCTGACCCGCGGCAGGAGCGACTGGCAGATGATCCCCTCGAGGACCAGGGAGAGCTGCACGCGAACCTGACCCTGTTGATGGGCAGGGAAGATGTCGATCACCCGGTTGATGGTCTGTGCCGCGGAGTTGGTGTGCAGGGTGGCGAAGGTGAGGTGGCCGGTCTCGGCGATACGCAGGGCGGCGCTGACCGTCTCCAGATCGCGCATCTCACCGATCAGAACCACGTCGGGATCTTGCCGCAGGGCGGAGCGCAACGCTTGTGAAAAACCGTGGGTGTCGGCGTGCACCTCCCGCTGGTTGACGATGCAACCTCGGTGCGCATGCAGGTATTCGACCGGATCCTCGATAGTGACGATGTGCTCGGAGCGCTCGCGATTGACCTTGTCGATCATCGAGGCCAGCGTCGTCGATTTGCCGGATCCGGTGGGTCCAGTGACCAGCACCAAGCCGCGCGGCTTCTCACACAGTTGCTCGATCACCACCGGAAGGCCTAGTTCGCGGAAAGAGCGAATCTCGAACGGGATCCGGCGGAAGGCGGCCGCGATGGCGCCACGCTGATGGTAGACGTTGGCGCGGAAGCGGGCCATGCCCTTGATTCCGAAGGAGAAATCGATCTCGAGATCCTCTTCCAGACGGTGCTTCTGATTGTCGGTGAGGATCGAGTAGGCCAGCTGCTTGGTCTGCGTTGGCGTCATCGGGGGAGAGTTCAGCGGCCTGAGTACTCCATCGACGCGAATCTGCGGTGGTGCGTTGGTGGTGATATGCAGATCAGACCCACCTTGGTCCACCATCTCTTTGAGCATCTGGCTGAGAGTCTGCGCCATTGGAATACCGCCTGAAGTACCGCCCAGGAATCCGGAACGGATCGAGAGGGAGAGATTTTTGCAAGTCTACACGATCCTTGACTTTTTGGGGATCGTCGGGCTTCCGCGCGAGGTGCGAGACGGTGACTCGCATAGCATCTGCTCTTGGCGGCTACAGAACTTGCCGAGGGTCGATACGGGTTGCCTGGCGGGCGGGTAGCAGGACGGCGATGGCGATGACGAGGGTCACTAGACCTGCCGCCACAAGGAAGTTGAGAGGATTCCCCAGAGTGACCTCGAACAGCAGGCTCGACAAGATCCTATGGGTGGTTAGTGTGCCCACCGCTCCAAGGAGCAAGCCCACGAAGGTGATGGCCAAGCCTTGCTGCGCCACTAGGCGGAATATCGAGGCTCGGCTAGCTCCGAGCGCGATGCGAATCGCGAACTCTGGTCGCGTAGCACGAACCAACGAGGCCACGATGCCGTAGACGCCGATGGCGGCGAGCAAGAGGGTGGCCAGTGCGAAGAGGTTGAGTAGCGTCATCAGGAAACGCTGCCGAGCGATGGGTCGCTGGGTGATCTCTTTGAGCATTCTAACCCCGACCAAGGCCTCCGCTTGGCCTGCCTGCACCACGGCCTTGCGCACTGCCTGGATCGCCACGGATGGCGTTGAAGAGCGCACCAGAAGTGTCAAGAAGGGCCACGGCAAGCTCGATTGACCCATGGGCAGATAGAGTTCTGGACCACGCTCGCGTAAGGGGCCCGGTTGGTAGGTCGTCTGAACCACGCCGACCACTCGGCGTGGGGTGCCCTCGAAGGTCAGGGTTCGACCTACCGCTTGGCCGTCCGGCCAGAGCCGGCCGGATAACTCCTGATCGACGATCACCACTCGTGAAGAGTCGCGGTGGTCTGCCGTACTGAACTCGTTGCCGGCGAGAATCGCTGTGTCCAGGGTGGCGAAGTAGTTGGGGGAGACAAACGTTGCGGTGACACTCCTCGCCGGGCGTGACGACGAGGTCGACGGTTCACCGTCGACACTCAAGACGTTGGTGTAAGTGCCGTCGGTGAGGAAGAACAGATGAGTGGCTGCGATCGTGGTCACCTCCGGCGAGGCTCTGAGCTGTTCCAAGATCTGTCGGAAGAAGAGCTGGCCTTGGCCAGGTTCCGAGAAATTCGCCCGGGTGGTCTCCAGCTTGGCGACCACGACCCCGCGCGGATCGAATCCGAGGTCGGTTCGCGTCAAACGCGCGTAGCTGTTGGAAAGCAGCAAGGCAACGCAGAGGAGAACCAGAGCGCCGGCGACCTGCAAAATGGCGAACCACCGCAGCAAACCAAGGCCGGAGCGCTCGCCGTGGATGGTGTTGCCGCTTAAGGGGAGCGCTGCGGCGCGGCGGCGGGACTCGATCAAGGCGGGCCCGGTAGCGAAGAGTACAACTCCGAAGAGTGCCGAGGCGAAGGCGAAGAAGAGAGCGCGGTGGTCGAGGCTGGCGTTAGTGAGTTGGGGTAGCTCGGGTGGGGCTAGAGCCAGCAGAGCGTCGAGGCCCCACGAAGAGGCCACCACCCCGACCACGGCGCCCGCCGCCGCCAGCAGCACCCCTTCAGCCATCACCTGGCGTGCGATCTGCCAACGGCTAGCCCCCAGTGCCATGCGCACTCCCAGCTCCCGGCGCCGCTGTGCGTTGCGTACCAGTAGTAGCGCCGCCACGTTGCAACAGGCCACCAAGAACAAGGTGGCGACCGCGGCCAGTGACAGGTGCAAAGAAGGTTTGATCTCGCCGACGATCTCCTCGGCGAGTGGTACCACCGTGGTGCTCAAGGCGGTGCCGTACATCGACTGGGCCTTCATCCCGCTGAGAATCGAACGGGTCTCCGCTTGTGCCTGCGTCGCCGTAACCCCAGCGCGCAGTCGGCCCACTACCTGAAAATAGGGGTAGACGACCGTCGTTAAGTTGAGCGCTTCATGCGCCTGGTAGGGGTTGGGGATCCACAGCGTCGCTCCCTCCGGGAAGGCGGCGCGAGAGGGCAGAATCCCGATCACCTGGTAAGGCCGGCCATTGAGGGTGAGCGTGGTACCGAGGACCTCCTGGTCGCCGCCGAAACGCCGTCGCCACAACCCCTCGCTGAGCACCACTACCTGCTGGTCGTCGTCACTCTCGAAAGTGGTGCCGTGGATGGGTTCTACACCTAGGGTGCGGAAGAAGTCGGCGGAGACGATTGCCCCACGAGCTCTCTGCGGCGGCTCGCCAGCCAGTGCGAACAGTGTGTCGCTGTCGGCGACGTAGGCAGCCAGGCTGGCAAAGGATTGGGAACTCTCGGCCAGGGCGCTGAAAATCCTCGGTGCCAACGATAGATGTTGTGACTCGCCGCTGTCTTGGTCGGTAGAGGAGAGGCTCACCAGCCGGTCGGCCTGGGGGAAGGGCAAGGGTCGCAACAAGACGCTGTCGATAAGGGTGAACAGCGATGTGGACGCCCCGATCGCCAACGCCAAGGTGAGAACCACCGTGGCGCTTAAGACCGGGGTCCTGAGTAGGCCGCGAAGGAGTTGCGGTAACGAGCGCAGAAGTGTGAACCTCAGAGTTGGCTGAGGCGAGTGAGAAAGGCCCGTTTCTCATCGTCGGTGATGCTGCGCGGATCTTCCATCAAGATTCGGTCCGTGGTGAGATCGAAAACGATCTTCCACGGAGTGGCCGGAAGCTGCAAAGACTCCAGCAGCGTTCCGCTAGGATCTTCAAGCAGCGGGAAGGTAAGTCCGTAGCTACGCCTGGTTTGTTCGATCTCCTGCCGGCTAGAGCCGCTCGCTAGAGCGACGACCGCGATGTCCGGCCGAAAATCATGAACGCTCTCGAGAGTCGACAACTCATCGCGGCACGGAGCGCAATCGAGTGGACTCGTGACGAAAAGAAGGAGGTAGCGTTCGGCGAGCGTCGCTGGTTTGAGTCTCTGACCGGTTGAGGTGAGGTGTTCGTTGCGGATGAATCGACGTGCCGCGAGAGCTTGCACTCGCGGTGCTCCCAGCTGTAGTTCCGTTTGCAGACGATGTGCTTTCCAAGCGAAGAGAAGACTAGCGACCAAGAGGACCAGAATGGTGGCCCGGTGGAGTCCACCCCTGGAGCGTTGCTCCCGTGCTGTGGACGCTCGGCGATCCGTGGCGGGCACGGTTGGAGCTTCACCCATCGCTGGTAGCGGGCCTCTTGGCCAGTTTAAAGAATTGAAGGACGAAGTTCTTGGCCTCCGACTGGTGGAAGATTAGCTCACCCTGCCTTGTCTTACCCACCAGTCGTCCCGGGCTCTTGAGATGCTGGCTTAGCTCGTTGCCTTCGAGGTCGAAGATGGCTAGCGAGTAGCCGTGTCCCTCGGGGTGGCGTACCGAAACGGCCACCCACGGTTCGACGACCAGTACCCGATCGATCAAGTAGGACTCTCTGCGACGCCGTTCGTTCTCGGTTGAAGGTGTGCGCGGCGGTATCGCTGCTGGCTTCTTGAACCGAGGACTCGTCAAGGGGAAGGAGACGCTGGCGCCGTTTTCTGGATCGACTCGAAACAGTTTGAAGATGGGGCGATCGATGAACCAAAGCTTGCCTGAGGAGTCGAGGTCAAGATCGAAGTCCTCTAGCGGGTGGTAGCGACGCTCGATCGCCAATGGATCTGTGGCGAGAAAAGACTGCTGATAGGACAGCTCCGGGTAACTGTAGCGATGCACCAGCGAGCAACCCTCGTTGAGGTAGGTCTTCAACGGCAGGCAGCCCGCCAAATAGAGCGCACCGTGTTTCTCATCGACGACGATCGCCTTAACCCGGTATCCGGGGTTCTCAATCAGTCTTGTGTGGCGCAACTCTCCGCTCGGCGAGAAGTGAAGGAGGCGGCCGATCAAGTCTGCGATCCAGACCGCGCCGTCATGTGTGACCCAGACATCCTTCAGCCGTACAAAACGACCCGGCTGGCGCCCCGCACGCCCAATCGTACGTAGCTGTTTTCCAGATGCTTCTTCGTAGACCTCTAGCCTCTGGTGGCTCTCGTGGGTTCGCCAACTATAGTCGCGCACCAAGAGGGTGCCAGCTTGCCCTTCCACCACGGAGTCAATCTGGCCGGCTTCCTTGGCCAGCTTGACGCTACCCACCGGATTCAGTTTCACGGCGACTGCGCCCAATGGACTCGTCAAGGCTAGAACCAAGAAAGCTAAGGCATACAGAGAGTTGGTGATTGGAAGCCGGCTGGTTCTGCGCACTGTAGGGTGTTCCTTGGAGGCAAGTTGGTTGCGGCCAATCATCGGGCAAACCTCATAGGCCAGTGCCGGACGTGACGGGGCACTCGCGGACACCGTCGGGACGAATGCCGGCTTGGTAGATGTAGGTGCGAGCTTGCACTGGCGCAGGGGCGAAAGTGGTGGCTAGTGCCAGCCCAAGGAGCACCAGCGAGACGAGGAATGCGCCGACAGTTCCCTTGGGTCGCATGAGCAAACCCCAGTCGACGGGTGAATAGAAATCCCTTCGATAGTTCTTCCTGATCTCGTGCGCCGAGCATACTAAGGATGGTCCTTTGGGGTGACTGTTGTCTCTTGAGGCTAGTGTCCCGGCCCGTAACCCCCTGGCGCGCGACCTACAGGGGTTTCCGGCCGGGCCTCTAGTTGACAATCAAGAGTGTCAGCGGACGATCTTGCAGACGCAATCACCGAAGGTCACGGGGCAAGAGCAGATCCCGTCATCGTAATCTCCGGCAGCGAATTGCGCGGCTTGGGCTGGAACTGGGGTCAGCGCGGTTCCAACGGCAAGTCCGAGGATCACGAGTGAGAAGAGGAACAAGCCAAGAGCATTCTTTGGCTGCATGAGCAATCTCCTTTCGTGGAGCGGAGAGCGTCTCCTGGCAATCATCGATCCTGATTGAGGCATTGCTCTCTATTATTGACATCTCTCTGTGCTTATGGTGCGGCGCAAGCCAAAGAGTGGGACAATTTTCGCGTGCTTCTTTCACGTTCGTCTGTAGGAAATGGGCGGTTTCTCGCGTAGGCAAGGCGGGAGTTCGTGCCTAGGTGGCCGATGGCGGAATTGTGCCGACTACCCTCTTTTCGTTGTGGCCAGGATGATCAACTCTTCGATCAGCGGTGCCAATCTCGCCAGGAGTCTCCGAAACTCGCGACGCACCTCTTCTTCCTCGGTTCTGTGCGCTGTGAGCGATGTCGTTCGAGTGCGTTCGGTATAGCTGCTCAGTTCCTTGGCCGTTTCTTCGCTGACAAGTCGTTGGTGGATCAGTTGCCATCTCACTTCTTCGAACTGTAGCCGGCTACACCCAAGCCCCGTCAAGATCTTCTGAAGGTTCGCCGCGGTTGGCTTGCGGTGCCCTTTCTCATACAGATTCCATGCTGCTGAGGAGATTCTTCCCTTTCGCGAAACCTCTACTTGGGAGCGGGTACCGCGCAGGAGAGCAATCGCCTGGCCTAGTTCGTTGTCTTTCTGCACGCTTGGAATCTAGCAATAGTTCTCTGTGTCGGGAAGAAATCTTTCCGAAAGGTTCTCAGGGCAAGGGTTGTAATACTACGAATCCGCGTTTAGGCTCTACGCGCAAGGCACCACAAGCGAGGAGATATGGACCTCTTTGCGCGTAGAGACTGGGCAATTCTTTTCGCATGATTTGGGTCGAGTTGTATTGTGGGGTTCATCGCTGGCTAGCGCCTAGATCGATGTCGAGACTCGCGGCGGGGGCTAGCAGTCCGTGGTGAAAGTCATCCGTCGGTGAGAACGAGGGATTTGGTCGCGAATCAAGGTGGAAAACCGCAGGCGAACCCGAGGTTCGTTGAGGATTTTCCAACGCGGAGTCGCGGCCAAAGACCCGTTTGGAACCAGGATGAGTTTCACCACGGGCTGCTAGTGTCCTGATTGACAAGTTCGCGCGATATTTGAGGTTCTTTCAAGAATAAGGTCAGCGTCGGCTGTCCACTTGAACGGAGTTGGGTCTTGGTTGTGCTGGTCGAGGTATCCACGAATGGCTTGCTCGAGTGCTTGGAC